>JAPFDT010000014.1 GCA_026169815.1 Pseudogracilibacillus sp.
AAGAGAAAAGACGTCAATTTAGATGTGAAATTTTATTTATTCGGGAGGGATATCCCTCCCGAATAAATAAAATTCAATCAATAATCATATAAAGTGGAGAACACTTGTATTATTAATTTACACAACATTTAGGACTTGACTTCTAAACCGAGCGAGAAAGCAGTAAATCCGCGCGAGTGAGCTTTAAACCGAGCGAGAAAGCAGTAATTCCGCGCGAACGAGCTCTTAACCGAGCGAGAAGGCAGCAAATCCGCGCGAGCGAACTCTTAACCGAGCGAGAAGGCAGCAAACCCGCGCGATCACATATTATATCCTCTATTAGTTTCGTTTAAATTTACTGTGTTTCTTTTTCGCTTGTAATTTTTTCTGTAGCATTTGTGCTTTTTTTGTTGCTGCGGCTGTTGCCTCTTGGTCAATACTAATAATTTTAAATGCTCCATCTTTTTCTTCTAACTGTACTACGGTACCTTCCACACTACCTTCAGGTAATTCAATCTCTGCAACAGACCATTCCCTTTGTTTCTCGTCTATTAAAATAACAGCGATACCATCTTCTATTCTATCGATTACGCCACGCATTTAATCTCCTCCTACACATGCTTTATTTTCTGCTAAAATATCATCTAAGCGTGCTGATCCAATCCCGTTCACTCGGTCCAAATCTTCTACTTTATCAAACGGACGTAAATTAATTACATCAGCAGCACGGGCTTCTCCGATATGAATGATTTGTTGTAATTCACTTTCAGATGCTGTGTTAATATCGACACAATCTCCACTAGGTGTTTTTTCTTCTTTAGGTTTTGGGGATTTTTCAGTTGACGAGGTACTTTTCTTTTCTTTACCGCCAGTTCCAGCTGAAATGTCCCCATTTTGATTTGTTTCAATAGTCGATTCAATACCATCTGTCGTTACAACAATATTTCCATGCACATCAGTACCGTATGTGGTCACATTTTTTGCATCTAGCCGATCGAGCACTTCTTGATGAGGGTGGCCGTATGAATTTCCTTCTCCTGCACTGTAAATCGCATATTCAGGATTAACTGCATCAATAAATGCTTGTCCTGTAGACGTTTTCGAGCCGTGGTGGCCAAGTTGTAAAAAATCAGCTTCCACATTTGCCCCGCTAGCTATCATTTGTTCTTCTTGGTCTGTATAAGCATCTCCAGTAAATAAAAATGCGACATCACCATAAGCAAAATGAACGGATAAGGAATCTTCATTTAATCGACCTGTTAATGATTTCGGGTGTAAAATATTTAATGTAAGTGCTCCAACATCAAATACATCTCCAGCTTCTGGTTCATCGTAATTAGCATCACTTGCTAAAATTGCTTCTGTCGCTCGTTCATAAACAGCAGAGTTTGCAGTGTTTCCCGTCATCCATACTTCGCCAACCTCAATATTTGCTAAAACATCTTCTAATTGTCCGATATGATCTGCGTGAGGGTGACTAATAATGACAATATCAAGATAGTCGATTCCTTCATTGTGTAAATATGGTACAACTTCATTTCCCTGCCAATCACCTGCATCATATAAAATCGCATAACTATCATCACCTTCTGTAAATTCAAGTAATGCTGCATCACCTTGACCTGCATCGATATAATGTACGTTTAAATTATCAAGTTTCGTTTGTTTTTTCTTTTCCGCCTTTTCTTTCTTCGCAGGTTCTTCCTGTTCCGCTTTTTTCTCTTTTTCTTTGTCAGATGAATCTTCTACCTCTTCTGTTTCAACCGTTTCAGGTTTTTCTTGTTGTGTAACCTTCTCATCTGCACATCCGACTGTAAATATAAATGCAATCATGAGCAAGGTAAATAATTTCTTCATATGTATCTCCAATCTAATTTGTTAAAAAATTCATTTTCACTCTATATTGTAAGCCAATTTTAAAATTTCCCCTAGTAAAAAAGTAAAATCGATCCACAAAATACCTAGCAATTCTCTTTTTTGGACATATGCAATTTTAAAATAAATGTGGTACAAGTAATCCAAGGAGGGATATGTATTTGAAAAAAATAAACAAAAATCATTATCGCTTCGTTATCATTTGTTTGTGCTTCCTCAGCTTACAATCTTCAACAATTAATGCTCCGATTATTGTGCCAGGATATGTTGATAGAGTAGAACAATTAGCAGTTATTTTATTAGAAACTCGTCATGAAGAAATTATTGTCCCAAAAGAATCGTTACCGCCAGATAGTGAAGAAGGAATATGGGTAGATGTTGAAGTTGATGAGGATACTTATAAAATCACCGCTATCAACGAGGAAAAAACAGCCAATACAACAAAAAGGATAACTGAATTACGTAAGAGGATTTTGAATAAATAAGTCGAGTAACTGCATATAAAAACACCCAGATTGTTCAAATCTGAGTGTCACCTATTGAAAAAAATTATTCTAGTATGTAACGGTAATCTGTTTGCTTCACTAATTCGTCTGCATCCATTGTTGTCCATTCCAATACAGGGACATTAGGGTTGAGGTCAAGAAAGTTTTCTACTATTTGATAGCCAATTTTATAATTTGCCCACTGCGGAATGTTAGCAGAAATATTTCCAAATAAAAAGTCATCATATTCAACAAATAAGGTCGAATCAAACGTGTCAGTTAATTTTTCTAATGTAGCTGTTTCTTCATCGTCTGTTAAAGGTTCTAACCAAGGCACTTGTGTATTAGGATATAAACTACTCGCAAAAACATCTGCTTTACCTTTTGTAATCACACCATCTAATACTGTTGCCATACTAGAACTACCATTCTGTGCCATATGAACGGTATGATTGTATTCATGAGCAACTGTATGTTGTATCATTTCTTCATCCGCTGCAGGATCTATGATTAGTAGAACTTTATTATCGAAAAATGCTGCTCCAGAGATTCCTTTCATATTATTAATTGTAAACCAATCATCAGGATTAACTGGAATAATATAAAAAGACGTATTCCCACCTGGCAATAAATCAATTGCTTCTATCATTGTTTTTTCAATCGTTTCATTCAGCTCTGCTTGCCTATCAATAAGTTCATGTGTCTTTTCTTCTAACTGATTAAGATTAGTCGTTTCTGAAAAAAATTCGGTTAACTCATTCGTTGTAAGAGAAGATTTTTCCTCAAAAGGTTCTAGTACTGTTTTTGTAAAAGTTTCTTCATTAGTTTGATTTGCCTCTAACTCAGTATAGTTCAATATTTCTTCAAAGAAATAAACGAGCTCAATTTTTTGTCCTTCATGGGAAAAACTATAAGTTGAAGTTAGATCTAAAGCTTCTTCATTAGAACAAGCAGCGAGAAGCACAATAAATATGCAGCACAGTACGATGTTAAAAAAACATTTCATTTCTGACACTCCGATCACTTAAGAAAATAGATGTTATAAAAGTTAGTGTAACATAAAAAAAGTAGCTGTTCTTTCCATTATTTGAGAATAAATAGGTAAAAATACATATATGTAATGAATAACTACAATAATAATCACAAATTTCAGAATTTAAATTGCTTACATTTGAAAATTACCGTATAATATAATTACATAACAAGACAACGCTTACAATGTTAGTCTGTTAGTAAAGTAATAGTAGCACAAATTTTAAAGGGGGAATGGTTATGAAAAAGACGTTACGTTATTTCGTAATGATGTTATTACTAGTTTCATTGAGTGCTTTGTTATTTGCTTGTGGTGGTGGGGAAGAAAGTACTACAAATGATGATGATACTACAGCAAATGATGACGAGGGAGAAATTACTAAATTAGTTGTTGGAACGGATGCAGCATATGCACCGATGGAATATTTAGATGATAAAGGGGATATTGTAGGTATCGATATCGATATTGTTGATGCGATAGCAGAAGAGTTAGATATTGAAGTTGAATATAAAAATGTTGGTTGGGAACCTTTATTTCCGGCAGTGGATAATGGAGAAGTAGATTTTGCTGTATCATCTATTACGATTACAGACGAGCGTGAGGAATCATATGATTTTACTGAGCCATATTATGTTGCAAATCAACTGATCCTTGTCCCTGAAGGAAGCGATATTACTAGTTTTGCAGATTTGAAAGAAGGAAAAAAGGTATCCGCGCAAATAAATACAACAGGGCACAAAGTGGTACAAGATTTACTCGGGGAGACGAGCTCAGACATAGTAGCTCCTGAAACAATGCCACTTGCGATTACAGAAATGTTAAATGGTAACGCAGATGCGTCAGTTGGAGATAACTCGACAGTTAATGAATATATTAAAAATAATCCAGATGCAAAAGTAGAAACGATTGAAGATGATGAATTTGAAAAGGAATATTACGGATTAATGGTGAAAAAAGGTAATGATGAACTACGTGAATTATTAAATGAAGGAATTGAAAAAGTTAAAGAAAATGGAAAATTAGAAGAAATTACTGGATTTGTTGTGGAATAATTAAGATGAAATCTGTCCATTACGATAATGGGCAGATTTTCTATCAAAAGAGAGCGAACGTTAGACTAGAATGGGGTGAGGACAATCGCTATCTTAGAATACTTTGATTTTATTCGTTTTGATATTATTTGGAATTATCGTGAGTTATATTTTCGTGGATTATTAGTGACGATTGCGTTAACAGCAGTTGGTTATACGTGTGGAATTATTTTAGGCTTACTATTTGGACTTGGAAAAATGTCGGAACGAAAGTGGATTTATTATCCAGCTAAATGGTATGTTGACTTTTTTCGAGGGACGCCATTGTTAGTGCAAATATTACTTATACATACGGCACTCATTCCAACTTTATTTGGTCACTCGTTAGGCTTTTTCGTATCGGGTTCTATTGCATTAATGTTAAACTCAGCCGCATATATTGCTGAAATCTTTAGAGCGGGGATTCAATCATTGGATAAAGGACAAATGGAAGCCGCTCGCTCACTAGGAATGCCTCATGGTGTAGCAATGCGTCAAATTATTTTACCACAAGCATTTCGACGTATGGTACCACCACTTGGAAACGAACTAATTGCACTATTAAAAGATTCATCGCTCGTTACTGTTATTGCAGCAACAGACATATTGTATGCAGCAAAAGTAACGGCAGGTGCTTATTTTAGGTTTTGGGAACCATACTTATTCGCAGCACTCTTATACTTAATCTTGACATGGGTTTGTACGAAAGTTATTGCTTATGTTGAAAATCGTTACAGTACGAGTTATATTCCAGCAAAACGTCGACGATTTTTCATGAGGAAACATGGTGTATAAAGGAAGGTGAGTACATGATTAAAATACAAGGATTACACAAATCATTCGGTAGTTTAGAAGTGTTAAAAGGTATTGATTATGAAGTGAAGCCACAAGAAGTAATTTGTATTATTGGCGCAAGTGGTTCTGGAAAAAGTACCTTTTTACGCTGTATTAATTTATTAGAAAAAGTGACAGCTGGTGCAGTTTATATTGAGGGCACAGACATAACTGCACCTACTTCAGATATTAATAAAATCCGTGCTGATGTAGGAATGGTATTTCAACAGTTTAATTTATTTCCTCATATGAACGTTTTAGACAATATTACGATCGCTCCAAGAAAAATTCGCCAAATGACATCACAAGCAGCAGAGCAGTTAGCTTATGAACTATTAGAGAAAGTAGGATTAAGTGATAAAGCAAAAGCGTATCCAGAACAACTTTCAGGTGGACAAATGCAACGAGTAGCTATTGCACGTGCATTAGCGATGAAACCTAAAATTATGTTATTCGATGAACCAACCTCTGCACTCGATCCTGAAATGGTCAAAGAAGTGCTAGATGTCATGAAACAACTAGCTTTCGAAGGTATGACAATGGTTGTGGTAACACATGAGATGGGATTTGCTCGCGAAGTAGCGGACAGAGTAATATTTATCGACAATGGTGTCATCGCCGAAGAGGGCTCACCAGAACAAATCTTTAGCAAACCAAAAAACGAACGAACAAAAGCATTTTTAGGAAAAGTATTGTAAAAATATTACAAGCTCATAAGATGGTACTTTAGCTCATAACATTCAATTTCAGTTCATAAATCTAAATAACGGCTCATAAACTCATAAACAATCAAGCTTTTTTAGCAAGCTATAATCATAAACTCTATTAAAAATCTCGCAAGTAATCCACTATTTCCTTGAAATTTCTGAAAAAACTCTTTTATCAATTTTTATTTATGTTATAATTAAAAACAATACAAAAAACTAACTAGGGGGGACTAAGTATGAAACGTAAATTTCTGATGGCATTATTTTTCAGTTTAGTCATTGGTGTACTAGCTGCGTGTGGAGGATCAGATGATGATACTGCAGATGACGGCGATGCAACAGAAAGTGATGATAAAGAAGTATTAACAGTTGCAACAGATAATGGTTACGTTCCATTTGAATTTATCGATGAAGAATCAGGTGATTTAGTTGGATTCGATATCGATTTAATTACAGCTTTAGCTGATGAGGCTGGTTATGAAATTGAATTTGAAACATTAGAGTTTGATGGAATTGTAGCTGGAATTGGTTCAGGTCGTTTTGATATCGGAATTGCTGGAATGACGATTACTGAAGAAAGAAAAGAAGAAATCGACTTCACGCAACCATATTACGAAGCGGGCTTAATTTTAGCGGTTAAAGACGGTACAGATGACATTGAGTCCATTGATGATGTTGACGGTAAGACAGTCGCAACTCGTACAGGTTCTACGAGTCAACAATATTTAGAAGATGAAACAGATGCAGATATTGAAGCATTCCCTGCTATTATTGAAGCATATCAAAACGTATTAGCAGGACGTGCTGACGCAGTATTATATGACTTACCTAACGTACAATACTACTCTGAAAAGGATGCAGATGGTGAAATTGTTACCGTTGGTGATAAGTTAACAGGTGAAGATTATGGAATTGCATTTCCAAAGGGATCAGAACACCGTGATGAGTTTGATGAAGCGTTAACGACGATTAAAGATAATGGTACATTTGATGATATTTATGAAGAATGGTTTGGTGAACGTCCAGAAGGTAACTAATGAATTAAATAAACAACATGAATGAAGCCTTCGCACGATATAACCGAAGCAACAAACAATGAATATGAAAAAGAAAAATCGTTGAGATGGCGAGACTTTTGGTGAGTCAATGCTTAAATGCTCTACCAAATGGTGTTGGGGGCTTTGGCAATACCAACAAAAGCAAAGCCGCTTCAACGATTTTCTTATTTAATTAAATAATAGAATGACATAAAGAATGAGTGGTGAAAAAGCATGGATGCATTAGTAGAAAAGTTACCATTTTTGTATCATATGATTAAAGTTATCCCGTATTTACTAGAAGGGATGAAATACACATTAATAATTACATTTCTTGGGGTAGCGATTGGGTTTGTCATCGGTGCTTTTGCAGGGTTAGGTAGAATATCGAATAGTAAAATTATTTATGCAATTAGTACGGTGTATGTAGAGATTATTCGAGGTACACCAATATTAGTACAAATTCTATTTATTTACTTCGCATTACCAGATTTACTAGATTTAAACTTAGATAAAATTACTGCTTCTGTTATTGCAATTGCAATTAACGCTGGAGCGTATATTGCAGAAATCGTTCGTGGTGGTGTAGAATCGATCGATAAAGGACAATTCGAAGCAGGAGATTCTATCGGCTTAACCAAAAATCAAACGATGTGGCATATTATTTGGCCGCAAGCATTTCGCCGTATGATTCCACCTTTAGGGAACCAATTTATTATTAGTTTAAAAGATACGTCGTTGTTTTCCGCAATAGCAGTTGTCGAGCTTGTTTATCAAGGTAAAGCTTATACGGCAGCGTCAGCATCGTATTTTGAGCCATATTTTATGGTCGGGTTATTTTATTTAGCCATTACGATTCCGTCTAGTATAATTTTACGTCGTTTAGAGAAGAGGCTTGATGTATAATGATAGAAATCAATAATTTACATAAATATTTTGGCGACAATGAAGTGTTAAAAGGAATTTCGAATAAAGTTAATGAAAAAGAAGTAGTTTGTATAATCGGGCCTTCAGGTTCAGGGAAAAGTACATTTTTACGTTGTATGAATTTATTAGAAGATGTAACAGACGGGACGATTACAATTGATGGTCAAGAAATAACGGCGAAAAAGACAAATGTTCCAAAAATTCGCTCCCAAGTCGGAATGGTGTTTCAACATTTTAATTTATTCCCACATAAAACAGCGTTACAAAATATTATATTAGGACCATTGAAAGTGAAAAAAATGCCCAAAGAAGAAGCGGAGAAAAAAGGAATGGAACTGCTTGAAAAAGTTGGGCTGGTTGATAAAGCGCATATGTACCCTGGGAGTTTATCTGGTGGTCAAAAACAACGTGTTGCGATTTGTCGTGCGTTAGCGATGGATCCAAAAGTAATGTTATTTGATGAGCCAACATCAGCACTTGATCCAGAACTTGTTGGTGAAGTGTTAAATGTTATGAAAGATTTAGCAAAAGATGGAATGACGATGGTCGTTGTGACTCATGAAATGAATTTTGCTCGTGAAGTAGGTGATCGCGTTATATTTATTGATGGTGGATATATTGTTGAAGAAGGCGATCCAAACGAATTGTTCCAAAATCCACAAAGTGAGCGATTACAAACATTTTTAGGAGAAATACTCGTATGATAGACAAAGAAAAGTTAGATAGCAAGATTGAACAAATGTATCAAGAAGCAAACATTCCAGGTCTTGCTGTCGTGGCGGCACATAAAGGAAACATTATGTATGAAAAATACGCTGGTTTTCGTGATGTAGCAAATAAATTACCTGTTACAAGTGATACAATTTTTGGTTTAGCATCGCTTACCAAATCGGTCGTTGCACTTTCGATAATGATGCTCCAAGATAAAGATAAAATTGATGTTACAGATCGTGTCGTAAAATGGATACCAGAATTGAAACAATGGAATGAATTTTATAAACAAAATATTACAATTCACCATTTATTAACCCATACAGCGGGGTTCTCTGGAATGAATTCATTTCATTTAGCACGTCGCGAAAGTGTTGAGAAGGATCCAGATGGCACATATTTATTAGGTGAATTTAACGGCAATGGATATGTAGAAACAGTCCGAGATTTAATTGAAGCAATGATGGAAGAAAATGCTCCTTTTATCGCAAAACCGGGAGAAATTTTTAATTATTCGAATGAAAGTTATGCCTTATTACAAGAAGTTGTCGAGCGAGCAAGTGGTCAAACATTTGCCGAGTTTACGCATGAGCATATTTTCCAAGTTCTAGGTATGACGGAAACGATGTACACATTTAATGACCTACTAAGTGAAGCGGAAGTAACAGAAATTTATGCATTTACAAAGGAACACCCGAAAAAGCCATTTCACTCTCCAACTTGGTGGAAAAGTGGCAAAATATACGGTGCAGGTGCTTTAAAAGCATCGGCAAAAGATGTACAAAAATATATTGAACTCTATCGAGCAAATGGTGAAGTAAATGGCACTCGTCTCATTTCAGCTGAAGCGGTTAAAACAATGAAAACACCACAAGCGACAACACCAAATGGGGTACAATATGGTTATGGTTTAGTTATCGGTACATACCAAGGCGAAGAACTCGTTGGTCATGGTGGCGGTGTAAAAGGAATTTCTTCTTATATGTTAGCTGCAGAGGAAATAACCGTCGTCGTCTTAACGAACATTGCAGAAGTAGCTGCTGAAAATATCGCAGTTCAAGTATTTGACGCATGGAAACAAGTAGATGATAAAGTAAAGTTAGCAACACCTGAAATTATTTCGTTAACGGAAAAACAATTAGCCCGTTTTGTTGGCTTTTATGAAACGAATGAGCGCCAATCTGTTGATGTGACGATTAAAGAAGGTGGTTTGCAATTACGTTTACAAAATAATGTTATTTCACACGTGAAACCAATTGGTAATGATCAATTTTTATTACCAGATGGAAAAAAAGTAACGTTTTTAACGAACGCAGACGGAGAAGTTCAAGGTATTTTTAGAGGTATGCGTTATATTCAAAAAGGGAGTGACAAATTATCGAATTCACAGTAAACGAAGAAGCACGTGCAGCGTTATTAGCAGAGGTAAAAGGTATCACTGACGAAAAGGCAAATGAGCGCCCTCAGGATGGTGGTTGGTCGATTAATCAAGTGTTAGAACATCTATATTTAATGGAAAACATGGTCGTTAACTTGTTACAACATGCGCTTGAAACAGGTGAAGTACAAGAGGCAAAAAAACGCCGTATTGAAGCGACAGTGAATCGTGAAATTAAAGTAGATGCACCTGATGAACTCCTACCAAGTGATGAAGCATTATCGATCGAAACAATAAAAGATAAACTTGTGACATCACATAAACAATTAGCAGATTTTGCCCAAGAGCATAGTGCAGAAACTTTAATCAAAAAGGCACTTCCACATCCTGCTTTTGGTTTAATGAGCTTAGAGCAATGGATTCCATTTGTTGGTTACCATGAAGTACGTCATACAGAACAAATTCGCGAAGTAAAAGCAGATATTGGCTTGTAAAGAGGAAAACTCCTTCACTACATTAAAAAAAGTAGCGAGGGAGTTTTTCAATCTTCATTTTCAATGTTTTTCTCATCTCTCTTTTGCACAAATCCAACGAGTCCTAATCCAATAATTCCACCGACTAGCATAGCAATTAATAAAAACCAGTCTACTTTTTCTGCAAAATAACTAATTAGAAAAAAGACAACAATAATACCGATAATTAAACGGATTAAATTTTTAACATTCATTTGTTAACACCACCTCATCCGGAAATAAATGTATTATTTTTTCTAAGATTGTCTTGTGTTATTATATCATTTTAAAACGTACCATGCTTGAGTGGCTACTTTGCTTAGCGCCACTGACATGTGCCGTGAGATGATTCAATCATTTTTAGTTGCCCTGTTTCTTTATCTACACTATCTTTTCCTTCTGAAATAGGGTCAATCTCCCAAGCGATAATATATTTATCTTCTTCAGTTGAAATAGAAACAATGTCAACAGTTCCTCCAGAGCGGTCGTGTTCATCGACAACAAGTTGCTTCGCTTGATTTTCCGTTACTGGTTGGTCTGAGCTACATCCGATAACTAAGATGCTACACATTAAGAAAACACTAATTATTGTTTGTTTCATAATGGTCCACATCCTTATTAGTTGTTACTTTTATTATAACTACTCTTATAAAAAAGACAAACTCTCGATTATGTTTCATTATAAATTAGTAGAAAAATAAGGATGACAATTGTGTGAAATTAAAAAAAGGAAAAAGGTTATGAGTAAAAAAGTGATAACATAGTGGTAAGGATGCTACAAGATGAATCTTTTACACTTATTTTTTCTTGAAATTTGGTTTCTCGTCATTGAAATAAGACTTGGAATAAATAAAATGAAACAAGAAGGAGAAGATGCAAATGGGTAGATTATATGAAAAAGTAGCTATTATAACAGGTAGTGGAGCAGGAATTGGTAAAGAAATTGCCCGCACATATGCAAAGGAAGGCGCGAAAGTCGTCATAGCAGATTTTGCGGAAGAGGCGATGAACGAAACGGTAAAAGAACTAACTGAAGCAGGGCATGAAGCATATGGTGTCCAAGTGAATGTTGCAGATAATGAACAAGTAGAAAAAATGATCAATGAATCGATTGAAAAATATGGACGTGTTGATATTCTCGTTAATAACGCAGGCGTTGGCGACAACATGCAAGCGGCGGCTAATGTAGAAGATAATACGTGGAATCGCGTCCTGGATATTAACTTAAGTGGTGTGATGTATGGTATGCGTAAAATTATTCCACATTTCCAAGAAAATGGTGGTGGAACAATTGTGAACATGTCTTCTATTACAGGATTAACAGGAGGCCGTGGTGGCTTAGCCTACACAGCGGTGAAACACGCAGTTGTTGGTATGACAAAAAACGTCGCTTCACAATATGGATCAGAAAACATTCGCTGTAATGCAATCGCACCAGGAAGTATTGAAACAGGTTTTGCTCTCCCGCTTAAGATTTTGCTCTCCCGCTTAAGATTTTGCTCTCCCGCTTAAGATTTTGCTCTCCCGCTTAAGATTTTGCTCTCCCGCTTAAGATTTTGCTCTCCCGCTTAAGATTTTGCTCTC
>JAPFDT010000001.1 GCA_026169815.1 Pseudogracilibacillus sp.
AATTTTGCTCTCCCGCTTTGAATTTTGCTCTCCCGCTTTGAATTTTGCTCTCCCGCTTTGAATTTTGCTCTCCCGCTTTGAATTTTGCTCTCCCGCTTTGAATTTTGCTCTCCCGCAGAAAAAAACGCCGCGAATGGCATCGCGGCGTTTTTTCTCTCACAACTTTATTTTGTTTCATTAACTAGCAGTTCTTCACGTGTTGCTTTTGCTGCCTCGACCATTACTTTTAATGCGTCGATTGTTTCGTCTTCTTTACGTGTTTTCAGTCCGCAGTCAGGATTCACCCAGAATTGTTTTGGTGAAATTGTTTGTAGTGCACGGTCGATATTTTGTTTAACTTCATCGACTGCAGGAATTCTTGGACTATGAATATCATATACTCCTAAGCCAATTTCTTTTGTGTACGTGTTATCCTCAAATGTAGAGACTAACTCTCCGTGACTTCGGGATGTTTCGATTGAAATAACATCTGCATCAAGTGCGTCAATGCAATCAAAAATATCTTCGAAGTTCGAATAGCACATATGCGTATGAATTTGTGTATCGTTCTCGGCTGTCGCAGTTGCTAAGCGGAATGCGTAAGCTGATACGTCTAAATATTCATCCCATTTCGCATGATCTAATGGTAAACCTTCACGTAATGCTGGCTCGTCAACTTGAATGATTTTAATTCCATTGTCTTCTAATGCATTAATTTCTTTCTGCAATGCTAGAGCAATTTGTTTCATAATATCATAACGTGGCGTTGTATCGTGTACAAATGACCAGTTTAAAATTGTTACTGGTCCTGTTAACATTCCTTTTACAATACGATTTGTTAATGATTGTGCATACACACTTTCTTTTACTGTAATTGGACCGTCCCAAGAAACGTCACCGAAAATTAATGGTGGCTTCACACAACGTGATCCATATGACTGTACCCAACCATATTCTGTCACACTAAAGCCGTTAAATTTCTCACCGAAATATTCAACCATGTCATTTCTCTCAAACTCACCATGAACTAAGACATCAATATCTAAATCCTCTTGAATCTTAATCCAGCGAGCAATACTATCTTCGATAAACTTCTCATATTCAGCATCAGTAATTTCGCCTTTACGCCATTTTGTTCTCGTTCCACGTACTTCAGGTGTTTGTGGTAAACTTCCAATCGTCGTCGTTGGCAGTAACGGTAATTCAAATAATTTATCCTGAAGCTCAATTCTTTCTGCAAAAGGTGCGCCACGCTCTGCATCTTTTTCTGTTAAATTACTCACCGCTTTACGCACGTCGTCATTCGAACGGTATGTTGCTTGTAACTCATTTAACGCTGCATCAACTTCTGCAATGTCATCAGCAATTGCTTCACGACCTTCGTTTAATCCTTTTGTTAATGCAACAATTTCAGTGATTTTCTGATCAGCAAATGATAATCCACCTAAAATAACTGGATCGATTTTTTCTTCTAACGTTTTCGTTACTGGTACGTGCAATAATGTCGATGACGGCTGAATGATTAATTGATCATCTTGTACGAATTGTTTAATCGTTTCTAATGTCGTTAATTTCTCACCAATGTCTGCTCGCCATACGTTACGTCCATCGACCACTCCTGCTGCTAATACTTTATCTTTCGGGAAGCCATATGTTTTTAATAACTCTAATGAGTCACCATGTACAAAATCTAGACCTAACCCTTTTACAGGTAATGCTGCAATACGTTCGTAATGAGATACCTTTTCAAAATACGTTTGGAAAATAATATTAATACCAGGTGCTTCTTCAGCAAAAGTTGCATATACTTTTTCAGCTGCAGCAATCACTTCTTCATCCACATTCGTTGCAAAAATTGGTTCATCAATTTGCACCCACCTTGCTCCTGCTTCTTGTAACTCTTGTAAAATTTGTACGTATAACGGTGTGAATGTCTCAACTAAGCCAGCAAATTCATCTGCTTCGAATCCTTTTGATAATTGTAAATATGTGATTGGTCCTAGTAAAACTGGCTTTCCGTCAATGCCTAACTTTTCTTTCGCTTCTTTATAATACGTTAACGCACGGTTCTCAACTAACTCAGGTTTAGCACCATTTAGTTCTGGCACAATGTAGTGATAGTTCGTGTTGAACCACTTTGTCATCTCTGATGCAATCGCGTCATCTAAGCCACGTGCAATCGCAAAGTATGTATTGATATCGACTTTTCCTCCATCATATTCATAACGATCTGGCACAATTCCGAATGTAGCTGACGTATCTAATACATGGTCATATAGTGAGAAGTCACCAACTGGGATTAAATCAATTCCTTGTTCTTGTTGCTTTTTTAAGTTATTTAAACGAATATCGTCTGTTTTTTCAATTAATTCTGTTTGTGTAATATTACCATTCCAAAATGCTTCTAATGCTCGCTTCCACTCACGCTTTTCCCCAATACGTGGGTACCCTAAATTTGAACTCTTAATGTTTGTCATCTGTTGTTTCCTCCATTTATTTTCTTTTATTTTTTATAAAAAGTGCAATATGTGCACTGTACTTCTTATTGTAATAACGTTGCTGATGATTCATGTTCCACTGGTTTACCAGTTTTTTCATGTATATATTCGACTAACTCCACACAAATGTCATAACGCATAAATGGTGTAATTAAATAAATACCATTAAAATGTTCTAACGCTGTATCAATTAATTCTTTTGAAATAGCAATACTTTCTGCCGTCGACTTTTCTCTATCGGCACCAGCTGCCTTCATCCGCTCACGGACTTCATCGGTCAACTTAATTCCTGGCACTTCATTGTGTAAAAATTCCGCATTACGTGTTGACGTTAAGGGCATAATACCAACAAAAATCGGTACATCAATTTGTGCTGTTGCTTTCTTTAGTTCAACAATTTTTTCCTTACTATAGATTGGTTGTGTTAAAATATAATCTGCACCACTTGCAATCTTTCTTTCTAAACGTTGTACAGCTCGCCCGACGTTCGCAACATTCGGGTTAAACGCAGCAGCAACATTGAAGTTCGTTCGTGCTCGTAATGACTTTCCAGAAAACGACAGTCCCTCATTTCCTTTTTTCATTAGTTCAATTAATTTAAATGAATTGACATCAAAAACGGATGTCGCACCAGGGAAGTCACCAATTTTCGTCGGATCACCCGTTATCGCTAAAATTTCATTCAAACCAAGTGTGTGCAGTCCCATTAAATGTGCTTGTAAACCAATTAAATTTCGGTCACGGCATGTTAAATGTACTAATGGTTTAATGCCGAGATTTTGTAAAATCGTTGCGACTGCGACGTTACTTACACGTGGTGTAGCTAATGAATTATCCGCTAACGTAATCGCATCAACACCTGCTTCATGTAGCGCTTTTGCTCCTTCAACATATTCTGTCATATCTAAATGTTTCGGTGCATCAAGCTCAACGATAATCGTATGACGTTCTTTCGCTAATTCCGCTAACGTTTTTCCAGCTGGAGCAGCTTCTGGAATAATCTCAATTGGTTCAGGTAATGTTACTTCTTTCTCTGCTATTGGCGTTAAACCTTTTACGCCTTCTGCTAAAGCTCTTACGTGTTCAGGTGTCGTACCGCAACATCCACCGAGGAGACGCACGCCTTGATCGCGGAGATCTTTTGCCGTCGTTTTAAAATAATCTGGTTCATTCTCGTAAAATAGTACGCCATCTCGATAAGCTGGTAAACTCGCATTCGGGTAAGCTGCTAAATATGCTTTATCGAGTAGTGGCACAGTTTCAAGTGATGTCACCATTTGCGCTGGACCAAACCGACAGTTCACTCCAACAACATCTGCTCCTAAGTTTTCCAGTTGTTTTAATGCATTTGGTAATGTAATCCCACCTTCTAACACACCAGGTTCATGCATGGACACGTTCGTAATGATTGGTAAATCCGTTTCTTCTCGAGCAATTTCTAGTACTGTCGTTAATTCTTCTAAATCATAATATGTTTCTAAAATTAACCCGTTGACTCCTTCAAGCAATAAGCAATACAACTGCTCTCTGAAACTACGTTTAATTTCATCAAGTTCAGTATAGTTTTGCCCTCCGTGAATGCCACCAATATTTCCTAATACATATGCATTGCCGAGACTCGCCTTTTTCGCAATACGCACTGCTGCTTGATTAATCTTTTTCACTTCTTCTTCTAAACCATAACGTGCTAGTTTAATATAATTAGCTCCATACGTATTCGTCTGTATAATATTCGCTCCTGCATGAATGTATGCTTCATGAACATGCTGTACTTGTTCTGGATGGGTAATATTTAACTCATCAAAACTTCGATCAACCCCGTGTGAATATAAAATTGTTCCCATCGCTCCATCGCCGATTAAAATTTTCTCATCTAAATCGGTTAATAGACTCATCCGTGTTTCACCTCCAATGTCGCAATATGCGCTAACGCTTGTTCTAAGTCTTCGATAATATCATCTTCATGCTCAATCCCAACTGACGCTCGTAATAATCGATTAGATAATCCGTAAGATAAACGCACTTCTTCAGGAATGTCCATATGCGTCTGTGTTACTGGATAGGTGAGGAAACTTTCCACTCCACCTAAACTTTCTGCAAACGTAAATAACTTTAACTGTTGTAAAAATGGTTCAACGAGCGCTTCTTCTGTTATTTCAAAACTTACCATCCCGCTTCGTCCTGGATAGTAGACGTCTGTTACGAGTGGATGTTGCTCTAAATACTCAACAACCTTTTTAGCGTTTGTTTCATGTTGCCTCATCCGTAGTGCCAATGTTTTCATCCCACGAATTAAGCTCCAACAATCGTAAGGACTCAAGACAGCTCCAGCAGAATTTTGTAAAAAGGCTAATTCTTCTGTGATTGCCTCTCCTTTAGATATAACGAGTCCTGCTAACACATCATTGTGACCTGCTAAATATTTCGTCGCACTATGGATGACAATATCAGCACCTATTTCTAAAGGCTTTTGTACATATGGTGTAAATAACGTGTTATCGACAATGTGTAAAATGTTATGAGCTTTTGTTATTTCACTCACTTTTTCTAAATCTGTCGTTTGCATTAACGGATTTGTCGGTGTCTCGATAAAAATTGCTTGCGTATCTTCTTCAATTAATTCCGCTAACTCCTCATATGATTTTCCATCCCAATAAGAAAATCTGAATCCATATTTTTCTTCATACACTTCAAACAATCTAAAGTTTCCACCGTAAATATCTCGTGAAGCGATGAAATGAGCCCCTTTTTCAAATAAGCTGAAAACAAGTTGCACTGCCGCCATCCCAGATGATGTCGCAAAAGCTCCATCGCCACCTTCTAACTCAGCAACCGCCTCTTCTAACACATCACGTGTTGGATTCGCCGAACGCGTATAATCATAACCATCTTGCAGTCCGATATGTTCGTGACGAAAAGCTGTTGAAAAATATATTGGCGTACTTACCGCCCGGTGATGCTCATCACGACGATTTCCAATTTGTACGAGAAATGTATCTTGCTTACATCGATCAGTCATGAACTAATTTCCCCTTTCTAACTCCCTCAAAATATTTATTCCGTTATCATAGGAATATTCCTATTTTATAACTGATTGTATTTTCTAAAATTTCAATTTATTTTATGTGAAGTAAACAGTTCATTTGTTTACTTATTAGTAGAATCAATTAACGTAATTTTTCCATCTGTTACGGTAATGACAACAGACCCATTAACAATTGCATCGATATGTGCTTTCACCGTATCTAACGTACAGTCTGTAACATCACTCATCTTCTCATCTTTCCTTTCATCAACATTTTATACTTAAGTAGCACTAGCCAGCTATGTCAGATTTTTTCAATTAAAAAACCTCTTCTCACATAGTAAGAAGAGGTTGGACGTTCGTATTCGCTCTTCTTATCTATCAGGCATTACGCTTGCTGGAATTGGCACAGTACTTCATAAGTCTGTTGCCGAGGCTTCAAAGGGCCAGTCCCTCCACCTCTCTGGATAAGAATTAATTTGTTATTGAATTGTAGATATAACTATACTGCTACCTTAATTAATTGTCAACCGTTATTATTATTTTCTGAAAAAATAAACATTCTGAATGTGACGTAAACGTTGTTGTAGCATGTGATTGAGGGATTGGAAAAATTTAGTTAAAATTTGAATGAAGGAATGGGATGGAATGGAGCGAATCTTCCTTCCATTGCGCGGATTTGTCGCTTTCTCGCGCGGTTTCACATCGCCTCGCGCGGATATGCCGCTTTCTCGCTCGGTTTCACATCACCTCGCGCGGATTTGTCGCTTTCTCGCGCGGTTTCACATCGCCTCGCGCGGATTTGCCACTCTCTCGCGCGGTTTAACATCACCTCGCGCGGATTTGTAGCTTTCTCGCTCGGTTTCACATCGCCTCGCGCGGATTTGTCGCTTTCTCGCGCGGTTTCACATCGCCTCGCGCGGATTTGCCACTTTCTCGCGCGGTTTAACATCGCCTCGCGCGATTTCAACACGAGTTGGAGTGATTTTTCATCATCTTCACAAAAAAAGAGCTTCAGCTATCATTAGCCAAAGCTCTCTCAATCGCTATGCACCTGGAAAGAAAATCATTTGCAAGACGAAAATAATTCCGAACACATATAAGATTGGGTGCACTTCTTTTCCTTTTCCGCTTACGAGTTTTAATAATGGATATAAAATAAATCCGACCGAGATTCCTGTTGCGATACTTGATGTAAGTGGCATCGTAACAACGACCGCAAATGTTGGGAATGCTTCGTCGAACTCATGCCATTTAATGTATGCAAGGCCTGACATCATATAACTTCCCACAATAATAAGTGCTGGTGCAGTAATAGCTGATAAAGATGAGATCGTCTCGACAATCGGTGAGAAGAACAACGCAACGAGGAATAACGCTCCGACTACAAGTGTCGTTAAACCTGTCCGCCCACCTACTGCAACACCGGAGGACGACTCAACATAAGCACTCGATGGCGTAGACCCTAACGACGCTCCAACCGTTGACGCTACGGCATCTGCTGTTAAAGCTGCTTTTGCTCGAGGTAATGTTCCATCTTTCATTAAGCCTGCCTGTTCTGCGACACCTATCATTGTTCCCGTCGTATCAAAAATCGTCACAAGTAAAAAGGCAAAAACCACAGTATAAAGTGTATTTGAGAATACCCCGCCAACATCTAAATCAAATAATACCGGAGTTGGCGGCGCTGAAACGACACCAGTAATATCTAACATACCTAAAAAATACCCGATCACACCTGTGACAAACATCCCGATAAATAAGGCACCTTTTACATTCCTGACAACTAAAATAACTGTCACAAGAAGTCCAACAATCGCTAATGCTGTGCCAGGATCACGCACATTACCAAATGCAACATATGTCTCTTCATTTGGTACGACAATTCCCGCCATTTTTAAACCTAAAAATGCTATAAACAAACCAATCCCCGCTGTAATCCCGAACTTCAATGGCGCTGGAATTGACTTAATAAGCACCTCACGTAACTTCGTAAATGTTAATAACAAGAATAATAAAGCCGACAATAACACCGCACCAAACACAACTTGATACGTTACCCCTTCTGTCATCACGACACTGACAAAATATGCGTTCATCCCCATCCCAGGAGCAATCGCAATTGGATAATTCGCCCAAAGCGCCATAATTAATGTCCCTACTACTGCAGAGGCAATCGTCGCAATAAACACTTGATCAAACGGCACTCCCGCCGCCGATAAAATCGTTGGGTTAACGATAATAATATATGCCATCGTTAAAAACGTCGTCATTCCTGCTAAAAGTTCTGTTCGAACATCCGATCCCGCTTCTTTTACTTTAAAAAAATTTTCCATCTTTTTTTCTCCTACATCTTTCTATTGTGTGTATATAATTTTTTAGCTAAAAATCTAAGCTAAACCGCAAAACGTGGAATACCCTCTCTACATAAAAGGTATTCCACATTACTTAGTATGATTTAATTCTACTTTCTCACTTTCATCCATTCTACTCTACACCGTTACGCACAAATTTTACAAATATTTTTTTCTTAAATCAGCTGGACTTAATGGATGGATGTAACCAGGTCCAATATCATACACTGTTTTCGCTCCATATTGTCCTTCTTTAGATAAACGATGTGCCGCACGCGCATAGCTAACAAGCACACTAGCTGTAAACTCCGGATTACTTTCTAATTTCAAGCTATACTCGACAACTTGATTATGTCCGTCACCGGTTTTTCCACTATGAATAACAAAACCACCATGTGGCATTAGTGCATGATCGCGTTCTAACTCTGCTTCTGTAATAATATGGACTGTCGTATCATAATCTGCGAAATAATTCGGCATCGTTTTAATCGTCTCTGTCACTTCAGCCGCATCTGCGCCATCTTCTAACACTATATAACATTCACGTTTATGACTATCCGTCTTATCTAGCGCCGGGTTCTCTCCACGACGTACTTCATCCATCGACTCTTCAGACGGCAATGTATATTGTACACCAGCCTTTACGCCTTCTACACGACGAACCGCATCAGAATGTCCTTGGCTCAATCCTTTACCCCAAAACGTATAAGTTTTTCCTTCTGCTAAGACCGCTTCCGCCATCACACGATTCACCGAAAACAAGCCCGGATCCCAACCAACCGAAATGACATTCACCATCTTACTCTCCTGCGACACCTTATCCACCGAAGCAAAATACTCCGGAATATTCGCATGCGTATCAAAACTATCTACTGTATTAAACAATTTTGCATAATGTGGCGTTTGTTCCGGCAAATCAGTTGCTGAACCACCACATAACAACATCACATCAATTTTATCTTGAAAATTTTCTACTTCATCAATATGTACAGACGCCACATTCGGATCAATCGTCTCAACCGAACCACGACGTGAAAATACCGCCACTAACTCCATATCAGGCTGTTGCGCAATCGCCGCTTCTGCCCCGCGCCCTAAATTACCATATCCAATAATTCCAACTCTAATCTTCTCTGCCATCCTTCAGCCACCCCATCTTATACAATAATATCTCACTTCATCCTATCGTTTTTCCAGGAAAAGTGCAACGCAAACTTATCATATTTATACAAATGTCTAAATGATTCATAAATATTAAATAATCGCCCATACTACCATGATGACAGCTCATAACTTTGGCACACGGCTCCTATTTTCCAGCGGAGGCTCATCCCACCAAAACTTCCCACTTCTTATGAAAGGAGGTCCAGTAATGGCGAAAAATCCAAAAGGACCTGTACAAAAAGACAAACCTAATTTACCACAAAGTCCTAAACAACCATACGGTGAACCATTAAGTGGCAATCACGAACATAAAATGAAACAACAGAAACGACAAACAAAAAGTGCAGGAAAAGGCATGTAATCCCTCATAACAATAATTAAGTGAGATTTGACACATAAAAATGATATGTTGCGATCTCACTTTTTTCATTAAAACTCCTCACTCGTAACACACCAGTTTAATCACGCAACAAAAGGTGCCATAAGTATTATTAGTGTTACAGAATAAGCAACTATAAACAAAGTCTATAAACTGTAAATAGAAAGGAAAAATAGTCGATTTAATCCATGTGTTTCCAGCCAAATGAATAATGTTTACGATTTTGCTGCTTGAGCAACCGAAAGAATGTCTGGACTTGTTCTTATTTCAATAACAAAAGTTTTATCACTTGCTAAAGCAGCTTCAAACGCTTGGGGAAACTGATTATTTTTAGTCACTGTTGCACCATGACAACCATATAATTTTGCCATCTCCACAAAATCAGGATTCGTTAATGGTGTGGAAATAACTCTTCCTGGAAAATGTATTTCTTGGTGATTTCTTATCGTTCCAAACATATTATTGTTAACAACGACAGCAATTACTTTTATATTTTCACGGACAGCTGTTTCTAATTCTTGTGCTGTCATCATAAAGCCCCCATCACCAGAAAATGAAATCACAGTATCATTGGGACGCGCTACTTTTACCCCTAACGCTGCTGGCAGACCATACCCCATCGCTCCAGATGTTGGTCCAATATATTGCTTCTTATCTGTGTACTTAAAGTATCTAGCTAACCAACCATAAAAATTCCCTGCATCACTCGTTAAAACGCTATTGTCTGAAATCATCTCCATTAGATTTGCAATAACATCATTCATTTCTGCATAAGACGTATCCCCATCTGCTGCTGGAACTGTCGAATGTGTTACATAAGCTTCACGTTGTTTTTTTACAAAAGCTTGTCTTGTATCATCTGTATTATTTTCTAAAAATGGTAATGCTTTTTGTAAGAACAGCTTCATATCTGACACGATAGCTTGATCAACTGGATAAGACTTGCCAATAGATCCTGCATCAATATCAACTTGAATAATCTCCGTATTTTCACCAATTAATGTATAATCCATCGTCGACACCTGAGATAAACGCGTCCCTAATACTAAAACGACATCTGCTACTTTAATTTGTTGCAACAAATTAGGATTTGCTCCGAAGCCTAGCCATCCAGCGTAATTTTCATGGTAGTTATCCATTATATTAAAACGACGGAACGCTGAAACTACTGGAACTTGTAAACGTTCTGCCAGTAAAATCAATTCTTCCTGCGCTTCTGAAGCGATAACACCTCCACCAGCAATAATAAATGGGCGTTCTGCTTGTTGAACTTTTGCAATCGCCTCTTGTACCGTTTGTTCACTAGCTTCTGGAAGTTGAACAGCAGGCTTTTTACCTGGCTTATATACCGCTTTATCTTCTAACATGTCATGTGGCAAAGATACAACTACGGGACCAGGACGCCCTGATCTTGCTTCATAAAATGCTTGGTGTAATAATTCAGGAATCCGGTTAACATCTTTTATTTCAATTGCCTTTTTACATAAATGACTGAAATATGCTTCAAAATCCACTTCTTGGAAGGCTTCTCTACCTAAAAATGAACGTTCTACCTGACCAATTAGAGCAACTAACGGAGTTGAATCCTGCATCGCAGTATGAAGACCAATAGATAAATTCGTCGCACCTGGTCCCCTTGTCGCCATACAAACCCCTACATCTCCTGTAGCCTTAGCATAAGCCTCCGCCATAAATGAGGCTCCACCCTCATGTCTTGTAGAAATTAGATCGATAGTAGAATGTTCATATAAACCATCGATAACGCCTAAATAGCTTTCGCCCGGAACACAAAATGCTTTCGTAACATTCTCTTTCTCCAGTACTTTTACGACGATATGTCCACCTAACATCTTTTCCATTTACCTTCCTCCATTTATTAAACATAGTTAAGTAATCTTTCATTTCCCTTCTGCAAACTGTTCCTAACCTAATTGTATCATTAGGCAATCATTATATATTCATTACAAAAAATCTAATTACAAATAAAAACAGTGTTAGTGATTTTTCTATCACTAACACTGTTCAACAAACTTATATATTTTCTTAAATTATCGATGTAAATACGTAAAATAACCTGACGAACGTTTCGGTTGATAAAAGAAATATAAACATAAAAAGAACCAACTAATCGACACAACAAAAGCGCCTAACACATCCGTCACAAAATGTGCATCCAACATTATGCGGCTTAACGCAACAGAGACAAGTAGCACAATATAAACAATCGTTGAAATTACTTTAAGCGACATCCTTCGAATCGCATAAATGGATAAATAAATTAAAAATAAGAAAAGAATCGTTGCCCGCATCGTATGCCCACTCGGAAAACTGTACGATTGCAATTCAAATGAATAATTAAATACCTCAATAAACTTCGCCTCATCACCCGGACGTGCACGCTGTACTAACATTTTCAATCCTAAGTTCAGCGCAACCCCACCAACTGACACGACAAAAAAGAAAAAGAAATGTCTCCAACTACGTTTAATTAATAACACTAGCCCAACTAACACAGTTACAATCATAATAATCTCACTCGATCCAATAACAGAAGCTATTTCCATCAACTTCTGCAACCAAGCAGCATTATTAGAATCCGCCCAATAGGCTACTGTCTCATCCATAACAAAACCAGAATTACCTGACGTAATAAACACAACCATTAAAAACAAAAAGAAAAATATTCCTGACGCTATTAAAAAACTTTTATTTCGTGAATTCATTTTCATCCATACCCCATATCTATTTTTGTTGCATACCATTTCATTATTTTACAAGATTATTGAAGGATATACAATGTTTAATATGTTACATTTTAATGATAACTAGATTTACGGATACTTAACTTTATAATTTTTGTTTTATTTACTTTCTCATTACGAAAACCTTATAAAAATAACTTATCCATTATTTCTTTGCATATTTTAATATTCATTATATAATAGATTTTGAAACTTATTTGGGGCATTAGCTCAGTTGGGAGAGTGCCTGCGTGGCACGCAGGAGGTCGTCGGTTCAAGCCCGACATGCTCCATCATAAGAAAACACCTACAGATTAAGGTTTGTAGGTGTTTTTTTGTTATTTAATTTAATCTAGATTAATAGAATAGATTTCTTAGAATCTCTAGCTGTTCTTAAAATAAATCAATAATAACATAAAAGATATCGTAAACGATTAATATTTTCTGATATTAACGTTTTGAGAAATACCAAGATGAATTTCATATATAATCAATCATGCTCAATCCAGCTATATCAATACTTCGCTATTTTATAAATGGATAAAGATTGATTAAAATTGACTGAATTTAATAGTACTTGAACCAAAACGACGGATGTGAGTTGAATACAATATTAAACATTCTATTTAATTTTAGTCCAACGAGAAATTAGATTTTTAATCTTAAGCAAAGGCGCTCGTTACCTGAATAAAGACTCTTTATTCAAATACAACCATTTCTCCAACATCTATAAATCCAAATCGTTTATAAATGTTTTTTCCGTCATCTGAAGCCTGTAATACAACTGGTTTCTCTTTGTCATTTGTTTGATTTAAAAGAAATTGAAACATTTCACTACCCAATCCTTTACCCCGAAAATTCTCTTTTGTCATCACATCGTAAATTCCATAACTATCCTCACTTTTTATTAATAAACCAGTAGTTACAGCCACTTTGTCTATGCATCCAATAAACAATTGAGTGTCTAAACCTAACTTTTTTTGTGAAAACTTATTAAAATAATCTTCTAAGGCATATTGCTCTGGTGTACCTTCAAATAGGCTTATAAACACCTCAATATATTTTGATAGTTCTTCCTTACTTTTCACTTGTGTGATAGTTAGTTGATGGGAAACTCTTTGCCCCACATAAAGCGTATTATCAAGTTTCATCATCACATTTCGTTCCGCCTCGTTTAAGCCATACTCTTGAATAAGGCTTGTCCAATCATCACTTATGTGACTATCATCCATCCAAATACTAAAGGGATACTCTTTTTTATAAAAATAATCTAGTCCCTGTCTAACTTTGGATACATTTTTAATATTTGGGTTCTTTGACACTAATATATTAAACGTATCAGTGGGAACTTCTGTATTCGCTAAAATGAAATCTTCTTCATTTATCAGTTCTCCACTAACTGCTTTAGTAAATAATTTTAATTTTTCTTCGAGATTATTTATAACTAATTGTTGATCTGTAATCATTTTTTTGCACCTTTCTATTTAATTAAGAGCTCTCAGTTTTATTATAGCGCAAATTAAATTATAAAAGAACAATGTTCACAGGATTTATATCCTCCCATAATTTTCAGAAAACATTAAGAGTACTTATTTTCTTTCTTCAACAATATGGCCAGTTTGCTGAAGAATGTTTTTATTAAAATCACTTAAATTTGTACAATAAGCATAACATTCTCGGCGCCACAACCAATGAATTCATAGTTATGATTATTCAAAAACTTTGAAATGGTAAATAGTCTATCATTCACTGATACATTTACTGTCATTAAGTGATAAATAGACATCACTTGTGATACATTTTTTGGTGGTAATTTGTTTCTGCAATGACATGAAGGTAAAAATTGTTCTTCCATTTACGAATTGATAAGAGCTTATTAAATATTTCTCTTTTAACCCGTAATATATCTTGAAGAAAAAAGGGAATGTTTCTCCCTTTTTAAAAATATCCTTTCTCTTTTAAACTGGTAAATTTGTTATTACTGCTTACTATTAAATGGTCAAGCACCTCAATTCCTAGTAGTTTTCCCGCTTCTACTAATCTTTTTGTAACGTTTATATCTTCTATCGATGGTGGTGGATCATATCAATAGTAATGTGTAAAAAACACTATAAAAGTAAACCTTTTACTTTAACTACATGTATTCAACGCATACTCATCAAATCGGAAATATAACGATAAAAAGAAACTTTATTCAAATTTTAAAGGGATAACAAATGTTATCCCTTTCTTCTTTAAACAAAATTTTTATTCTTTACTTTTCAATAACCTTAAACTGTTTAGTGTTACAAGTAATGTTGCTCCCATATCGGAAAATATCGCTATCCATAGCGTTAACCAACCAGGTATAACTAACAGCAATGCCACTAATTTAATTACTAATGAGAAGGTAATATTTTGTTTTATAATCGTCAAAGCCTTACGGCTTAAATTAATGGTATACGGTAATTGTCTTAAATCATCTGACATTAAAGCAATATCAGCTGTTTCTAGTGCTGTATCAGTTCCAGCACCACCCATTGCCACACCAACAGTGGAAGCTGCAAGAGCAGGTGCATCATTCACGCCATCTCCAACCATTCCCACACTTTTATGCTTTCCACGAAGTTCTTTAATGAAATTCAATTTATCTTCTGGAAGCAAATCTGCTTTAATATCTGAAACACCAACTTGTTTTCCAATCTCTACTGCTGTCCTTTGGTTATCACCTGTCAGCATCACTGTTTCAATTCCAATGCTGTTCAATTTACTGATGACATCTTTTGATGTTTCTCTTATTTCATCTGCCACTGCAATAAGAGAAAGGATTTCTTGTTCTGTTCCTAACACCATGACTGTTTTTCCCTGCGTCTGCATTTCAATAATCTGTCGTTCTTGATTCCTTTCAATGCTTCCATGTACTTCTTCAAAAAGATTTGGACTACCTACATAATATAATTCATTATTTACTTTTGCTTTTACGCCTTTACCTGTAATAGATTGAAAATCTTCAACCAATACTCCATTAAAGTCCAAACTGTTTTCTTCTGCTTTTCTCATAATTGCTGAAGCAAGTGGATGCTGTGATCCCTTTTCAATAGCTGCTGTAATAGTCATTAATTCATTTTCATTTCTACTATACGTTATAATGTCCGTTACGGCTGGAACACCTTTTGTTAATGTTCCAGTTTTATCGAAAGCAATTGTTTTTAGAGCTCCTGCTTCTTCCAAGTGGATGCCACCTTTAATTAAAACACCATTTTTAGCTGCATTTCCTATTGCAGTAACTACGGCAACAGGTGTTGAAACAACTAGAGCACAAGGACAACCAACTACTAACACAGCCAAGCCTTGATAGACCCACATGCTCCAATCAGCTCCAAATAGTAAAGGGGGAACAACAGCGATTAAAAGAGCCAAGACGACAATAGCTGGTGTATAGTACTGTGCAAATCTATCGACAAACGCTTGAGAAGGTGCTCGTTCTGCTTGGGCTTCTTCTACCAAATGAATGATTTTTGATATCGTGGTATCTTCTACCTTTTTTGTTACTTTTACTTCTAGTAATCCTTCCTCATTCAATGTTCCTGCAAAGACTTCATCACCAACAGTTTTGGTTGCTGGAACACTTTCTCCTGTAATGGCAGCCTGATTTAATGTCGATATACCCTGAATAACTGTTCCATCCATCGCTAACTTTTGACCAGGTTTTACGATCATAATATCGCCCACTAGAATATCTTCAACGTGTACTTGCATTTCTTCATTTCCACGACGAATTAGGGCTTCTTTTGGAGCAATATCCATCAACGATTCAATGGATTGTCTAGCCTTATCTACTGAATATCGCTCTAACGCTTCGCTTATAGCGAACAGGATAACAACCATTGCCCCTTCTCCCCATTGACCTATCACCGCAGCTCCTAGAATGGCAATAGTCATTAGCGTATTCATATCGAACTTAAATCTGCTTAAATTTTTAAATCCTTTAATAAATAATGAATATCCACCAATTAAGATGGCTGCTGCAAAACCAATCGTTGGAAGAATATGACCTTCCCCATATTGCTCACCCAACAACCAACTCATAACAAGCAATATAGCTGAGATATAAACTTTAATATTTGCTTTCTGTTTCCAAAACGATTCACGTTCTATTTTTTGTTCTTTTTCATCTCGAATCTTTAAATTTTCAAAAGCACCTGCTTTTTCTAATTCCTCAATCGTTGTACTTCCGTGAACATAGATTTTAGATGCCCCAAAGTTTACTTTAGCATCTTCAACTCCTTGTAATCCTTTTACGTTATTTTCAAAGATATTTGCACAGCTTGTACAGGTAAATCCCTGAACTCGATAAGCTTTCATTTCTTGTTCCGATAATTTTGCTTGTTGATCAGACATTTACTTTTCCTTCTTTCTCATGTTTTAATGCATTAACAAATAACTGTTCAACATGGTCATCATCCAGCGAATAAAACGCTAATCTTCCTTCTTTTCTAAACTTAACAACCCCTTGCGTATGAAGCGTGCGTAAGTGGTGGGAAGCATTTGCGACCGTGACATCAATAATATTTGCTATATCACAAACACATAACTCTTCACCTTTTAACAAGGCAAAGGTAATTTTCGCCCTATTTTCTTCCGCAATAGCTTTAAATAATTGGGCAACACTAGAAATGTCTTCTTTCTCTAATTCTCTTTGTATTCGATTAACTTTTTCTTCATCATAACAATAAATTTCACAAGCATCTTTATTATTCATTTTCTCACTCCATTTCCATTCAAGTCTCTACTTGATTATATTGTAGCCTTTCTACAAATAATATTCAAGTTAACACTTGAATGAAAGGGAGTTAGATTTCCAATTACGAACAAATAAGAAGTATAATCTAGCTTAAAACAACTTCCCATATAATTTTTGAACTTGATCTTTTAATTGTTTATTTTCGTCCTCTAATGCCTTTATACGGCTTTTTAGTGTCCTTATTAACACTTCCTCTGAACGAGGGCTTTTGCTTTGTTTACGGGGAATTAATTCACTTATTTGCATCCCTCTCAAAGTCTCAATTCTATTTCTAATGTCTTTCTTTTTGTAAAGCCACGACTTTGAAACATTTGCTTTTTCAGAAACAGAATTAAAGTTAATTTTCTCTTTTTTAATTACCATCTCTGATATGGTCTTTTCAACTCTAATTCTTGTTTTCTCTGACTTCTCTTTTGAAAGTTGAATTATAGCAGTTGTATTACTATTTTTTGTCATCTTAATTCGTCTCCTTTAAGGAATGAATAATCTGCTCTAACCTATTTTTAACACGTTCGTTAGTTTCAATCTGACGCTGCCATTGATTCTGTTTAGCCCTATTTAGTATTTCCTTAGTTCGGTCTAAGTGCTCCTCATGTTCATTTAAAAAACTCTTACTTGTACAGAAATTCGTACAAGTTAAACAAGCGTTAGCATGAGGACAAGGTCCTGCAATTACTGGTAAGCGACAGTAGCCGTTAGGAAGAGCTTGTGCATTGATATTCTTTTTAAACCATTGAAGATCTGTATTGTCAGCTTCACTATTATCTTCGCTTAACTCCAGAATGCTTCCGTTATTCGTCACCAAAGTCTCCTTGAATTTTGTGAACTCTTTTTTTAGAGTTTCATCAAAGATATGAGCATACCTTGCGGTCATTTCTGGTGATTCGTGACCTAAAAACTTTTGAACAATATGCTGTGGCACTCCGTTGTTTATCATTCTAGTACCAACAGTATGCCGAAAGGCATGAGCATGAAATCGAAAAATTTCTCCCTTATTATCCGTTATCTTTTCTTCATAAGCTAATTCATTTAATTTCACTCTAAAGGTATCCTGCTTTAATGGAGAGCCGTCTTTTCTTGGAAATAAATACTCACAGCCATTATCAAAGTCATCAGCTACCCTTTGTTCCTGAACGAGTATCAATGCAGCAATTTCTTTAGATATGGGAATGATATGTTCTTTTTTCATTTTCCACTGATAATACTTCAAGAAGCAATCCCCTTCTTTATCCGTAATAACACTACCTTTTTTCAACGTACAAAGTTCACTGATACGCATTCCGCATTCTTGAAGTACCATAACCATAGTAGCTATATAAGGTTCTAATTTATCTAATTTCCCGTTTAATTGTTCAAGTACATGTTCATCAATATAACGTGGTTGTGCCTTCGGCACTTTAGGATAATCTTCTTGAAAGATAAGGATCTTAGAAGGAGAATCATTCCATTCAAACCTTTGAATAGTAGAGAAAAAACATCTAAAGTAGATATTCGTCCAGTTACCGTACTTGGTTTTAAACCTTTTAAATTAATTTCATTTAAATATTGCTCAACTTCTTTTCTAGTTAATTGATGAATCCTTCGTATACCTTTACAATTTTTGTTTATAAAATTAAAAAACTCTTTTAATCTTGATGCTGTATCAACAACATGAGAAAAGCTACGTGTATTTAACATTAATTTACAATACCGCTTAACTAATTCTTTAAAATAATCATTTTCAAACCCCTTGAAATTGATTGTGTATTCATAGGATGTTGGATTTACCTTATCTTCCGATAATGAAAGTTTTCTTCGATTCCAAACATCTTTCTCCCATTCTTCGCCGTCAAAATAGAAATCCTCATAGAACTCCATAAACTGTTTAAGATTAGTAACGTAGTAGGAGTTCGCATATACAGGAATTTTTTTTTGATTTATATCAAGCTTGTAATTTGTAGTCGTAGTTTTTACACCTTGTTCTGCTAAGTAAGTTCGGTATTCCGTCAAAGCTTTTTTTATAGGTACGTCAGTTATAGATCTAATGTCAGGATATTTTAAATTTAAAAATCCCAACATTCGGCTTATCACTGTTCCTTTTCTAATCCAAACAGATTTTGCATTCCAAGTTCCATTATTTAAGTGAACATAATAAAAATATTTTAATTCTGTTTTTAACCAGATGTTTTCTACTTTATCAAAGTTTACCCAACGATTTTTTAACGAAGGATTCTTACTTAACTCTATCGCACTAGGATGTGGGCAGATTCTTATATCCCATCTATCTGCTGCCCAAAACCCTTGTAAGACACTAGTCATATCCGCTATTTTTTTATTAATCTCTGTGCTAGTGACAAGCTTTCGATTTGTTGCAACGCTTGGAAATTTCATTTCTATTTTTCTCTCCCTTGTAGATACGCTTTATATTCATCTTTCATATCTTGATCTGAAAGATGAACGTACGTATCAAGTGTTGTTTGTACATGTGCATGACCTAACCTTTTTTGTACGTAAGCAGCATCCCATCCACTTCTAATGAGTTCAGTGGCATGCGTATGACGTAACATATGGGCAGTGAAGGTAATCCCTGTCCGTTTTACCAATCGCCTAATAAGGTCTAATACACTTTGGTATTTTAAAGGTTTCCCAAAATAAGATTCTTTGAGATTTATAAATATATAATCATGCTCTAAATCTTCTCCATATTCATGAACTAAATAATCGGTATATAAGGCCATTAATTCCTTGCTAACATCGATTGTTCGTTCTTTTCTAAGCTTAATATAAGCCCCGTTTCCATTATGATCTCTTGGTGTGATATTAATCAGATTATCCCAAGGAGAAATATCTTCGATACGAAGAGATAATACCTCCCCAACCCGAAGTCCTCCTTCATACATAAGCATAATAAGCAGCTTATCTCTTTTTGTATGACATGCATCAATTATTGCTTTAACTTGTTTGTGTTCTAATACTTGTACAAGTTTCTTTTTGATCCTAAGCTTTAAAATATTTTTTTGATAAGATTTTCCTTTAGAAATATGGTGAAGAAATCCCTTGAAATTTCTTCCCCTTGCTTCTTTAGTCATATCTATAGCTTTAAAATCTCCTGTACGATTTAAATACTCTAAGAAACTAGTTACAGCATTAAGTATGGCATTAACAGATGTTTCTTCTCTTTTAGCCTTCTTTGGTTTTAAATCTATTACCTTTACATCCCCCGTCGGATTTCTTAACCATCCCACAAAGTTTGACATTTCCTCAAATTTTAAGTCTTCTAATTCAATTCCTCTCTGGCTCATAAATTCATAGAATAGCTTAAGATGGTAACAATATGTTTTAATCGTATTCGGTGCTTTTCCCGTATTATCCAAGTATTTTATGTATCTCTTAACCAGTTCTACCACTTCAAACTTTTTGTCTAGTAGTATGTATAATGGATATGGTTTTTCCTCCACAACTACTTTTTGAACTTTCATTTCTCATCCTCCCTTAAATACTTTAACTCCTATAAATAATACCTACATATATTCATTAGTTAAAGCATTAAAATTAAAAAATCCTAAACTTTGAATACTTAGAGTACTCTAGTTTAGGATACTATGTTTATAATATCACCACTTGGATGCTGATGTGCCACAATAATACTTGCTGCATTATTAAGTATCGCTGATTTAAACACCTCACGTGGATGTACTATTGCCCACTTTTTCTAGATCTGCGATTGTATTCATATTATCTTTTAAATCATAGACATCATGTAGTGTTCCTAAAATATCTTTTTAACTTAAAAGGAAAGAAATTACAAGATCACCTACAAGCTAAAGCCTATGAATTTGAAAAAGTGTTCGTGAAAGGAAGTATTATCTTCCTGCAAAAGTAAAACCTGAAGAATTTTCTCAAAGTTGGGCTAATAATTGGTTAGTAAAAGAAGTAAGTAATAACATAATTATACTAAGATTGGATTCTCTTAAAAATCATATATTATCTATCATTGGACATTTAAAGTTAGAAAAGATTACTAATTTTATGTTAGTTGAGTTAATGAATAACTTAACGAGAAAGGATAATCAGAAAGGAGGTTTATCAACTTCAAATAAACAGGAAGTATATAAAGTGTTATCAAGCATTTTCAACCGTGCTGTTGACTGGGATATGCTTAAAGACAATCCAATGAAAGGAGTACTTATGCCAAGGGAGATAAAAGATCATGATAAAAAATAAATGTGTTACCGAAAGAGAAGTTAGCGCTTTAATGGATTTACTACGCAGTGAACCAGCACCATTTCATTGGTTTATATTCATTAGATTAGCCATCGCTACCGGAATGCGTAGAGGTAACTATTAGGACTAGAATAGAAACATATTAATTTGGAAGCTGGTGTAATTGAAATAAAACAAATTATTTCAAAACTAAAACTGGTGGACATGAACTAAAACCACCTAAATCTAATAGTGTGTGTACTATATCTATATCCGATATTATAGTTAACGATTTTAAAAAATATAAGTTACATTGTAAAAAGGAAAAGGTGAAATTAGGAAACCAATGGAAAGAAACGAAACACAACTAGGCTTTCTTTAGCAATAAAGGTATGCATTTCCATGTAGATACTCCCACAATGTGGTAGAGGAGATTTCTCAAAAGAAATGAACATAAACTCACTAGACTTCATGATTTACGTCATACATACGCTACCTTATTAATAGAAAAAATGTACATGTCAAAGTTATTAGTGAAAGATTAAGACATAAGAAAATATCAACAACAATGGATATATACGGTCATAAAACAGAAAAAGTAGATAAGGAAACAAGCGAAAAACTTAATAGTGTATTTACGTAGCTCAATCATTGGCTCAGGTTTATTTATATAAATCTGAGCTTTTTTACATTCTTAAATACTCCACATATCTTTCCCTATGCACGGAACATACACAAATCTTGCACAAAAATCTATAATAAGTGATTATACTCCATTACAAACCATTAGAATCTCCTTATGAGATAACCTCTATAAAACCTTTCATATCAACAATTGTTAATAATTGTTGTTAATCTAATTAAATGATAGAGATTGCGTGGCACTCAGGAGGTCGTCGGTTCAAGCCCGACATGCTCCATCACAGGAAAACACCTGCAGATTAACGTTTGTAGGTATTTTTTGTTTGTAAATTCATATCTAAAATATAGCAATATACTGAATGCGATGTTACATTTTATGAATTGCTTGCTCTTGTTGATCACTACTAGCATCGAATAGCATCTTTAAATGAACAGACTAGCCGCTGTCCAATGCTGATTCGAAAATCCGTTGATTATTCGTTTTCACTTTATATGCTAAGGATATTGTGTTCTTCTGTCTTAATGTTCGATGAGCTATCAATTGCTTGATCATCTAATTCATCACTATCTATTACTATTTCTACTTTGATGTTCAGTATCTTAAGATTTACTTGACACATCTTCTTCTACATTACCATATACAGAGAACCCCAACACTATTGTAAATAATAAGAAACTAATAAAAGACATTCTTTTTAATATTTTTATCGTTACTTCTTCTACTTATGTAATTAACCTTTTTCTATAATTCAGATTTTTAAAATTATCCACCTTACTTAATAATTAAATATATTGATAAATAATTCATAATATCTCTGCATTAAATATTTGTTTACCGTCTATTGATGTTGCTTTATCAGCAATTAGTTGAATAATAAACATCTTTTTATTGTGTACCTGCTAGTTGCTCTTCACCATACCTCTTTCGATATCTAGTCAATGAAACAGATTCAAATGTTTGGCACAAATCTACAATATCTTGTTATAAAATGCCAATTTTTTGGCATATTTCTTCTTTCTAATGATATTAAACATTGTAATTACGCATTTTATAAAGTTGGCATACAACTTGCATTAAATATAAGCAACAACAAAAAGGAGGAAATAAAATGAAAGCAAAAGCAGCAGTAGTAAATGAGTTTAACGAAAAATTAGAGGTAAAAGAAGTAACAATAAGTAAGCCTGGACTAGGCGAAATTTTAGTGAAAATGGAGGCATGTGGGGTTTGTCATACAGACTTACACGCTGCACAAGGAGATTGGCCAGTTAAACCAAAACTTCCAGTTATACCTGGCCATGAAGGGGTAGGAATTGTAGAAGAAATCGGTGAAGGCGTAACATCGATTAAAGTTGGTGATCGTGTTGGAATTCCTTGGTTGTTTAAAGCATGTGGGGAATGTGAGTTTTGTCTAGCTGGAAAAGAAACACTTTGTATGGATCAATTAAATGGTGGTTACTCTGCGGATGGAGCTTTCTCTGAATATTGTGTTGCCTCTGCTGATTATGTGGCACGTATCCCAGAAAATGTTGATTCTGTTGAAATAGCACCAATTTTATGTGCTGGAGTAACAACATATAAAGCATTAAAAATATCTGGAGCTAAACCAGGTGATTGGGTAGCCATTTATGGAATTGGTGGCCTTGGACACGTCGCTTTACAGTATGCTAAAGCTATGGGATTCAAAGTCGTTGCCGTCGATATACAGGATGATAAATTAACATTAGCAAAAGAATTAGGTGCTGACTTAACGATAAATGGTAAAAACACGGATCCAGTAGAGAAAATCAAAGAGGAAACAGGTGGGGTTCAATCTTCCATTAGTGTAGCAGTAACTAAAGTTGCATTTGAACAAGCATATCATTCCGTTAAACGAGGAGGATCTGTTGTATTGGTAGGATTACCAAATGATGAGATTCCTGTTCCAATCTTTGATACCGTATTAAACGGTGTAAGTGTAAAAGGTTCAATAGTTGGAACTAGAAAAGACATGCAGGAAGCATTACAATTTGCAGCAGATGGTAAAGTAAAAGCAATCGTATCAACTGCTAAGCTCGAGAACATTAACGATGTATTAAATGACATGGTACACGGAAAAATTAATGGACGTGTTGTATTAGAATTTTAAGTTGTTGTTACGTAAATATTTAAAAATGCAATCTAGAAAAAGTATCTGTGCGTAACATTCTATCAGCTACAAATCCTAATGACCTAATGACAACAAGAAAATAAGATATAATGAGCATCTTCAAAAACTAAAAAAATGTTAGCGTTACCAATCAACATCAAGGAGAAGTAACATTACTTCTCCTCTAAATTATATTTCACTAGAAAAGAGGTAGAATAATGATTTACGAACAACCAGGACATGTTAATGCAGTAGTACAATTTAAAAAACGCTATGATAATTATATTAATGGTAAATGGACACCTCCTGTAAAAGGAAATTATTTTGATAATCCTACGCCTGTTACGGGAGAGTCTTTTTGTGAAGTTGCAAGATCGACAAAAGAAGATATTGAACTTGCATTAGATGCTGCACACATGGCAAAAGATGCTTGGGGTAAAACATCTCCTACTGAGAGAGCAAATATTTTATTGAAAATCGCTAATCGAATGGAAGCAAATTTAGAAAAATTAGCGGTCGCTGAAACATGGGATAATGGGAAAGCAGTACGAGAAACATTGAATGCAGATATTCCACTAGCCATCGATCACTTCCGATATTTTGCAAGTGCAATTCGTACGCAAGAAGGAACGTTAAGTCAAATTGATAACGATACTGTAGCATATCATTTCAATGAACCATTAGGTGTCGTTGGTCAAATTATTCCATGGAACTTTCCATTATTAATGGCAACATGGAAATTAGCTCCGGCACTCGCTGCTGGAAATTGTATCGTATTAAAACCAGCTGAACAAACACCGGCATCTATTATGGTCTTAATAGAATTAATCGAAGACCTCTTACCTAATGGTGTATTAAACGTTGTAAATGGATTCGGTGTAGAAGCTGGTAAACCATTAGCTTCCAACCCAAGGATTCAGAAAATTGCTTTTACAGGAGAAACGACTACTGGACGTTTAATTATGCAATATGCATCGGAAAACATTATTCCTGTCACCTTAGAATTAGGTGGGAAATCTCCAAATATTTTCTTTAAAGATATCATGGAAAAGGATGACGAATTTTTAGATAAGGCAATTGAAGGTTTCGTCATGTTTGCACTTAACCAAGGAGAAGTATGCACATGTCCATCCCGAGCTTTAATTGACACATCCATTTATGATGACTTTATAGAAAGAGCCATTAAACGTGTAAACATGATTAAAACTGGTAATCCATTAGATACGGATACCATGATGGGAGCCCAAGCTTCAACAGAACAAATGGAAAAAATCAAATCTTACTTGGACATCGGTAAGCAAGAAGGTGCTGAATGTTTAACAGGAGGAGATATCAATCAAATTGATGGACTAGAAAATGGTTATTACATTAAACCTACCGTGTTTAAAGGTCATAATAAGATGAGAGTTTTCCAAGAGGAAATTTTTGGTCCGGTTGTATCTGTAGCAAAGTTTGAATCTGATGAAGAAGCATTAGAAATTGCTAATGATACTTTATACGGTCTAGGAGCCGGAGTATGGTCGCGTGAAATAAATAAAGCATATCGTTTTGGTCGCAATATTCAAGCTGGACGGGTTTGGACAAATTGTTATCATGCATATCCTGCTCATGCAGCATTCGGTGGCTACAAACAATCAGGTATTGGCCGCGAAAACCATTTAATGATGTTAAGTCATTATCAACAAACGAAAAACTTACTCGTTAGTTACGCAGATGAAAAACAAGGATTCTTTTAAACTTTATTCTCAATCATTGTCTTGCATGAAATAGAATGAACGTCATTACTGTTACACAAAGTTTCATCATGTATTTGACTTTCTATCCTGGTAAGCAGTAATGATACTTTTACTGCTTACCTTTCTCTTTTAATAAATAACGCAACCGTCGATCTGTAATTTGTAACCGTTGTGCCGCTTCTTTACGATTACCAATTGTATGTTGTAGTGTCTTTTCAATGTATGCACTGCCAATCATTTTCTCCAAGTTCTTTACACGCTCAAGAACCTCTTCTAATGGAACTATCGTGTCCTGCTTCCATATCGTCATTATTTCCTCTAACCATAATTCCATAAACTCATCGAAGTTTGGCGTAGTTTCCATCTGTTTTTGGCTATTGTTTCCTTTTAGTTCTTCGCTTTGGGAAAAATATGCTATATTATTTTCTGCATCATAGTCTCTTAGTAACTTAGGTAAATGTGCACTAGTAATGACAGTTTCATTTACATCCATGAGTGATGTAGCACGTTTTATCATATTTGATAATTCACGAACATTACCTGGCCAATTGTAATTTTCCAATATTTCTATCGCCTGTTGTTGAAAAGTGAAAGATTCTTTATTTTTTTCCATCATGTGCTGTGCAATTGTCATAATATCACGCTTTCGTTCTCTTAATGAAGGAATGTGTAAATTGACAACATCAAGTCTGTACAATAAATCTTCCCTAAAACATCCCCGTTTTACTGCTTTACGTAGTTCAACATTCGTTGCAGAAATTATACGTGTATTGGTTTTACGTATCTCTTCCCCACCCACTCGCATAAAATCTCCCGTTTCTAATACTCGTAATAATTTAACTTGTGTGGCAGGAGAAGCTTCTCCAATTTCATCTAAAAATAATGTTCCTTTACTAGCAATTTCAAATACACCACGCCGTTCCTTCACTGCACCCGTAAATGCACCCTTTTCATGACCAAATAATTCACTTTCTAACATGGATTCCGACAAGGCGCCACAATTAATTCTAATGTATGGTTGTTCACTACGGTTACTTGCTAAATGGATGAAGTGTGCTAATAACTCTTTGCCTGTTCCTGTTTCTCCTTGGATTAACACATTAATATTTTTACTAGCAATTTTAAAAGATAATGTTAACAATCGCTTAAGATTTTCTTCTTTTCCAAAAATAATCCCGCTCATTTGCGCTAATTCTAAAATATTATTTTCAGCAGTAGTTACTTCATTTTTTAACAAATGATCAATCATCTTTTCAATTTCTTCTATTTCAGCAAACGGTTTTTCAATATAATCACTTGCTCCTAATCTAATCGCTTCAACTGCTGTCTTTACAGTACTATATCCCGTCATAATAACTACTTTACATGCTGGCATTTTTTCATGCAATTTTTGCAGTAAGTGAAGTCCGTTTGTGTCAGGTAATTTGACATCTAGCATCGCCAACCGAAAAGCACGTCCTTCACATAACATATCAAAGTCTGCACCACTATAGCCAACCGTCACATTGTGGCCGCGTTCTTCTAATAAGTATTTTAAAAAAGTCCCTACTTCTTTTTCATCATCAATAATTAAGATATTTGCCATTGCTTCCTCCATTATCCACTTTCTATACATAACGGGAGCTGTAATGTAAATGAACTCCCCTTACCAGGCGTACTTTCTACAATGATGTTACCTTGATGCGATTCGGCAATCCCCAAACTAACCGATAATCCTAGACCTGTTCCTTTTCGAACTTGTTTCGTTGTAAAAAATGGATCAAAAATATTACCTCTTTCCTCATCACTCATTCCTATACCATTATCACGAACTGTGACATAAACAAATTCCTCACATTGACTTGATTCAATTTTAATTTGCTTAGTTGATTCACGCTCTTTCAGTGCATCTTTAGCATTTAACATTAAATTAATTATTACTTGTTCAATTTGCTGGGCACTACCGTCGATTAGTGGCATCTGCTCAGCCAAATTCAATTCAACATAAATTTGGTCTTGCTCCATTTGATATCCAACCATACCTAACACATTATGAATTGCTTCATTTATCGAACATCGCTCAAATAAATATTCATCTTGTCTAGAAAAGGTTAATAGGTTTCGAATAATATTTTGACTTCTCCTTCCACACTCATAAATATCACGTAACAAATGAATTGTTGGACTATCCTCTTGTTCTTTTCGTAATAATATTTGTGAATTTCCTAAGATAGCTGTTAATGGATTATTTAATTCATGAGCAACACCGGCAGCCATCTCACCGATTGCAGCAAGCTTACTAGACTGCATAATTTGCACTTCATATTGTCGTTTATTGGTAATATCGCGAACATAAACAATAATATGGAGTACTTTTCCCCTTTCGTGAAATACGGGATATGCATATACTTCACAATATGCTTTATTAAACAGTTTCAACTCTTCATTAATTGCATTTTGCTCTTTTATACACCGTTCCATAATAGTTTCGGAAGGTACATTTTCTCCATATAAAACATCATGTAAATTTAGATTATTTTCTTGTAAATGAAAAAAATCCTTCGCTGTTTCATTCGCTTGTACAATGTTCCCCTCTAAATCAACGAGAAAGATTGGATCTTTTACTGCTGTAAATGTTTGCTCCCATTCATTTTTCTTTTGTAATACCTCCCTATACAGGCGAACATTTTCATGTGAAACGGCAATTTGATCTGTTAACTGTTGGAAGAAACGTAAATCATCAGCATCATATTCGATAACTTCATTACTGCCTAAACTAAATAATCCTATTATTTTCCCTTGTACATACATTGGAAATATAATCACCTGTCTTAATTCCAAATGTTTAAAAGGTTCGAGTTCAATATACGAATCAGTTTTATTTAAAATATAATTACGATATTTATTATCTTGTACCACTTCCCAATACAAGGAGTGGTCTTGTTGAAGGATTGGACCAATTTGTTGGTAACTATCGACTTTGGGATAAATTGTGTGAACATGTAATTGTTCTGATTCATAATGTAATTCAAATAATCCTAAATAACTAAATGAAAAGAATGGTCTCATTTTTTTCAAAATAAATTGCAATATATCATTCATTGACATTTCAATATTAAAACCTTTCATTACATCATTAATAATTTCCAATTGAATGTTTTTCTTTTTCATTTCTGTCACGGAATTTTTTAATGCGACATAATAATTTCGTTTAGATGATTGCACACCTACGAGTCGATCAATCATCGCCTGTCTATTAGTCATTCCTAGTCCCCCCTATGATTCAATTATTAATGATATACACCTGTAACGATAAATGATATGTAGATTAGTTGTAATCCTTATGTAATGCAAGTTCATTAAGAACTTCTATCACTGTATAGCTCTTTTTTAGAGTTTATGCTATTTATAGTGCTTGGATAAATAATCGTTCAATATCTTGCTCTGTTATATCCCGAGGATTTGTAATCATACATGCATCCTCAATCGCATCTGCACTAATTTTTTTAGCATCTTGTTTTGTTAACCCTAACTCACTTAGCCGTTTTGGTGCACCGATATCATGTGCTAATTGTTTTACTAATTCTACAGCATCTTGTCCTGAATCACTCCATCTTTTTTCTTCTCCTGAAAGTAATGTTACAATCCGTGCAAATTTATCTGGTGCCGAAATATAATTAAATTCCATCACATGCGGTAATAGTATTCCATTTACATCCCCATGAGGTAATAAAAATTTCCCACCAATTGCGTGGCTCATTCCGTGTACAGCACCTAAAATAGCATTCGAAAAAGCTAAACCAGCCTGAAGACTTGCCATCGCCATATTTTTCTTCGCCTCTTCGTTTAGTTTTGATGCGACGGATTGACGTAAATATTTTGCAACTAACAATATAGCGTTTTCTGCATGTACATCCGTTAATGGTGTCGCCGCTATACTTAAATACGATTCAATACCATGTGTTAACACATCTAACCCTGTTGTCGCTGTTAATAAGGCACTTTTTGTACGCAATGTTTCTGGATCTATAATAGCAATATCAGGAACTAGTGACTTGGAAATAATCGTTAGTTTCTTGTTATGTTCCGAATCTAATATAATAGAAAACTGAGAGACCTCCGAACCAGAACCAGCCGTAGTAGCTACCATAACAAGTGGTGGTAACGGCATACTTATTTTGTCAACACCTTCATAGTCACCAATATCGCCACCATTCGTTGCTAAAATTGCTATTGCTTTTGCTACATCTATTGCACTCCCACCACCAACACCGAGAATGGCATCACATTCTGCATTCAAATAATGAGCCAACCCTTTTGTTACTTCAAAATCTTTCGGATTTGTTGTCAAATCTGAAAATACAGAATAACTTAAACCTACTTCATGACAACTTTGAACAACTAATTCTAACCAACCAGATTCAACGACACCTGGATCTGTGACAATTAGTATTTTTTGAGCCCCAAGACGAATACAACTCTCGCCTACCTGTTTTATGGAACCGTTTCCAAATATAACTTCAGGCATAACAAATTTATATACTTCCATGAAGATCCCCCACATTCTTATCGCTATATCCGCTTTATATTATGATACATTATACCATAATATCTTATCATTGAACGGTTACAGTCGTATTTTTCTTAATAAGAAACTGTTCAGAGAAAAACAGAATTAAATATAACAAAACTCGAAAATCAGCAAGTACAGTTCTCAAATATACTTAAATCAACGCCTTACCTACATATATATAACATACAAAAATCAGGAGCGGGCTCAACCCTCTCCTGATTTATTTTTGTCAGTAGCTTATGCAGCTATATCAACATCAGTTTCAACTTCATCTTTCTTATTGTTTCTAGCTTTCACAAAGAACATTACAGTTAAAATCACTGTTAAAATGAGTCCAAGAACATAGGATACATTTAAATCTAGGCGGAAGCCGATTTGTGCATTTAGAATATAGACGAATACCATATAAGTAATAAAGATTGCTGGGAACAAGGCAATAAAGTAATTTTTACCTTTAATAAATAAATACATTGTTCCTATCCACAAGGCAATCGCTGCTGTAGCTTGGTTCGCCCAAGAGAAATACCGCCATAAAATATTGAAGTCAATTTGTGTTAACAAGATAGAGATTGCAAATAATGGAATAGCTATCGCTAATCGTTTCGCTACTTTTTTCTGATCTATTTTCAAATAGTCAGCAATAATCGAACGTGCAGCTCGGAAAGCTGTATCTCCTGACGTAATCGGAAGAACAATAGCTCCTAACACCGCAACTGTACCACCAACTGCACCTAGTAATGTTATCGAAACTTCATTTACAACTGCTGATGGAGTTCCTGTATCAATAAACTCACTTAATGTTTGACCATCTAATAAACTCATCGCCGCAGCAGCCCAAATCATCGCTATTACTGCTTCAGCAATCATCATACCGTAAAATACATAACGACCTTCCGATTCTTTTTTCACTGTTCTAGAAATAATTGGTGATTGTGTCGCATGGAAACCAGATAAAGCTCCACAAGTAATTGTAAAGAATAAAATTGGGAAAATTGGTAGTTTTTCCGGATGCCAGTTTGATAACGTCATTTCTGGAATCGTATAATCGGAAAATAACAATGCCCCTCCAACACCAACTGTACCAATTAATAATATCGCTCCAAAATACGGGTATAGTCTACCGATAATTTTATCAATCGGTAAAATAGTTGATAAGAAATAGTAAGCAAAAATAACCGCTATTAAAATACTCAAACTAACTTTATGGTTTAATACAATTGCAAGTAATGATGCCGGTGTTGTTACAAAAACTGTTCCAACTAATAGTAATAATAAAAGTGCAAAAATGTTTACAATATGCTTAGAAAATTTCCCTAAAAACTTTCCAGCCAACTCAGGAATATGTGCTCCCTTATTTCGGATTGAGATCATCCCTGTTAAATAATCATGAACTGCCCCAGCAAATATTGATCCAACAACAATCCAAATAAATGCAACCGGTCCAAAAAGTGCTCCCATAATCGGCCCAAAAATTGGCCCTGTACCTGCAATATTTAATAATTGAATAAGTGCATTTTTCTGTTTATGCATCGGTACATAGTCCACACCATCTTGGTTCGCATAGGCTGGTGTTTTCCGCTCATCATTTTTCGAAAATACCTTTTCAACGTATTTTCCATACGTAAAATAAGCGACGACTAAAAGTACAATTGATAATAAAAAAGTAATCATTTTTCCACCTCTGTCCCTATTGATATCGGTTTCATTGAAAAGTCTCACACTTCTCAATAAAACGGTTACAACTCATTATATAGTAATATTGGACAATGATTAACTTTTTTCCTTAGGATGTTAAATAAAGAGAATAACATGTCAAATGAATAGAATAATGTGTGAAAGTTTTCGCATAATTACGCGAAAACATTTTATATCACGCGTCATTAACTAAAGATTTTTGTTTATTCCGAAGTGAAATGGAGGTGAAAAGGAATGGATTAAGTATTGAGCAATAAAGCATCTAAAAATCCTTTCACCTGAGTACGCACGACTGCAGAAAGTATCTAACGACTCAATTGAAGGATACTCCTAAGTTCAAAAATTATTGCACACAATAGTAAGGGCTTAATCTCAAAGATCTAACTTCTTTTGTAATTCGCGTGCATAATTCCTACTCACAGGTAATTTTTCAGACCTGCCCGCAAGCTCCAATTCATATGCACCATTAAACCAAGGTGTTAGTTTAACAACATATTGCAAATTCACAAGATAACTTTTATGTATTCTAAAAAAATAAAAGGTCGTCAATCTATGTTCCAATTCTTTTAAAGAAGACCTCACTTCATATTCATTCGATTCTGTTACAATTTTGGCGTTTTTTCCTTCTGGAGAAATATACAAAATATCTTCCACTAAAATATAGTCGATTTCTCCGTCTCTCTCTACCGCTAACTTGCCAAGTGGGTTCTGAGTTTGAATAGATACGTCCGGAAACAATCGCCTTTTAATTCGATTCATCGTCTGAGCAAGCTGATCCGGATTATATGGCTTCAACAAATAATCAATTGCATCAATCCGAAAAGCTTCAGTAGCAAATTGCGGGTAAGCAGTCGCAAATACAATAAGTGGCACTTTCTTTAGTCCCTGCAGTGAGTTAGCAACATCGATTCCACTCAGTCCAGGCATTTCCACATCTAAAAAAACGACATCAGGTTGTAATTGGGTCGCCTGCACAATAGCAGTTTCACCACGTGCCACATCTCCAATTACGTCAACATTAGAAAATTCCTCCAACAGAAAAGTCAACTCTTCCCTAGCATATCGTTCATCATCGACAACTAATATACGAATCATGTGCATTCTGCATCACTCCTTATTTTTCAATACAAAATGAGATGGCTGTTCCAATTCCTTGACTACTTTTAATATTAAGTGCAGCTCGTTCGCCAAACGTCATGATTAGCCGGCGATTGACATTATACAATCCCATTCCTGTCCCTATTTCTGATTCTACTTTATCTTTCCCCAATTGCTGTAGCCGTACAGGGGAGATTCCTTTTCCGTTATCCTCCACCTGGATTTCAATAGCTTCTTGCACCTTGTGAATGGTTATTTTCACAAGACAATTTTCCTCTTTATCTTTAATTCCATGTTGGATTGCATTTTCGACGATAGGTTGCAAAGTAAATGGCGGAATCATTTCATAAAGCAATGTATCATCAATTTCATAATTAATTGTTAAACGATCAATGAACCTTGCTTCAATTAATTCTAAAAAAGCTTTTACATGTAAAAGTTCTTGTTCAATCGTTATTTTATCCGATGATGTCCCTGTTACATTTTGGCGTAAAAAATAAGATAATGATCCAAGTAGCCTTCTAGCCTCATCCGGTTTTGTCCGGATTAATGACATAACAATATTTAATGAATTGAATAAAAAATGTGGACTAATTTGTGATTGCAATAGCTTTATCTCTGTCTCTTTTGCTAAGTGATAAGCTCTGTCAGCTTCTGCAATTTCCAGTTGATTACTCAACAAATAACTAAGACCTGTTATGAATTCTATCGTAACATCGGTTATATCTTTTTCTGATGGGTAGTAAAACTTCAAAGTACCAATTGTTGTTTCCCTAGATGTCAATGGCGCAATAACTGCAGCACCTAAAGGACAATCATCATGATGACAATGCAATGTCCCGTCCCGAACAACGGTTAGTTTTCCCTTTTGAATCACCTGTTTCGTTTCTTCCGTTTGAATCATCACATTCGACTGATGGTGATCACTAGCTAGTCCAACATGTGCTAAAATATTTTTATCGTCTGTAAGGGAAACCGCATCTGGCTTGAGCTCGCGATATAATATATTACAAACGGCTAGCGTAGTTTCCTCGTTCATACCCTTTCGCAAAAATCCAAGCGTCTGATCTGCAATCCACAAAGATTTCTGAGCCTGTAGTGCGCTCATTTTTTCTTGTTCATTAATAACACTATGTACAATGAGCATAAATAGTGCTGCACCAACACCATTGGCAACGATCATCGGTAATCCAATTACTTCAACTAATGCTAGCGCTTGATCTAGCGGCCTAGACAGTAGAAGGATGAACCCCATTTGCATCGCTTCAGCCAACGCACCTATACCTAATGCTAAAACTGCTCCCGTCTTATTTTTCTTCCGATGAAATGCGCTAGCAACAAATCCAGCGATAATAGTAGAAAATCCACAAGCAAAGCCAGTAAATCCTCCAAGTGTCATCCGATGTAAACCAGCAATCAATCCAGCACCAATGCCGACCCGATATCCACCTAATAGTCCAGCCAAGACAACCCCAATGACACGCGAATTTGCGATAGCTTCACTTTCTATCAGGGACATCTGGACATTATTAAATTGGGAAGTAGATACATCAAGCGCAGTTCCTAAATATGTTCCCGCAATTCCAAAAAATCCAAAAAACAAAACAGCAGCAAGTGACTGCTTTCCATCTAATTTATCATGGCTAATCATATTTTTGAAAAATTGGAATCTCGTTAAAATGAATGCAACAGCAATAATGACTCCAACTCTTTCCAACATAATAATTAGTAAGTCGAACATTAGAGGCGCCTCCTCTGACTCAAATTATGTATTAGTATACCATAAGAAGATATTTGACTCGCATAGAAAAAAACATTACCTAATTCTTACTGAGTTTCCCTGAAATCTAGGTGAGTAGTTCCACTCCGTTTTGAGTGCTACTAAATTCAGGTAACTGCTTTCAACAATTTTGGTAACGTAATAATAACAAAATTGACGAATATCGTGAAAAAGATATTCGTCAATTTCGTTTCAATAACATCTTATTTCATATTTAGCTAAACTAATGATTTGCAGTGATGCTGTAAAATCAGCTGTTCTTTTAATATTAGTTAAAGCTTCTTTTCGAATATAATCTATTAAAATTACCATTCCACCACTACTTGAACTTCCTCCACATGCTGCTAATACAACGACAATTAACATTGATATGAATGCAAAAATCCCTTTTTTCATTTGGTCACACACTCCTAATTTTTATTATTTGACTATGCCACACCATTCTATAATTGATAAACAAATAATTTCAGCTGTTTCAAATACTTTATCCAACTCAACATATTCATTTGTATAATGAGCCATACTTGTCGTACCTGGTCCGAATATAATAGATGGGATATTACCTGCTTGCGTTAACAATCCACCATCAGTTCCCCATGTTGAACCAGCAAGTATAGGCTGTTCATTTTTTACTTCTTCGTATTTATCCTTTAATATCTCTAACATTGGATGATCTAAATCACAACCACCCGGTGGTAAATGTATGCCACCCCATGTAACTGTTGCAGGATCCTTTTCGAATCTCTCATCTATCTCAGCTAAACCTTCCAACATTTTCTTAAACTCTTCTTTTGCTTCCTGCAATGTTTCTCCAGGTGCAACACCATACCTACCTTCAATAGTTGCAATTTCAGGAACAGAAGATGGGAAGTTTCCGGCATTAAACTGTCCTATATTTATTGGAATTGGAATAGGATTATCTTTATATAAAGGATCTTTTCTTAATGGTTCATTTCTTTTTTCTTCTAATTCTAGTATTTTTTTATAAACAAGCCATCCTTTATCAATAGCACTAACCCCTTCATACCGTGTTCCACCATGAGCTGCCTCACCTTTTACTGTTACCTTAAACCATAATGAACCTTGCTGTTGTGGAAAGATTTTCATTTCGCTCGGTTCAGGTACAATAGCAATGTCAGCATGATAGCCTCTTTGAATCGCCGACAAGGTTCCGGCTCCGCCAGTCTCCTCTTCGATAACGCTTTCATAAATAACATCACCTTTTAATTCGATACCTAAATTTATAATCGTTTCTAGCGCTATTAAAGTAGATACATTCCCTCCCTTCATATCTGTGGTTCCACGACCATATAACTTTCCATCTTTTACAGCGCCTGAATATGGATGATCTGTCCATTTGTTCACGTCACCTTCAGGCACTACATCGATATGACCATTCAAAATGACTGAAGGACCTTCACCCTTCCCTTTTAATACACCTACTACGTTTGGACTGTTATCATAATTATCACGAAGCGGATTGAAAAATTCACTCTTTGTTAACTCTTCATAATCTGGATCCCACACATCTACTTCTAAACCTTTACTCGTTAATCTATCTGCAACTATTTGTTGAGCCTTTTTTTCATTTCCAGTAATCGTCTGTTCTTGCACAATTTTTTGCAAATACTCGATATAATCCTCCTTGTTTTTAGCGATGTTTTCTTTTACTTGTTCATTCAATGACATATGTAAACCCCTTTCTACTTGTATCTTAGCTAATATTTCCTTTTACTAATTATCGACAATTCAACTTAAGCGCAATACTATAATAGCGCTTACAAATTGTCAATAAATTTTTATAATTCGAATATTGTTATTGTTTTATTCTACTTTTTTATATAAAATGACTATTAAATTATTTTATAAAAGGAGTGTAATTTATTTGGATAAAATTATTGCGTATACACGTGTTTCTAAATCAATAATAGAGTTATTAGAGCAATCGTATGATGTAATATACTTTCAAAACTATGAACAATTAGATGATCCTTTATTTAAAAAGGAATTACAAGATGCAGTAGGTATTATCGGTTTAGAATTAAAAGTAAATCAAAAATTACTTCAACATGCACCAAATTTGAAAATTGTCAGTAATGTATCCGCGGGGTATGATAATTTAGATTTAGATGCCATCACTAAAGCAGGCATTTTAGCAACAAACACCCCAAACGTTCTTACAGATACAGTCGCCGATGCAATGGTTGGCTTAATGTTAGCGACGTCTCGCAGAATTCCAGAATTACACCAATTTGTCCAACAAGGTAAATGGAAAGAGTATTTACAAACAGAATATTTCGGTGTTGATATGCACCATAAAAAAGTTGGTATTATTGGACTTGGAGGAATTGGTGAAGCTATTGCCAAACGTTGTCATTTTGGTTTTGACATGGATATTCTTTACCACAAAAGATCAAGAGATTTAGCGGTTGAACAAAAATATGATGCTAGGTTTTGTAGTTTAGAAGATTTGTTAAAGGAATCTGATTTTATTGTATTAATGGTTCCAGCAACAAAAGAAACAGAAAAGATGATTAGCACAGAACAATTCAAACTAATGAAAAAAAGCGCAATATTTATCAATGGATCTCGTGGTATAAATGTCGATGAAGAAGCACTTTACAAGGCCATTATCCATCAAGAAATATTAGCTGCGGGACTAGACGTGTTCGATCAAGAACCTATCGATATGGATAACCCTTTATTACATTTACCTAATGTCGTCACAACACCTCATATAGGGGCAGCAACAATCGAAAATGAACTTGCCATGTCTACTTTAGCAATGAAAAATCTTACCACTGGTTTACAAGGTAAAAAACCACCTAATTTATTAAATGAAAAAGTATGGGATTTTTATGAGAAATAAGCTTGATGGAAAATTATTTTCCTTTTAGACTGCGCACAATGTCGACATTCGACCTTCATGAGATAGGTAGTAAATAAAAATGGTTACTTCATTGATACAATGGATATCATTAACCCCGCAATAAATGAAATCATTTCCAATGTTTTTTATGATGGAACAAAGGAAGCTCAATTAGCAGTTGAAGCAGCAAACGCTGCCTTCGATAGTTGGTAAAATTTAACTGCCTATGATCGAACTAATATTTTAAGAAACTATTTTGCATTAATTATCGCTCTCGAAGAGGAACTAGCAAAATTAATGCCATTAGAAATGGGAAAACCGATTACAATTATAGAAGAAACCAAGCGGAGTCCTTGCAGCGATTTACCCCTTGGAATTTTCCAGCGGCAATACTGACAAGAAAGATGGGCCTGCCTTAGCTGCTGGTTGTACTATTGTCATTAAACCATCACGAGAAACACCTTTAACAGCGATTAAATTAGTCGAAATCGCCGAAATAGGATTGCCTTTAAAAATCATAAGTTCACCGTCTTTCACCATATAATAGATCCTAACTCATCCTTAGATTCTTGTTCATTTTCTAAAATGCACCTGCTCCACCGCCGCCTGAGCTTGAACCTCCAGATGAGCTACTTCCACCATCTCCACTTGATGAATAGATAGACATATCTCTAATGGAATCAAGGACAAAATCAGTGTTAGCTAACATGACACTATTTACTTTTAATTTTTGCATAATCTCTTCTTGATTAATTTGTTTGGCATATTTTTTCCCTTGATTCAGCACAATTGCATGTAAGAGACGATTTTCTATAATAGTAGTATCAGTGCCTACGGGATATTTCTGTTCGCGCATTAATTCACTCGCTTTATTAATCGCTTGTTTAATAGGAGCAACCTCGTCCGTCCAATAATAAGCTGGGATACTTAGACTAGCAATAAGTGTAATAAAATAAAAAACAACGACCCAAACACCTGCACTATACATAGAAAAATATAGGATACTTAAAGTGGCTATTAACACATAATAAAAGAATAAAACGAATTTATTTCGTGAAAATATAATAGCAATTAATGTACTTAATCCGATCGTAATTTTTAAACCTAATTGTTCCGTTGGAGTTAGGAGGTCAATCGTAATAAAATAATAAAAAACACTACTAGAAATAAGGACAAATAACATAGATATCCATTTGTATAATTGATATGGATGACGTACATGCTGATAACTATCTCGCTTTAAAACGAGCTTTTTCCACTCTTTTATTTGGCTTTCAAATTCTTTTCCTTTCTTTTTCCGTTTCTTAACTGCTTCTGTTTCGTCATCGATAATTTCTTCTAAAGCAAACCGTTTTACTCCATCTGACCCTTCTGTAAACAGCCAATCTTGTAAATACTGATCTGCTTCATCTATTTCTTTCGAATGATCAATCCAAGTAAAACGCATCGTTGATTCAGTTTTTCCTTTATTCGAAGAAACTTTTTCAATCCGGATAATCCCTCTTGTTTTTAATGAAAACAATGCAGAGATAACAGCTTTATCATTTAACTGGAGAAATAGCGATTCGATATATTCGATAAAAAACAAATCCGTATTCTCAAATAGTTGAATTAATGTCGCTTCATCATAATCTTCTCGTTTACGAATTGGATGGATATAAATATTATAACTAGTAATAAAAATAATAAATACTACGAGCATCATAAGGATAATTTTTAATGTGCTAAACCGCTCCGTTAAGTGAGTCGCCCGATTTTGCCAATCATTTTCTTCCTCTAACGTCTGAGCAAGCATACTTTCATTTTCTGTTATGTCCATTTCAGATAAGAGAGAGCTTGGGAAAAGGAAGGTCATATATGAATCTTCCTTGGCGGGTAAAAGATCATTTGTATAAACTAATGCATTCGTATATTCCTCAATAGATCCATTACCCTCTTCCCGTAAAAATATATGTAAATCATCCATGTTTACTGATTCTGGCAGTACAATCGCGATCATTAAATCGTTTATATCTGTTTGATTATCTTTGTTAAAGAAGCTATAATGCAATTTTCCGATGTCCTTATATTTTTCAATTGACCCATGAATCTCATATGTATAAAGAACTGTTTTTGTTTCATCTTGAGATTTTGTATAAATTTTATATTCGTGATTTTCTAGTTCTGTTGATAATTGTTGAACATCATCTGCATCGTCAATAGACTCAAGGTCATGACTAGGCAGTAAATAAGCATTAAAATCGCTTGTACTTGATTGTATGTCACGAGTTAAACCATCAAATGAACCATCAAAACTGTACGTATATCTTTCTCTAACATTTATTGTCCCAGATTCCGTAATATAGGCAAATATCGATACTTTATCAATAGTATAAGAACGATCCTCGCCACAAGAAACGAGCATGATCATAGAAAGAATGATTGTTAAAAAAGCGACTACTTTCTTCATCTTTACCCACCTTTTACTTCATAAAGATACAATAACATCTTGTAAAACCATTAGGCATCTTGCTTAAGCCAATATTTTATCATTACGCCAACTACAATACCAAATACGGCATGTGCTACTACCCAATATAGCCAAGAGATAACAGACGTAGCACTCGGTGGCTGATTCGTTAGTGCGGTTAAAAAGTAAAGCATCCCACTTCCAGCAGTAAATACAATAACATAAACAGCAATGTGTTTTTCTAATTGAACGATTTTTGCAAGGTGAAATAAACTGACGACACTGACAAAACAGAAGACGAAATGAAATACATATCCACTCCCATTTATCTTCTCGACGTTTTTCAATAACGGAATATAATCCATATTAAATAATAAAATATAAGCATCATTATTTAATGTTACTTGAACTACCTTCAAAAACCCTGCCAAAACAGTGCCAGAAACAATACTTGTTATGAGAAGTTTATACAATAACCGCACCTTTTCACCACCACTTCTATTATTAGTTAAGAAGTAACAAAATCCCCACCATCTACGTGAATCGTTTGTCCAGTCATGTAACTAGAATCAGAAAAAGCTAAAAAGACATAAGCAGGTGCATTTTCTGCTGGTTGCCCACGACGTTCTGCAGGTGTATCTGCTCCATGTTGTTCAACCTTTTCCTGATTAAATGTTGCAGGAATAAGCGGCGTCCAAATCGGACCTGGTGCAACCGCATTTACTCGAATTCCCTGATCAGCTAAATTCAACGCTAATGACCGAGTAAAGAAAGTAATTGCTCCTTTCGTTGCTGAATAATCCATTAATCCTGGAGATCCATTATATGCCGTAATGGAAGAGGTGTTCACAATGACATCGCCTTTTTGCATTTGTTTCACAGCAGCTTGTTGGTCGATTTTTTCATATTTATCTTTTTCCCTTGTTGCAATAGAATAAACGCACAGTATTATCATGTTTAATAAAAAAAGACGATAGACACAAGATGTATCTACCGCCTAACTATTTATTTAACTTGCCGTTTCCGTTTCTTGCGCTTTTCTTCCTTTAAAGAACATGTATGTCATTGCACCTAAAATAATGACATAGCCTATTAAGCTAAATATATCCGGACCTTCGCCGAAAAATGTAAAACTTAAAATTGTCGTAAAAATAACCGTCGAATAGGTGAATATTGAAATGTCACGAGCAGGTGCATATTTATAAGCAAGTGTAATCCCAAATTGCCCTACTGTCGCAAATAAACCTGCTAATAATAAGTAAAGCAACTGCCCACCTGTCATTGGTTCATAAAACATAATTAAAAACGGTAATAAAACGACAGTCGAAAAGAACGAAAAATAAAATACGACCGTATAAAACTTTTCTCTATTTCCTAACACACGTAATAATGTATAAGCTGCCGCTGCAAATACTGCTGATAATACCCCTATTAAATATGGTATAAAATCAACGGATACAGAAGGTTTTACGATGAAAATCATCCCGATAAACGCTAACACAATGGTTACCATTTGAAACGGTAAAACTCGCTCTTTTAAAAAGATAGCTGAAAAAATAATTACTAAAAAAGGACTCATTTTATTCAACATATCCGCATCTGACATAACTAAATGGTCAATCGCATAAAAGAGAAATACAATCCCCAATGTTCCAAATATCGAACGACCTAATAAAACAAGTTGGTTCTCACGTTTACCAAACAACCGTTCTTTATTATATACAACTAAAATAAAAGCAATAATTGCAGAAACAAAATTTCGGAAAAACGTCTTTTGAATCGAAGGCAAATCCCCTGCCAATTTAACGAATAACGTCATAATTGCAAAGCCAATAGACGATATTAACATTAATAAAATACCTTTTACAATATTACTCACAAACACACCTCTTATTTTCTTTATCATAAAAAAGCGTGTAGAGTTCATTTAAAATGTCATTTCTACACGCTTTTTTCATTTATTTAGCTTTTTTATCTTGTCGCGTTTCATTATAACTAAGTAAATTTAATCCAAAAAGAGTGAGCGCAGATTTTGCTCCTTTAACTCCATGTCCTGCTTTTAGATGTTTAAATATTGCACCACCAAGTACGATATTCAATAATACTGTCCCAATTCGTACAAACTTTCGTCCGAAAACAGATAGGAATAAGAACATTGCCCCAAGCATTTCAATAATACCAACTGCTCGCATTGAATTTCTGGATAAATCAAATTCACTTTCAAATACTTGTGCTGTTTGTTCATCATTTTTCACTTTAGGTAATGCGCTTTTTACTACTTTATTCGCTACATAACCATTCACTGTATGTCTTAACATGTAAAATCTCTCCTGTATTTTTAAAGTCTAATTATAGTATGACCGACAGAAAAAATATTACACGATTTATCTTTCTAACACAATAAAACTGCTTGTAGGAGTCCGTTTACGTAGTTATAAATTGAATGATAAAAATCACTCTCTATCTCTCTCTAAATCTATGTTTTGTGTTGACAGATTAGGGAACGACTTATAAAAAGGAGGTGTTGAAAATGTCTGAGAAGTCTTTATATGAACGTCTCGGTGGTATTTATAACATTGCAGCAGTTGTCGAACACTTTGCTAACGCGCTAGCAAAAGATCCAGTTGCAGGAGAAAACTCTTCCAATCCTTTTCTCAAAGATTGGTATGCAAATAAATCTTGGAGGGCACCTGGATTCATTGTATTAACTACTTTATGGGTTAGCGAAAAAGCTGGTGGTCCTTATAAATATGTGAGCACGATTCCTAATGAAGCTAGCTTAGATTTAGAACCAACCCATTACGACATGAAATTAACAGAAGAGGAATTTAATGCAGCAGGACAAGTGTTAGCTACTATACTCGATCATTTTGATGTACCAGAAAAAGAGAAAAATCAAGTTCTTGATGCCTTCACTGCTCATAAAGATGAAGTCATTAGTGGAACGATTAAATAAATAGAAAATATCATACAACATCTTTCACTACTATATGAATTAAAAACGCTACAAGACAATCTACAAAAATAAAAAGGCACTACTTCCGCAAATGGATAGTGCCTTCTTCATTCATTGTTCAAAAATTTAGCTAATATTATACTTTACTCACTCGCAAATAAATGGTTCATAACGTCTTTTCGGGAAACGATACCGACAAGTTTTGCCTCTTCATCAATAACTGGCAGACGTTTTATTTTTTTCTTTGTTAAAGTTTTTGCGGCAACTTCTACCTTTTCATGTACAGCAATTGTTTCTACATCTTCTGTCATCACTGTTTTTACATAACGTCCCATTGATTTTCTTACATCTCTCAAATATTTATTCGGATCACTTAAATAAATAATGCCACCAAGTATTTCTAAAAACGCAGGTACTTCTACTTCAGCATTATGTTTTAGAAGGTCACCTTCTGTAATAATCCCTGTTACATACCCTTCATTATCTACTACAGGTAGTCCACTCAAGTCATAATTGTTAAGTAATTTAGCGCATTTTTCCACCGTATCTTCTTCTGCCACTGTAATAACTTCTTTTGTCATAATATCTCTTATCAGCATTGAATCATCTCCAGTTCATGATATAATGTTGCTTTTTCAAGTTGATATGTAAGTGTTACAAATTAAATAATCTATCTAAATAATATCACTTACTCCATTTGATTGAAAGGCATTGCAACACTATATAGTGTAAAACTTTAAGCTAATTGCTGATTAGCAAATGTTCGATATAAAGGATGACAACCAAGTAGTTCTTCATGAGAGCCTTTTCCAGTAATCGTTCCACCTTCAATAAAGATAATATTATCTGCATGAACTATTGTAGACAACCGATGAGCAATGACAAAAGTTGTTCTACCTTTCATTAACTCTCCTAAAGCTTTTTGAACGATAATTTCCGATTGACTATCCAAACTTGCTGTCGCTTCATCCATCATAAGCAGTTTTGGATCACGTAAAAAGGCTCTAGCTATTGCAATACGTTGCCTCTGTCCACCTGATAACTTCACACCTCGTTCCCCAACTTCTGTATCAAGACCTTCAGGGAATGTACGAATAAATTTGTCTGCATAAGCCATTTTAGCAACTTCCCAAAGTCGCTCATCCGAAATACTCTCCGTATGCTCTAGTCCATAGCATAAATTTTCTCTAATAGTTCCAACCATCATTGAACTTTCCTGTGATACATAACCAATCTGATTGCGCCATGTTTTCATTGATAATGTATTTACCGGCGTATCGCCAATGCGAATCACTCCTTCAGTCGGTTCATAAAAGCGTTCTATCAGGCTAAACATCGTTGTTTTTCCACCACCACTAGGACCTACAAAAGCAACCATTTCTCCAGGATTAGCCGTAAAAGATACATCATTAATAATCGGTTCATTTGCTTCATATGCAAAAGAAACATTCTCAACATGTATTGGTTTATTTTCAATGTTTTCCTCTATACCTACTTGTTCTTCTTCTAATGGTTCTTGCAATATACTTACAATTCGTTCTGTCGCTCCTTTTGCTTTTTGTAATTGTGTAAAGAACATCGCAAACGTAGTGACAGGCATAATAATTTGAAATAAATAGAGCAAAAATGCAACAAGAGTTCCTGTAGTCATTTCTCCACTCGCGACACGCATTCCACCATATGCAATAATAGCAACAATGACAAACATGATGACAAATTGTATCGTTGGAGCAATTAAAGCAAATATGCGTGCTTCCCTCAGACCATAGAATAACAAATTGTTAATTCCAGATAGCCCTTTTTGTTCTTCTGTTTGTTCAGCTGTAGATGCTTTCATTAAGCGAATATCTCCTAATGTCTGTTGTACATTACCACTAAATATTGCTGTTTCATCTTGTAAGTCACGTGATATTTTAGCCATCTGACGCCCTAAAGGTAACATAATCATAATCGTTAATGGAACGGCTATGAGCATGATTAAAGTCATTTTCCAATCCATAATAATCAATAAGGTAACAGCGCCAATGATGGAAATAATACCTGTTATAAATTTAGGGAAATGTTCAGAAATTAAATCTTTCACGATGTTTGTGTCATTTACAACACGACTAACAACACTTCCACTTGCTCTTTTATCAAAAAACGGAACAGGTAGTCGAAGTAGTTTCAACCACATTTTTTCTCTTAAACTGGCGACTATTTTTTGCCCTACTGCTGTTAATAAATATAAGGATAAACCACTTATTAACGCTTGAAATATAAAAGCGACTCCTATCGCAACTAAAAGTGGAGTACTTAAAGTTGATACTGAAAAATCATCCACTAAATTCTTTGTTAATAATGGGACGACAAGACCTGCTAATGTTGTAATAATACTTGTAATTAAGCCGATTATTAACATGGACTTTGGTATATTTGTTGATAACATCAACGAAAAAAACTGTTTTAATCCTGTTTCTTGTTTATCTTTCATTTAAATCTGACTCCTTTTAATGTCTCGTTGTTGCAAAAAGGTAATATAAAAAGTGGTTCCAGATTCATCACTTTCTACCCGAATAGAAGCATCATGAAGTGTTAATATTGTTTTTACAATCGACAGACCAAGTCCACTTCCACTCTTATGACGAATTCTCGCTTTATCCGCTTTATAAAACCGTTCAAATAAATGCATTTTCTCTTCTTCTGAAATACCAATACCTGTATCCGCTATAATGACAGTTACATTCGCTTCATTTTCAACAAGCTTTAGCGAAATTTCCCCTGCTTCTTCCGTAAATTTAATCGCATTGTTAATGAGGTTAAACCATACTTGATTTAACAGTTCCTCATCAGCAGTTAGCCAAGTTGGAGGCATATCAAGTTTCATATCGATTTGCTTTTTTTGCCATTGAGGTTCACATGCTAGTACTGTATGTTGCAATTGTTGATCCAAACGATAAGTATTTAATGTAAAATCATGATTTTCTGATTCTAAATAAGTCAACTTTAAAAGATTGTCACTAATATTGGATAATCGTTTACTTTCTGTTTCAATAATGGTTAAATAATGATTTCGCTTTGTCTTTGATAAGTTATTGTTTTTTAATGCACGAGCAAATCCACTAATGGACGTGAGTGGAGATTGTATTTCATGAGAAACATTCGAAATAAATTCTTTCCTCATCTCTTCCACTTGCCCCAAATCCTTTGCCATTTGATTAATATGATCAACTAATTGATTATAAGGATTATTTGGATTGTCGTGACCATCCATTTTTTCAAGCTTAATTGTAAAATCACCTGTTGCTATTTGTTGAATCGCATCTGTAATAGATTGGAAAAATTGTTCATGTCGTTGTCCCATTTTTTTATTGAAACGACTGACAATGTACATGGTGACAAAAAATAATACGAGCCCTCCAATCGATGTCATGATTTGTTGCAACCATACATGAAGGTTCATATCCCATTTATCATAAAGATAATTCAATATAAAGTAAGCAGCCGACCAAAATATCGATAAGAGAATAATCATAAGGAAAAGCATACCTATGCGCATAAAGCGCATTTTCCATTTTTGATTCATGGAAGTATCTCCAATCGATAACCGAGACCGTGTACTGTTTTAATTTGGAATGTTACTTGTTCACTTTTGAATCGGGTTCGTAAGCGTTTAATGTGTACATCAACTGTTCTCTCGTCTCCCTCATAGTCAACACCCCAAATTTTTTCAATTAATTGTTCCCTTGTAAACGTCTGGTTCGGATAACTAGCAAGTAAAAATAATAACTCAAACTCTTTAAGTGGCAAAACATTATTTTCTCCAGCTTGAATAACCTCATATGTTCTTTTATTTAATGTTAAAGAACCTAGTTGAATAGTTTGCGATATGGATATTTGATATCGTTTTAACAAAGCTTTAACCCGTGCAACTAACTCTAAAGGTTCAAAAGGTTTCACTAAATAATCATCTGTACCGATATCAAACCCTTTTAACTTTTCACTTGTTTCCCTTTTAGCTGTTAGCATTAAAATTGGAAAATCATAGAAACGAGTTAACTCCTTACCTAATTCCCAGCCATCCATATTCGGCATCATAATATCAAGAATAACTAAATCAACATGAATGGTTTCTAACTTTTCCAAAGCTTTTACTCCATCCGAAGCTTCATGTACAGTAAAGCCTTCATTCACAAGCAATACATGAACTAATTCACGAATATGCGGATCATCATCTACAATAAGTATATTTGTCATTTTCTCCGTCCTTTTTTTACAAAATTATCAGATAAGCTCATTCTTTTATTTCCATTCCTTTAATCACTTAAACATACTATGAATATGTCATTTAAGCGACCTTACGAACTCTTTTCTTTCTTCTACAGGCAAAGTATATCCAAAAGTTATGAACTCATTATGAATAATCAGCTTTTTAATGATAGTTTCTACAAAAATTAGTAGCTGTAATACTATCCATGAATGATTACAGCAGAATGTAAGCATATAAATAACATGAAAATAATATTAGCATGATTGTGTCCAAACGCAAAAAACGCTACTATAATATAGTAGCGTTTTTATATATTCATATCTTTAAAGAAATTCATCTACGCATTCATAATTCGTTCTAAAATATTATTTTCTAGTAATGTTAATGAGGAGTCTGTAAATGATCGTGGTCGTGATGCTTCATTCTCAATATCAAGCGTAATTTCACCATCTTCAATTAATATAATACGATCCCCTAACTTAATGGCTTCACGAACATCATGAGTAACGAGTAGTGCTGTAAATTTTTGATCAAGCCAAAGTTTTTCAATTAAATTTTGCATTTCCATTCGTGTTAATGCATCTAAAGCACTTAAAGGTTCATCTAATAATAATAATGAAGGATTGTGCATTAAAGCACGAGCTAGTGCAACGCGTTGTTGTTGTCCGCCAGAAAGCTTAGATGGCCATTCATCTTTAAATGGTAATAGACCAACGTGTTCTAACGTTTTTTCCGCTTCTGCTTGCCAGTTTCCTCTTAAACCAAGACCAACATTATTTAAGACACTCTTCCATGGGAGCAAACGAGAATCTTGATACATCATTGTTGCTTTTGCTGGGGAGTTTTTAATTGGTATATCGTTAAAAGTAATGTCACCAGATGTCGGTTTTTCTAATCCTGAGGCAAGTCGAAGTAACGTACTTTTTCCACTCCCGCTTTTTCCTACTATGACGACAAATTGTCCGGCTTCAATTTCTAATGAAATATCTTGTAAAACAACCTTTTCACCAAAACTCTTTTGCACATGGTATAAATTAATTCGAACTGCATCACTATTTTCCACTTTTTCTTTACTTCTATCTTCTAAAACATGTAAGGATGGTTCACCCATTTGTTTGTTCCTCCTTATTTATTTTCACTGAATGTAACTCTCATGCCAACTAAGCGCCCTACGTTCGCCCCAGCGAGCGAGCATATCCGCTAGTTTGCCAAACAATGCATACAAAATGATAGTAATAATGATTATATCGGATTGCATAAATTCTTGAGCTGTCATCGCTAAGTATCCTATTCCCCTAGTTGTCGCTATTGTTTCTGCAACAATTAATGTTAGCCACATAATACCCAGTGAGTATCTCAATCCAACGAAAATGGATGGTAATGCACCTGGAAGTAGAATTTCTCTAAATAGTCTCCAGCCTTTTAATCCGTACATTTTACTCATTTCTATATATCCTGCATCAATATTCCTAATTCCATGAAGTGTATTTATATAAATCGGAAACATAACACCAATTGAAACGAGAAATATTTTTGCACCTTCATCAATCCCAAACCAAATGATGACAAGTGGAACGAGAGCAAGGTTCGGGATATTCCGGACCATTTGTAACGACGTATCCGTAAAGTTGTAAGAAAACTTAAACAAGCCATTCACTACCCCTAGAATAAAGCCTATTCCTCCACCTATGAGTAACCCAATTAATGCTCGCACAATACTACCTTGCATATGATACAATAATTCTCCAGATGTAATTAATGTAAATGCACTTGATATAACCGTGATAGGTGCAGGAATCAATTGGGTTGATACCCATTCGTTCATGGCGATGAGTTGCCAGCCTACAATAAAGCATATTGGAATAACCCATGGGATAATTTGTTGTATAGCTTTTTTATTCATTACCATTCACCTCATTTATTTTATTGGCATATATTCTGAGACATCAATTTTTTCTGGGATTAAATCAATTTCATAATAAATATCTGCTTGCTTCTGTTGGGCGGCAATAATATCTTCGTCGATTAAATCTACCGCATAGTCACGTCGATTAATGGCAATTTCAATAATTTCACTGTCAATATCTAATGCTTCAGCAACAAGCTCTACAACTTCCGCTTTATTTTCATTTGCCCATTCGTCCGATTCATCAGTTGCCTCTAAAATTAGATTCACTAATTCTGGATGAGCATCATTAAAATCGACATTAGCATAATAAAATGTGCGATTCGGATAGTCATAATCTTTACCTTCTGTTAAATTAATTGTTTCTAAGTCATATTCAGCCCCCGCAAAGAAAGGATCATACGTAGCATAGGCATCGATTTTATTCGTTTCAAATGCTGTTCGAAGTTGAGCCGAATCACTTAAATAAACCCACTCGACATCATCAACTTCCAAACCTGCATCTTTAATCGCTAAAACTGCTAAATAATGGTGATTTCCCCCTTTTAATGCTGCGATACTTTTTCCTTTTAAATCTTCAATCGACTCAATACCTGAATCGTCATGAACTAAAATTCCAACACCTTCTGGATTAGGTAGATCTGCTCCAACATATACTAATGGTTTACCACCTGCTTGTGCATTGATTCCTCCTCCATCTGCTGCATGACCGTAATCAATATTACCTGTAAAGAGTGCTTCTAATAATTTACCGCCATGAACAAACTCGCGCCATTCCACTTCATATCCTTCTGCTTCAAGCTTTTCTTCTAAAATCCCACTTTCTTTTAATATATTTAATGTATTTCCTTTTTGGTAACCTACTTTAATCACTTTACCTTCACTGTTTGCATTATCGTCATCCTTGTCAACATTTGCGCTACTTGTGCCACAAGCTGCTAGAAGAAGGACCGACAATGCAGTAATAATGCCTAATATTAATATTTTATTCTTATGATTCATTTACTTTCCCTCCTCATTATTTAAGGTAATCATATAATCTTACTATGAATTAGATGTAAAAAAATAAGCTAACTTTATTTCGTATTTATTTGATAATTACCTCCTAACAGTTCGAAAGTTTCCTTAACGTTCCCTAACAAATTGGCTTGATATAAACTATCTCCTCGTTCTTTCAATATGCTAGAAATCCTGCCTTCACCTATTGGACTTTGAAAGACTAAATTTCCTCCAGATAAGTGGAGTATTTGAATTTCTGCCTGTAATTGTTCATTAATAGTTACTTCACTCGCTTTTACATTCAGCAAGTCTGCCCATTTTGACACCGTTTCTTCTAATTGATCAACTACAAATGTAAGATGTGAAAATGTTGCTTCAGAAGGATGGTCTGTAATAACGTTTCTGTTCGTTAAATCACTTCTTCGTTCCTCGTCACTTTCTTCCCATTCAATAATAAATGGTAGATCAAGAGATGCCTTTTCTTCTCCGACATATAATAACTTCCAGTTGATGACACTACCATCTGGTCTAGTGCGAGATAGTGGAACTGGTCCTGTCACTGTAAGACCTTTTTCACGAAAATGTTCTGCCGCTGCTTCAATGTTTGTCGTTCGAATAGCAAATTTCGCAAATCCATCTTGGAAGTTATCTTTTACAACCTTTTCTAGTAAACTATGTCTTGGATGATCGATTTCCTTCAGCAATAATGTATCTGTTGCTCCTAAGAATTCGATATAACTTAAATCAAAGTAACTTAATGTATTATAAGTACTACCTCTACTATGGGATCCACCTTCCACTGCATGGATTCCCTTTTCTTCTAAAACTTCAATCGCTTTATTCGGCTCTAATGTAAAATGTACAAGATGATCAAATTCAAAATTCATATTTTTATTCCTCCATTTTTTAAAATAAATGATGTGCTACGATTTGCACAAATGACTTTTCAATATTCAATAACGCTCTTTCATCAAAATCAAATTTCGGATGGTGATGTGGAAAATGAGTCGTTTCACTTTCATTCCGTGAGCCAACTTTAAAATATGTTCCAGGTCTTTCATTTAAAAAATAAGCGAAATCCTCTGCGCCCATTGCAGGAGTTAAATCAATGATTGCCTCTTTTCCAAACGTGTCTGACAAAAGTTCGGCAACTGTTTCAGTTTCTTCTTGATGATTATTCAAAGCAGGGTAGCCGCGTAAATAATCGATATCATAAGATGCGTGTGCTGCGATTGTATTACCTTTGACAATTGCACGTATTTCTTCTTCTATTTGATTACGTACACTATCTTCAAATGTCCGAACTGTTCCTTCAATCTTTGCTGTATCAGCAATGATATTAAAAGCAGTACCTGACTGAAATACCCCGATTGTAACAACTGCGGATTCTAATGGATTGATTCTTCGACTAACTACCTTTTGTAAAGATGTCACAATTTCACTTCCAACTACAACTGCATCGACAGTTGTATGAGGCATTGCTCCATGCCCACCTTTACCTTTAATATTGATTGTAAATTTATCAACCGCAGCCATACGATAACCTGAACCTAAAGCAATTTTACCTAATGGTATGTCAGAAGCAAGGTGGGCACCATACACATAATCGACTCCGTCCAACACGTTTTCTTCGATCATAAACTTTGCTCCACCTGGTGGTTTTTCCTCCGCATGTTGGAAAATGAATAATACAGTTCCTTTTATTTTCTCTCGAAAACGACTTAACGTTTGTGCTGTTCCTAATAATGCAGCTGTATGACCATCATGACCACATGCATGCATAACACCTTTATTTAATGATTTATACGAAACATCCTTTTCATCTTGAATTGGCAGGGCATCAAAATCAGCTCGAAGTGCAATTGTCTCCCCTTGTTCTGAACCTTTCAAAATACCGACTAATCCATTCCCACCAATACCTGATTTTACCTCCAACCCAAACTGAGTAAGTTTCTCCGCAATAAACTTTGCCGTTTCTGTTTCTTCAAAGGAAAGCTCCGGATGTTGATGCAAATATCTCCGCCAATCGCTGACATCATTAAAATTATAATTAAGTTCTGTGAAAATATCCTCTTGAACTGTTTTCAATTAAAATTCCTCCATTTCAATCCCGATTAAATTGATGTGATTAATTATATTATATGGCTTACCAAATAAAATGCAAGCCCAAAATTACCAAATTTTATAAAAAATTCCTTTTTATCAATAAATTATTGTTTCGCTTCATTAAATGATCTTTTAAATAATTTACACATTTATTTAAAACAAAGTAAAATAAGTATAACGTTTGATTAAGATAATTTAATAAAAAAAGCTGCAAACCAATTATGTTCGGTTTGCAGCTTTTTTCTAACCTTTATTCAAATAATGCAGGATAAAATCCTTCTGCTAATTTTTGTAATCCTAAAGATACTCTTACGTTTTCTGTTGTATCTTCTACAGCTGCTGCAATTGAATGTTCGGTGATAAGTTAAAATTGAATTAAAACAGTAAAAAAAGCCTAGGTATAGGCTTTTTAATGGATGATTTTATCACTTTCTACTATTAATATTTCTTTATTTTTCCCATGCTGGTAACATGTTATTTAATCGCTTATCTGTTCGATACCCTAACACATATTCTGCTTGTAAAATCGTATGAATTTCACGTGTTCCTTCATAAATAACTGGCGCTTTAGAATTTCGTAAATAACGTTCTACAGGATATTCATCAGAAAAACCATAAGCACCATGGATTTGCACAGCATCATCTGCTGCTTTATTGGCAAAATCACATGCTTGCCACTTTGCAAGTGACGTTTCTCTCGTATTCCGCTTTCCAGCATTTTTTAACTCTCCTACACGATATACGAGTAATTGACTCATTTGATAACCCGCTTCCATTTCAGCAATCATCTGCTGAACGAGTTGATGTTTACCAATTGGTTTACCGAACGTTTCTCTTTCATGACAGTATGCGACACTCGCTTCTATACAAGCAACAATTTGACCAACCGCTCCTGCGGCAACTGTGAATCTTCCGTTATCAAGTGATGCCATCGCAATTTTAAATCCTTCGCCTTCTTCACCGAGTAAATTTTCTTCTGGAACCCTTACATTATCAAAAAATATTTCTCCTGTATTTCCAGCTCGAATTCCCATTTTCCCTGCAATCGCTTTTGAAGAAAAACCTGCAAACTCTCTTTCAACAATAAAAGCGGAAATTCCTTTATGTTTTTTTGACTTATCTGTGTAAGCAAATACTAAAAAATTATCTGCCTTATCGCAAAGTGAAATCCACGTTTTAGAACCATTTAAAATATATTCATTACCTTCTTTTCTTGCTGTTGTTTGCATCGCCGCTACATCGGATCCTGCTCCAGGTTCTGTTAAACCGAATGCACCTAACTTTTCTCCTTTCGCTTGTGGTACAAGATATTTTTGCTTTTGTTTTTCCGTTCCCCACTGGAGAAGAGACATACTATTTAATCCAATATGAACAGAAACCGCCGTTCGAAAAGCCGTATCTCCTCGTTCTAGTTCTTCACACAAAATCGCAAGGGAATTGTAATCCATCCCACTTCCTCCATATTTTGCAGGAATACAAACTCCCATAAACCCCATTTCCGCAAGTTTACTATCCATTTCCGGATCATAAAATCCTTGCCTATCCCATTTAGAAATATGTGGCATAATTTCTTTATCTACAAAATTTCTTGCGGTTTTCTTCAACAGTTCTTGTTCCTCAGATAATTCAAAGTTCATCATGTCAGCTCCTTTTATTTAAAATCTCCTCATTATGTTCTCCTATATCAGGAGGATATTGACGAAATGTAACAGGGGTTCTAGATAATTTTAGAGGACTACCTATCATATTAATTTTCCCTGCTGTTGGATGTTCCATATTAATAAACATATGACGCGCTTCTAGTTGTGGATCATGATACACTTCTTCTAAATTTTGAATCGGGCCACAAGGTATGGAATGTTGATCACATAACTTTTTCCAGTGGGCGATTGAGTATTTTAAAAACTCCCTTTGTAATATGGGAATTAGAGAGCTTCTATTTGCGACTCGGTTTGGATTCGTACGATATTTATCATTATCTGCTAAATGAGGGATCATTAATATGTGACACAATCGCCTAAACTGATCATCATTTCCTACAGCTATCACCATTTCTCCGTCACTTGCGATAAATGTTTGATATGGGACAATATTTGCATGGCGATTACCTAATCTTTGTGGAATCTGTTTACTCATTAAATAATTACTCCCTATATTAATGAGTGAGCTCACAGCACTATCATATAATGAGAGATCAATCTTCTGCCCTTTCCCTGATCTTGTTCTTTCTAGTAATGCTGCTTGAATACCAATATTCGCATATAATCCTGTCAGTACATCGACTATTGCTACTCCAACCTTTTGCGGTTCAGAACTTTCCTCTCCGGTAATACTCATCAATCCACTCATTGCTTGAATAATATAATCATAACCTGGTAGTTCACTATAAGGTCCCGTTTCTCCAAATCCAGTAATAGAACAATAAATTATTTTGTTATTAATTTTCTGTAATACATCATATGAGATTCCTAACTTTTCCATCGTTCCTGCTTTAAAATTATTAATAACAACATCTGCTTCTTTTACTAATATTTTCACTTGCTGAATCCCTTTTTCTGACTTTAAATCTATTGTGACACTTTTTTTATTCCGGTTAGCTGATAAATAATAAGCGCTTACATTCCCTTGAAAAGGTGGTCCCCATTTTCTCGTTTCATCTCCTTTTTCTGGAACTTCTACCTTTATTACTTCTGCTCCTAAATCACCGAGAATCATTGTACAATAAGGACCGGCTAATACTCTTGATAGGTCAAGAACTTTAATTCCTGCTAAAGCTCCTTGCATCGTCATCCCACCTCCTTAATATAAAATAGCCAGTTCAAAACAACACAGAACACAATCTTCTTGTTGTTAACAAGAGAAAGATTGCCTGGTTATTTGAACTGGCTTTTACTTACTGATTCCACTTTGATATAAAGTTGAAAATAAGCTAGGCAGTTTTTCATTACGTTTATAATTACATCCTAACTTATTTCACGAATTTTGTAAATAGTTAATTAGTTTAAACCGATACATCTACTTGTAAAAAATTAGCTAATTGTCCTTTACGCTTATCAAGGACAATTTGTTCGTGATGAATTCCTTGTTCTTCAAGTACTGCGATATTTTGCAGGAGGAATTCGTCGCTCCCTACAATATAGTAAAGTGCGTCTTTATCTGCTGCTAATTTTTTCACTTCATCATAATAGTCTTGACGATTATCTACAAACTGTGATGTGAATTTTTTGTCTGATGCTGATGTGAAAATATCTTGGAACAAGTAATCTTGTGATGAATCAACATTTAAGGAATGGATGTGATTCACATTGTCAGGACGATCAAAGTAATCTAGTACGAGTGGTCTAAATGTGGCTAAACCAACGCCTGCAGATAGTAAGTACACATGTTTAGCTTCTCTTTTCAACGGTACATTGGAATGTGTTTTGAAAATCGCTACATAATCGCCAATATTATGTGATCTTAATGTTGCTTTAAATTCAGAGCAATCTTCCTTAATTCTCGTTGTAATTCCAATTGAATTTTCATTTGGCAATGTTGTGATTGACATGTGACGAATGAGACTGCGGTTTGGTTTATCTCCGGCATTGAAGCCTTCAAGTGCAAAATGAGTATGTGCACCTTCTTCCCATGTAAAACCTTCCGGAAGTTCGAGATAATATGTTTTTACCTCGGGTGTCTCTTCAACGATATCATTTATCTTAGTCCAGTATATTTGCATCTTACATTCTCCTCATCCATAGTAAGTATCTATTATCTACTATACCATAATGATAATCATTCTCAACTAAATGATTTTTGGAGAGCGATTTTATAAAATTTAACACCCTACTTCCACTGCTGCGTTGACGATATACATTAAATCATTTTTATCGTTTTGGTCTTCTAAATATATACCACTCGTTGTTGCCATCCCGCCTTGCATCACTTCAACTGTTACTTCGCCATATGGAATTAAACGTTTAATTTTATCGTGATCTAACGTAGCTAAATCTTGAGGTATTGCTAACTTTACATTTACTTTCATCTTATTTAAATCTTCATTTGGAAGTAATTTACGAATACCAGGCATAGAATTATAATGAATCGCGTCTTTCACAGCACGAGTTGCCGCTTCATTTACATCTTGTCCATGTACGTCGATTCCAGTTCCTGTTTCAATAAAAATAATTTCTTTCATAACTGTTCCTCCATCACATTAAGTTTTGCTTGCATGGCTATTATTTCATCTGTTAAAAAATATAACTGATCTAGAAATGCTGGAATAAACGAGCCTGGTCCTGTCGCCCTTTTCATCGCTTCTTCTGCCGCTATACCGTATCCGGCTACCGCTCTTGTACATGCATCGTACATATCTCCTTCAGCTGTACTAACAAAAGCTGCAATAATCGAATTCAGCGTACATCCACTAGCCGTTATATTTTGTAGCATCTCATGTCCATTTTGACACAGTATTGTCCTTTGTCCATCTGTAATGACATCTGTTTCACCTGTCGCAACTACTATCGTATCATATTTTTTCGCTACTAATTTCGCTATAGCTGGATCGTTTTCTGCAAGCACGTTATCTGGACTAACTGTTTTATCTAACGCATTACCTAAAACGGCAATTTCACCAGCATTGGCACAAATTACAGCTAATTTTATTGTGGAGAGAATTTCATGAATGACAGTTGTTCGAAAAGTTGTTGCACCAATCGCAATCGGATCTAAAATAACTGGAACACCTGATTCATTTGCTGATTTGCCCGCTAGCAACATCGCCTCAGCACGTTCTTCTGTTAATGTTCCAAGATTTAACACAACAACGTCTGCATGTTGGGCCATCTCTACCGCTTCTCTTGGTGTATGAGACATAGCCGGGGATGCCCCTATTGCAATCAACCCATTGGCAGCAAAATTAGTAGCGACTTCATTCATTACGTTAAAAATAAGTGGCGATTCTTGTTTTATGTTTGTAAGATAGCTCATTATATACTTCCTCTCTTTTTTCCAATTTTTATAATTTACTAATGACACATTTCACATTATCGGCTTTCGTAATTGCTGAAATGACAGACACACCATCTGCACCCGCTTCTAGCACTTTGTGAGCATTATCTGTTGTAATACCACCAATTCCTACAATAGGTAATGATGGGAATTCCTTTCTCAGTGTTTCAATCCACTGTAATCCAACGGCATCTTTTGCATCTTCTTTTGATAATGTCGGAAACACAGCTCCAGCTCCGACATAATCGATTAAATCAATCGGACTTTGTGTTAATTCCTCTCTATTTGAAATAGAAAGTCCAATTATTTTATTAGGAAACCTTTTTCTAATTTCCTCAACAGACATATCTCCTTGTCCTACATGAATACCATCAACATTTAGGACATCTACTAAATCAATATCATCATTAATAAAAAATGGTACATTATGATCCTGGCACATCGCCCGTAATTGTTTACCTAATGTTAACTTTGCTTCTCCTGTCAGTGCTCCTGTTCCTTTTTCCCGAAATTGAAATGCTGTTATCCCTCCTTGAATTGCTTCATCAAGTATATCGACAGGATCTCGTTTACAATTTTGACTGCCCATAATAAAATATTTTCGTAATAGTTGTTTGACTTGCATTATACTTTTACTCCTTTTGCTATTCTCGGTGCCCAATGATTTGTCGGACCACTCCCATGCCCGATAGCTAAGGAATGTCGAATTGCAAGTGTAATATATTGTTTTGCCAATGCAACTGACTCAACTAACGTATTTCCTTGGCTTAAGTAAGCAGTCATAGCCGCCGATAATGTACAGCCAGTTCCGTGTGTATTGTCTGTTTCTATGCGCTCAGATGAAAAATCATAAAACTCACTGCCATCATATAAAATATCGATAGCTTCTCCTTCCATATGTCCACCTTTTACGAGGGCTGCTTTAACTCCGAACTCTTTAACAATTTCTTGTGCTGCTAAAGTCATTGCATCAACTGTTTCTATTTTTCTATTAAGTAAATGTTCTGCTTCTGGAATGTTAGGCGTTACAACTGTTGTGATTGGAAGTAGTTCATCCCGAAGGAAAACTCGTGCCTCCTCGTTGATTAACGTATCTCCACTCGTCGTCACCATTACGGGATCCATGACATAAGGTACGGTCAGATGTTGTATTTGCTCTTTTATTAATTTCATCATATCTACATTTGCAATCATTCCTGTTTTAAAAGCATGAACAGGAATATCTTTTATTACTGCATTGAGTTGTGATTCAATCATCGAGAGCGGTAAATGATGGACATCTTGCACACCCATTGTATTTTGCGAAACAACAGAAGTGATCACAGACATGCCATAACTTTTCAATTCCTGAAATGTTTTTAAATCGGCTTGAACCCCTGCTCCCCCTGATGGATCTGTTCCAGCAATTGTAAGGACAGATGGTATAAAATTCATATTTATTTTCCTTTCTTTTAGTTATATTTTATTGTGATTCCTTTTCTTACAAGTTAGCTATCTTTGTTCTAACGGTTGTAATTTCGTTGCTTGTTTAACTCGGACAACGATTACCCAACCAATTAATGCACCTGAAATACTACTAACTAAAAATGACGGCATAAAGAAGAAAGCGCCAAATGAATTTCCCATTAATAATTTCGCAAATGGAATAGAAAATAATGATGCTATTACTCCCGTTCCAAGGACCTCTCCTATTACTGCCCATCCTGATTTTTTAAATTTTTTATATAAATAACCGGCTAACCATGCACCAATCATTCCACCTGGGAAAGCGAGTAATGAACCAAGCCCTAACATATTTCGTACTAAGCCAATCATAAAAGCAATTACTACAGCTGGCCCTGGACCAAGTATGATTGCTGCTATGACATTCACTGCATGTTGAACAGGATATGCCTTAGCAACCCCTGCAGGAAACCAAAGAAACTGTGAACCTAATGTTCCAATCGCGACTAATACTGCCATCGTCGTAAGTAAACGTGTTCGATTCATAGATCATTCTCCTTTAAAAAAATAATCGAGCCAAGTCACTATATTAGACCTGGCTCGGATAATTAACCTTGCATTTTCCGACTACTTCCCTCCGCTAGCATTAACTAGATCAGGTCCTTTAGGGTCGGAAAGAATAAACACCTTCCTCTCAGCCCGTCATAGGCACCCCTAGTAGTACTTACTATTTTTTTATTGTTATAAAGTGTTACGTTTTTTCTATGAAATGTCATACAAATTTTACGAGTATGCTAATTCCTTAACAGGCCATGTTGAGATATTTTCTGCCATATCCCAAAACATATATTCAAAATAGCTTGTGCGGACAAAGATATCTTCTAATCTTTTAAGTTCATCCTCTGACTTCGTTTTGGATATATCGTTTATTAAAGCTTTACAATCCTCAGCAATTTTAGTGAATCCTTCAGATGAATACATTTTTACCCAATCTCCGTATAATTCATGTTCTAATGCTCCTGGCCATTTAGCTAAGGTTTTTCCAATCCAATTATAACTCCATGCACATGCGAGTACTGCTGCAATCGCATTCTCTACCCCACCTCGTTGCGATTGACTGATCATATAACTCGTATATGCTGTCATTGTTGCCGAAGGTTCGGTTTCTTCTAACTCTTTATTAGAAATTCCAAACCTTTCTGCATATTCACGGTGTAAATCCATTTCAAAATTCATCGTTCCGTGTAATAGATTGGCAAATATAGTCATCGTATGTAAATCATTTGCCTTTGAACTTCCTATAGCAAATACTCGAGAATATTCAATCAAATAAACATAATCTTGCTTCATGTAATGAATAAATTTTTCCTTATCTACTGTACCTTCTCCAATTCCTTTCACAAATGGATGTTCTAAATAACTATTCCAAACAGGTTCTATAGCTTTAAACAATCGATCTGTAAACTTCATCTTTATCTCTCCTAAACACTTATTATCATAATTAATTGAGTTAATGAATCAATTTCATCATTACTGACTATAACCTCAAACACGAACTTTACGTTTGATAATAACTAAAAGATTAATAGTTTATCAAAGATACCTCCTTTACATATAAACAAAAAAGACTACATCCCCGTGTAGGAATGTAGTCTTAAGTTAAGTTCATACAATATACTTTCAATATTCGACTACACTTCCCCACGCTAGTATTATCTAGATCGGGTTCAAAGGGTCAGAACTAACAACATGTTCTTCTCAGCCGCATAACAGCTCCCCTAGTGTTCTTTATTTTATTAACTTTTCATCATTATCGTAGCATATAAAATAATATTGTAAAGAGTATTTTGTTAATAATCATTATTTTCAGTTTTATTTTTGCTATTAAATAAGGTTTTACCTTACTTTTATCTAGTCTATATCCAATATCAAATTGTAACTATTTTTTATATACTCTTGACAAATTTTAAATCCTGTGATGAAATGCAATGTATGTTAACCTTATTTTTATATGGTTAACAATAAAGTGGAGGTGTTTAAAATAAGTAATCAAAGTAAAGTTTTCAAAATTGCATTTGGAGCTATGTTTGTCGCGCTAACAGCTATCGGAGCTAATATCACGTCTATTGCTCCATTCCTTGTAGTCGGTGGTGTTCCAATTACACTACAAACCTTTTTTGCGGTGTTAGCTGGTTTAGTTTTAGGTAGTAGATTAGGTGCCTTTTCTATGTTCGTATATATGATGGTAGGTCTAGTCGGTGTACCTGTTTTTGCTCAATTTAAAGGTGGAATAGGTATGGCTCTTTCACCTACATTCGGTTTTATATTATCGTTTATCCTAGTCGCATACGTTGCAGGTAAGATTAGAGAAGTGAACGCTTCTTTGCCGTCATATATTACTGCCGCATTAATTGCCATGTCTATTAACTATATTTTTGGGACGAACTGGATGTATTATGCTTATCAATTCTGGTTTGAGGCACCAGAAGGTTTTTCTTATAAACTAGCATGGTTATGGATGATTCCACCTTTACCAAAAGATATTATTTTAACAGTTGTTGCTGGTACATTTGCATACCGCCTAAAGAAACATGGAATTCTTATACATGCACCTAACTTAACGAAACAAAGTGCATAAGCAAAAATAATTTAAAATAATAGGAGTGTTTTTATGAATAATTGGGGAGATTTAGCCGATAAAGTTCTAAGTGGGCATGAAGTTATCCTGGATGAAGCTCTATCTATTTTACAAGCACCAGATGACGATATTTTACGTATAATGGATGCTGCCTTTAAAGTTAGAAAACATTATTTTGGTAAAAAAGTGAAGTTAAATATGATTATTAGTACAAAAACTGGTAATTGCTCTGAGAATTGCGGTTATTGCTCGCAGTCTATTAATTCAACAGCTCCAATAGAGTCATATTCCATGATGACGAGAGAACAAATCATTGCCGGAGCAAAACAGGCTAATAATTTACAAGCGGGAACATATTGTATTGTTGCCAGTGGTCGAGGGCCGACAAACCGTGAACTTGATCATATAACAGGTGCGATAAAAGAAATAAAAGAATCTTATTCTAATATGCGTATATGTGCATGTTTAGGCATTTTAAGAGATGGACAAGCAGAAAAGCTAAAGGAAGCGGGAGTCGATCGCTACAATCATAACTTAAACACGTCTAAATCACACCATGACAATATAACGACAAGTCATACGTATGATCATCGAGTAGAAACGGTAAGTAAAGCAACTAGCGCCGGTATTTCTCCATGTTCTGGTGTCATTGTTGGCATGAAAGAAAGATATGAAGATGTATATGAGATGGGTAAGGCATTAAGAGAATTAGATGTTGATTCTATACCCGTGAATTTCTTACATGCTATAGATGGAACAGCACTTGAAGGAACAGATGAACTCACCCCATTATATTGTCTAAAAGTACTCGCCTTATTCCGATTCATGAATCCTACTAAAGAGATTCGGATTTCTGGAGGTAGAGAGGTCAATTTGCGTTCATTACAACCTTTAGGGTTATTTGCTGCTAATTCTATTTTTATTGGCGATTATTTAACTACTGATGGTCAAGAAGGCAATAATGACTTTAAAATGTTAAAAGATTTAGGTTTTGAGATTGATTACGATAATGCTGAAGATAGAGAAATAGTAACTCAGTAATCTAAATAACATAACGAATCTATCTTATTACTTAAACTATAATGGATAAAATAATACTCTAACTTAGTGAAAGGATTTTTATTCATGAATAAAGACAATAGCATTCTTGTTTATGGTGCAACAGTTGACCAGGAAACAAGATGTATTCATTATCATACACGCAAGGATATTATCGCTATTAAATTTCGCTGTTGTCAGAAATATTACCCTTGTTATCAATGCCATAACGAGTCAGAAAATCACGCCATTCGTGTCTGGAAGAAACAAGAGTATGAAGAATCAGTTGTCTTATGTGGAGTATGTAGACACCAATTTTCCATCACTGATTACATAACTAAAGGACAATGTCCACAATGTAGATCAACATTTAATTCAAATTGCTCGCGACACTTTCAGTTATATTTTGAGATGTGAAAAAAACCTGCGAACAAGTCTCGCAGGTTTGATTGACTTTATTCAGCTTTCAAACATTAAACATACTATTACAACTTACGTTTATTTAGTAACTCGACTTTCACAAACAGTAAACCAGTTTAAAACGATACAAATACTAAGCTACTGCACATCAAGCTCCCTAACTTGACGGCTTCAATTTAAAATAGACTGCTACATAGTTTAGATAAATTGTGAAGTAACTGTATCATGTAAAATATAATTAAAGAATGTGTGCGCAAAGATTCGCTGCGGAATAACACTACGCTTTCCGCGGGCAACACCTCAACTACCTCAGAAACAAAGCCCGTTTCTTCGGGGATTTTCGGTTGTTGCGTTCCGAAGTACACGATGTACTAGTGTCGACGTTGGTCACAGGACGTGACCGATTTTAGTCGACCCGCAGGAGTCTTCGTGTTATTCCTTCGCTATGTTTGATGCATTGAATGTTAGAATATACTTTAACTTAATTTTTTCTTAAGTATGCAGAATGTTATAAACCTTTTTCTTTTTAAGATGTTATAAAATTGAATATAATATTCTTAATTAAATAGCGAAAAAACGAAATACAGTCACTGAAAAAGCAATTATAGTTAATAAAACTAGAAAAATAAACACATAGCAGTCCGAATATATGGAGACTCCTGCGGGAAGGAAGAGTCTATCAAGACCCCGCAAGGCGTAAGCCTGAGGAGACTTGATACTCGCCCGCGGAAAGCGGAATATATTCGGACTGCGATTGCTATTCTCTAATTAACTAATATAAACAACACCTTTTTCAGCCCAATAGAATGCGCAATGTTTTTGTGATATTGTGACGCAGTATCTGTCTACTACTCAGTAATTTACCTTAAAGCCAATCGATATATTAAATATTTGATTAAGCTTTGTTATATGGGTGCGAAAGTTGAGTTAATAACAATACTCTACCTTTTGACGATGCAAGGGATCTTTATTTAGCTCACTTTTGCAGCTCTGGATGTTGTTGATGATACCAGTTACCTAGAAGCCTTAATACGACAAATTGCACAACAATACCGATACCTAATAAAACAAACGCATTACCTACAATCGTGTAAGCTAAATATAACATTCCTGAAATAACAGCCGTTACAAGTGCATAAGGCATTTGTGTTTTCACATGGGCTATATGGTCCGACCCTGCAAAAATCGATGCCATAATTGTCGTATCAGAAATTGGAGATACGTGGTCTCCAAAAATCGATCCTGAAAATACAGAGCCTATTGCGAGGGGAATTAATTCTTCTCCACCCACACTATAGGCAAGTGGTAAAGCAATAGGTGTCAATATTGCCATCGTTCCCCACGAAGTCCCTGTTGCAAATGAGATGAACATAGCAATCGCAAATACTAAAAAAGGTAATAATGCTGGAGTCATCCAACTTTCCGTCATACTAACAACATATTCCCCAGTACCTAATACTTCTGTTACTAAGCCAATTGACCAAGCTAATACAATGATGATAAGCGCTGGCACCATCGTATTAATGCCCCCAAGTATCGTTTCTTCTATTTCTTTAAAACCAATACCTTGCAATAAGGCAATAATAATTCCGACCACTGTCATTGCAAGTCCTGCCCATGTTAATGCAACAGCTACATCCGTATCAGCAAGTGCATCTATCAATGACTTTCCTTCTGCACCTCCACCTGTATACCAAAGACCCCAAATTCCGACTCCAATTAAAGTTACTAATGGTAAAATAAAACTCCAAATACTTCCACCTTCTGCTTTAAAGGGCTCGCCTAATTCGTTTTCTGTAGAAGATAATGGACTTGCTCCATCTTCAATTAACTTTCCTGTCTTCTCTGCTCTATGCTCGGCTTTTGCCATCGGTCCGAAATCTTTCCCCATAATAATCATTGGAACAGCACACAAACTTAATAATGCATAAAAGTTCCAAGGAATGGACTTTAAAAACTCAAAATACGGCTCTAATCCCACAATCGATAAAGTCGCCAAGGCACCTGCAATTAAAGAAACTTGATAACCAATCCAATCGGATACAGGTCCTATTGTCGCCATTGGAGCGGAAGTTGTATCCAATATATATGATAATTTTTCACGCGATACTTTCTTCTCTCCAGTAATGTCTTTCGAAGCATTCCCAACAATAACTGAGTTCACATAATCATTAAAAAAGATAAGTATTCCTAAAATATACGGCAAAAAAAGCACTCTTCGTTTTGTCGTTAGCTTCGTCTCTAGGACACGAATCAAACCAAGCGAGCCGCCGGTTTTATACATAAACGCTGCCCCTGTACCAAGTAAAGCAACCATAACTAAAAAGCGCGCATTCCAATCATCAATCATGACATCTTTCATCCAAGTAAATGTATAGCCAACTGCAGAGAAAGGATTTCCACCTGTATAAATGATTCCACCAACCCAAATACTTATAAATAAAGATATAATGACACGTCTTGTTACGATAGCGAGAATAACCGCTACTAGTGGTGGTACAATTGATAAAAGTCCCATTCTACACCTCCAATAAAAATAGTTATCATGCTGTTACACTAAAGAAGAACTCTTTTGCCTCTACGTTGAATTTCTATGAATCTTATTATAAAACTTGAATAAATCAAATATAATCCTCCTTTCTTAATATATATTTTTTGATGCGATAACTTACTTTTTTATATCATTCATTATATGAATACGATTAATTCCTCAAATTTCAACGTAAAAGCATAACTATTCTCTTATTCCTACTTTATGTAACATTACTATAGAATATAACTTGCTATTCTATCCATTAGAGATATCAATACATCATTAATAAAACGCCTATACTACGATGTACAGGCGTTTTATTTTTACGATTACATTTGGTTCATTTATAGTGAAAACTAATAAATTAGATTCGTAATTGATGTTCATCCGGATTAAGTCACTACTTCACTATGATAATCTATATCTTTATTGAACTTTCGATTCTTCACTGATGGCATCAAGAGATTTCCTTCTTCCAAATATCCGCTTGAACCCTCTCCCAACATCCTCAAACAATAAGTAAACAATCGGAATTAAGATAAGTGTAATAAAAGTTGAGAATAATAGTCCTGAAACTATAACTACAGCGAGTGGAGCTTGATAATCACTTGAAGTCCCTGTCGCTAAGGCAAGTGGGATCATACCGCCAACAGTAGTTAATGTTGTCATGAAAATAGGACGAATCCGTTCCTTCCCAGCACTAATTAGCGCTTCATTTACAGCAAATCCGTTATTTCGTAACTGCCGCACTCGATCAATTAATAGAATTCCATTATTTAATACAATTCCAACAAGCATAATAACTCCAATACCTGATAATATATTCAATTCTTTTTGAGTAACGAACAATCCAATTAAAACTCCTGTAATCGTTAGTGGGATAATAAACAGAATGATAAATGGATGTTTTAAACTATTAAACTGGATGGCCATCACTACGAATACGAGAAATAATGAAATAATAAAGATAACGAGTAAATCTTGAACTGCTTGTTGTTGCTCTTCCATATCACCAGCAACTTCAATAGCATAACCCTGGTCTAGTTCAAAACCTTTGATTATTTTATTTATTTTCCTATTGATTGTACCCATATCTTGATCTTCCGTATCGGCTATAACACTAATATATCTTTCGCCGTTTGAACGATTAATTTCATTCAATGAAGCTTTTTCGTCTAAAGAAATATAGCGGGAAAGAGCTTTCTCGCCATTTACTGTCATGATGTCATGGTTAAAAAGTGCCTTTTTATCTGTAACACTTTTATTGTTTTTAATGTATATTGGCGTTGTTTCCCCATCTTGTGCAATCTCTCCTACAGGGACATTTGCAAACATTTGTGATAAATATCCGTATAAATGAGGAGCATATACATCGTCTTCTTTCATATTTTTATTATTTAATTGAATGACATATTCTTCTGTACTTTCACTTGCTTGTAAATTGACAGCTGTGACGTGATCGAGTTTCTCTAGCTCTGTAGTTACTTCTTCTCCAATATCTTGTAATGTCGTTAAATTTTTACCACTCACTTTTAATTCAATAGGAGAATCCACTGTTCCATCCATTGCTGACCCGACCGTTTTGATTGGATAATCGTTTTCAAGATTTCTAAAATGAGTTAATATTTGTTCGTTTATTTCTTGTTGTTCCATCGTTTTTTCTTCTTCAGGTGTTAAATTAATTAAGGATAACATAACATCCATATTGTCTATGATTACATTAGTATCAACATCCTGAATTGCTTCTAATTCTTCGTTCATCGCAATTGCTATTTCTTCACGTTCTTTTGAGGAAACACCTGATTCTAACTCAACGATTACCTCCGCATACCTGTTTAATATATCTGGCATAAACGTTGTTGGAATTTTGGCAAGCAATAAAAAGGAACTGAAAAACATGATAATGAAAAGGCTAAGGATACCAATTCGCCTACGTTTCTTCTTAGTTAACCACGCTATAATGCTACCGTATTTTCCAATTAAATCTAACCTACTCTTTTTTGCCGGCTTAACCTTTAAAAAGTTCTCCGACAAAACTGGGATGAGCGTAAATGCGATGATAACAGAACTTATTAACGTAATAGCTACTACAACTGTGAGTACAATCATCATCTTACCTATTTCATCATCCATGAGTACGACAGGAACAAAAACAACTATTGTCGTTAACATCGATGATACAACAGCACCTGCAACTTCTTTTGTTCCAGTTGTGACCGCTTCTACATTTGCATATCCTTGTTCCTTTTTATCAAAAATAGATTCTAGAACAACGATAGAGGCATCGACCATCATGCCGATTCCAAGCCCTAATCCAATTAAACTGAGTAAATTAAAGCTGTAATCTAGCAATGTCATCGTTAAAGTCGTTAATAATACAGATGCCGGAATGGATAGTCCGATAATAAACGTGGCTCTAATATTACGTAAAAATAATAACAAAACAATGATTGCAATAATACCGCCAATGAGTATATTACTCGTTACACCATCGATTGCATTACTCACATAATCTGCTTGAGCGGCAATTTCACTCACTTGAATCCCCTTATCATTTTCCCTTTTTATATTTTCTACTTCAGCTCTAATTGCTTCAGCCATATCAATTTGTGTGTACCCATTTGAACGGCCAATTTGCAATAAGAGAAAGTCTGGATTACCATTTTTCCAAGCAAAATTTGTTTGTTCACTGACTTCTTCTTTTACAGTCGCAAAATTAGTGAGCTTTTTCATTCCTTGGGTCGTTTGTATTGGAAGGTCTTTAATATCTTTTATATCGTGAAAAGCTGTATTCCAACGAATCGCCGGATCACCTTGTTCTTCATTCAAATTTCCAAGCGAATCATTCATATTCATTTGTTCCATTACATCTACAATGTCTTCTTGTGCGAGATCATATTCGACTAGTTTTTTTTCGTCTAACGTAATCATGATTTCTTTTTCTTCCAAGCCTGAGACGAATACTTCATTTACTTCTTTTAATGCTTCAAGTCTTGGTTTCACCACATCCCTAGCATAAGCTGACATTTCTTCTAAACTACTACCGGAAATGTCCATGAAAAATTCATATTGACCTTGGGTAGATGCTTGCATCACGAACACATCGTTAATTCCATGCAGCTCATTTGTTAGTGCATTTACTTCATTTTCAACATCTTTTGTGACATCATCACTAGCACCTTCGGCAATTTCAAAAACTATTAAACTACTATCTGTAGACGATGTAGATTCATAGCTTTCAACCTCTTCTTCACTATCCAAGATATTTTCTATTGGAATCGTAATAAATTGTTCTACGTCCTCTGCCGACATTTCCTCTGTTTCAATCATGATTATGCTTTGATTAAATGTTACAGACGGAAAAAGTTCTTTATCTAAGTTAAAAATACTATAAAATCCTAAACCAAAAATAAATGTTACGAATAACCCAACGATTATTTTCCTCTTTAATAAAAAACGTATCATAAGGTCACGCCTCCTTACTTCATTATTTTCCAACTGGTTAGTTAGTCACGCAATCAACCATATAATCATTTTAATAAAATGTCAATATTTTTTAAATTATCTGAATAATAATGTGGTTTTATTAATCAAAGTGGAGACATTTTTAGTAAGAATGAATAAACAAATACATAATGATAAGCTACGAGGGCACTGATAAAGTATAACTTTATCAGTGCCCTTCATTCTACCCAACTTGCCTACTATATTTGCTCTCCTGACTTGGAATTTGTGTACTTCATTCATCTAGCTATTCTTTATACCTATTTGTATAAATATCCGGTTCATATCCTTCATATGAAATTAATTCAAAAATGTCTTTACTTTTACTTATGACTATCTATAATTGCATTGAAATCCATAATCCCGTTAATGCTAATGATACATTTTGAAATTAAAAAAAGAGATGAACATGCCATCTCAGAATAAAATATATAACTATATCTAAATTCTCTTTATAAAACTTTCTTTAAATCTTCTATAATTAATTTAATATCTTGCGTAGCCATTCCGTCGTACCTTTTAATAACCTTCCCATGCGGATCAACTAAAAAGAATCCTGTACTATGTGCAAATTCGGTTTCACCTGAGCTCCCTTTGTCTAAAGATGTTTTAAAAGAATTCTCAGATAAACGTTTAATATCGCTGAACTCATAGTCAGTTAAAAATGTCCAAGTACTTAAATCCACTCCATATTCCTCTACATATTCTCTCAATACAGGCGGGGTGTCATAGTTTGGATCAACGCTAAAAGAAACTATTTTTGCATTTAAATTTAAATCCTGTAATTTGTTTTGAACACTAGACATATTTGGTATCATAGTGGGACAAACTTGAGTGCAATTTGTATACATAAAATTTGCTATCCACCATTCTCCCGCAAGATCTTTAAGGCTAAGTTTTTCATTATCTTGCGTTATAAACTCAAAGTCTTCTACTTTTTCAGACATGTTCGGTTCAATTTCCTTGTAGTCACAAGCAATTAAAACAAGAACGAAGACTAATGGTATAAATAAGAGGGATTTCATCATTGTACCCCTTTATTAATGGTATTTTATTAGTAACAATCGTAATTCAAAGGAATATAATAAAGTTTAAATGATAGGAATGGGCTTTTCCATATCATACAAATTAATTAACTTTCCTTATTTTCATCATGATCTTTATCAGGTGAATCCTCTATTAATTCTTGAGTTGATTTTTTAAACTCACGTAAAGTTTGACCAGCAGCCTGACCAATTTCCGGTAACTTTTTTGGTCCGAAGATAATTAAAGCTACTACTAATATCAGGATCATACTTGGTACACCAATACTTCCTAAACCCATCATTTCCACCACCAATGTTAAAATGTATTTTTAATTAGACCTTCTCTTCCTTACTTTCGGTTTTTAATAACTGGCCTTCTCCATTATTTAAATAATCGATTATCCCTTCTGTAGCCCTATAAGTTAAGGCTCCTAATGTAAGTGTAGGATTAGATGTACCGAAATGAGGGAATGCAGAAGCTCCGCACACAAATAAATTATTCATATCCCACATTTGCATATAATTATTTACTGCGGATGTCTCAGGATCATCTCCCATAATGACTCCTCCAGAATTGTGTTGATAAGCTAAGTTACCATCAAAGTGTTCAACGTAATTTAACTGTGTTTCACTTGCTCCCATCTCTTTCATTATTTCATCACCCTTTTCTAGTAAAAACTCATCCATCTTATGTTCATTTTCAGTAAAGTCATTAGTAATTCTTAATAATGGGTCACCGTAATCATCTTTGTAAGTTGGATCTAAATCTAAATAATTTTCTTTATGGGGCATACTTGCTCTTTGTAAAAAGAAACTTACATGCCTATTATGATAGTATAGTGACTCTTTTTTAAACTCCTTTCCCCACGACGGCGTTCCTTCCGGAGTAATATTAGTTTCAATTGGCATATTTCCACCTTCTCTAGCCTCGACATGCCCTCCATGAATAAAATCTACATCCGTATGGTCAAAGTTATCTGCTGCAAAATCTGTTATTACTGATCCTAACATGCCAGTACTGATAAACCGATTAAACTTTCTGTCTTTGAAAAGCCCTTTTATACCAGGAGATGTATGGTGATCTGTAAAATTTTTTCCTATGACACCTTTCCCCGTTTTTGGATCATAGGGTTTCCCGATTTCTGATAATAATAAGAGTTTGGTATTATTAAAAGTGTAACTAGTTAATACAACTACATCAGCAGGCTGTTCATATTCTTCTCCTGTAAGTGTATTCACGTATAATACACCAGTAGCTTTATCTCCTTCATATAAAACTCGTTTAACTTCAGAGTGGGTTCTGAGTTCAAAATTTCCAGTTTCTTTCGCCGTAGGAATTACAGTAATTACCGGATCTGCCTTCGCGCCAAAGTCACATCCAAATCGTTCACAAAACGAACAATATTGACACGCATTTATCACCTGTCCATCTGGGTTTTCGTACTTTTCAGATAAAGTTCCTCCAGGGATTACAAATGGATGATACCCTAACTTTTTAGTTGCTTCTTCAAACAAACGCATTACAGCTGTCTTTTTGAGTGGAGGTGTTGGATAAGGACTTGATCTTGGAGCTGCTAAAGGATCTTCTTCTCCTGATATCCCCATTGTTTTTTCAAATGTATCATAATAAGGCTCTAACTCATCGTATGTAATTCCCCAATCCTGTATTGTCATCCAATCAGGTATTTTTTCCTCTCCATATCTTTCTATCGTTTGACTCCTAATTTCAAAATCATATGGAAAATATCTATGAGTCTGGGCTGCCCAATGACTTCCCCCACCCCCTACATCAGTACCTATTTTAATCGACATTTTGTTTCGAATAGGCAAAGCTTCTTCATCTATTGACCTTCGAGTAGTAAAGGTAGATTTATTTAACTTTTCCATCATTTCTAGTCTTTGTCTGTATCTTACATCATCTTTACTACTAACATAATCTTCAACAGAACTTTCTGCACCGCGCTCTAAACCAACAACTTTAAAACCCGCCTTTGATAATTCTGAAGCAACAATCCCTCCAGACCAACCAACACCGACCGTGACGACATCAACTTTATCCATCCTTTTGACCATTAATATCCCCCTTTATTGAGTTTGAGTTTTCAAACTAACCGGATCTAAAGCAACGAAATCCTCTTCTTCTACATAATCCGTATAACTTAAGCGAGCACCAGGAAATTCCTTCATCTTCCAACCTTCCATATTCTTATTGCCTCCATACATTGGATCACAATAACATCCTTCTAATGTCGTTTGTCTTAATAATTCAAAAAAGTATGCTGATGATACGAATTCCATTTCCACTTCATCCGCTTCAAATTTCTTTAATAACTCAATTTGTTTTTCCTCTTCCAAATTTTTAAATTCATCCTCATGTTCTTTTTGAGCTACTTCATTTAATTTACGTAATCCACGTAGGAAGACTTCCCCTCTATTTAATGAAGTTTGGTCCTTTTTTATAAAAGGTTTTCTCATATAATCTTCAGCATTTTGCCCCCAAGGACTAGCCAGTTGTTTGTCGATATAATACGGTACCCCCAAATTCATAGCGCCTGCCCCATGTTCATCTTCCGGATATATAGTCTCTGTGGCAAAGTTTAAAATGTCAAAATCTGATTTTCTTTTAAAAAACTGCCTTGTTTCCCCATAATCGATACTTAGAGGTTGAACTTTAGTAGATGGCTCCGATTTAAACGGATTACCTAATAAACTGCCCAATAAAGCACCCCCGACAACTCCTCCTGCTGCTATTCCTGAACTTTTAAGAAACTTACGTCGTGAAACATTTTCTATTTCATTAGTCTTTTCATTGTTTGATCCATCTTCGTTTTCACGTTTATTCTCGTTATCAGTCATTGATCTTTCCCCCTTATATAATTACTTCACTAATAAAAAGGTTATAAAATCGTAAAATGATTCTACATAATTTTGATTAATATCAGTAGTTAATAATATGATATTCTTTTGAAATATATAACTTATTCATTTGAATCAACTTGATCATTCGAATTGGACTATCAAAGCACGAATAACAGATATAACTACAACTTTTTTGTGTGCGAACATTAGAACTTCACCTCAGAATTCAAAAAGACATGTAAAAATACATTCTTAAATGTACTTGCACATGTCTTTTTCATTATTTTGAAACAATCCTATGGAAAACGAACGACCTACTTGCCAAAGTTTTTAATATAAACGGATAGCCTCACACCTTCAGGGTATACAATCTACAAATAAACTAGTATAAAGGAGAAGAGTAATGCAAAAAAAACAGTTTCTGAACGTTATTACATGACAGAGAAATAGATTATTTTAGTTATTTGAATCAATTTCATCATTCATTTTAGTAGCTATAACCGAGCTTTACGTTTGATGATAAATTCGTTTACTTTCATTCCAGTAAACTTAGTTATATGAGCTAAACACCTACGATTATCAAGGTTGTTACTAAAAGTTCGTGTTTTAATTAAATTATCTTATTATGAAATTGATTCATTTATCTTGTCAGATGGATTATTTATTAAATTAATACATAGAAGTGATAGGAGGGATAGTATGCAAAATCTACATATGTTGAAGATAGATGACCTTATTCGTTTGTATATTCGGAATTGGACTTACTGTTGGGAGCAATCGGAAAGAAGGACAACTATTGGGCATTATGGACAAACAAATCCTGTTGATTACGGGTTTATCATGGGAGGTCGGCGATATGAATTCTTTATTTGGGGAAAGTACATCAAAAAAGATATTTTAAATACATTGCAACAATATAAAGAGCCATTCTATATTAGCTATTTTTCAGATAATCCAATTCCAGAAGCAATTATTAAAGATTATTATTTTATAGCTATAGACTACCTTATGACAGCAAATGTAGCCGATTTACATATTGGGAAGCCAACATCAAACTTAATACATAGAATTAGAACTGAACGCAAAGCGCATGATGTTAATTTAAAACTTTTTTACATCAGTAAATCAGAACGGCTTAAAATGATTAAGCCAGATCGCTTGGCTGATCCTCATTTACGATTTTATTATCTTGAAACTAACGATGGAGCCATTGCCGCTTCAGGCAGTTATTCTCTTATCGACGAGCTTGTGTTATTAGATAACATTTATACAAAGCCAAAATATCGTAGAAATGGTTTTGCGGAGATTCTTTGCCGAAAAATGCTCTTTGATGCAAAAAAAGAAGGAGCTAAACAAAGTATTATTGCTTCAAGTGAACAAGGAAGATCGTTATATAAAAGGTTAGGATATGAAGATGTGCAAAAAATATATATTTACAGTAGCTAGCTATCCAAACAACAAATAGCACCATCTAATATTAAATGGTGCTGTTTGTTAACTATTTTCTTGCTGATTTGTTTGCAAATATTGTTCAAACTCGCTCACCTGTAACGGATAACTATAATAAAAACCTTGTGCATAAATATCTTTCGTGTCACGAAGTTCTTCAACGTGTTCTTTTACTTCTACGCCTTCTGCAATTACATCTAATCCAATTGATTTTGCCAAATGAATAATTGCTTTGATAATTTCTTTACTTTCTTTATTCGTATGAATATCTTGTACAAACGAACGATCAATTTTCAATGTGTTAATTGGTAACTCTTTAATATAAGTTAAAGAACTGTATCCTGTCCCAAAGTCATCCACAGAAATATGAACGCCAAGTTCTTGTATCGTTTTTAAAATAACACTTGTGTTCTGTACATTCGCTAAAATACTTTCGGTAATTTCTAATTCTAGCCATTCTGGATTAATTGCCGTTTCCTTTATCACGGCTTTTAATGTATCGATAAATTTCGTGTCTTCTAACTGCCGGACTGATACATTGACTGATAAAACGAGCGGTGTTTGTCCCTTATTTAGCCTTTGTTTTTGCCAGAGCACTAATTGGCGACAACTTTCCTTAAGTACCCACTCTCCTAAAGGTATGATTAATCCAGTTTCTTCCGCTAGTGGAATGAATTTATTCGGTGGAATTAAGCCTAATTCGGGATGGCTCCATCTTGCTAATGCTTCCATCCCAATCAATTCATTTGTATCCATATTTACTTTCGGTTGGTATTCAAGGTAAAATTGCTTCTCTTTAATCCCTTGTCGTAAAGCATTTTCTAAAATTTCATTTTCTAACGATTGATCCTTCATACTTTGTTCAAATATCATAAAGTCATTTTTGCTACGGTCTTTTACATGGTATAGTGCTGTATCTGCATTCTTTATTAATCCTTCTGCTGAATTTCCGTGGTCAGGATAATGAGCAACACCGATACTAGATGTAACACTGTATTGTTGGTCTTCTTTCGTGATTGGTTTTTTAAATTTGTCCAACATTCTTTCTACAATTGTAATTGCTTGCTCTTTATCTCGTACATCTTTTAATAACACGACAAATTCATCTCCACCGAAACGAGCTGCTACATCAGAGGTACGAATAGCTGACTGAATTCGTTCTGCCACTTCTATTAACACATAGTCTCCAATATCATGACCCCACTTATCGTTAATCGTTTTAAAATCATCTAAATCAATAAATAGTACAGATAAATTTGTTTTGGCAGCTTTTTGGTCCATCATTTCATTACGAAGATGGTTCATAAATAATCGTCTATTTGGCAAATTCGTTAACGGATCGTGGAACGCTAATTGATAAATGACATTTTCCACTTCTTTTTGATTACTTATATCACGCATGACGATTAAGATAAATTGTTGTTCATAATTATCCGTCGTTTGTACATGAATACCTGTCATACTTGCTTCTACTTCTATAAAACTACCATCATCTTGTAAATAGCGAAACTCATTTTTAAACGAATGACTTGCCGCTCTTAATATATCTTGCTTCACTGTCTGTTTATCTTCTTCATGAATACTTTCAAAAATATTATTTGATTGTAATTTATTAGTAAAAGATGGAGATACGTATTTAACATCGCCGTGTTTATTAATAATAACAACATAATCAGTTAAATTTTCGGTAATAATACGATGGATATCATGACTTAGTGCCACTTCTGATTCTGCGTTCTCATATACTGTATTGGTCGCTTTAACTTGTTGCTCTTTAATCAGTTGTTTGTCAGATTCTGCTTGCAACTCTAAATTGACCATTATCTGTACTTCGCTGCCTACGAGTACCCCACCAGATTCAAGAAATGTATTCCAAGTCAGTCCAAATTCTTCACGCTTAATCGTTGTTGCTGCTTCATATCCATATACGACTACTCCTGAGGCATTAGTAGCTTTTCCACCGTAATTTACGTCGAACGTTATCGATTTCGTCACATCTTTTATCGTAAGGTCACCGGTAACTTTATAGACATCGGCTTTTTTAATAATCTGAGTGGAATGAAATGTTATTGTTGGATAATGTTCTACATCAAAAAAATCAGGCGATTTCAAATGGAAGTCTCGGTCATTATTACGTGTATGAATACTATTTGTAGAAAAGAAAAAGGAAATATGTGCAGTTGTTAAATCAGTAAGGTCATTTGCTTGTATGTCTGCAGTAAAATTATTAAATTGTCCTCTTACTTTTGCGACCATCATATGTTTTACTTCAAATCCAACAAAGGAATGATCCTCATCTACTATCCATCTTTTCATTAATATTCCCTCTTTTTAAGTATAATTTTTATTTAAATTAATGTTTTAATCAGAACTAACGCATAAATGCTTGTTCATTTTATAGATAAGATTTCGTGCCTAAAGTCTTAAGTATAATTATTCAACATAAACATGAGAAAGTCTAATTAAATGAGTTCTTACAAAATGGTTTTTGTGTTTTACATAAAATGACTCCCGATACGAGATTTATTTCTCCTATCGGGAGTTGGATTGACTTTTTACAGGTCAAATGCTGCGCTATATGTGAGCCATGAACCGTCTGAGTTTGTGACATCATAACCATGGTCTTTTACGATTCTTGATACAAGGTAATTGTCTAATAATGATATAACTTATTCATTCAACTTCTGAAAGATGTGTAACATTTGACCTCGTTCTTCTGGTGTTAATTTTAAGAACATTTCTTTCCGTAAATTTTGCCCTTGTTCATTAGCACGTTGTAGTGTGTCAATACCTTCTTCCGTAATATCGATTAAAATTATCCGACGATCTGATTCATCTAAAAGACGGACGGCTAAATTACGTTTCACTAACTTTTCCGTTAAATGAGTGACTGTTGGAGGCGATAGCCCGAGAGCTTTTGCGATATGTGATGGACGTGATTTGCCATGTACATGTAAATATCCTAATGCTAAAACATGTGAAACTCCTAAATCTTCATTAAACATTTTATTCCACTTTATAATGAGTCCGTTCGTAAACTTATCCATATTATGTAAAATTTCAAAAATGGTTTGTTCTTTCATCATCGAGGTTCCCCTTTTTCAAAAAATCTTTCTACTATTATAGCAATCATCAAATAAAATAACACGATTATATGTTTATAAAAAAGTGTAGTACTTCCTAAGAAATACTACACCTTTATCATTTAGATTAACTTATTGAGCTGAGAATCCACCATCGATAACAATTTCTGCACCTGTAATGTAACTAGAATCATCAGATGCTAAAAATAATGCTGCATTCGCAATATCTCGTGGTTGCCCTAACCTTTGTAATGGTGTTGCTTGAACGAGTTGATCTAACAAGTCTTTTGACGTGCTTAATGCTTGTGTCATTGGTGTTTCAATTATACCTGGGAATAACGCATTGACTCGAACACCTTGACGACCAAACTGTGTTGCAGCTGCTTTTGAAAGCGCACGAACTGCTCCTTTAGATGCTGAATAATGGTTAAATCCTTGACCAATTTGTGCTGTATAAGACGAGATATTTACAATTGAACCTTGTCCTTGGTCTACCATAATTGGTGCAACATGTTTCATTCCTGCAAAAGATCCGAAACCATTAATAGCCATCATAAAATCCCAATCGCCTTTACCGATTTCTGTATAAGGTTTTTCAGAAGAAATACCTGCGTTATTTACTAAAATATCGATTTGACCGAATTTTTCTTTGACATCTTTTGCAAATGTAGCCCAAGCTTCATCTGAAGATACGTCTAATTTCATTCCGTGTACGTTTTCTTTTTCACTTGCTTTTGCTAATGCGTCTTCGTTAATATCAGCAGCGATTACAGTTGCTCCTTCACTACTGAATAAATCTACCATGCCTTCACCAATTCCTGATGCTCCACCTGTAACAATTGCTACTTTACCTGTTAATTTACCCATTTATATCGCTCCTTCTGTATATTTAAAAGTAATCTACTTTTATCGTAATTTAATTGAACCACCGTCAACCATCATTGTCTGACCTGAAGAACTGTCTGTTATAATCGCTACTTTGCCTTGCACACGTCCCATTGTGAACATCCCTTCTTTGTATGCGAAAATAAATATATTGTTTTTCATTTAATAGTTAGATGTCTAAATATTTATATATTAATAATAGTGGATTTTTCCCTTTTACGCAAATTATCTGTTTATGTTTAAGATTAAGTTTATTTCACTTTTAAAAATCTACATATAAAATAAGGAAGTTATCTATAGAGATGTTTTTACCATAGATAACTTCCTTATTTTGTATGATTAACAATAATACTCCTCTCACTTATGCACTTTAATTAATGAAATAAAATTATCTACAAATGATTGTAAGAAAGAGAGTGTTCCTTCATTTGTAATGTTTCCTGATTCATCTAGTAAATTCGCAGAACCAGATAAATATACTTCTGGATGTTGTACAACTGGCATGTTAATTGCTGTTAATGTTTGCCTTAAATGATGGTTCGCTCCAAAAGCTCCTAAATTTCCCGGCGATTGACTAACGATCGCAGCTGGTTTGTCATTCCACATATTATCTACTTTAGGACGTGAAGCAATATCTAGTGCATTTTTTAAGACAGCTGGAACTGAACGATTGTATTCAGGTGTGACAAATAAAAACGCATCTAATTCGTTAATTTTTTCTCGAAATGCTTTATAAGATTCTGGAACAGCGTTGTCGTCGTCATAATCTTGATCATAAAATGGTAAATGCCCAATTTCTACAAACTCTAACTCATAATCATCTGGAAATAACGAAGCAACATTATTTGCGATTTTCTTAGAAAAAGATTCCTTTCGTAGACTACCTACAAGTACACCTATTTTTGTCATCATATGTCATCCTTTCATTTGTTCATAAGTTTTCAATATGAATCAATTTTATATTGAAAACTTAATACGGCAAATCAACCTATTATAAAATTGCCTCATTTAAAATACTTTGTCTTTTGTTTTTATTTTATCCCGCTTATAATATAGTAGACACAAATATAAAGGAAGCGAAATTAAATGATAAATAAAAAAACTAATTATTATCCTTTCAGTAATATCGCCATGTTACCAGGGGATATTTTGTATTCTACTATTGGACGGTCGACTTATTATGTCGGACATACTGTCATTGTTGGCACAGACTATTTAATGAAAGAATCCATTCCAGGAAAACCTTCTGGCCATACATTAACTGTCGAGCAGTTTTGGTTTCGTCATCGTCCTGGAGATAAAATTACGTTAATGCGTTCTTCAATCGGTGCAACAGAAGCTGCCGCTTGGGCAACTGAACACTTACACCTCGTGCAAGACTATCACGTACTTAACACGAACATTCAAACTATCGAAAAAAATTATTGTTCCAAATTAATTGTCCAAGCATATTATTATGGAGCGAATGTAAAATTAGCGAATTTCTTAAATTGGTTTATTTCACCACAATTTTTAACGAGAACTAATAAATTAGATAAAATCGCTGTGTTTTTAAAAGTATAGATGAAATTTGCTTTTAAATTCTAATAGACTATTCTCATATTTACATCACACTATATTAAATGGCCTTCCCTTTTTCTAAAGAAAGTAAACGTTTAACGCTTCGCAAATTTAATTGTCCATCTTGCTTGGTTAAATAATACGAAACCATTTATTGTTGGAAGTTGTAGTTTGATAAAAGCTGTAACGATTAATTTACATTCGCTAGAATAAGAATTATAAGACATACAAAAATCCCCCCTAAAGTAAATAGATTTTATTTTTTAATCTGTCTACTTTAAGGGGAGCATATCACAGTACACAACACACATTTTTGTGGAAAGTTATTAATCTTATTCCTCTGCTAAATCTTCATCAAATTCAATATTATATTCTTCTTCAAACTCGTCTTGCATTTCTTCTATTTTAGAGATTTTTTCATTAATTGCAACACCAATTTCTTCTAGTTCTTCATTAATTTCGATAAGATCCGATTCTAACAACAGATCATCTAGAAGGTCTTTGATCATTTGTACCGACTTGTCAACACCTTCGAAATTTAAGTTTGAATAAGCTACCATTTCATCAAATAATCTTTTTGCATCCTCAGTGGAAGGGGCTTCATATTCATCAACGTATGATTTTAAGTCGTCGATTTCCGGTTTTAGTTCGTCTTCAATATAGGAGTTAAGTTCGTCTTCACTGATTTCTCCACGATCCAGTGCAAAACTTTTCTCTTCTAATTTATCCATCATGTCACCTATCGGATTATCTACATTTTCCTTAAAATCATTATTTACGTCAATAATTTCTTCGCTCTCTTTTGATGAGCAACCTGCTACAAGTATCATGACAACAATCGATATTAATATTAATAATCTTTTTTTCATTTAATTTCTCCTTCTTATCACTAATTTAAGAACTAGTTGTTCAACTTTTAGTTCTTACTCATTGTCCGTTTTGTTTTTCACAATATAATAACAGACTATCATAATGATAGTCTGTCATTAATCCTACCTTAGTTAAAAACATTTCAGAATTAGTTACATCATTATAGATAGCAATCTAACATTTCTATCTGCTAATTGATTTAAAGCGGGCTTTTGTATTTTATAACCAATCTGTTTCTACCACCCTTTTAAATGAATGAGTCATCTTCTGACCATTTTCGAATTGGAGGATCATCAATCTTAATTTCCTCTTTGTTATCCCAATTATCTGCTTCAGATTCATCAGCATCCTCACCGCTAAGATCAACGATTATCCACTCTTCTTTCTTTTGGTCATATTTCAATGTAAAATTTCGTATCTCTGTATATGAGAAATCCTCAAGATCAAAGTCTTCTAGCTTCATCTTTTCATTATATGATACGAGCATCGTCACTTCAGCTTTCCATTCTCCATCAAACTGATTTAAATCCAACTTATCCATATTAACGGTTGATTCTAGAAATTGGGATTCGAGCTTTTCTACATGATCTTTCGCTAGCTCAAAGTTAGTGCTAAGTCCTGTGAACCCCATTTCTAAATCATCAGAGACATTCGTAAATTTATCCGCTTGGAAACCGGATGCCACATAAACAGACATATCCTCGTTAAATTTATTCGCTGCATCAATGATGTCCTTTTGAATTACTTTATCCTCTCGAGCTAATTTCTCAGAATCAATTAAGAAGCTGACTTCCGAATTACCCCAAATATCAACTTTGTTTTCGTCTACAAATTCCCCTAAGTTATTCTGAATCGATGCTTCGACTTCATATTCCCCAGGAAAGATTGGTCCATACACATCATCTTCGTCATCTACTGTTTCCAACGGCTTCTTGAAACCTTCAACTACAAGCTCGACCTCATCATCGTCTTCTGTACCTTTAAGTTTCAAATTCACTGTGGTAACTTTCAATTTGTAGTTGGGAAATACCCCCATCGTCTTCCCATCTTCGACTAGACTTACAAGTTCATAAGAAGATGTGAAATCGTCATCTTTTATTTGCTTCTTAAAGCCATCTTTTATTACTTGGTAACTTTCATTATTCGCTTTCAAATAGTTTACGAATGAAGTTAAAGCTTGTTTATTTATTTCAACATCCTTTTCATCCACCTGGATCATTTCTTTCAATGTATCTACATCATTATCTTTAACTGCTTGATTAAAAGAAGAAACTGTTTTTTCGGGCTTATGTGAATTATTGATTACAGTGAAGATAACAATGAATCCAATTACAAGGACTGCCGCTCCGCCACCGAAAATAAGCCATTTCTTATTCATCGTTACATGCCCACTCCTTCAGCGAAAATCCTCATAATCCTCTCACTCATATTTATATCAGAATCATCAATAATCCATTTTCCGTCCTCTTCCTTCATTAGAACCTCTAGTTCTGTTCTACCTTTTTTGGCTTCTATTCCATCGAGAACTTTATCAAATTTAGATAAAGCATATTCATCTTCTTTTTCAGGGTCAAATCCATCATTATTATCACGATATTTCTCTTTATTATCTCTCATCTTTTTAATAATATCATCAAAAGAAAGTGCTTTATAATTAAGGTTTACTATCGCTTTCCCATTAGCGTTTCCTTTTACTTCAACTTCTATTTCATCTTTTTCAGCTGAAGCTTGCTTGAAACTTTCATAATACTTTTCTGTATCACCATCGGAAACGTCACTCGTTACTGTTCTTTCTAGACTATCTTTAAATTCTGTTAGAGCATCATCTTGTAAACTACTCTTATCAGCCGAAACGTGTTTTTCATAGTCACTATTATCTTCATCGAAATAAATCGTTTCTATATAGGCGATTAAAGCTTTTCCTGGATCTTGTAACGCTGCTAAACTATCATTATATTCGCTCGTATCTAGCGTGACGATAACATCTTTTAATTCAGTTTCATAATCTGAAGGTTGTGGAGAAATATTGATTTCATATTCCTTATCCTTTTCAACATCAAATGCTACACTCATTTGCTTTTGCTTATTAGCACCGATATTGTTATTAGAATCACTCGCTAAATCAAGCTGATGATGTCTTGCTGGACTAGGGTCCATTTGAGTATCCCCATCATACAACTGGATATCATGGTCTGGAAATATACTAAGTGACGAATCTGAAACGTTTTTAATATTTAAATCAATTAATAATAGTCCACCTTCTGCTTCTTCACCAATAGCCTCTCCATCGTCCTCACCTGATAATATATAAGATGCACCTTCAACTGTAATTTCAAGCGCATCTTCGCCTTTACCTTTCCCTTTATTATCAGAGTCCCCACAAGCTGACAAGACGACTACAAGTAGAAAACTACATAAAAACACTCCTATTTTTTTCATTCTTCATACTCCTTTTCTATATGGTTTTTTTTAATTAGTGTGCAAGAAGTATGTTCCCATTTACTCCGTTCGCAACAAACTAAGTTAACTTGTATGAATATTACTATATTTCTATTTTATTACAACGTCAATGCTATTTGTTAACTTTCATATAAGATAAGTAATTATACACACCTTTATATTACAGACTCATTACAAAGGTATTGTCCATTATTTGGAAGCATATGTAATTCTTCATATATATAACGAAATGTGAAATATATTTAATTTTATTTTTATTTTTTATTCGTATAATATAAAGGATAGTAAATGTGGCTAAATTGACAAGTGGGAAAATCAACTAACTATATACTTACAGTAATGCAAAAATACTTTCAAGAGATTTTATATTCATAATGTTGCATACAAAAATCAAAAGAGTAGGGAAAGACAATTGTTTGAGATGGATTATACAAGATGACAGCTTATAAGCTAACATGAAGTTAACGCATTGCTTAAATCTACTCTTTTCCTCCATATTTATTTCATACTGAAAAACTTAAAAAGTGTCTTTATTTATAAAAGCGTCAAGAACTAATAAATACATTACATGCTGGAAATAGCTTTAATGGATAGACTATCTACATCATATATATTATCCCACTTATTATTCTTTAAAATCCGATTTATTTTTCGCATAATATAAGCATTCTTCTCTACAATATGTTACGGTTTACAGAGTTAAAAAAAACTGAAGCAACGTTTTGAAAGGTGGTTTACTCGTGCAACGAACAGCTGTCGATATTTTATTTATTATAGTAGGGGCTTTTATTTTTGCCTTAGCAATTAATTTATTCGTTATTCCATCTGACCTAGGTGAAGGTGGCGTAACAGGTGTTACAATTATTTTATACTATTTATATCAATGGTCACCAGGTCTAGTTAGTTTTATTTTAAATGGGATTTTATTGATTATTGGGTATAAATTTTTAAGTAATCATACGATTCGTTATACAATTGTTGCAGTTGTACTTAACTCTTTATTTCTACACCTTACACGGAATTGGTCGATTGACTCTAATGAGATTATTGTTAATACGATTTTCGCTGGATTATTAGGTGGTATGGGAATTGGTTTAATAATTAGAGTTGGTGGTACAACTGCTGGGACGACGATATTAGCTAGTATTACAAAGAAATACCTCGGTTGGAATATTAGTTATGGGTTATTGTTCTTTGATTTAATTGTCGTATTCTCCTCTTACTTTGTTATTGGAATGGAGAAATTACTTTTAACGATTATTATGCTTTATATTGCGACAAAAACAATGCAATTCATCATTGAAGGATTTAGTATGAAAAAAGCGGTTACGATTATTTCCCACAATCCTGACCGGATAGCGCAAGAAGTGAATGAACAGATGAATCGTGGAGTTACTGTTTACTCTGGATATGGTCATTATTTAAAAGAAGAGAAAAAAATTCTTTATGTTGTCATTAGTAGCCAAGAAGTTGTACGATTAAAACGAATTGTACAAGCAGCAGATAAGGATGCCTTTGTCGCCATTCACGATGTCCGTGATGTATTTGGTGAAGGGTTCGTCGCAATGGAATCTTAAAGTATTACTTTTGGAGGTATCGTATGAAAAAACTTTTATTGATGTTTAGTACTTTACTCGTTTTAACTGCTTGTGGTGGAAATGATGAGTCTCCTGTAGCTGAGGAAACTAATCAAACAGCAGAGTTAGAAACTCCTTATGTAACGATTGATATTGATGAAGTGATGGATTACATTGATGATGGCTATACAGTTGTAGATGTTCGGGAAATTGACGAATTTAATTCAGGGCATATTCCCAATGCTGTTAATGCTCCCCTTTCTGGTTTAGAAAATGATCGGTTTACCCCTTTAGAAACGAATGAAAAATATATCATCATTTGTCAAAGTGGTAACCGCTCGATTACAGCAAGTAATATTTTATCAGAGGCTGGGTATGATATTGTGAATGTTTCTGAAGGTATGTCGACATGGACAGGCGAAATAGAAGAATAGTTGTTTTTAAACGTAATGAGGAAAAACTAGATTGGAGGTAGAGGTCTCCAATCTAGTTTTTTTATTCCTGTTTAAATTCCCTTGTACTTCTTACTGTATTAATTGGTCGAACAGTATTTTCAATTTCCTCACGTCTCGGTTCTAAAAATGGTGGTAAGGATAATTTTTCTCCTAACGTTTCATACGGCTCATCATCCATAAAGCCTGGACCATCTGTTGCAAATTCAAATAAAATCGGTGGTACAATTCTCACATATAATGATTCAAAGAAAAAGCGGTCAACATGCCCAGACGTGCGATAATCAAAACTGTGTAATCGTTTAAGCCACTGTACTAATTGTGCCCGATCTTTCACTCGAAAAGCTATATGATGAACAGAACCATATCCTTGCTTCGCATTTGGTAACGTTTCATCGTGTTCAACGATTATAGAAGATCCATTGCCTCCTTCATTGACCTCAAATAAATGAAATGCACCTTCAACCTTTACTTCTTTAAACATCAATACTTCTTCTAACGCTTTTTTCAACTGGGAAAAGTCTGAAATACGAATATATGCAGGACCTAACCCTGTAATCGCATATTTAAGTGGGACTGGACCTTTTTTCCATGGTGTTCCAGATGCTACACCTGAATCTAACTCATCAGAAATTAATTGATATTGTTGGTTATCAAAGTCAACAAACGGTAAAATCTTTTTACCAAATTGTTCTTTAATCCCTTCATGTACCACTTCTAAACGGTCAAAACGTTTCAACCAATAATCTAACGCTGCATCATTTGGTACTCGAAAGGATGTTTTTGAAATATCATTTGTTCCGTGAACACCTTTGGGGACACCTGGAAAATCAAAAAATGTAATATCTGTTCCAGGATTCCCTACATCATCTGCAAAAAATAAATGATACGTTTGAATATCATCCTGATTAACTGTTTTCTTAACTAACCGCATGCCTAGTATATACGTAAAAAATTCATAGTTTTTCTCAGCACTACTTGTGATTGCTGTAACATGATGAATGCCTTTTAAATCCATAAATATCCTCCTCGTATAATATGTTTAAGCTTAACTATTTACTTAATAATTATTATCAATTCTCTTATATATTTGTAAATGTAAATCCGTTACCTTTCACTCCTGGCGGACGCTTTCCGCGGGCATGGCTTGAGCCTCCTCGGAAGAAACACACTTCCTGCGGGGTCTCAAGACTCATGCTATTCCAGCTGGAGTCGCCGCCATCCGTTACAGGTAACTTAATTTTGCGGTAAAAATATGGAATAATATGTCTAATTTATTGGACGCTGCGTGATATTCCTAGATTTAGTTGCATCCAGTTTTTTACATAAAACATTGGATTTAGCTTAGTATTGTCTTTTTTAAGCTAATTATATCTTGATAATTAAATAACTACTTATTTTTTTCTTGACATATTACCACAGGTTTTATATCTTTTATTGTTACTATCAATTTACTAGTCAACTGATAGATTTGCAAGAGGTTTGTTTTAGAAAAAACTTATAATAAAAAAACTGAAACATAACTAGCTTCATTACACAATCTCTGTAATATTTTTTAGTTAAGTTCCAGTTTTTTAATCAATTTCATAAGAGTAAAGTCTAATTAACGACCTGAAAGATTAGTCATCATCTTCCTTAAATATACTTATTTTGCCGATGTTTCAACAGTAATGCCACGTTCATCAAATACTTTTTGCGCTACTTTTAACGCGTTAAGAACACGTGGGAATCCTGTATATGGTAGTAAATGCATAATACAGCCAACAATCTCTTCAGGTGTTAATCCAACATTAAGACCTGAGTTAATATGTATTTCAATTTGTGGCATCCCCTGAGCGACAAGACCTGCTATTGTCGTTAATACTTTTTGCTTATTATCTAACCCTGGGCGTGCATAAATATCTCCAAATGCGTATTCTACAACATATCTACTTAAATCTGGTGCGAGGTCTTTAAAACCTTCCCCAACTTCCATTTCTCCTGTTGGATTTTCTTCATCGTGTGACACGGTAAATTCCTGTATTTTGTTAATTCCTTTTTGATAACGATCTTCTGACATAGTAAAAGCTCCTTTAATGTAATATTGTGATAGTTTAATCTATTACATATTCAAAGGTTCCCTATATGCAATTAGTTAAACATAATGTCACTTCACAATGTTAGTATATATCCTTTATAGGGATAAGTCCACATCACCTCTAGAATAAACGTTGCCCTTTGACATCTACTTTTTATTCATGTAATATGTAATTAACAATATATGAACATTTGCTCATATGATATTATTTAAAAGTTTTTGATTGGAGTGAATAACCTGTGAAAATTAATAAAGAAGAAATGTTAGATAAGGTCATCGAACAAGATGTTTCAAACTTATTCAAAGCTTTATCTAGTCAAACAAGGATTAAGATTTTATTTATTTTAAAACAACAAACACTTACTGTGACTGAAATTAGTGAACAATTGGGGATTTCTCAAAGTGCTATCTCACATCAACTACGTGAATTAAAACTCGCTCGCCTAGTAAACAGTGAACAAAAAGGTCGTAAAATGTTATATCAACTAGATGATGATCATGTGCATCAAATTTTTGATATGGCTATTGAACACGTAAAGGAGATTTATAACTATGACTGAACATACTCATGACCATGCTTGTCGTTCTTGCAGTCATAACAACGATCATAATCATAGTACAGAAATTGTCTTATATTTTTCTGGGTTAGTAATATTTTTAATTGCTTTATTTATTCCATCTGAAACATGGAAAAGTATTCTGTATTTTATTGCTTTACTCATATCTGGTTATTCAGTCATTATCGATGGTTTTACAGACACATATAAACAAACAATTAAAAAACAGAAATTCACTCCGAATGTTCATATTTTAATGACACTTGCTGCTATAGGTGCTGTCATTATTGGTGAATACATGGAAGCAACGTTACTTATTCTTATTTTTGCCGGTGCTCACTTTTTAGAACATTATGCAGAAGATAAAAGTAATAAAGAAATCACAAATTTACTCGAATTAAATCCAACAACTGCAAGAAGAATTAAAGAAGATGGCGAAATAGAAATCGTCGATGTTGCGGATTTACGAATTGGAGATCAATTATCTGTTTTAAATGGTGATCAAATCCCGACAGATGGTGTTGTTATATCCGGAGATTCTGCTGTAGATCAATCATCTATCACTGGAGAAAGTTTACCCGTTGAAAAAACTACAGGGGATGCATTATTTGGTAGTACGATAAATGGTACCGGCACGTTAACAATGGAAGTGACAAAAAACAGTGCAGACACTGTTATTGCAAAAATCATTGAACTCGTTAGTCAAACACAAAGCAATGTTTCGAAAACTGCTGCGTTTATTAAACGAGTAGAACCAGTGTACGTTACAATTGTTATTATCTTAACACCGATATTTTATTTGTTAGGTTTTTATATTTTCGGATGGACTGCATATGAAAGCTTTTATCGTACGATGGTATTTCTCATTGCAACATCTCCATGCGCACTAGCAGCAACAGATATTCCTGCTTCACTTTCAGCTATTAGTAATTTAGCAAAACGTGGCGTATTATTTAAAGGGAGTTCTTATTTATCAAATTTAGCTGAACTGGCAGTCGTTGCTTTTGATAAAACAGGTACATTAACGACAGGTCATCCAAGCGTGACAGATACGTATTTTGCTAATGAAGTAACTGAACAAGAAAAGACACAAATTATCCAAATGATAGTATCAATGGAAGCTCAAGCTAATCACCCACTCGCACAAGCGATTTTACAGTATTACGACACTGTAGAGTTACTCGATATTGAAGCCGAAAACCTAATCGGAATTGGATTAGTAACAGAAGTAGAAGGTACAATGTATAAAATCGGTAAACCGAGTTCTTATAAAACGATCCCTGATGATATACTAAGCCAAACTGAACTATTTGAACATGAAGGAAAAACAGTTGTGTATTTTGGTATTGACGATAAAGTCGTTGCATTAATCGCTATTCAAGATGTTCCAAAAGATACATCCAAAGAAGCGATACAATACTTTAAAGAACAAAAAATTCATACAGTCATGATTACAGGAGATGCGAAAAGAACAGGAGAAGCAATCGGGCGTTCTTTAGGTCTTGATGAGGTACGCGGAAACGTCATGCCAGAAGAAAAAGCAAAGATTGTTGCTGAATTAAAAGAAACTTATCCAGTCGCTGCTATGGTTGGGGATGGTGTCAATGATGCTCCTGCTCTTGTTGCCGCTGATATAGGGGTAGCCATGGGAGAAGGAACTGATATTGCAATTGATGTAGCAGACTCTGTCCTTATGAAAAATGATTTAACAAAATTTGCTTACACATATGAAGTAGCAAAAAAACTTCGTAAAATTGTCATTCAAAATACCTTTATTGCATTAGGTGTTGTTTTATTTCTAGTCATTGTTAATATGACTGGACAAATGAATATGACTTTAGCTGTTATTATCCATGAAGGAAGTACGCTTGCTGTTATCTTAAATGGATTACGCATGTTAAAAGAGGTTTGACGATATTGCTAAAGCATTATAAAGGAACTAAAAACAGAGCTAGCTTATGACATAATCATAAGTTAGCTCTGTTTTATTTATAACATAATAACCTTAGTTACCCTTTGGATCGACTAAACATTTTATGCAAGCCGTTTTGATAAGCTACCGCTATTAGTACTACAACAACTCCTAGTACTTGAATTAATGACGGGATTTCACCGAACATAACAACTGCGATAACTCCAACAGTAGCAATTGGGCTTAAGATTAATAAACCAGCTACAATTGTTGGATCTAAACGAACTGAACCGTATTGGATAAACGTCCAAGCTACAGCTTGTCCGAAAATAGCTAATACAATCATCCATACCCAGTTCATACCTGTAATTGTCTCACCCATTGTAGAGAAAATATCTAGTTCTGTTAATCCTTCTATCGGTAGAACCATATCTCTTCCATCTGTTTCTTTTACTAATACACCTTCTGTGACGTTCATGCCACGTCCAGTAGCTAGTAAGAAAATAAATGGAGCAAGTAACTGTGAGATTGATGCATAAAACATCGGCTGTACAATTTGTCCAGCGTTTACTCTAGTTGCTTTACGACTCGTGTATAAGTAAATACCATAACAAATACCTGAGATCGAACCTGCAATCGTACCAAATACCGCAAGACTCATTCCTAAAACTGTTGGTTCAGTACCAGTCGCTCCCTCAGAAGGATCAAAAATACCACCTGACATCATAACACCGATTATCATAATTGGTGCAATAATGTAGAAACTCTTTGGGATTCTTTCTTTATCAAAAATAGCAGCTAATGCTGGAAGGATAATAATTTGTAGATTAAGTAAGATAGAAGCAATACCTGAACCTACGTAATAAATCGAATAGTTCCATGCTGTAAAGTCAATACCTAGAAATAAACCTGCAAAGAGAGATAAAATAACCCCTTCTTTGTTTAAACTTCCTAGCTTTCTTAATTCTCTAATAAAAAATGGTAGTAAAACAAGTGCACCTATTCCTACACGTAAAATAACTGAAGTTGCTGGTTCAAAGTTGGATAACTTTACCCATGGTGCTGAAAATGCAACCCCTAGAATACCGATAATGAGTACTATATATGCTATACTCGTTGATTCTGTCTTTTGAGTCTCATGACCCAATTCATTCTTCCCCACTATAACACTCCTAACTTTCATTCATAAATTTATCTAGCTTTGTAAAACAAATATATGATAAAATGACTTATAGTGTAGATAAAGGCTTGCTATTGTAATAAGTTTTGTACATCATAAATTCAAAATATTTATCCTTATCTACACTGTCAATTTACATTTACTTTTATTCATACAAGAAATTGGCAAACTCTTCCCAAACACGATCCATTTCTTGTTTTAATAATACTAAATCTGAAGCAAGCCATCTTACGTTGACTGCTTTATCATCTAATAATCCTGTACCTACTTTTACATCTGCTGTTTCTTGCAATCGGTCGTTTAACTTTTTGACATCTATTTCTGTCGCTTTAGGTGTTACAAACCATAAAGAACCAACATATAGATGATCTTCTAATAAACCTAATTGTTCTAAATCAGTCGTTTTTGGTGAGAAGCGAAGTGCATCATAGATTAAACACTCGCCATCTATCCAAACTTGGTAATTCGTTCTTACTTCATTGTATTGTAAAATTTCATCGCGCTTTGCACGACCCGGAGCTAGGATTTCTCCCCAAAGTAATGTTGCGTCTTCTGCCATGTTAATAACCGTTTTTGCTTCTAGTTTTGCTATATCATAAGGAATGATTGCTTCTGTTTTCCAGGCAAGACTTGCTTTAGATGCAATGGAGACGTCAATATTTTGCGTACTCCACATCCCGTTAAATGAAGGGTAAATTTTTGTAGCAGATTGTGGAATAAGACAAACTTCAGCTTCTTCTCCAATATCTATTTCATATTTGTTACGATCTCCTGCTACTAATCCACCAGCTGTTTCAACCATATAAACAGTAGCTTCAGCTGGATTTTTCTGGTTAAAATGTAGCGCTCGACTTGACCTTAAAGGGGGAAGCTGGTAAGCACTGGTAACTACTGTCTTACCACTTCTTTTTTCAAACTTTAAGGCTAATTCACCATAGTGATTTGGTCGATTAGCTGGACTTTGTCGTAGTGCCATCTGCAACCTCTTCTAAAAGTAAGTCTTTCTTAATCCAGTTTACCACTTCATTTATTCCTTTTTTCGCTCTAATATCTGCAAAAACATACGGTCTGTTATCTCTAGAGATTTTTGTATCTTTTTTCATTTCATCGAGATCTACACCAACATGTGGCGCTAAGTCTGTTTTATTTACAACAAGAAAATCAGAACGTGTTACTCCAGGTCCGCCTTTTCTTGGAATATCTCCACCTGAGGAAACATCAATAACATAGATAGATGCATCAGCTAACTCTGGGCTAAATGTTGCTGATAAGTTATCTCCACCACTTTCAACAATTACGATATCTAAATCGTCAAAACGTTGTTTCAATTCATCAATTGCTTCAAAGTTCATAGAAGCATCTTCACGAATCGCTGTGTGAGGACAACCACCTGTTTCTACTCCGATAATTCGTTCATCTTCAATAACGTGTTCGTTGATTAAATAGTCAGCGTCTTCTCTTGTATAAATATCATTCGTAATAACACCAATACTATATTCGTCTTTCATTTCTTCTAAAAGTGCTTTAATAAGAGTCGTTTTACCAGTTCCAACTGGTCCCCCAATTCCTATGTGTACAGGTCTATTCATATATATTACCTCCTGATTATTTTAGATCTATTACGTTATCCCTGTTATACTTATGAAATAAACAATCGCGAGTTTAAATGCTCATGTTTCATTGATGATATTTCTAAAGCTACAGAGTTATTATCTAAATCATCAATTCCTTTATCTTTAACTTCTTCTGCTACTTCTTCCATTAATGGGAGCAATGAATGAACAGTTCTCACACCACTCATTTGCCCTACTGGAACAGCTCGTACAGCATTAAGTACTAACGCTGTTACTGAAGAGTAAAGGAATGTTTCAAGCGACATTTTAGCATCTACACCAATAATTGCAGTGTATAAACCATATACTATAGCGAAATGACTTTTCACTTCTTTACGATCAAATTTCTCATACCATTCCGTTAAAAAATCATCTTCTGTTAATGGGCGTACGGTTCTAATAAACTGACGTCCCATCATCATACTTCCTTTTCTTGTTTCTGGTGATAACTTTACTGCATGACTAATATTTTCAAGTTCAATTAAACCTTCCATATCACGTTCTTTAGCTAAACGATAAGCTTCTTTAGCGATAATAGCATCTCCAGACGCAAAGTTATGACGTAAATACATATCACAAAATACTTTTAAGTCTTCTTCATTACGAATGTCATCTTCTTGAATATAAGTTTCCATTCCAAAAGAATGCGCAAAGTTTCCTGATGGAAATGCTGAATCATGAATTTGGATTAAATGTAAACGCGATAAATTAGTGCTGATGTCCTTTGTATTTGAATGCTTCTTTAAATCTTCTTTCTGCTTGTTCATATGCAACCCCCACATCATCTAACAATTCATCTAGCGTGTGGTCATAACGAACTAAAATCTCATCACCTTCAATAATACAAGGTGTATGACGATTTCCGATTTCAAATGCTGCTTTACCCATTTCTTGCATTGTCTTCGGCTTAACGACATATACTTTTTCTAATTTAGTGCGGATAGCTACTAACGTATCCCCATCTTCAAATAATACATCGCCGTAACGTAATGTACCACTAGTTTCAAGAGAGACTGCTACATCTCTTCCACCTTCAGTTGTTTTACGTAAAATTCTTTTATTCAGTTCTTCCCATTCTAATTCAAGCCAGTCTACTTCTTTATTTGATGTATCATAATCATCGATATTTCCCGCGACCTTTGTAATAACCATATTATATTCTCCTTAAATTAGACGTAATAAGTTTTAGAGAGTAAGAACAATATAGGCTTACTCCCTTACATTAATTCCCTGTCTTACCTAGAACTAAACAAACATTATCGATAATTAGCAAAAATTAACGGAAGACCCTGCTAGGCAGGTAAACGCCGTGAGGATCTTCCAATCAACTTAATGCGTTATAATAAATGTAAGCTTAGAATAAGAAGTATCTTTGAGCCATTGGTAATTCATCGACTGGTTCACATGTAATAACTTCTCCGTCTACTTTAACCTCATAAGTTTCTGGATCAATATCAATTTCAGGTGTTGCGTCATTCCACTTCATATCTTTCTTAGAAATGTTTCGGCAGTTTTCAACTTTAGCGATACGACGTTTTAAGCCTAGTTTCTCAGGCACACCTTTTTGGATTGCGCTTTTCGACATAAATGTAATGTTTGTAGCATGATTCGCTCCACCCATTGCCGCAAACATACGACGTCCGTACACAGGTTGAGGTGTTGGAATAGAAGCACCTGGATCACCTAACTGTGCATAAGTAATCATTCCACCTTTAAGTACGCGATCTGCTTTAATACCAAAGAACTTCGGATCCCAAAGAACGAGGTCAGCAAACTTACCTTCTTCTACTGAACCAACTTCGTGAGCGATTCCTTGTGTAATTGCAGGGTTAATTGTATATTTTGCAACATAACGCTTAGCACGTACGTTATCTGAACCTTTTTCTCCTTCAATAACGTCGCGTCCACGTTGCTTCTTCATTTTATCAGCAGTTTGCCAAGTTCTTAATACCATTTCTCCAGCACGTCCCATAGCAAGTGCGTCTGTTGACATCATACTAATAACACCTAAGTCATGTAAGATATCTTCTGCCGCAATTGTTTCAGGGCGAATTCTTGAATCAGCGAATGCTACGTCCTCTGGAATAGTATGGCGTAAGTGGTGACAAACCATAAGCATATCTAAATGCTCATCAATTGTATTTGTTGTAAATGGTCTAGTTGGGTTCGTTGACGAAGGTAATACGTTAGATTCCCCAGTCATCGCCATGATATCTGGAGCATGTCCACCACCAGCACCTTCAACGTGGAATGAGTGAATGACACGTCCATCGATAGCACGAAGTGTATCCTCAAGGAAACCAGCTTCGTTCAGAGTATCTGAGTGAATAGCGATTTGTACGTCTTCTTCATCAGCTAATGTTAAACTGTGATCGATTGAAGAAGGTGTCGCACCCCAGTCCTCGTGAATTTTCAGACCTACAGCACCAGCTTCGATTTGCTCTCTTAAAGGTGCAAGGTTTGTAGCATGACCTTTACCTAAAATACCGACGTTAATTGGCATGTCTTCTGCTGCTTTAAGGATCATTTCAATGTTCCATGGTCCAGCACTAATAGTAGTAGCTTTACTACCTTCTGCCGGTCCGTTTCCACCACCAAATAATGTAGTAACACCGTTCGCTAATGCTACATCAACTTGATCTGGGTTTAGGAAGTGAACGTGTGTATCAATTCCACCAGCTGTAATAATTTTTCCTTCTCCTGAAATTACTTCAGTAGCTGCACCAGCAATCATGTTTGGTGTTACACCGTCCATTACATCTGGGTTACCACCTTTACCAATTCCAGCGATATAACCATCTTTCACACCGATATCTGCTTTATAAACTCCTGTATAGTCCAGGATTATCGCGTTTGTAATTAAAAGATCAAGTACATTTTCAGCACGCGTACGCATACCATCTTGCCCCATACCTTCACGCAAGACTTTTCCGCCACCAAAGTTAGCTTCTTCACCGTATGTGGTATGGTCTTTTTCGATTTCAATCCATAAGTCTGTGTCAGCAAGACGAACCTGATCGCCTACAGTAGGACCGTAGTTAGACACATACTGCTGTCTATTGTATTTCATCTATTATTCAACTCCCTTGAAATTTTTCTCTTTAGCTCTCTGTAAAATTTCATCTTTCTGCTCATCGATTGAACCGTCCGTTAAATTATGGATACCATAAACATGACGTGTTCCACCGATATCAACTAATTCAACTTCCATTTCTTGTCCTGGTTCAAATCTAGCCGCAGTACCTGAAGGAATGTTTAATCTTCTTCCAATAGCTTCTTTACGATCAAATGAAAGTTCAGGGTTTGTTTCTACAAAATGAATGTGTGACCCTACTTGTACTGGTCGGTCCCCCGTGTTTGACACACGAATCTTCACTTTATCACGGCCTGCATTCAGTTCGATATCTCCGTCCGCTAAGCGAACTTCACCTGGTACAATATAATTCTTATTTTCTTGATTACTCATTAATTGCAGCCTCCTTCTTCGATTGTTTCCTATATTTTAAAACCTATCTATTTAAATAATTGGATCATGTACTGTTACTAATTTAGTTCCATCTGGGAATGTAACTTCCATTTGAATATCTTCAATCATTTCAGGAACTCCGTCCATTACTTCATCTCTAGTTAATACGTGTCTTCCTTCTTCCATTAGTTGAGCTACTGTCTTTCCATCTCGAGCACCCTCCATAATAAAGCTCGAAATAATTGCTACAGCTTCTGGATAGTTTAACTTTAGACCTCTTGCCTTTCTTTTTAAAGCTAATTCACTAGCTAGAAAAATTTGCAATTTTTCTCTTTCAACTGGATTTAAATGCAATATTTTCTCCTCCTTTTAAACTATAAATCTGTACAGCACACATATTATTGACACAATATGTTCAACTATACAGCCTAAACTCTAATAACAACAACGTAATCAACCTTTTTGTCCGACTACACAATCAACTATACAATTGAACCTTTATTTTTTCAATAGCTTTGCCGATTATTGACGAATTTGTCACTTTCTTTTAATGAGAAAGTTGTACATAAAATCACCTAAATTAAAAATGTAAGCGTAATATCCACTCGTTTTTTAATGAATTATCTTGTTTTTATTTATAAGTTTTATCGTTTTAAATTACCTCCTTCTCTTGATAGGACTGCCTTTAACCATAACAAATAAAATTCTCCATATAAATTAATGGCAAATTTATCAACAATATGTCGAAATGATGAATTTTATTGCTTTATGAACAGCGCATCTTCCTAATAAATAATCATTGCCATTTTTTATTGCTTTTATGTATGATTTGAAGACAGTGTGTGTGTTGAAGTAAATTGAATTTGACAACTTTCCTTCTAGACAGTTTATCATTTTTCATGTTTACTACTAAATTCAGTTAGCGTAAATGATGTATTCTACCTTTAAACAGTAGACATAATATAATGTACCCCTTATTAAAGAGGTTAAACATTTATTTAACCTTTTCAAACAAATATGTTGTTACTTCAGTTAATGTTCGTCAATATATAGTCGAAAAACTTTCGCCAATAAAAAACAGATGAATTTCTATATAGAATAATATAAATTACTTCTACATAAGGAAATCATGTGTTAAGAGACCATAATATTAAATTTACTATCAATATACAAGCTAAGCGCATTACTTCTCTATTTATTCGCTTTTATTATAGTACTCATTAAAAAAGGTTAGAACAAAACTGTTTATATAAGCATATGGATTGCTAAAACTATTTTCTAGATCCACATCATTATATAAACTAGTTCTTTCTAACCTTACATATCCTCTTATTCATTTTCACCAAGATGGATAACTCTATGACATAATCTTTCAACAAGATTCGGATCATGACTTACCATAAGAATACCCATATTTCTTTCCTTTGCTATTTTTAAAACAGCATGCCAAATTTGTGATTGAGTTATAGCATCAAGCATTGTCGTCATTTCATCCGCAATTAAAAATGTCGTCTTCGGTCCAAGTGATCGTAATACACAAAAGCGTTGTAACTCTCCTCCCGATAATTCATTCGGCCACCTAGTGAGCCATTCATTTTCAATTCCTAATAAGTCCAATAGTTCTTGTTCAACTTCCCAACCTTCTTTAAGTACTTTTTCCATTTTCCAGCGAGGATTCACTGCTTTTTCAGGGTGTTGAAAGACTAACTGAACTGGATGATACTGCCTTTTAGGAATCGGGGAATCGTTAATTGTCACTTTTCCTTCTGAAGGTTGTTGCAAGCCTGACAAAATTCGACAGAGCGTTGTTTTACCTTGTCCACTTGCTCCAGTAAGACCAACAACTTCCCCTGCCTCTAATGTTAAACTTAAATTCCGAAACAACCATGGTCCTTTATCATAACGAAAACTGATATTTTTTGCTTCAAGTCGCATGGATACACCTCACCATTCCATCACGAAGTTCACGCATATCTGGTTGTTTTAACGTGCAAGCTTCTGTTGCCCATTCACAACGTGGGGCAAATAAACAGCCTGGAGGCAATGCACTTGGATACGGTTGTGAACCCGGAATTGGTGTAAACCTATTTTGCGGTAATGCATTCCACAACGCCTTTGAATATGGATGTCGCAATGCTTCACCATCACCATAAAAATCATCAACAGATGCTACCTCTACTGTCGTTCCTGCATAAAATACAGCAATCTTATCAGCAATCGTTAATGCTGATTCAATATCATGTGTAATAAACATAACAGTATGGCCTTGATCTGCGAATTCCCTAAAATTCTGTAAAGCTTCTTCAATAACAACAGGGTCTAATCCAGGTGTCGGCTCATCAGCGATAATTAGCTTGGCATCACTGACAACCGATGTAGATAACAACACTCTACGTGCCATACCACCTGAAAGTTGAAATGGATACATTTTATCTACTTCTTCACCTAACTGTAGCCGGTCAAAAACTTCCCGCTGTACTTTTTTAGCGTTACCTTTTTTTACTGATTGTTGAACTTGTTTGCCCACATGCATAAGTGGATCAAGAAAGTTAACTGATTGAGGAATTAACGCAATTTCCTTTCCACGTACTTCTGCATGTCTTTGTGGAGTAAGTTCTTCACCTTCAAATTTAATCGTTCCACTCACATGCGCATTACTAGGCAGGATCCCTAAAATAGCATGAGCTAACAAGCTCTTTCCAGAACCACTGGCTCCAACAACAGCTAATATTTCCGACTTTTCTAAACTAACATCTAATGAAGTGATGACATTTAACTGTTGTTGTCTCAGTCCACTAACATATTGATTAAAAGATATCGATAAATCATTTACTTCAAGAATTGGCATCTATATTACACCTCTTTCTCATCATTTCCCAAAACCCTTAATAAAGATTAAATTTTTACTCATGTGCGGTACTAGGATCGATAAATCTTCGGAAGCTTTCACCAATCGTCTCAAAAGTCCGAACAACTAAGAGCAATGATAATCCTGGGAAAAAGGCGAGCCACCACATTCCAGAAGATAAGTACTTCATAGATTCTGATAAAATAATTCCGATTGCTGGTTTATGTGGAGATAATCCTAAACCTAAAAATGTAATTGCAGCTTCATGCAAGATAACGTGTGGAAATAATAACATAAAACCAATTAGCACTTGCGGGATTAAATGTGGCAAAATATGATGGACAGCAATCCACCAACGAGATTTACCAAATTGTAAAGACGCTTGAACATATTCCGCTGATCTAACTTGCATCACTTCTGCTCGAATGACTCTAGCAAGACTCGGCCAATGCGTCAGCATAAGTCCAATAGCAATACCCTTAAATCCTCCACCTAACATAAATGCAATTAATATTAACGTTACAAGGTGAGGCACACTGAGGAAAAGGTCAATTAACCACGTTATGATTCTGTCAGCTATAGAGCCCATCGTCGCCGCGGCCATCCCGAGGATTAAAGCAATTAATGCACTACCTATTGCCCCAAGCAAGCCAACACCAATACTTACAGAGAGTCCCATAAGTGTTCGTGCAAACATATCGCGACCTAACCAATCTGTTCCAAACAAATGAGCAAAAGAAGGCGACAAGTTTCGTTCCGTTAAATTAGTAGCAATTCTTCCTTCATCTATGAAAATTCCACCTAATATAATAGCAAGTAAAAACATAGTTGATAAAACAATTGTTAAAATTGTCGTTTGCCTACGATTTAGTTTATACCACTTCTTTTTATGTTCATCTACATTTACCATCATGTTGATTCCTCCTTTGTCCTAGGATCAACTACATAGTAAATTAAATCAGCGATTAAATTTCCGACAAAAACGAATATCGTCGTAAAAATAACAATTCCTAATAATAATGGAACATCTCCTCTTAAACCAGCCTCTACTGTAGCTTGACCTAAGCCAGGATAAGAAAATACTTGTTCCGCTAACACTGCTCCTCCGAACAATTCACTAAATCCAGCAAATTGTAACGTAATTGCAGGTAAAGCAATATTACGTAATCCATGACGCCAGAACAAGAGAAAACCACTTTCTCCTCTAGCTTTTGCAAATAATATATAATCGCTTTCCAACACGTCAACTAACTTTTGCCGTGTATGTAAAGCAACATTTGATACACCAACAATACTTAAAGTAAGAGCCGGTAATATTAAATGTTTAATCCGACTCAATAAGGTTACTTCATCAGCAAGTATCCCAACAGGAACACCTAACCCAATTGGCAGCCAACCTAACCAAACCGAAAATACAATTAACATGATAAGCCCCATCCAAAACGTTGGTGTAGAAGCTAACGTAAAACTATACCATTTAATGACTCTATCAATCCATGTACCCTTTTTCATTGCTGCGATAACTCCTAGCACAAAGCCGATAATCCCCGACAATGCCCAAGCAACCATCATGAGCACAATAGAATTGATAAAACGTTGACCTATTACTTCAGATACCGGACGTCGATATATCATTGAAGTACCTAAGTCACCAGTAAGTACTGCTTGGCTCCAATTTTTAAATTGAACTAAAAGCGGGTCATTAAGTCCCCAATATTCAGCTATTTGCTCACGTTGCTCTGGACCTACACTTAACATGTCAGCACCAATATATGCTTGAATTGGATCAATTGGCGATTTCTTCATTAATATAAATGAAATAAAACAAATCGCTACTAATAGTGTGATCATCCTAATACCTTTCCATATAAAGAAACGTCCATACCTTTGCAATGTTAGTTACTCCATTTCCAGTCAGCTATATTATCTGTTGCAGGCCACCCATGTCCATGAACATGAATTCGTTGATTACCAATATCTAAATTTTCATCCATTAAATATAAATGATCAATATTAACTAACCAAACCCAAGCTGCATCACCTTTACCACTTAAACCAGTTTCTCCATCCCACTGGGCCTTTTGCCAATATTCAATCGCATCTGCTTCACTATTTGCTCGAAGTGCCTTTTCAAAATATTCATCTACTGTTTCGTTAGAATAGAACCCTGTATTATTGAAATCAATTCCTGCGTTTTCAGAAGCGTAAATATTGTACATTTCTTTCGGGTCATGACTTCCCCACCCCATTAGCACTGCTTCTGAATGCATATTATCAGCGATAACGTCCCAACTTCCGCCTTCGACATTCACTTTAATTCCTAATGGTTCTAAAAGATCGGCTGTAGTAATAGATAATGATTGTCTAATAATATCATCTGATAAATAATACAAATCAAATTCTGCTTTCAGACCGTCTTTTTCAAGGATTCCATCGTCTCCTTCTTCCCAACCTGCTTCATTTAAAATTTCAAGTGCTCCGTCCATGTCAGCATCTTCTATTACAGTATCTGGATTCCACCATGGTAAACCATCAACTGAAGTATAAGCCGGAGAACCATATCCTTCTAACACTCCATCAATTAGCGCTTCACGATCTACTGCAATGTCGATCGCATGACGGATAGCCGGGTCAGCTGTGACATCATTTCCAATTGGGTTACCGTCTTCTGTTTCCTCACCAGAATCCTCGACATATGGAAACACAATCCCTCTGTTATCAACTGTTTGTACAGATTCTAACTTCATACCAGCTACTTCTTGACTACTAAACGATGCAGGAATATAAGTTAAATCCACTTCTCCAGCTTGTGCTGCTGCAAAAGCTGCATCTTCATCAAGGAATAAAAATGTTAACTTTTTGAAATATGGTTCGTCACCATAATACTCTGGATTTTCTTCAACAATTAATTGTTGTCCTTTGTCCCACTGAACAAACTTAAATGGACCAGATCCTAGAGGTTCTTCAGCATAGTCGTCACCATAAGCATGTTCCGGAATAATTCCAGTTCCTACTAATGTATTTGCAAACGATGAATCTGCTTCTTTTAACGTAAATTCAACTGTTGTTTCATCAATTTCTTCTACTTTTTCTAAAACATTTAAATCCACAACTGATCCTGTCTCCATCGTTGTATCATATGTAAACTTAACATCTGATGCTGTTAAGGGTTCTCCATCTGAAAACTTAACATCATCGCGAATTTCTACTGTCCAAACCTTTCCATCTTCACTAACTTCATAATCTGTAGCTAAATCGTTCACGATGTTAAGGTCATCATCTCTTTTTAACAATGTGCTTTGAAACAATGGTGAACCATAACGTCCCCAACCTGTAGCAGGGTCAAATCCATCATCTGTTTCCGAACCAAATGCTAATACTAATTCATCTTTTTTATCGCCATCTGTATTTGTAGCATCATTATCTTTATCACTGTCTGTATCATTAGATGAACAACCGACTAACACTAATGATAAAACTAATATTAATAATCCACTAAAAGTCAACCACTTCTTCATTTATCCTACCTCCAATTATTTATATCTCTTCTACTGGAGCAACAGTAAACTTTCCATAACTAACTCCTTTTAAACTAGTAAGTTGATGACTTAATTCTTGAATTTCTTTTACTTTTCCTTTTACAACAATTAATTCTAAACAACTTCCATAATCTAAGTGAAAATGCGTTGTAGCTAAAATCAAATCGTGTTTATCATGTTGTACTTCTGTCATTTCTTCAAGTAAATTGCGCTGCTCGTGATTATAAAACAATAAAATACTACCGGCAATTATTTGTTCACTATCGTTATATGATTGTTTAACAATCGCTTCACGAACTAAATCTCTAACCGCTTCTGAACGATTTTCATACCCTCTTAACGTGACTAGATGATCAAAACTGCTAAGTAAATCACCTTCCATTGATACACTAAACCTTTTTAAAGATGACCCTGACATTTGTCTCCCCCTCAATAATATAATTAATGTGTTACAAAACCCTCCATTCGTAACACTTAAAAACATAAAAATACTTACTTATTGTTACAAACAACGTTTCTAAATCTTTTATTTATACAAATAATCTTTACCGCACATAAACATTATTTGTGTTACCTTTCTCTCCATTCGTAACACAACAAGGTAAAAAACACTTCTATTTACTTACGGTGTACTTCATCTTACAATAACTAATACTGTATTTGCAAGTTTTTAAAATAAAAAAGCTAGAGCGATAAGTATTCACTCAAGTTTTTTCATGTTTATTCTTTTGTGAATTCCTTTGTACTTCTTACAGTATCGATTGGACGTACCATACTTTCAATTTCTTCACGGTTATCCTCTAAAAATGGTAGTCATGATAATTTTTCTCCTAATGTTTCATACAGTTCATCTCCCATGAAACCTGGACCATCTGTCGCAAATTCAAATAAAATTTGCGGGGATACTCTAGCATATAAAGATTTAAAGAAATATCGCTCAATAAAACCTAACGTTTGGAAATTAAAGTTACGTAATTGATTATCCCATTTATCTAATTCTTCACGGTCATCAACTCGGAATGCCGCATGGTGAACTGTCCCAAAACCTTGTCGTGATGGCGTTAATGAATCATTATGTTCTACGATAATGGATGCACCATTTCCACCTTCACCTGTTTCAAACAAATGTTGTGGTTTGAAAATGTTTAATTTACAACTGTTTGTTAAATGAATCAATTTCATCATTCTTTTTATTATCTCAAACTCGAAGTTTACGTTTACAACCTTTTATATCTAATCGTTCGTGTTCTTAATTATATTATTCTATCATGAAATTGATTCAAATATTTCCAGAAAAAAGAAGCTAGAACAAGCAAGTGTTCTAGCTTCAAAAAAAATTCCTTAGTTATTATTATCTAATTTCTGGTTAATCGAAACAAGTGATTCGTGCATTTTAAATACGACGATAAGTAATTCACAATAAATTCTTGATGCTAGAATACCTACTCCAATAACGACTAATCCAATAATCATAGTTATAAAACCAATAAAACCTTCCCCATAACCCGAGAACATTTGAGCAAGCCCTGTAAATATAGTTATAATTCCAAATAGCCCAGAGATTCCAACACCAATCCAAAATAAAACTTTAATAATTGTCGGGGTAATCATTTTGTCAAAACTAATTAATTGTTGAAACATTTTTCCACCTTCCTTTCTTTTATTTACATACTAAGAATACTTATGTAATGATATAGTAGTTTATTCTACCTATTAAATTACTAAATGTCCAAATGTATCTAAAATTATAAAAAATCCCCCTATCACTACTAATAAAAGTAAGATAGGGGTTACTATTATTCTATATTTAATGGAATAATAAACTTTACTTTTGTACCAACACCTGGCGTGCTGTTAATTTCTAATCCTTTACCAAATAAGCGTTTCAATCGCTCGTTTGTATTTTTAATACCTATTCCAAAGTCTTGCGATAGTTCACCAGACTTTATTTGCTCAAGTACCTCTTCCTCTATGCCTACACCATCATCTTCTATAATTACTTCGATATGAGAATCTAAATCTCTAATCCGAATTGTAATATTTCCTCCTTCTAACAAAGGCATGACTCCATGTTCAATAGCATTTTCTACTAATGGTTGGATTGTTAAGGATGGAATCATAATTTGTAAATCTTCTTCCATATCCCAATGTACTTTTAATCGCTCCTCATACCGTTCTTGTTGAATATACACATAAGATTTAACAAGACTCAACTCTTCTTCCATTGATACAAAATCATTTAGTTGATGAAAATTAAATTTCGCTCTCAACACTTGGCTAAATTCATCAATAAGTCGGCGCATTCTTTCTAAATCAATTTCACTCAATGCCATTATCGAATTCAATGTATTAAATAAAAAGTGTGGTTGAATTTGAGCTTGTAACCAAGCAGATTCCATTAAAATACGTTCGTACGATAACCTTTGCACTTCTGTTAATACATTGACACGCGCTCTTAACTCTCTTGCTTCAATTGGTTTTGTAACATAATCATTTGCTCCTGCTAAAAATCCATTCTCTATATCTTCTACTTGATTTCTCGCTGTTAATAATAAAATAGGAAGTTCCGAAACAGAAAAACGTTCTCTAATTTGTCGTGTTAATTCATATCCGGACATCTCTGGCATCATGACATCAGTGATAACGAGATCCCATTTTTCCTTTTCTAATAATAATAAAGCTTCCTTCCCTGATAATACTGTTCGAATATTATATCGTCGAGAAGACAAAATAGTCTCCATCACCTCTAAATTAACAGGATCATCATCAACGACTATAATTTTAATATAATTTTCACTTTGTTTATTCGTCTTTTTATGATCTAAGCTTTGCAAAGTCCCTTTACTAGTTTGAATGTCATCACTTTTTGGAACAGGTACCATCGTTAACGAACTCGTACTTGCTGTTTCATACTTTGCCTGATCATTAGATACTGGTAATGTAAAAGTAAATTGCGATCCTTCATTCAATACAGAATCAACACGTAGTGTACCTCCATGCCATTTCACTAACTTTTCACTAATGTTTAATCCTAACCCGAATCCGCCTTCCATCATCGTTTCACCATTAACACCTTGCTCGTACGGGTCAAATATGTTACGAATTGTCGCTTTATCCATGCCGATTCCTGTATCTTTAATTGAAATGTGGGCTAGATCATTTTTTTCAAAAGCTTGAATAACAACTTCACCACGATGTGTGTACTTTACCGCATTATGTAATAAATTAAAGACAATTTGTGTAACACGGTTTTCATCTCCCATGACTATTGGAAAGTCTTTAGGAATTTTATTTACTAATACTAAAGGTTTTGTTTTTACTTTATATTGAAGCATATCAATGACACCTTCAACGATAGCCTGCATTGATATTGGTTTTATATAAAGTTGTGGTTTATTACCTTCTAACCGTGTCATCTCCAATAATTCATTTAGCGTAAATGACATTCTTTGACTTACCGACAACACCGTTTCTAAGTTACGAACACTTTCCGGCTGTAATGAGTCTCCCTCACGATCTAAAACACCTTGTGATATATTTAGAATACTATGCAACGGATTCCGTAACTCATGAGACGTATTCGCTAAAAATTCATCCTTTTCAATATCTGCTGCTTGCAATTTTACCGCTTGTGCTTTTGTCTCTTGATGCATTTCATAGTAGTTTTTAAACCAAAGACCTGCTAAACAGATAATCGCAACAATTAAATCAAAGGGATAATAAATTACTTTCACACCTGTAGCCATCATATAGGCCCACCAAAAATAATGACTGCCAATTGCTATAACAGATAGCGCTATCCATATTCCACCTTCAATACTTTTTCTTGAAAGTAATAACGCAATCGTTGTAATCGCTGCTCCTATAAATACAGAACTAAAGGTAAACCGAGAGGCAGCTGATAATTGTTCCATTGGTAAAATAATAATGAATATAATTGCGATAATAAATAACGACGTATAAATAGGTAAAAATCTTTTTGACAACATTGAAATTTGCGGTCCTGCTGTATGAACAAGCGACCACGATAATAAAAACATTGTAAACATGGAAAATTTATACGTGAAAGTATAATCTAAGACGAGGTATTGAGCTAGTATTTTTTCATCTCCACCTGTCACATTAATATACGTTAACGTTAATACTACTATAGAAAAATAAATTAACCGTTTATCGCGAACCCCTACTAAATAAGCTAATAAAGCGAACAATGCGTGAACGATAAAGATAACCCCTGTCACTATTTGTAAAATTGACGAAAGCTCGGTCGTTTTATTGACGTCTGCTTCATAACCAAATTTAACTGCCCGTACAAAACCGCTTGCCCGTGGGTCTGCATAGTTTGCTACTTGTAAGACAAGATGAATCTCGCCATCTTCATTAGGACGAATTGAAGTGGACGAATAAGGGACATTGTAAGCGAATGAATCTGCCTCACTTTTTCCAACTTCACCAGAACTCCCTACCGGTAAACCATTTGCATATAAAGCAGAAGCACTGCGAACGCTTGCTATTCTCATACTATATGAAGTTACTATATCTGGATCAACTTGAATTTTTAAATAGTAGGAACCATAGCCGTAGGGATGACCTGCATCGCCATTCAAAGCTTCTGACCAATCACCAGGCACATCGATATGCTTTCCTTCTTCATTTGTTGGAGCATCTTCCAATAGTTCATAAGGATAAAATTCCCATTCACCTGTTAAAGTAATCGGGCCACTTTCGGAAAAATCCCACTCACGTAAGTCCAGTGCGCCTTTCGATATGTCTTGCTCGATTGGATCATCAAACGCTTGTATCCAAATAATCCGTAAACTCGTTAATGTAACTGCAAAAAGAGCTATAAAAACAACTTTCAACCATACACGGTTTTTCTGTGTTTGTGAAACCACGGAACAAACACTCCTTCTATCTTCTTATATATTTTTTGAACACTAAATAAACTTGGTTATCATATAAAAGTCATAAGTAATTAATCCACTTATCTTTTTTAATAGGTGTCTTTGACTATCATTATACAGGATTTATTTAGATACACCCTTTTTTATACTTGCAATCTATTCTTAACAATGACAAGAACTTTTGACATAGTTTTAAGAGATAATTGTTGTTTTAATAACCTTTTTCATATAAAATTGTTCCTAGTTATTAGCTCTTTATGTTGGATTTGAAGAGATTATCACAAATCATTATATATGAGATTTAATTTCATAGTTTGTTTTATTATTGTTTTAAATTAACGTATGTCAATATAATTATTGTTTTTCTAGGGTTCCGCAATCATATTATTGGTCTGGACCGAGAGAAAGACTCATAGCTATTAGCTGTGTCACGGAAGGATAAAAGCCTGGGAGATAACTGTTATCAAGCAGTTTCTTTCAGGTTTTTTCAATGCTAACATTAGGAGTGATTTTAGATGAATAAATATTGGATTACATTATTAGTTGCAGCCTTTTTAGAAGTTTTCTGGGTAATTGGTTTAGCTTATTCTTATAATTTTTGGACTTGGACTGCTACAGTCATTCTCATTTTAGTGAGCAATTTTTTAATGATTAGTGTAGCACAAATACTTCCTGCTACAACAGTTTACGCTGTATTTGTTGGCTTAGGAGCAAGTGGTACGGTAGTTGCAGAAGTTTTATTCTTTGGAGAACCTTTCAGATGGGCAAAAGTAATTTTAATTACAACTCTTTTATTAGGAGTAGTTGGTCTGAAATTAGTTACAGATAATGAAAGTAATAAGGTTACAGTTAAGAAAGATGTAATGCTTCATAATGTAAAAGTTAATTATAAATATTGAAATTGATCAGTCTATAAGGCGGAACGGAGGGATTATTAATGGCTTGGTTTAGTTTAATTTTAGCTGGTCTGTTCGAAACTTTTGCTGTTACTATGATCGATAAACTATCAGTAGCAAGAAGTTGGCAAACAGTATTCTTCATAATCATTGGCCTTGGAGGGGCTCTTGGTCTGCTAAGTTTTTCATTACAAACGATACCGATGGGAACTGGATATGCGATTTGGACAGGCATTAGTGTTGTAGGGAGTTCTTTAATAGGAATGTTTCTTTTAGGTGATTCCAAAAGCTGGAAAAGGTTATTATTTATAACTATAATATTAAGTTCTGCAATAGGTTTAAAACTCATTTCATAACATTATTTTTTAAATTATACAAGACACATTAAAATACGGACTTTATCAGAAAGGTTTTATTATATTTTCTCACAAGTAGTCATCACAACTTGAGTAATTTATTAAAAAGCGTATCTGCTCATATTATGATATGATTTACAGTAGAGGAGATAGTGAAAATGGCTAGACAAACAAAAGTATTACAAAAAGATAATATAGATAAACGGGAATTAGGCTATTATTATACCCCACCATTTGTTGCAGATTATATTAGTAAACGATTATTATCTTTAAACCCTAAGGGCAAAAAAGTGCTCGATCCTAGTGTGGGACAAGAAGAATTGTTGAATAACTTTTTTGATGCAAAGAAGGAAGTTGATGGTATAGATGTGTACCAACATAAAGATAACTATCAAAGTAACTTTAGCCAACAAAATTTCATCGAATATTATAGTACGATAAAACAAAAAAGTAATAATGAACAAATTAGTTTATTCGAGGACTCTAGCGAAGACAACGGTATTACTTTCCGTAATGGATTACCATACGATTACTATATAGCGAACCCACCTTATAATTGCCATGAAGTGAATTATATTCGTGATAATAAAGCTAGGTTAAAAGCATTGTTCGGCAATGTCGGAGTGCATAATATGTACAGTATGTTTATTTCTTCGATTATTGATGTAGCTAAAAATGGCGCATATATCGGACTTATTACGCATGATTCCTTTTTGACAGCTAAACATCATACTAAATTACGCGAACAACTTTTAAACGAATGTACTATTCATGAAATTACACTATGTCCAAATGACTTATTTCATGAACAAGATGCAGATGTTAGAACGAGCATCCTAATTTTACAAAAAGGAACAGAGTATCAAGGTGATGTGTTTGTAAGTAATCGACCTTCATCGACACAAGCATTTAAACAACAACTTGCACAACAATTAGCAAACTTCGCAACTAGTAACTACAAGGCGTATCAATTAAATGATATTACTTTAACAAGTTCAAGAGATAACTCAGAATTAATTATCGAGTGCCCTGATGATGTGAAAGTATTGTTCACAAACGAACGATTAGGTGAAGCTTATCGTTGTGTGACTGGTATATCAACAGGTAATGATAAATTATATTTATCTGAAAAGAAAGAAGAGCCATTTACTGTTCCCTTTTATAAAAACCCTGGTAAAAATCGCTTTTTCACTGATAACTATATTTACCTTCATAAAGATTTTTTAACATTTGATGCGGAGATTAAAAACTTTATGGTTAGAAATAAATCTCTCTTGTTTCAACCTGGCATTACTTGTTCGTCAATGGGAGTTCAGTTCACAGCTTGCAGGCTTCCAGAACAGGCTACTTATGGAGTTAATGCTAATATTATCTGTGATGATGAAGATGCTTGGTGGCTTTTAGCTTACCTTAATTCAGAATTAGTTACTTATCTTGTACGAGGAATTTTAATTCGTTCCAATATGATTACGTCTGGTTATGTTTCACGCATTCCATTATTGAACCTTACAAAAAAGGACAAAACAACACTTAGTGATTTGGCAAAAAACGCATATCAGAAAGCAAAAGACGATCATTCATATGAACATATCCAACAAGAAATCAATCAAATTGTTAATGAACTTGCAGAAATCAGCGAGCCAACAATAGCGATGATTCGTCATTTTAATCTAGATCTAATCAAAAACACTTAAGTGATTGGGACAAAACTGTTTTCATATGCATAAAGTATGTTTTGACTAATCACTTCTCCTACAATCCGCCAAACTGTTCGTTCTTTTGCCGATTTACGCCAACCATAAGGCATTAACTCTGTACTCGCTATCGGAATATATTGAATTCGATCTTTAATTAAGGTATTTAAATTATCTTCTAGCAATTGTCTTTCTTCGCCTATTTGTTTAATATTAGCTTCTCTAGTCATTTTCTAGCCTCCCTTTAATTAGAGTATATGAAATAAGGAGATTCAACTGCACGTGCATGGAATATTAAAGCATGAGGCATTTTAGGGTGCAATTTGAATCATTATGGTTGGAAATAGTTACGGTATTTCTTTAAGTGCCTTTAAGAGTCGCTTACAAGAAGGAAAATCGCTTCATCTAATTTATTATATGAAATTAGTATGTCGATAAGTTTAAACCCACTCTTACCAATTAATATTATTCAAATGATTTCTGTAAACGAAAAAAGCACTTATCATTGAATTTTCAAAGTAAATATTCTCCGTTAAAATAAACGAAACAATTAAAAGTCGCAAGAAATCATTCACGATTTCTTGCGACTTTTTAATTTGAAATATTAATCTCTCCAACAAATACTTACATAGCGTTTTTAATAATTTGTTTTACTTCTTCTAAGTTAGGTCTGCGTGGGTTCGTAGCTTCCGTCGCATCTTGCATTGCGTTTTCTGCTAACGTTGTAATATCTTCCTCTTTTGCACCTAACTCTTTAAAACCTGTTGGAATATCTAAATCACGTGACAGGCGCTCAATTGCTTCAATTGCTACTTCTGCTGCCTCGTAATCTGTTAGACCTTCAACATCTTCACCCATATACGCCGCGATATCTGCATAACGCTCAATACGAGAAATTAAGTTATAACGACATACGTGTGGTAATAAAATCGCGTTACATACACCATGTGGTAAGTTATAGAATCCACCGAATTGGTGAGCAATCGCATGAACATAACCTAATCCAGCGTTGTTAAATGCCATTCCAGCTAAAGACTGAGCATATGCCATTTGTTCACGTGCTTCCATATCTTGTCCGTTCGCTACTGCTTTTGGTAAGTATTTTGGAATAATACGCATTGCCTGAATCGCCAAAGCATCTGTGATTGGCGTTGCATCTAATGATACATATGCTTCAATTGCATGTGTTAAAGCGTCAATTCCTGTAGCAGCTGTTAATCCTGATGGCTTTCCTACCATTAACATTGGGTCGTTAATCGATAATGTTGGTGTAACATGTTTGTCAATGATTGCCATTTTAACTTTACGTTTTACGTCTGTAATAATAGTGAACTTCGTTAACTCACTACCTGTTCCTGCAGTCGTGTTAATAGCAACTAATGGAACCATTGGCTTTTCTGATTTGTCGACACCTTCGTAATCGTGAATTTTTCCACCATTTGCAGCTACAATTCCAATTCCTTTACCTGCGTCGTGTGAACTTCCTCCACCTAGCGTGACGATACTGTCACATTTTTCTGCTTCATATGCTGCTAAACCTTCTGCAACGTTTTCGTCTGTTGGATTTGGTTCTGCTTTAGGGAAAATAGCAGCTTCTACTCCTGCTTCTCGAATAATGTTTGCGATTTTTTCTGATACACCTAAATTGTGTAATCCTTCGTCTGTTACAATTAAAGTTTTCTTCATTCCTAAATCTTTTAAACGTGTACCTACTTCATTTACTGATCCTTCACCAAATAAATTTACTGATGGCATGTGAAATGCACTTTGTTTACTAACTGACATATTAAATGTCTCCTCTCATTATTATAAGAATTTGTTAATAAATCGTTTAAAATGTTTTTGCACGGGCTTACTGATCCCGTTCAATTAGCATCTTGCCACCTTACATACAGATTGTCAAAAATAATGACCTTTACCCATTGATTGTGACAAGACAATGAATATTTAGTCACGTTTGTGTGAATATTATAGGAGTTTTAATAAGAAACAGATAGCTTATTCTCTCTTTTACTTTCTTTTAAATAGGACTTGTTTCATTACAATATGTAACAAAATAATAATCAAACACCTTTTTACCCTCTCATTCTAGAAAACTCTTCTCACATTTCCTCTTAATTTATAAAACTTTAATATTTCTATCCTTTTATTTATACTAAAAATTATACTTTTTCACCTTAAAGTGATAGCAACTTAGGCTGTGAATGGAACAAAGTCAGAGATTAAGTTTTTTTATGATAATGAAGTACCACTTGAAATGTACAAGGTAAGATGAGATGAGTAAAAAATTAAATTTATTACAGTGGAAGAACGTGCGAAAGCACTAGATACAGCGGGATATAATACGTTTTCATTACAAAACCGTGGTGTTTTTATGGACATGTTAACAGATAGTGGTGTAAATACAGTGAGTGACGATCAGCAAGCTACAATGATGATTATGGAACATCATAAGGTACTCCACTAAACACAATAGAAATGTTTAGTGAAGTACCTTTTCTTCTGAAAAGAACATCATCTAGGTCATTAAATAATCAACTGCAAACTTAGTTGTTGCTTGAACACCGTAAATAAGTGCGTTTTCATCAAGATCAAATTGCTCGTTATGATGTTCTGCTCCGCTCCCTACCGCTTCATTTCGCGTTCCAACAAAGGCAAACAATGTTGGTGCGATAGTCGCATATTGATTAAATGGTTCTGAAGCAAACCATTGTACGTCGTGAACGACAGAACCTGGTATTATTTCTTCATTTCCTCGAATCGCAATTTCTGCTAATTTTTCATCATTTACAACTGGATGGGCGACTACTTTAAAATTATCACTAAATTTCACTGTACAATTGTGTGCTTGGGCTGTTAAATCTGCTACCTTTTTCACAATATCGATTGCTCGCTTTCCTTCTTCTACATCATAAAATCGTAACGTGCCACCGATATCTACTTTTTCTGGAATAACATTATTTGCACTTCCACCATGAATTTGTGTTAATCCTAGTGTCACCGTTTTTGTTACGTCCAGTTGATTCGCCCATGCATTAGTTAAACCTGTTAGTACATGAGCTGCACCAAATAATGGATTAACGGATAAGTCAGGACGAGCTCCATGGCCACTTTTTCCATATACCGAAAAATCTACAAAAATCGCTCCAGCCATTTTAGGTCCTGCATCCACACTAATGGTGCCACTATCCATAAATGCCGCTAAATGATTACCATAAATCGCATCAATCTGTTTATCCTCTAAATGAGCAACCATCGCGTCAATCCCAGCACCAATTTCTTCCCCTTCTTCAAAAATAAAATAAACTTTCCCAGTTAATTCACTTTTCATTTCAACTAATATTTCCATCGTTGACAGTACTATTGCCATATGACCATCATGTCCGCAAGCGTGCATGACACCTTTGTTTTTAGAAATTACCTTTCTTGGTCCAGCAAGATTATTTGGATGTTCCTCTATTGGAAGTGCATCAATATCTGCTCTAATTCCTAATGTTTTACCTTGCTTACCTGTATCCAACAATGCCGTGAATCCCGTACTGTTTGGCACATCCTCAATTTCTAGTCCTAATGCTATTATTCTTTTCTTTAAATACTTCACCGTTTCATATTCTTTTGAACTCAGTTCTGGATGTTCATGTAAATGAGTTCGAATATTAATTGTATCTGCTTCCAATTGTTTTGCTTTTCGTTTAATAAAAGTTGTCATCTCATTCATTGTTGTAGCCTCCTCAAATAAATCATTTAATCTATTTGGTTACTCCGTTTCTTACAACTCGATATAATCTCAATTTTAGTTTATCTTTATCTATCATGCGAATTTTTTGTTTAACCTTATTTTTCCTAAATAAAAAGTATGACCTAATCCTTTCATGGGTTAGACCATACTTTTTTAAATATTATATCTAATAATCTTTTTTCACCTAAATAAATCTAAAAACTTCTCCCAAAAACCTTTCTTTTCTTCCTCTTCTTCTTCCTCGTCATCAGGTTCTTCTATTTTCAATTGCTCTGTTTTAAAAACAAATTGTACAGAAGCTACGTCTTCATTCTTTTTTGGTGCGATAAATGATACTGGGTCAAAATCTGACTTATCAAATTCAGCAATCATCTCATCAATTTCTTTCGTCATCTCTGCTGGTAAATCACTTGTTGAACGTGCTAGCTTATCTGTTCCACGATGGAGTTCACCTACACCACTCGCTAAATCATCAGTTCCATTTGATAATTCATTTATTCCGTTATCTAATTCAGTATAATTATTCGCCAATGTATGCATACCATTCGTATATTCAACTAATCCAGTATGGAACTGTTCATAATTTGTTGCCAAATCATCTACACCTGACGTTAGTTCTTGTATGCCTTCATCAATCTTAATATCATCTAGTGATCCTGCTATTTCCGCGACAACTTCATGTACGCTATTTGCCGCTTCATCTAATTCTTTAACAGCTTCCCCTAACATATCATCAACAACTGTAAATCCTTGTTTTACCTCAGCAAAAGTTCCTTTCACCGTCTGTGCTGCGATATATGTTTCTTCAAGTTTTTTTATCGTTGCTTTGTCTGCATCACTTTCATATAACTTCTCAAAATCACTCTCGGAAATATTATGTGAAGGAATATTTTCAATTGATTTTTCCAACGCTTTATATGCTTTTGAATACCCTTTTTGTAAGTCACGAATTCCTTCTTTTGCTTCATCAAAAGTATCACCTATGTCGCTCATTCCATCTTGAAGCTGTTGCAGACCATCTAAATCAATATCATTTATTCCTTGTAGCGATTTATTCAACTGTTGTAATCCGTCATTCATTTCACTAGAACCTGACACTAACTGTGCAGATGAATCATCTAATTCATGAATGCCAGCTCTATATTGTTCGGAACCGTTTTTTAGTTCTGTTGTTCCATTATTTAACTCGGCAATACCTGACTTGAACTCTGCCACACCACTATTTACATCCGCGATAGCATCAGCTAACGTTTTGATATCACCTGTCATGTCGTCTGTATCTGGAGCATCGATATTCATCGTTGATGGAACTCCACTAATTTCAATACCTTCCATTTCAAAATCTTTCACATCTGCTTCTACAGTAAATGATGCTTCTTTTTCTGGCATAACAGTAAATGTAACTAATTCCTCTTTTCCTGCACTTGCGATAACCCCATCTTCTGCTTCTATATCACTTGTCGTATCGGCATCAAATGGAATTGATATTTGTAATAAATAATTTTCGAAAAATGTTTTATCGACTGCTTTATTTTCGTTAACTTCAATAGTAATTGACACACGACCATCTTCATCAATTAGTTCTTCTGCCGATATTCTTTTTCCATCTAATTCATACCGAATGGTAAAGTTCCATGGCAATTCGATATCGTCTTTATTACCTTGATAATAAAATTTTCCTTCTGGTGCTTCGAATGTTACTTTGTCATCACTTTCGGTTAACTCTGTCAAATCAGTTAAGTTTTTCACACTAGAGTATGTGCCGTAATCTGTTATTTTACCTTCTTTCGTAACATCGAGCATATTGACGATGAATGCTTCTTTTTGTTTTCCAGACGATTGAAGCAATGCATAAATGACTTCATCTTTCGAGGCGACTACTCCCTTACTAGCCTTTTCTTCTGCTAAACTTACTTGTGTGATGGAACTAGACATGAGTAATCCGATAACGAACATGACAATGATAGACTTTTTAAATAGTTTCAAGCTAATTCCTCTCCTTATCTTCATCTTCGTGATAAAAATTTGCTTTCCATGTTGTTTTTTCGATTATTTTATCAAATGTAACGAGCATTGCTGGTAAAAGTAATACGACCATAATAAAGGCAAGTAGCGCCCCTCGTCCAAGTAATAAACCAATCGCTGAGACGACTGGGTCTGTTGACGTTAGCCATAAGATAAATCCAACAGTCGATAATATCGATGCTGAAATTACAATAGCAAATAGTTTTTCATCTAACGTTTTCTTCACAGCAGGTAAAGCAGGCATTACTTTACGATTCACTCGATATTCCACCGTTAATAAAATAGCATAGTCTACTGTTGCCGCTAATTGCACGGTACTAACGATTAAATAGCCGATAAATACTAAGGACGAATCAGTAAAGTATGGTACAGATAAATTAATCCAGACTGATGCTTGAATCGTTAATAAAAGTAATATTGGAAATGAGATAGATTTAAACGTAACTAATAATACAAAGGCAATTGTTACAACGGTTAAAATATTCACGAGTGTGTTGTCCTTTTGTACGACATTTTTCATGTCATATAATGTGACACTTTCTCCAAGTGCAAAATAATCATCATCGTAATAAGCAGTAGCTACTTCTTTTACATCTTCTACTACTTTAAATGCTCTGTCCCCTTCATCTTTCGTATTTGCAGTAACAATAATTCGACTAAAGTTATCTGAATAAAATTGCTTCGTGACATCTTTTTCTAAATATTCTTCTGGAATTGCCGAACTAACTGCATTAACATATGCTAACGTGTTCGTTACATGTTCAACACTGTCTAAATCATCTACTAATTTCCCTTCTTTAGCCACATCACCACTTGGAACTAATAAGACAATTTCGGTGTTTTTACCAAAGACATCTTCTATTTTCCTTTCATCTAATCCTGGACGTGTCGTTTCTGATTGTTCGCCAATTCCGTAAACGAATGACGTTTCCTTCTGGGCTAAAAACGCCGGTACAATTAATAATGCGACGAGTAACATAATCGGTATTTTAATCTTCATGACAAACTTACCGACATGTTTAAATTTCGGCACAATTGGTTTATGCGATGTTTTATCAATCCACTTATAAAACGTTAACGTCAATGCAGGTAAGAAAATCATGACACTAACAAAACTAAGAACAATTCCTTTTACTAAATTAAGTCCTAAATCAGATCCAATCTCAAAATTCATGAATGTTAATGCGATAAAACCAAAAAAGGTTGTTGATGCACTCGCAATAATTGCTGGAAACGATCGCTTCATCGCTAAGTTCATCGCCAGTTTAGGTTCTTTACCTTCATCACGATAATCTTGAAAACTATGTAACAAGAAAATCGCATAGTCGAGCGAAACTGCAAGTTGTAGAATTGGCGCGACTGCTTGGGTCACAAATGATATTTCACCAAGAAAAATATTCGTACCTAAATTGATTAATACTGAAACTCCTATTGCCGTTAAGAAAAATACTGGTTCTAACCAAGACGTCGTTGATAAAATTAAAATAATAATAATAACTGGAACTAACAATGCCGCAGCAAATAACGTTTCACTAAATGTTAATTTTTGTTGTGTCGCATTTTCAAGTGCTTCTCCTGTCAATGCATTCTCACCAATTAATTCATATACCTTATCGGTTATCTCAACTTCATCACCTTCACGAATACTGAATGAAAATAATGCATGACCATCTTTATAATACGTTTCAATTAACGCATCATCTGCCATTTCTAACGGCATTTTTATATCAAATGCATCATCAAGCCATGTCACGTCAGATATTCCGTCAATTGCCGCAAGCTGTTCTTTTACATCCATTGCTTCTTGTAATGTGACATCTTCCATCATGACTTGAGCATTTGGAATAGAACCGTCAAACTCTTCCTCCATAACTTCCATTGCTTCTGTAGATGGAGAATCTTTCGGTAAGTAGTCTTTCATATCATAATTTACATCAACGAAAAATTGTAATCCGACACAAATAAGTGTAATGATTGTCGTGATGATTATGATTGATTTTTTATGTTTAATAATCCGCGATGCCATATCGATTGTCGGTCATCCTTTCGCAAGCTGAAAAATAAATTAACCGTTCCGGAAATATACTCAATTTTGTTTTTCCATTTTTATGTAAATCAATTTTGTAATAAATAACTTTATTAAAACACTAACGATTGTCTTATGTAGCTAGGAACAAATTATAATAATTTTTTATAACTAGAAGTGAATTTTTTCAATTAAATTATCCTATTATGAAATTAATTCAGCTAGACATTCTATTTATCTCCCCTTATCATTATATAACACCGTGTTGCTTTTACAACAGACAGTTTTATGCTATTCGTATGTAATCCAACAGTTAGTTTCATTGCGTTGGAAAACATTTTATTAAAAGGAGAAAATATTAATGAGTTCACAAGCTATTGACCGTAGAAAGAAATATACACGTATGGTTTTGAAAGAAAGTTTGTTAGAAATTCTTCAGGAAAAACAGTTGTTTTCGGTTACTGTAAAAGAAATCTGCGAACTAGCCGATATTAATCGCTCTACTTTTTACGATCATTATGCAGATCAATTTGCTTTATTAACTGAAATTGAAGATGAATTAATAGAAGATATGACGAATTATTTACATGCTTATAATGTAGAACAAAAAGTGGAAGCATTACAAATGACGGAAAAACTAATTACATATTTCGCTTCGAAAAAACGTGTCTGTTTAACATTGTTAAGTCATAATAGCCATTCATCTTTCGAACAAAAAGTACGTCATGTTGCTGAGCACTTCATTATGCAAAATGTTACAAAAAATAATCATACTGATAAAGCAACTTATCAATATATGAGCGCTTATATGATTAGCGGTAGTATTGAAGTGATGAAGATGTGGTTAGAAAATGATATGGATAAAACACCAAAAGAGATTGCTAGCTTAATTACTAATTTAAGTACGTTATAATGTTTGGTTCACCTTTATCATATGATTTTTCCTGAATAGTTATATTTTGTGTGTTCATACTACTTATTGATGCCATTTATATTGCAAATAAGGATAGGTGAACAAATGGATAAACAATCTCATAAAAATCAGGTGAATGAAAATAGTAAAAACGAACAGTTAGAACAATATCGGGTAACAAACGCTGGCAATCCAATGACGACAAATCAAGCTATTCGAATGTCTAATGATGAGGAAACGCTAAAAGCTGGTGAACGCGGTCCTTCCCTCCATGAAGACGTTCATTACTTTGAGAAAATTACTCATTTTGTTCATGAAGAAATTCCAGAGCGAAAAGTGCATGCTAGAGGATATGGTGCACATGGTGAGTTCGAATGTTATGAATCGATGAAAAAGTTAACGAAAGCAGATTTTTTACAAGAACCTGGTAAAAAAACACCTGTATTTGTTAGATTTTCTACTGTACAAGGAAGTAAAGGATCTAAAGACACAGCGAGAGATTTACGTTGTAAAGGGGTTAAATTTTATACGGAGGAAGGTAATTATGACTTAACGACAATTGCTATGCCTGTCTTAATTAACCAAGATCCAATGAAATTTCCTGATGTTATCCATGCTTATCAACCTGAGCCACGTACTGGTATGCCTACAGCCGCAGGAGCACATGATAATTTTTGGGATTATGTTGCTAATAATGAAGAATCACTTCATATGGTTATGTGGATTATGTCTGATCGAGGTATTTTAAAAAACTACCGATCAATGGAATCATGGGCAATTAATACATACCTCTTCGTCAACGAACAAGGGACAGCTTCATTCGTTAGGTTTGTATGGAAACCCGTTCTTGGCGTGCATTCCTTACTACAAGATGAAGCACAAAAAATTGGCGGAATTGACCCAGACTACCATCGAAGAGATCTTCGTGAAGCAATTGATCGTGGTGCTTTTCCTGAATATGAATTAGGTGTACAAATCATTCCAATGGAAGATGAGTTTAAATATGATTTCGATGTACTTGACCCAGCAAAATTCTGGCCGGAAGAACTTATCCCTGTACAATTAATCGGTAAAATGACGTTAAATAAAAATGTCGATAACGAATTCGCCGAGTTAGAACAAGTTGCTTTTAACCCTGCTAACGTCGTGCCAGGCATCGACTTCTCCAATGATCCTGTTTTACAAGGAAGATTAATCGTCTATCAAAGTGCACAATATCATCGCCTCGGTAGTGCTAACTTCCAAGATTTACCGATTAATAAGCCGGTTTGTCCTTTTCATAATAACCAACAAAAAGGTTATATGCGTTATCAAATCGATGTAGATCAAGTAAATTACCATAACAATTCATTAGCAAACAACACTCCGCATCCAACTACACCAGATGAAGGTGGATATGAACATGCTCCACAAAAGGTATCTGGTCATGTTACAAGAGGTCGTAGTGAAACGTTTAATGATGTGTATTCACAACCTAGAATATTTTGGAACAGTTTGAGCCCTGTTGAACAACAACATACGATTGATGCCTTCAGCTATCAATTAGGTAGTGTAAAGAGTGATTCTGTTCGCCAACAAAACGTCGATGTACTTGTTAATATTGATAAGAATTTAGCAAATACAGTTGCTGATAATATTGGCGTAGCACGACCTGATGGTACACATGTAGATGTTGAAACAAGTTACCCATCCCTTAGCCAAGCTAATGCTCCTAAAAGTGTCTATACACAAAAAGTAGGTGTCATCATTGCTAATGATTTTGAGGACAAAGAAGTAACGAATATTTTAACAACTTTAGAAAAGGAAGGCGCCTTTATTGAAGTGATCAGTGAAACATTACAAGATGTGATTGGCGCTGACGGTACAGTTATTAATGTAGATAAAACATTTATGACGACAAGCCCTTATATTCTTGACTCACTGTATGTCGTCGGAGGCACCGTACAAAATGAAACGAAATTCAATTATCATGTAAATCACTTCATTAAAGTAGCTTTTGATCATTATAAGCCAATCGGTTTTGCTACAACTGCCAAAATGCTTATTGATGCAAACGCAATGGAATCTGTACCGGGAGTTATTTCTGCAACTAATAGCACAAACTTTACTACAGACTTTCTTACAGCAATTGCTGAACAACGCTTTTGGGATAGAAAGGTGTATTAAAAAAGAAAGAAGAGTTTTAAGGGTGTCAATTTCATCATTCATATTTAGTAGCTTAAACATGAACTTTACGTTTGATGATAAATCCGTTTACTTTCATTACAGCCGACTGCTTTCTGCGGGCATGACCTCAACTCTTGACCCAACACTAACGTGTCGGGTCAAGGATTTTCGGATTCATGCTTTTCCCGCAAGAGTCAGTCGGCTTTCATTCCAGTAAACTTAGTTTCATGAGCAAAACAAGTATATTTAATGAAATTTACGACTAACCGTTCGTGTTTTAATTGGACTTTCCTATAATGAAATTGATTCAACTGAATGTTTTTTCTTTTTTATATTTTTCCCTACTATTTTACTCCTGCTGAGATGATGCTGCCTTTTCTCTTCTTCTCACTAAATAAACTGCATTTATCCATGCTGCGATTGGTGTAATTAATGCAATACCTATTCCTGCACATAGAATAATCATCATTTCACCTGTAAACACTTTTGAGTTAACAATTTCTCCAAGCGAATACGTCATATCTTTAAACCAAATTAACAAACCCATATAGGAACCAAAAAAGGCAAAAAACAATGTATTTGTATTTGACCCTAATATATCTCTACCTATATTTATACCTGATTTAAACAGCTCCCCCCTACTAATATTTGGATGGTGACGAAATATCTCTCGCATTGGTGACGTAATCGAAATAGCGACATCTGTAATTGCTCCAATTGTACTCATGATAATCATCGATGTACCCACCTTCACAAAGTCTACACCAATATAAAGTGAAAAAATGTTGAGTTCTTCAATTTGTTCTTCTCCAAACCCTTGAATCATAGACATTTTCGTTAAAACATTGATAAATATAATTAAAATTGCAATCGTGATAACTGTTGATACAAACGCTGTCTTCGTTTTACTATTTACTTCATTAATATAAAACAAATTAATACAACTAATAATCGCACACGCAATTAATGTTAAAATAACTGGATTCACATGTGGGTCTGTCATAAATAAAATCGTTAATAGTAACACACCAAAATTAAAAAATAGTGCGATAAACGAGCGTGCTCCTTTTCTTCCACCAATGACAACCATTAAGACGAATAAAATAACGGCAAGGATGAATAACATATTCATATTTTCGCCCGCTTTCTGTTAACAAAAAATAGCGACACGTACAAACCAAATGGAATAGCTAAAACAATACCAATACCTCCAGCTAATGCTCGAGCCAGTTCTAACGATAAATTTAACGACAAAGCAAAATTAAGCGCCGTTCCATTTTTCAAGTATAAAATTAACATCGGCATCGAACCACTCACATAAGCAAAAAATAAAATACTCGTCATTGTTCCCATAATATCTTTTCCAATATCTAATGCCGAAGCTTTCAGTGCCGCATCTTTAATATGTGGATCCTTTTCATATAATTCAAAAATAGAAGATGACATCGTAATAGCAACATCCATTACGGCTCCTAACGAACCGACAAACAAGCCTGCCATGAAGACTAATTGATATGGACGAGTTAAAAAATCCATCGCTTCATAACGAAGCCCATTTTCATTCGTGACTAACATAACAAGCCATGTTATAAATAATGCAGAAAACGTTCCTAACAATGTAACAATTATAGCTGCATAAGACTTTTCATTTCTTCCATTTACAAGTAACAATGAAGTGACAGTAAATAATACAACTGTTATCCCACAAATTAACAGTAAGCTAATATGGGGATGTTTCACATATATATCTAATGCATACGCTAATAACACTGCATTTAATGCCAAGCTAACGATGGAATAAAACCCTTGCTTCTTACCGATTAAGAGTAACGTAAAGATAAAAATCCACAATACATACATCATATATGTATCCCGTTTCACATCTTGAATTGATCCAGTCAGATTTGTTTCTATCTGTTTTTTATCCAAAACAACAAACAAATTATCTCCTACGGTATATGCTTGATCATAGGCACCTGATTGTGAATATTCATTTTGTAATGCAATCATTTCTCCTTTATGATCGCCATTTTGCAAAACTGCTTCTATCTGTTGAGTGGATAACTCATCCTCATTTTGATGACCATCTATTAAAGGCTCTGTGTCTATTACCTTTGTCTCAACTACTTTAGCAATTGGTCGTTCGTACAAAAAATGATTATGTTCAACAAAGATAATCGAAGCGATACATAATATGAATACTCCTAAATATATAAACATTGTTTGTTTAGTTACTTTTTCACGTAGATTATTAAACAAGCTCACTAAAAGCCCTCCAGCTAAGTTAATTAAAATTTTCTTACCTTTAACTTGCTCTCATATTACCATTAAGAGACTAATCTATACCACCATAACCTAAATTAGCATGCAGAAAAAAATAGGTTAGTTTTTACTGAACCACTATCATAGATGTTCAGTAATAACTAACCGTTTCGGAAATATACTTAATTTTTCCTTTCGACTTTCTAATGCGTAAATATGTTTTGTCTCAACCTAATTTTGAACTCATGCCCTTCCCCTAGGTGTCAGTCGGTTTCCATTCAAGTAAACTTAGTTACAGTAATTAAACACATATGTTCATAACTTTTTTATTTACTCCACTTTTTGCACATTTTGTATGATGAATCCACTTTTCGGTACACTTGGCATTTCTTTCATACTTAGGCTTAAATCTTGTTCTGCTACGTCATAACTCATTTTATTTACTAGCAAATCAAGCGCTCGTTGCATAACAGCAATTGTTAACCATTCTCCAGCACAACGGTGGCCGGTGAGGTAATCGCCACCACCTTGTGGTATTAAATCAAATGGGCTTTTATCCCAACTTGTAAATCGTTCTGGAGAAAAATCGTTAGGGTTTTCCCATAACTCTGGATGATGGTTCGTTCCATATAAATCTAATAATACGAGTGTGCCTTTTTTAAAGTCATGACCGCCCCAGAAGAAATCATTTTTCACAATAGCGGGTGCTACTGGGAAAAATGGATAATATCTTCTTACTTCTTGTACGAACATTTTATTATACGTCTTATCTCCATTTCGTAGCTCATCTACTTCTTTCGGGAATTCGTGTAATGCTAAAGCACTTAACACAATATATACAGAAATCGCAACAGTCGGTCTTAATAAATTTAACACTTCTACTGCTGCAGTATGTGTCGCTAGCAACTCCCCTTCTAAGTCTTTATGAAAAGCTATTTTATAGAATGGTCTCTCTTCATCCACCGTTACTTCGCCTGAACGAATTTTTCCAATTAGTTTTTCAAGCCATTTTTCATTTTTATTCCGAGCATGTTTACCTTTAAAATGTTTCATACCGATTTTTTCAGCGGATTCATACATATTCCCTAGTTCTTTACTAAATGACTCAATGTCTACTTCATCAAGTGGTACACCTACCCATTTGGAAATTGCAATCGTTAAAATTTGCTTCACTTCTTCATATAAAACAATATTATTTTGTTTTGCCCATTCATTTAAAGATTTCATCCATTCATCTTCTACTAAATCGCCAATTTCTTCTAGGCTCTCTTTTGTCATAAAATTCATAAACAAGGATTTTCTATGCGCATGCTCTTCTCCATCTAATGTTTGCACTCCATCTTGCCCAAATAATGTATTTAACACCTTATTTGGTGCTGCACCATGTCGTTTAAATTTATCATTATCATAAAAAGCTTCGGCCGCTTCTTTTCCCGCCATACAAATGACTTGCTTTCCACCTAGAATTCTTGTTTTAAACATATCACGATTAAATCTCTTTCTACGATTCGTAATATATAAATATCCTTCATTAAAAAAAGCTAACGTATTATCAAGCCCTTCATCGTATGGTAATTCTTCTCGAAAAGCCATCCTTAATTCCTCCATTACTTATTAATGTCATATCTTGTTGCCTCAATATAAATAAGTTCCCGACTTTGTCACTTTAAAACGTTAGAACGTATTCTCTTTTGATGCATTCATTGCTATACTATGAGGATAGTATAATTAAAGGAGTTATTTTATATGCAAGGATTTAAACTATTACTTAAAATTATCGTTGCCATCGCACTGGGAGTTTTATTAGGAGCTTATGTTCCAGGATGGGTTATCCAAACCTTTGCTACTTTCAATGATCTTTTCGGTAGTTTCTTAGGTTTTGTTATTCCGTTGATTATTATTGGATTTATCGTACCTGGGATTGGTTCTTTAGGAAAAGGAGCAGGAAAGCTATTAGGTCTTACAGCACTTGTTGCGTATTTATCAACAGTTATTGCGGGGATTGTTGCATTCTTCATTGCTCAATCTTTATATCCAACAATCCTTAAAGGGCAATCGGCTGCTAATTTAGATGACCCGAGTGAAGGACTAATGGAAGGATTTTTAGAATTAGTCGTTGAACCGCCGATGGACGTGTTCACTGCATTGATTTTGTCTTTCGTATTAGGTATCGGAATTGCTGCTACTAAAGGTGATAAATTACTGGAAATTATGGATGAATTTAAACGAATTATCGAACTTGTTATTAGTAAAATTATTATTCCACTTTTACCGTTCCATATTTTCGGAATTTTTGCGAATATGACATACGCTGGCCAAGTTTCTACTATTATAAGTGTATTCGCTAAAGTATTTGTCTTAATCATTTCGTTACATATTTTATATTTAATATTCATTTATTTAACAGCTGGAACGATGAGTAAGCAAAATCCGTTTCATATGATGAAGACAATGTCACCTGCATATTTTACAGCGCTTGGTACACAGTCTTCTGCTGCAACGATTCCTGTCACATTAAACAGTGCAAAACAATTAAAAGTCCGTCATAATGTAGCTGACTTTACTATACCCTTACTTGCGAATATTCATTTAGCTGGAAGTACAATTACGATATTATGTACAGCACTTGCGGTCATGTTTATTCAAGGAGATACTGCGACACTCTCGACGATTTTTCCATTTATTTTAGTGCTAGGTGTTACAATGGTCGCTGCTCCAGGGGTTCCAGGTGGAGCCGTTATGGCAGCTGTCGGGCTACTTGAATCAATGCTCGGTTTCGGACCAACGATGGTATCATTAATGATCGCCCTTTACTTAGCTCAAGATAGTATCGGAACGGCATGTAACGTAACTGGAGATGGTGCTATCACTACAATTGTCGATTCATTACATGAAAGAGAAAAAGCATAACATAATATAAAAGCACTCCAATACTTGATATCTTAAAGATGAATTACATCAGTTAGATTAGAGTATGGAGTGCTTTTTTATTATACAATGTAATGAAGCATGTTTTTAATCGTAAAATTGGAATATATACTTCCAGCACACTATTCTGGAAACTCACCCGGCTTTACGTATCTAGCTCTTCTTGATTTGCATTTTTAATCACTTTTTATCCTTCTCGTTTTTTCTATTATGAAATTGACTTGATAAGCTTATTTTTTAACCTTTAACTCTTTAAATGTGCGTGCTTGCTTTTCGATTGCTACTTCTGTTGGTAAGCGTTCAATACTACTAGCTCCAAAAAAGCCTGCTATCCCTTCTGTATGTTCAAAAATGTATTGTGCATCTTCTGGTTCGGCAATGGGACCACCGTGACATAGCACTACAATATCTGGGTTTACTTTTACCGCTTCATCACGCATTGCTTGTACTTTTTCGGCTGCATCTGCAAGTGTCATCGTGCTTTGGGCACCAATACTTCCTTTTGTCGTTAATCCCATATGTGGAACAATAATATCTGCTCCAGCTTGAGCCATTTTAACCGCTTGTTCAGGAGTAAATACATAAGGAGAAGTTAATAATCCAATTTCACTTGCTTGACGAATCATCTCTACCTCTAAATCATACCCCATTCCAGTTTCTTCAAGATTTTCTCTGAATGTCCCATCAATTAATCCGACTGTAGGAAAGTTTTGAACACCTGCAAATCCTTGGTCTTTTAACTGACGTAAAAATGTTGGCATCACTCTAAATGGATCTGTCCCACATACACCTGCAAGTACTGGCGTTTTTTCTACTATTGGTAATACTTCTGAACCCATTTCTGTTACAATTTGATTTGCATCTCCATACGGTAACAATCCTGCAAGACTTCCACGACCAGCCATACGATAACGTCCGGAATTATAAATAATAATTAAATCTACGCCACCTTGTTCAGCAAACTTCGCCGAAATTCCCGTACCTGCTCCAGAGCCAATAATTGGATTTCCTTCAGCAACTTGTTGTTTTAACTGTTCTAATGCTTTTTCCTTTATCACTTTCGTCATGTTATTATCTCCTTTATTTTTTTATCATTTCTAATAATTCTAGTGTCATTGCATCGGCAAATTCAGTATCATTTATATGAAGATCTAGTTCAATCAATTTGACTTTATCCTGATTCAAATGAGTACGAATTGCATCAAATAATGCGGCATCCGCTTTCGGAAAATAAAACGGCTGGCCTTCCTCGTCAATTGCACTAACCCCTTTTAAAGGTATAAACAATACAGTTGGACCTGTTGCTTTATTTAACTTGTTTGCTAAAACTTCTCCAACTTCAGCACATTCTTCCGGAGTCGTTCTCATTAAAGTAACGTTAGCATTATGTTCATAAAAGGTACGATCTGAAAACTTCTTTGGTACTGTTTCCATTACCCCAAAATTCACCATATCTAACGCACCACATGAAACAACTTGAGGTATTCCCATTTGTGCTGCGGCATCAAGCCGATTTGGACCAGCTGACATCACACCACCAACTAATTCATCATTCCATTCCGTTGTAGATACATCAGCTACAGCTTCAATAAATCCATCATTTATCAACGCTTCCATCGACTGCCCACCATTACCTGTTGCATGAAAAACTAACACTTCGTATCCAGCGTTTTCCACATTTTTACGAACACGTTCTACACACGGAGTCGTTACACCAAACATAGATGTTGCAATCAAAGGCTTTTCTTCTACAACTGGTATATATTGTTCAACCATACCACTCATAGCGCCAGCAGCATTCCCTAAAATCTGTCGTGAAATACGGTTTAACCCGGCAATATCTACAACAGAATTCATCATAGTAATATCTTGATCACCCACATAAGGTCGTACATCGCCTGATGCTACTGTAGAGACAACCATTTTAGGAAATCCGACAGGTAGACGCTTCATGACATAAGTAATGAGTGCTGTCCCACCAGAACCACCCATCCCCATAATTCCATTTATCTTCCCTGCATCATACAATTCTTTTATAAGCTTTGTAGCACCTTCAGACATCACATCCATCGCATTTCCGCGCTCGCCATGACTACGCAATTTCTTTAAACTGCTTCCATTTGCTGCCGCTACTTCATTTGAACTAATATCTGGAGTTATTGTAGGCTCTCCAACAACACCTCCATCAACTAAAATTACTTTATGACCTCTCTCTATTAACAAATCTTGAACATAGGCATACTCATCACTCTTAGTGTCTAATGTACCAATTAATACAACTGTTTTACTCATTATACTTTCCCACTCCCTTTTATAAAACGCTTACATAACATGTTGGCTATATATACTTTGCTTCTACCCTTTTCTAGTAAGTATATACATATTTAAAAATAATTAATAAACTAAACTTTCTATCTTTAGTATACTATTTACTTATTGTAAAACACATGAATAAATGTATTCTATATATGTCTTTTTGTATTATTCTTTATATTTAGATGGTGCTGTTCCAACATACTTTTTGAATGCTTTACTAAAATGAGCGTAATCTTTATACCCTACCATGTCAGCCACTTCAGCTAAGCGGAAACAATTTTTCCCAATCATTTTTTTAGCTTTATTCATTCGATACTTTATTAAATATTCCTGAAATGTACATCCTACTTCTTCTTTAAATTGTTTACTCAAATAAGGTCTAGATATATGAGAAACTTGTGCAAGTTCAGCTAGTGATATCGGATGCATGTAATTCTTTTCAATATATTCTTTTACAAATCCCACGTAATCATAGTCCTCTTTTACTTTATCTAACAGCTTGATTAAGTGTTCATCAGCAAATTCACCAGTCATTTTAAATTGTTTAATTAAATCAGGCATTGATTCTTCAAGTGGTATCCGTTCCAATGAAGAGCCTCCTATGTAACCCATTGCGCTTGTATTATCATACATATACTTTAAATCAGATGGAGTATAAACCGCTCCTCCATAAATCATTTTAATCGTGTCAGAATCTGATATTACATCACTTGCATTGAATATTTTTTGAGCGATTTTGGCACTTTCAAATAAGGTTAATACTTTCTTCGCTCCCAATAATCCTCCTTTTGTGAAACCTAGGTGCGCACAAATGATATCTGCTCCTGCTTCTGTCATTTGTATCGCTTGTTCTTCATTAAACACAAAAGCTATCGTAAAAAGGTTAAGTTCACTAGCGATTCGAATTGCTTCTACTTCACTATCATACGTAATACTTTGTTCTTTTAAAGCTTCTCTAAATTGTCCGTCAATCATTCCAACTGAAGGATAATTATTCACTCCAGCGAAACCATTATATTTAATTTGATTCATATATTTCGCTAAATCTATCAGTGGGTCTGTTGCACATAAACCAAACATAACTGGCACATCACCGGCCATCGGGATGATTTCCTTTGAACCAAAATCCATTACTAAATCATTACTGTTTGCTACAGGTAAAAAACCTGCTAAAGAGCTTACTCCCATTTGTCTAAACTTACCAGAGTTTAATGCCAATATTAAATCGACCCCACCTTTTACAGCGTGTTTTGTGGAAACTCCAGTACCTGTAGCTAAGCCGATAAGATGAGCCTTTTTATTGATTTTTTCAATTAAATTTTGTTTTATCATTGTCTTCAACTATTTTTCACTCATTTCACATACCGTTTGTTATTTATTTCATCATAACATGCCTTTGAAAGAGTTATTATTAATCAAGTATATTTCATCGTCTATTTTTAAAATAAAAATTTGATATAGAATACACAATACCCCTTCCAGCATAAACAATGCCAAAAGGGGCTTAATTTACTTATTTCGTTTTTGCTTTATCTAAATCATAGTCTTTAATAAATTTATTTAATACACTTTCTAAATTCGTGTCACCGACTTCGTCTAGTTCATAATGTACTCGCGTTGCTGGTTTATTAATATTAATAATTCTCGTTAAATCCATTGGCGTTCCAATAATTACTGCATCACAATCTGCATTATTAATCGTTTCTTCTAAGTCTTTTAATTGCTCTTCACCATAACCCATCGCTGGTAAAACAGTATCAATGTGCGGATATTTTTCAAATGTTTCTGTTAATGATCTAACTGTAAAAGGTGTTGGATCAACAATTTCTGATGCTCCTAAACGTTCAGCAGCAATGATTCCTGCTCCTATTTTCATTTCACCATGTGTTAATGTTGGTCCATCTTCTACGACTAGGACACGTTTTCCTTTAACAAGTTCTGGCTTATCTACTGTAATAGTCGATTCAGCTTTAATAATTGTACTATCTGGTTTTGCTAGTTTAATATTATTTTCCACAATATCAATCGACTCTTGATCAGCACTATCAACCTTATTAATAATCGAAACATCTGTCGTTCTTAGGCAAACTTCTCCAGGATAATAGGATAATTCGTGACCTGGGCGATGTGGATCTAGCACAGTAATTGCTAAATCTGGCTCATAAAATGAATAGTCATTATTTCCGCCATCCCAAAGAATAACGTCACAACCATCAGGATCTACTTCCGCTTCACGTAAAATTGCCTCATAGTCTACCCCAGCATAAATAATATTTCCACGATCAACATGTGGTTCATATTCTTCCATTTCTTCGATTGTACATTCATGTTTCTGCATATCTTCAACTGTTGCAAAACGTTGTACCTTTTGAGCGGCTAAGTCGCCATAAGGCATTGGGTGGCGAACTGCAACAACTTTTAAGTCATGTTCTAATAATGTTTCAATAATTTTTCTTGATGTTTGGCTTTTTCCTGTACCAGTTCTCGTTGCACATACTGAAATAACTGGCTTTTTACTTTCAATCATCGTTTGTTTCGGTCCGAGTAATGTAAAGCTCGCTCCTGCCGCATTCACTATCGCGCTTAAGCCCATTACTTTCGTATAATGTAAATCACTATATGAAAAAACACACTCGTCGACATCTAATTCCTGAATTAATTTCGGTAACTCTTCTTCTGCATAAATTGGGATACCTTCCGGATATAAATCGCCTGCTAATTCAGTAGGATACTTTCGTCCATCTATATCAGGAATTTGTGCTGCAGTAAATGCTACAACATTATATTCTTCTTTCCCACGATAATACGTATTAAAGTTATGAAAATCTCTACCAGCAGCACCAATAATAATAATGTTTTTTGTCGTCAATGTTATCTCTCCTACGTTCCAAATGAATAAATTCATTATACACAACATTGTATTTTAATACAACCTTAAACTTAATTAAATTAAAAATATTTCATTTAAACTTATGATAAAAAGCACCTAACAAGTTGTATGACAATGATTATCAAAGGATAGAGTTTATTTTATTACCTTTAATTTCCATTTGCATGTTTATTCATAAATATACATATATACAGTGTTTATTGTATAATCGCTCATTTTTTAAAACATTAGAAAGCTAGTACGCTTTTATACTGTTGTAACTTATAGATTCGTTCAAACATTCTATTGCTAATTTATGATAAACTAGTATAACAAAGGAGTGCAGGTTTTTATGGGAACAAGTGCAACTAAACTGTTACAAGAATACTTTGGTTATGAATCCTTTCGTCCGGGACAAGAAGAAACGATTCAGCATATTATGAACGATACTAATACGCTAGCAGTCATGCCTACTGGAAGTGGAAAGTCTTTATGTTTCCAAATTCCAGCGCTTGCTAAAGAAGGTACAGCGATTATCATTTCACCGCTCATTTCATTAATGAAAGATCAGGTGGACGCTTTACAAGCTATGGGGGTTGCAGCTACTTATATTAATAGTTCTCTTTCAACAAGCGAACAGAATGAACGATTACACCGTATGCGCGATGGTGCTTATACTTTTGTCTATGTTGCACCTGAACGATTTAACTCAGGCTTTTTTATGCGAACAATTAATCAAATGCCATTATCTTTAATCGCTTTTGATGAGGCGCATTGTATTTCGCAATGGGGACATGATTTTCGCCCAAGCTATCGTTCTATCGTGTCAACTTTATATGAATTATATGACTTACCTGTGCTCGTTGCATTAACGGCAACTGCAACAGGGGAAGTTATTTCTGATATTCAACAACTATTACAGATCGAAGCTAATCATGTCGTCAAAACTGGATTTGAAAGAGATAATTTATCTTTTCACGTAATTAAAGGTCGTGATAAATTTTCTTACGTGCGTGAATTTTTAACGAAACGTAAACAAGAGTCTGGTATTATCTATACGACAACACGTAAACAAACAGACACACTATATGATCGCCTTAAAGGTCAAGGTTTTTCAGTTGAAAAATATCATGCAGGACTATCAGAAATCGAACGGAAAGATGCACAAAACGCATTCATCCATAATGAAGAAACAATTATGATTGCCACGAACGCCTTTGGAATGGGGATTGATAAATCGAACGTCCGTTATGTCCTCCATTATGCGATGCCGATGAATATTGAATCATATTATCAAGAAGCTGGAAGAGCTGGTCGTGACGGTGAAGCAAGTGATTGTATTATGTTATTTGCTCCACAAGATACGCAATTACAGAAGTTTCTCATCGAACAATCTGAACTTGATGAAGCTGCTGAACAAAATGAATATCGTAAATTACAAGCAATGATGAATTATTGTTTCACACATAGCTGTTTGACAAACTATATTATCGAATATTTTGGGGACACACCTAATAGTGAAGGATGTGGACGTTGTAGCAACTGTTTACAACAAAGCGAAAAGACAGATATGACAAAAGAAGCGCAAATGATTTTATCATGTGTAAGAAGAATGGGAGAACGTTTTGGTGCTGGTATGACTGCGAAAGTATTACGTGGTTCTAAGGATAAAAACTTATTAAACTATCGATTGCAAAATTTAACGACTTACGGAATTTTATCCAATTATACTGAAAAAGAATTAACCGAATGGATCCAATTTCTCGTCGCTGAACAAATGTTAGCCACAGAGGAAGGGAAATACCCTACTCTTAAATTAAACAAACGTTCCATTGAAATTTTAAAAGGTGAGAGACAAGTGTGGATGTTTACATCAACGATTCCTACAACAGCTGATGCTGATTTTGATGAAAAATTATTCACGGAATTACGAGCCCTTCGTAAAGAAACAGCTGATGAAAACAATGTACCGCCTTATGTATTATTTACTGATGCTACATTAAAAGATATGTGCCGTTATTATCCGGCAACGAAAGAAGCAATGCTTGACATTAAAGGGATTGGAGAGCGAAAATACGAACAATATGGGGAGTTGTTTTTACAACCAATTCAACAATGGTTAGAAAAACATCCTGAGATAAAGCCACGCGTACAAATTGCTGCTTCAAGACCGTCATCACCAAAACGACAAGCGACACGAACACATCCAGATGAACCAAGTCATATTGAATCTTATAAAATGTTTCAATCTGGTAAATCTTTTAAAGATATTGCTGCTATTCGTGAACTTAATGAACGCACGATTGAAGAACACATTTTTAAAGCGGCAAAAGAAGGCTTTCCTGTCTCATGGAAAATATTTTTTAATGACGAAGAAGAGCAAAACGTATTAGAACAATATGAACTACTTGATGAAAAGAAATTACGTCCATTAAAAGAAGCTTTACCCGAAGAATACACATATTCGACGATTAAAGCTGTTTTAGTTAAAAATGAAAAGATGTAAAATAAAAATTATTTGAATTAACTTCATAAATGTAAATTTGACATTTGCTGATCACAACGTTTACTTTCATTACAGCCGACTGCTTTTTAGCGGGCAACACCTCAACTTCTTCAGAAATAAAATACGTTTCTAAAAAAAGTTGAGGTTGTTTTTTCCGCAGAAGTCAGTCGGCTTTTATTCAAGTAAACTTAGTTACATATGCTTTCTTCTGTTGTCTTGTTAATAAAACATACAGTATTCCAGCTGTGACGAGTATTAAGCTAGCTCCTGAGAAGTACATTGCTTCAAAGCTGAGATTTGCAATAACGGCTCCCCAGATACCTGCGCCAATAGCAATACCTAAATCATAAAAGATAAAAAACGTCGAAATAGCGTGCCCACTCCTGTCTCCCGTTGTACTTTGTACAGATAACGTTTGAAAACCGGGTAGTAATGTTCCATATCCTAGACCAATTAAACCTGCAGCAAGTAATAGCATCACACTACCTGTTGTTATACCTAGAGCGAATAAACCTACTGAAAATATGATTAAACTAGGAACGAGGACAAATCTTGCTCCTTTTTCATCAAATGCACGTCCGAGATACGGACGAAAAACAATCATCACAACGGCAAAAACTAAAAAGAAATAACTCGCAGTTGTCGCTAACCCCTTTTCCTCCGCATAAACAGGGACAAACGATAAAATACTCGCATATGCAATTCCGACTAGACCACTAATTAATGCAACTGGAATTGCTTTAATTTCTATAAGATCTGATAAAGTAATCGCCAAAGAAGATTGCGCTTGTTGACCAGCAGCCTTTTCCTTCGGTAAGTGAACGAGTAATGACATGCCTACACTTATCAACATTAATATACTCAATATAAGAAAGAATGTAGTAAATGACATGAATTGTAGTATCGTTAAACCGATAAAGGGACCTACCACTACTGCTAAATTCATTGCCATCGCAAAATATCCCATCCCTGCTCCTTTTCTTGCCTCTGGTACGATATCTGCAGCGATTGCACTTGTTGCTGTCGTTACGATACTAAATGATATACCATGAATAAATCGTAAGACGAGTAAAAATACGAAAGATGGAACCCATAAATAGATAAATGTCGTGATGGTAAATAAACTAACACTTATAATGAGTGTCTTCCTTTTCCCTACTATATCTAATACTTTTGCTGAAAAGGGACGAACAATAATAGCAGAAGCTAACATAAAGGTTACGACTAATCCTGCATTAGAGGCTGACTCACCTAAATCTTCTATAACATAAATCGGCAATGTCGTAAGTAACGAATAAAATACGGTAAATAAAAGCAATTGCGTTAATGCTAAACTAATAAAATTTTTTGTCCAAATTCTTTCTTGAGATGTTACTTGATTCATCTCTCCCCTACTTTCCAATTGGTGTTATTTTTTGTAATAATGTATATAATTGTTCTTTTTCTTCAGTTGAAAAACGACGTAACAATTCAACTTCCATCTCACATACTGTTTCTTTTATATGTGGGAAATTTCCTATTGCTGTTTCGGTTAATTCAATAATGCGTTCTCGTTTATCCTCACCTTCGCGACGAACAATCCAACCATTGTCCTCCATTCTAGCTATCGTTCGTGTTAATGTTGGTGCTTCCACGTTTAAATATATTAATATTTCCTTTTGTGTCATAGGACCAAATTTATGTAGACAATATAAAATCGACCACTGAGCCATATAAAGATCATGATCGGTTAATTTTATGTTGAGGATCTTTTTAATATGGCGGCTTTTTTGTTGTAGTAAGTGAAATAAGTCATGATTGGATACTGTCATCAACATTCCTCCATTAATTAATTAGCTAGCTAAGTAATTCCTATATATAACGATAATCCGTTTGGATAAAGATGTCAATGTATAAATCCGATAAAAGAAATATGAATTAAAAACAGACCAAGTATCATACGAACATTTCCGCATAATACTTGGTCTGTACATTCTTTAGATTATGTTCTTCCAATCAACTCAGACAATTTATTTTGCCAACTTATCGGTAATCGTTTATATACTTGTCCTTGACATACAATATCTAGGACAAGTAAAGTCGTTAGAATACCTGACGTAATTAAGAGCTTTTTGTTCCTGTTACAACATTTATTATCCATCTAACCCCACCTACCATTGTATTCATATTAAATAATATTTTATAAAAAGAAACAACAACTCTTCTTAACGAGTTGTTGTTCCACTTTTTATACTAAACGTCTAATTCGTTCATCTAAATCAGGGTGTGTTGAAAATAATGTTGAGATTTTCTTCTGCCCATTTATTTTCATTGTTGCAATCGCAGTATCTTGTCCGTCTGATGCTGCTCTAGCAGCATGTAGACGTAAACTTTCTAAAGCGTGGCGCATTTTATCTTTACCTGCAAGATCCGCTCCACCCTTATCAGCATGGAACTCTCTGTGACGAGAATACGCAAAGACAACTAAACTTCCTAAAATGGAAAATAAAATTTGGAAGACAACAATTGCTATAAAGTGAACGATAGGAGCAATTTCACTTCGGACAAACTGTGAAGCTGCAAATGCTACAATTCTTGCTAAGAAAACAACGAATGTGTTCACAACTCCTTGGAGTAACGTCATCGTTACCATATCTCCATTTGCTACGTGTGCTACTTCATGAGCAATAACACCTTCAACAGCATCATCGTCCATTTCATTTAATAAACCTGCTGATACAGCAACTAACGAACGTTTCTTTGATGGGCCTGTTGCAAAAGCATTCACTTCTTTTGCATAGTAAATACCGACTTCTGGCATATGAACTAAACCAGCTGCACGTGAAAGACGGTGAACTTTTTCAACTACTCTTGCTTCATGTTCATTTTTAGGATTGTTCGGATCAATGACTTCTACTCCCATCATTTTTTTAGCTGTCCAACGGGAAATTGCTAATGAAATAAATGACCCTGTAAAACCAATCACTGCACTTACTACTAATAACGATCCATAGTTAATACCATTTTCACCTATATAATTACCAATCGGCAATATCGTAAAAATTATCGTAATCGTTAAAATAACTAATATATTCGTTAATAAAAAATAACCAATTCTTTTCGCCATGTTTCCACTCCTTAAAAATTACTATCTATTTATTTTAACCGATTTTCATCGAATCGTGAAATATTAACGCTAATTTTATATGATTTATATATGAATCACTTTCATCACTCTTTTTAGTATGTCAATCACGTACTTTATATTTGATGGTAAATCCGTTTCCTTTCATTACAGCCGCCTGCTTTCTGCGGGCATGGTCTCAACTCTTAAAGCAACACTAATGTGTTGCTTTAAGGATTTTCGGACTCATGAGTTTCACTATCGTTCACCCACCGAAGAACATTTGCTTATCCCGCAAGAGTCAGGCGACTTCCATTCAAGTAAACTTAGTTACATGAGCTAAACACGTATGATGATAAATATTAATAACTAAATGTTTATGTTTTTAATTAAATTATCCTATTATAAAATTGGTTCACATAACTAGGGATAATAACTTTGCATTCACCTATATATTATAACCGATTAATCTATATGCAACCACTATATTATCTTAATATTCACTATATGATTTCCCGCCTTTCTGCCTTATAATAGATAGAAGTATTGTAACTACTAGACTAGGAGGATAACTATGTTAGATGAAACCATTCGAAAAAAGTTCCTTGCAATAGTTGGGAACAATCACTTCAAAGATGATAATGCGACATTGCTTGCTTATTCCTATGATTCGACGGCGCAATTTCAAGCATTACCAGATGCGGTTATTACGCCTCGAGATAAAATGGATGTCCAAGCAATTGTTAACATATGTAATGAACATCATATTCCAATTGTCCCTCGAGGTTCGGGTACAAATTTGTGTGCTGGTACAACACCACTTGAAGGTGGCATTGTCCTCTTATTTACTCATATGAATCAAATTATTGAAATAGACGAACAAAATTTAACGATGACCGTACAGCCCGGCGTTTATACAAAAGATATATTTGAAGCTGCAACAGAAGTTGGGTTATTTTATCCACCAGATCCTGGCTCGATGCATATTTCACAAATTGGTGGCAACATAAGTGAAAATTCAGGTGGCCTCCGTGGATTAAAGTATGGCGTAACGAACGACTATGTTCTAGGACTTGAAGTCGTCCTTCCCAACGGAGAGTTCATTCAAACTGGCGGCAAATTAGCAAAAGATGTCGCTGGATATAATTTAACCGAATTATTTACTGGAGCAGAAGGAACATTAGGTGTCATTACAGAAGCGACACTAAAGTTAATTCCGAAACCTGAAACGACAAAAACAATGCTCGCCTTGTTTCATGACTTAGAAACAGCTGCTCAAACCGTATCTAATATTATCGCAAACCGGATTATCCCAGTCACATTGGAGTTTCTCGATCAACCAACCGTTAAAGTAGTCGAAGATTTCGCTAAAATTGGCTTACCTACAGAAGCGAAAGCTGTCTTATTAATTGAACAAGATGGTGCACACGAAGTTGTTGAACGTGATATAGCGACTATTTCCACTTTATGTGAAGAGAACGGTGCTTTTGACGTACAAATCGCGCAAACACAAGAAGACGCAGAAGCATTAATGACAGCTAGGCGCTCTGCTTTATCTGCATTATCACGATTAATGCCTACGACTATATTAGAAGATGCAACTGTACCACGATCTGAAATTGCTAATATGGTACAAGCGATTAATGATATTGCCAAAAAGTATGATATTACTATTTGCACATTCGGACATGCTGGAGACGGAAATTTACATCCAACTTGTTTAACAGACGCTCGAAACGAAGAGGAAATTGCTCGTGTCGAAAAAGCATTTGAGGAGATTTTTGAAAAAGCTGTGTCACTTGGTGGAACGATTACTGGTGAACATGGGGTAGGTGTAATGAAGTTACCATATTTACATTTAAAAGTAGGTGAAGCCGGGATTAACGTTATCCAACAAATTAAACGAGCGATTGACCCGAAAAACATTATGAATCCTGGGAAAATTATCAATATGTCCAAAGTGGAGGTGTAATCAATGAAAGAACAAGAAAAAAATCGGATTCAACAAGCTTTTAAAGAAAAGATGGATTATGATGAATTGATGAATTGTACTCGTTGTGGTTTTTGCTTACCTAGTTGTCCAACCTATATCGAAACAGGACAAAATGAAGTACATTCTCCACGAGGTCGTATCGCTTTAATGAAAGGTCTCGTAGATGGTGTCATTGAACCATCTGATGAAGTGAAAGAGTCAATTGATTTATGCCTCGGTTGCCGAGCTTGTGAACCTGTTTGTCCATCTGGTGTTCAATTTGGTCATTTATTAGAACAAGCGCGAGATGCGATTTATCAAACGAATGAACAGTCCTTTATCGAAAAAACAACACGTTCTTTCGCATTCAATAAACTGTTTCCACATCAAAACCGCATACAACGAGCAACAAGCTTGATCGGCTTTTACCAAAGGTCTGGCTTACAAACAATTGCTCATAAAACGAAAGCCATTAAACTCGTTCCGAAAGATTTACGTGCCATGGAAAAGGTATTACCAGATGTTCCAAAACGCAAAGTAATGAAGCAACGTCCTGAACAAGTAACTGCCATTGCTCCCAGACGTAAGCGTGTTGCCTTTTTCTCAGGTTGCTTAATGGATACGATGTTCTTATCAACGAATGATGCAACGATTAAATTATTACAATATGCCGGTTGCGATATTGTCATTCCAAAAACCCAAGCATGCTGTGGTGCCTTGCACGGCCATAGTGGTGAGCGTGAGCGCGCAATGGAGATGGCAAAACGAAACATTGAAGCATTTGAAGAAGAAGCTGTTGACTACATTATTACAAACGCAGGTGGATGCGGGGCTTTCTTACATGATTACGAATACTTGTTACGTGAAGATGCAGACTGGCAAAAACGGGCAGCAGACTTTTCCCGTAAAATAAAAGATATTTCCAGTATTTTGATTGATTTACAATTTGATGAACTCGATTTACAAGTTGTTGACCAAATCGTTACATACCAAGATTCATGCCATTTAAAAAATGGACAGCATACATTTATGGAGCCCCGCCAGTTAATCGAAGCAATTGACGGCGTCCATTATGTTGAAATGACGGATGCAAGTCGGTGCTGTGGGTCAGCTGGTATTTATAACATTGTAGAGTCAGACATGTCGATGCAAATATTAGACTATAAAATGACACAAGTGAAGAATACTGCTGCAAAAACAATTGTAACAGCGAATCCTGGGTGCTTGCTCCAAATGAAATTAGGTATTGAACGAGAAGGTTTATCCGATTCTGTTCAAGCAGTTCATCTCGTTGACTTTTTATTACAAGCTTATGAACAGAAGGAAGAACAGGTAACGACATGATTAATTACTGAAGTTAATTAGATAAATCCGCTCATGATAAGTAGAAATTAATTAAAAGGAAAATTAACCCTTTCATTCAAATAAAAAGACAAGCGATATCAATTCGTATAGATATTGATTTCACTTGTCTTTTTATCTTATAGATTTATTGTAACTACTTAATGCTTTAAGATAAATATGTACTAATGTAGTTGAAACAATCTTCTTTAATTTCTTCAGACATAGTGCCGACAATTTTTAAGATAACGCCAGATAAAAAAAGTTTGACCTTCTTTTCCTTGAATTGTTATTTCGAAATCTGGAATGTCACCAAGTCAGCTTTAAAATTCTTGTTTGTTTTCACTTTGACTTAATGACATATTAAAAGAGTTCCCTTCCAACCGGTCCCCCGTAATCAATTTCTTCATGACTCGTTTCTGGTGTACATTTTGCTAAAAGTTCTTCCAATGTAGGCTTATCTCTTTTTGGTAACAACACAATTTTCTCACCCTCGTCCCTTATTTGAATTTTTGTTCCTGGAGTAATGTTATATTTCTTTGCTAGATGTTGAGGTATTCGTACGCCCAAACTCCCTCCCCATTTTTGAGCTTTTGTTATCATAAAAAACCTCCCTTAAAACTCTTTATGTAGTCTTCAACATTTCTTGTTGCCATACTTACAAGATGTTTTCACGATGTTGTTGTCATCACTGGTTGTGATCGCCTTTTTTCAAATACTTTCGCAACGATAGCACCTATCGTTAAATTAACAATCATATTCGCAACAGCAGGAACAGCAGCTAGTGAACTGAAATGTTCCATCGCTAATGTCGCCGATAGCGCAGTATTACAGATTCCCGTATGAAATGTAATGGCGATCATATTCACCCGTGGAACTTTCAAGACTTTGGAAATATAATACCCAGAAAACATCGGTATCGACACTTGTAAAATCACGGCAACAAAAATGAGCGGCAACATCGCCATATTATCTTGTAATGCTGGTTGAGCTTTTGAAATAACCGAAAGTACAACGGCAAATAAAGCTAATTGCGACAAGAATCCTGTGTAAGGTTTCACGACTGCAATCCTTTTCGGAAATTTCCATTGCAAAAACAATCCAATAAACAAAGGAACAAATACAATCCAAATAATATTAATAAATAAGGCGAAAAAGTCTACTGGTACTACTTTTCCAACAGATGCTTGGACTAATGTCGGAGTTAATAAAGGTGAAATAATCGTATCCAATGTCGCCATCGTTATACTTAAGGCAACTTCTCCACCTGCGATAAACGTATATATATTAGCTGACGTACCACTAGGGACTGTTCCTGCTAAAATAATTCCTGAGGCAAGTTCAGAATTATTAGCGAAAAATGTAAAAGCGATAATAATTGTCACAATGACCATAATAATCCACTTCAAACTAATGCCAATAAAGGCATACTTAGGTTGTTTAATGACGCCCATTATTTGCTCGGTCGATAAAGACATTCCCATAAATAAGAAAATCGCCCCTAAACAAATGCCTGTCAGTCCTTGAATTGGACTAAATACATTCGGTATCACATAAGCGATGAGCGATAATCCTAAAATCCATAATGGTAAAAACCTCGATATAAGTGCCGGGATAGCGGACAGTAATCTCAAAACAAAAACTCCTTAAACGTATGTTCAAACTAATTTTGCGGTTCAAAAACGTATGCATTATCACGTACTTCTTTTAAGATAACACTATCTCCAATCGCTACTTCATCTTGAATAAACGCCGTCACCTTTAACTGATCTGTTAAAGAAACAAGCGCTACTTGATAAGGAGCATACTCAATATATTCTGGTGGTGCGATTCGGATTGTTGTAAAGCTATATACTGTTCCTTCATTAGGCACCGTTGTTTCGTTAAATGCTTGTTGCTGACACTTAGGGCAAAATGCAAGTTCAACTATCGTCTCATATTGACAATTACTACACTTATTTGCTTTCATTTTACCCGATCCTTTCTAATATATGGACAACAGAATATGACCCTGTCCCACCTAAGTTTTGTGCTAAGCCAACTTTGGCGTCATCGACTTGATTTGCCGCATTACCTTGCAACTGAGATACAATTTGATAAATTTGTGCAATTCCAGTCGCTCCTATTGGATGGCCTCGCGATAATAAACCACCACTCGTATTAATTGGTACATCTCCTGATGATTTTGTTCTACCTTGTTCTACCGCTAAATAACCTTCTCCTTTTTTGAAAAAACCTAATTCCTCAGAAGAAATAATTTCTGTCATAGAAAAACAATCATGTATTTCAACGACATCAATGTCTTCTGGACTTAAACCCGCTTTTTCGTAAGCAAGTTCTCCAGATTTTTTCACTGCTTCTAATGATAATAAATCATCTGTTAATTGCATTTGCGTTACCCCTGAAGCTTGTGTACTTGCTGCAATTCGAATATCGGAAGGTTTTTTAGAAATAATGACAGCAGCTGCACCGTCTGAAGTTGGAGAACAATCAAATAAACCGAGAGGGTCCGTAATCATTTTTGCATTAAGAATTTCATCTAATGACGTAGGTTTTGTGAACTGTGCTAACGGATTTTGCATTGCATGTTCGCGATTTTTTAAAGCAACCATCGCTAAATGTTCTTTCGTTGCTCCTGTTTCATGAAAATAACGATTCGCTAACACACCAAAGAAACCTGGAAAGGTTAAGCCCGCATGTTTTTCATTCGATTCATTGTCCATTGCGGCATTAATTGCACTTGTTACTTCGCTTGTTGAAACATGCTTCATTTTCTCTACGCCCGCTACAAGCACTGTTTCATATTCGCCACTTAAAATTCCTATTACTGCTTGACGTAAAGCAATTCCACCGGAAGCACACGCTCCTTCAACTTTTAACGTCGGCACTGGGCCTAACCCTAAATCATTTGCGGCAATTGCTCCTAAAATTTCTTGATTATAAATCGATCCTCCCATAAAATTACCGACAACGACAGCGTCAATTTTTGGTTGGTTTGCATCATGTATAGCTTCTGTACAAGCATCAATTAATAGTTTTTTTAACGACTTATCGGGATGATTACCAAATGGTGTCATCCCGATTCCACTTACATACACATCCATTATGTCACCGCCTCAGTATGTTGTTTAACAAGTTCACGTTTTAGAATTTTCCCGTAAGAACTTTTTGGTAATGATTCCGTTATAATAATTTGTTTCGGTTTTTTAAAACTTGCCAAATGTTCTTGACATAAATCGATTAACGCTTCTGAAGTAATCTCTTCATCTCCTTTAGGAACAACATAAGCTACGACTGATTCTCCCCATTTATCATCTGGGATACCAATAACGGCCGTTTCCTTTACCCCACTATGTTTATTCAATACTTCTTCGACTTCACGTGGGTAAATATTGACTCCTCCTGAAATAATCACTTCTTTAATCCGGTCAACAATATGCAAATAGCCTAAATCGTCTACCCAACCTAAATCTCCTGTTCGTAACCAGCCATCTACCAATGTTTCTTTAGTGCTTGTCGGATTATTCCAGTACCCTTGCATGACAAGCGATCCTTTACAAACAATCTCGCCTACTTCTCCAACAGGCATCTCATTCCACTGTTCATCGATAATTTTCATATCAACAAATGGACCCGTTCTACCACATGATTGCAAACGTTCCGACAATTCATCACGCATCATAATCGTAATACACATCGGAGCTTCTACTTGCCCATAAGTTTGTACAAAAATGGTACCAAGCTCATCTAATGCGTCTTGTAATCTACTTGCCGCTATAGCTGATCCTGCCATATTAATAGACTTAATCGACTTTAACTTTTCAGCGCGAAATTCTGGATGTTGTACCATTAAATTAACCATGGTCGGAACGAGGAAGATCGTCGTTACTTGGTCTTTTTCAATATCATCTAAAAACTCTTCAGGCGAGAACTTATTATAAACAATTTGCGTATTGCCATGGAGCCAAGCAACATGTGATAAAAAATTACTTCCATGCGTTAAAGGGGCAACATGTCCAATAACGTGATGTTTATTCACTTCACAAGCTTGACTTAATGATAAGGCCCCTGCGATAATATTTCGGTTACTTAACATGACCCCTTTTGGATTCCCTGTCGTTCCTGACGTGTACATAATCGCAAACAAATCGTCTTCATCTATCTCTTCGGAATACGTTTTCCCCAAATGTGTATCGATCACTTCGTTGTAATCTTCACCAATAAATAGTGTGGAAATCTCTGTTTCAATTGGATCGATTAAATCTTTCTCTCCAATCATTAGAGCGACATCAGCATCTGTTAACATATATTCATGTTCATTCGGATGAAGGCGATAGTTTAAAGGTACTTTAATAAATCCACCAAATGCGGCTACTAAGTCTAATTCAATATGTTCTAGACGATTTGACATTAAAACACCGAAACGATCACCTTTTCTTAATCCCATTTCGGAAAAATACGTTGCCATCGCCATTGCACGAGCATGTAATTGTTCATATGTTAATTCACTATCTTCGAAAACGACTGCTTTTTTAGTTGGAAAACTACGCATGACTTTCTTTGCTAATGACCCTACCGTTTCCACCTTTATCCACCTCGTTTCGTAAAATTAAATATTGGTATATTAAAATCTGGATCAGGATGTTTTTTCATTTTTGCATCATCTATTGGATGAATAATAAATTCCATTGTAATCGCTATTGGATTTTCTCCTTGAATAAAATGACCTCCGGAGATATTTCCTCGTTTATCTAAAAACATCCCATGATAATGAATTTCTAATGTAGATAATTCATCTAAACCAATAAAACCAGTTCCTGCTAATAATTCAGCTGGTTCATGCAAAATAGTTGGCTCTGCATATAATAATGTACCATCTTCTTTCTGTTCAAATTGCATATAACCAACGCCCGCTAAAGAGCCTATACATTGAAATGAACCAGCTTCTACACCGTATGTACGGCAAACCGCGATAATCCCTTCGAATAAATCGGTACCTTTTTTCAATCTGCCGATAATTTGTTTCGTTGTCTCGTCTCGCACCGCTTCAAAAAGTGTAGATTCATTAGCCAATGTGAACACCACCATCAACTTTTAACGTATGTCCTGTAGTGTATCCAGAGTCTGGTGCAGCTAAGTAACAGACAGCTCCTGCAATGTCTTTAGGTGTTCCAATTCGTTTAATAACTTGCTGCGTTAAATCATATTCCATTCCAACTGTAAGACCTGTTTCTGTTGCTCCTGGTGCAACGCAGTTACTCGTGATTCCGTCTGGCCCATACTCTTTTGCTATCCAATTCGATAAAGCAATCATCGCACCTTTTGAAGCTGCATAAGCTAAACCTGAACGCTTACTCGTGTCACTATCCGCGTTAGAAATGACACCACCATTCATGCCAGATACAGAACTTACATTAACAATTCTGCCATATTGTTGTTCTTTCATATGTGGATAAATAACTGCTTGGATGAATAAATAAGCAGCTTTTGCATTTGTATCTAAATCACGCGACCAAATATCTTCTGATAATTCATCTAGTCTCACTCTGCCACATGTACCAGCATTATTCACCAGAATATGAATGGACTCGAATTCAGCAATGGTTTGATCAACGACTGATTGTACGAATGATTTATCTCTAATATCTCCTAATTGTTCTAAATACTTCGGTTCATTAGGTAAGGAGCTTAACTCTTTTATCGTTGCTTCACATGACTGTAAATCAACTAAGACAACACTCGCTCCTTCACTCGCTAATTTAACGGATACTGCTTGTCCAATCCCACTTGCTGCTCCTGTTACAATTGCTACTTGCCCTTCGAATCTCATAGATGCACCTCTTTTTTAGAAATCTGTTATTCTACTTGTAATAAGTCTGGTAAAAACGTAGAAATTGCTGGGATATATGTAATTAATAATAAAACAATTAATGACGCAACTAAGAATGGTATAATTGCTTTAGATAAATCTAATAAAGACGAACCTGATATACCACTTGCTACATATAAGTTCAAGCCTACTGGTGGTGTAAATAAACCAATTGCTAAGTTAACTGTCATAAACACACCAAATACAGTTGGGTCCACATCTAAATGGATAATTACTGGTAATAATATTGGAACAAAAATATAAAATGCTGAAATGGCATCAATAAATGCACCTGCAATTAATAAAATAACGTTAATTATTAATAAAATAATAACGACATTGTCTGAAATATTTAATAGTAAATCAGAGATATCACGTGCATATCGTTCTGTCGTAATAATATGTGCGAAAATAGAAGCTGTACTCACTACTAACATAACGATAGCTGTTTGGACTGCCGCTTCAACAAAAATAGTATATAATTTACGAATATTTAATGTACGATAAATAACGATACCGACAAATAGTCCGTAAAACACTGCAACTACTGCCGCTTCTGTAGGTGTAAAAAAACCCCCATAAATTCCACCTAAAATAATGACCGGTACAAGTAATCCCCAAATCGCATCAAGGAATGACTTACCAATTTCTGAAAAACTTGCACCTTCTTTTTTCTCGCGTTTTATTTCCGTTTGACCTTCATTTCGAGCTTTCGCCAACTCTTTGCGGTCACTACGCCAACGAACATAGATAGCAGCTGCAACTAAACCTAAACCAATTAATATTCCTGGAACAACTCCCGCAATAAATAAACGAGCAATGGATACTGGAATTTGATCACCAGCAACAACCGCAAACACAATAAATGCTATACTTGGTGGAATAATAATCCCTATTGAACCAGAACTAGCAATTAAACCTGCAGCACTCTCTTTACTGTAGCCATTTTTTACAAGGGCAGGGATTAAAATACCACCAATTGCTGCAACTGTCGCAGGTCCTGAACCTGATATTGCCGCAAAGAAAATCGCAACAAGTGCCGTAATAAATACAATTCCACTTTTATGGTGGCCTACTAATTTATCTGCTAGATCGATTAGTTTTCGCGATATTCCAGAATGCTCCATAATAACTCCGGCTAAAATAAAAAAAGGAATTGCTAATAATGTAAATTTAGCAATACTCGTGTACATAATATCTGCAACTAACTCTAACCCCATCACACCATTTACCATAAATAAAACGAGGATAGAAGAAACTCCTAACGATATTGCAATAGGGAATCCTAGAAAGATTAATAAGAAAAATAAGGCAAATAAAACAAATGCACTCATGCTGATTCCCCCTGTTCATATGATAATTCTCTTAACTGTTTCACTGTCGCTTCTATTGTACGAATCGCACACAACAACGACCCTATCGGAATACTTAAAGAAAATAGCCACTTCGGCCAACCTAATGCTGGTGTTTTCGCATTAATATCAATTTGGAACTGTATCATATCAATTCCAAAATATGTGATAAATAAAAATAACGCCAACGAGATAAAACCAATCAAAACTACTAAACTACGTCGTATTGGTAATGGAACTCTTTCTATAATTAAAGAAAAGCCAAGGTGCGCGCCGCGACGCACACCTATAGCTGCTCCAACAAATGTTAAAAAGACAAATAGATTGATTGTTATTTCTTCTGTAAATGCTAATGATAAATCTAAAAAATTTCTCGTTAAAACGTTTGAAAACGCTATAATCGACATTGAAACTAACGTGATAACAACAATAAATTCCTCAATCCAACCAAGCCATTTGCTCATCTTAATCACCTTTCTACTTCTTAGGGCGTAAATGCCTCTAGTAAATCTTCACCCCAAATTGATTCATATTTATCGTAAACAGGTTGAACTGTTTCACGGAAATCCTCAATTTCTTCTTCTGTCGGATAATAAAAATCCATTCCTGTTTCTTTTAATTCTTCAATTTGCTCTTCTTCTTTCTCACGAGCAATTTCTACTTGATACTCTGCCGCTTCTGCACCTAATGTTTCAAATAGTTCTTGATCTTCCTCACTTAAAGAATCAAAGAGCTTTTTATTAATTCCTAACACTAATGGGTCGTAAGAATAGTTCCACATTGTTATATAATCTTGTACTTCGTTTAATTTTGAAGATGAAATAACATCAATTGGGTTTTCTTGTCCATCAATTGTACCTTGTTGTAGTGCTGTAAATACTTCTGAGAATGTCATTGTTGATGGATCTGAACCTAACTCACGGAATAAATCAGTGTACATTGTAATTCCTGGGATACGAATTTTTAAGCCGTCAACATCTTCTGGACCTTTAATCTGATGTTTACTATTCGTTACTTGACGGAATCCATTTTCACCATACCCTAATGTTTCTACGCCTTTTTCACGTAGAACTTCTTTCAACATTTCTCCACCTTCACCGTTAAACACAGCATCTGCATCATCTAAATCATTAAATAAAAATGGCGCACTTGCTACACCAAATCTATCATCTAGTGCTGAATAAATAATCGTAGAGTTGAAAGTTAAATCAATATTACCTTTTGATAATAATTCAACTGTTTTTCCTGAATCTCCACCTGAAAGTTGTTCATCACTAAATACATCAATTGTAATTCTACCATCAGTTGCATCTTCAATATCATCTGCTAGTTTTTGCGCTGCAATAAACCAAGTAGATGATTCACTCGTCGTAACAGACATTTCTAAATTCATTTCATCATTGCTATCACCTGTTGACTCATTAGTATCCTCATCACCATTTGATGAACATGCACTAATTAAAAATAAAACCCCTGCTAATAATAAAATATTTCTGAATCTTTTCATCATGACTTTACTCCCCCTATTTTCCGCTTTGCGTAAATTATTTTGTTTTTTGAAATACTCTGATAAATTTATGTAAAATTATGCCTCCTTCGTGTATGATACGATGACTTATTTTAGCATAATTTATTATAAAACTCCATATTCGACTTAGATAATTTATTATATTCGACAAAAATGCATGATTACTCCTTGCAAACAATAAAAATATTGTATAATTATATACAAAGCAAACTTACAATATAAATGAATCAATTTCATAATGGATAATTTAATTAAATACACGAACGTTTAGTTGTAATGTTTTATAATCATACGTGTTTAACTTATGTAACTAAATTTACTTGAATGAAAGCCGACTGACTCTCGCGGGAAAAGAATGAGTCCGAAAATCCTTTGTACGACACGTTAGTGTTGTACAAAGAGTTGAGACCATGCCCGCAGAAAGTAGTCGGCTGTAATGAAAGTAAACGGATCTATCATCAAACGTAAAGTTCGTGTTTTTGATACTAAAATGAATGATGAAATTGATTCAAATAATAAATGAGGGATAATCATGGAAATTGTTGTTCGAAAGATGGTGGCAACTGACATTGAGCAAGTTCGACATATCGCGACAACAAGTTGGCATAACACATATAAACATTCGATTCCTATTGATATCCAAACAAACTTCTTACAAAGAACATATAGTGATGAAGCTTTGTTAGAACGTCTTGAAAACTCGCACTTCTTCGTTACGCAGATTGCTAATCAACTAGTTGGTTTTGCTAACTTTTCTTTATTAGATGTCAATCAACAAGTTGAACTCGGCGCATTATATTTGTTACCTTCTGCAAAACGAAAAGGGATTGGAAGTAAGTTATTAAAAATAGGAATCGAAAGAATTGGCAATGTAAAACAAGTACTCGTCCATGTGGAAAAGCACAACCAAGCTGCTTTACAGTTTTATAAACAAAAAGGTTTTGTTGTTATTAAAGAGTTCGATGAGCTTTTCTACAATCACCCACTACAAACAATTCAACTCATGCTTTATGTATCTGAATAAACTTATCGAAATAAAAACAACTCATTATGAATTAATTTCATAAGAGGATAGTCTTATGAGAAACACGCACGATAACTCATAATACTCCTTAAACATACACGGTTACTTATGTAACTAAGTTTACTTAAATGGAGGCCGACTGACTCTTGCGGGAAAAGTATAAGTCCGAACATACTTGGCACAGTCAGCTGGAATGAAAGTAAACGAGTCTATCTCGAAAACTAAAGTTCGTGTTTAAGACATAAAATATGAATGATGAAATGGAATCATTACGATAAAGCAATGACTTCTTGCCCTCGTTCTGTTAAAAACGTTTCATAAAAAGCATCTTGTCCTAAACAATATGTATAGTCACATAAGTTCATAATTTCATCCATATCATGGGACGTATAAATAATCGTTTTCCCTTCCTCTTTAGCTAGTTTTTTTAGATAATGCATAATTTCTTGTTTTGACTTTAGATCAATTCCGACAGTTGGTTCATCAAGCAAAAGCAATTCCGGGTCATGGATTAAAGAAATAGCGATATTTAACTTACGCTTCATTCCACCTGATAGTGTATGAACTTTTTCCTTCCATTTATGTAACTCCATCTCTAAGCATAATTGACGTAAAGCAGATACACTACGTTTTTTCCAAGCTAATTTTTCGAAAAAAATCATATTTTCCTCTACTGTTAAATCTTCCCAAATTGCTATTTCCTGGGGCACAAAACCAATTCTTTTTCTCACTGTCTTTAAACGTCCTTTATATGGAATCTTATCTAAGGATAGCGTGCCACTAGATGCTTTTTGCAAAGTAGCAATTATATGTAATAAGGTTGATTTTCCAGCACCATTTTCTCCGACTAATCCTACAATCTCACCTGGATTCACTTGAAAAGATATGTCGTTCAGCACAGAGCTTGCTCCATACTTTTTATGTACTGATTGAATATTAAGCATCGCTTTCTCCTTTCCACACATACCACAAAACTAGTAAGACAAATCCTGCAACGTGCCAGACACTTAAATAAGTACTTGTCAGGAATACTTCTAATGGATTGATATAATTAAACCATGCAAACTTTGCCTTTATTCCTTCTACCGGTATCAGTGCTCCGCTCATTAATGTAACGAATAACACGATAGCAAATGCCATCGTATAATACATGTATGTGGATTTAAACCAGTTACTAAAGATAAAAATACATATCGTTAATAATAAACGATAACTTAATAAGGTGAACATTAACTTTATCGTAATTGCTTCCTGTAACACATATTTAAATAACACCATCGTTAGTAGATCAACAGCAAATAACAAGCTTGTGTAAAGAATCATATTAAGTAATAAATATTGCTTTAATGAATAGCGACCAAATGTAAAACGTGGCGCCACTGCTGAGCGTTTTTCTTTAATAACCCAATCAAATACCATGAATGTCGCTAACATCGAAAATAATGCCCACACATGCCAAGTTTTTAAAAGACTGCTAGATTCTTCACCTTTTGAGGAAGCATCATTAGCAAATGAAAAATCAACCTCTAGTAACTTTTGTTCTTGGACAATTTCTTTACTACGTGTAATAAGCTCATCAAATGACCATATATCTTCTACACCATATGCCTCACCCATTCGTTGGACGACAAATGCCGTTTTTGCACGACTATAATCTTGTTGCACATACGAAATAACCGTTTCACGTAATGGCGTATAGGCAAACGACATATCTGATTGATAACTTTTTACTAATTGATTTCGACTACCCCGCTCAATACTTTCCTCATAGCGATTACGGAAAATAAACACACTATCTAATTCATGTTTCTGCAATTGATTTAGAGCTTCTTTTTCACTTAATATAACTGGTCTAATATGCGGTGTGTCTTCAAGTGATGCTACGACATCTTGGACTAACTCAGTATCTTCTTCTAAAACGATACCGACCGGCACTTTCGTATCTGCTTGTAATGTCGCAAACTGCACAATCAAAAACCAGGTTACAACAAATGGGAAAAAAAGCCAAAATAATAAGCTCTTCCAATGCCTTTTCCAGAAAAGAAAGCGTGTTTGAAAAGTTGCTTTCATCCGCGCACACGCTCCTTCCATAGCGACAATACAATTAATACAACAATCCCTACACTTCCATAAAGTAATAATTGATTATATTCTGCATGAAGTCGTTCATTTAACAATATTTCTTGTAACCAAAACAATGCTTCATAAGCTGGAACATACGTTAACATATCTTGCATGTAAAGTGGAAAATAAATCGCCGGAATTAGCGCTCCACTTAAGATCATTAATGCCACAGTATATACTGCATGGATTAACAAACGAATACGTGGTGCATGAATAATCATTTCAATCATCGCTAAACCAATTAAATATACAGCACTAAATAACAAACAAATTAACCCGATACGAACAATATCTTCCCTATATAAATCAAACGATACTACTTTTACCATGCCATAAAATGCCGCCCCACTAAAAATGGTGACAACTAATAATGTTACTATTATTCTTGCGATAATTTGCTGTAATTGTGTCACTCCATATAAACGCATTCGCTCCGTCATTCGGCTCGCTTCTTCTTGATATAAAAAGTGATACATGACTAATAACCAACTTATCATAACGATAAAAAAGCTCGATAAAACAAAATAATGGATAGGTGATGATGTGGAATAATTTTTCACTGTATCTTCTGAAATAATTTTATCTTTTCCAGCTACACTTAAAAAAGTCCGCATAAATTCATCCATCACAAGTTCTGAACGTGTCTTATCATCCATATTGACCTTTTTTGCATATTCATTTACTAATAAAATATTCGCTTGCGAAGACTCAATATGACGCATAACACTATTAATTAATTCATGAACAACGTTACTTTCCATTCGTTGTTGCGGATTCCCAGTAACCGCCATCGTTACTTTATTACCATTATATAAATTTGACGTAAAGTCTTCTGGTAACACAATATAAGCACTAAGTTCATTATCATTTATTTTTGTTTTAGCTTTATCTAAGGTCACTGTTTCAATTTGCATAAATGGACCAAACTCAGATGCTTCTTGTAAAATATCAATAATCATTTCTGTTTCTTCCGACTGATCCTCATTCACAACCCCTAACTCGATGGGCGATTCTTCCGTTATATCAAACAAGCTAACTAACAACACGATGACTGCCCCAATGAGTAAAACAGGAAAAAGCAAAACAAGGGGAAGCATGTAGCTCTTCCCCTTAATTTGCCGCAAGTTTTGTTGTATGAATAAATGTGTATGTTTAATGAAATTCATAATAACGCCTGCTGTCTAAAAAAATAATGTTGTTATACTTCCCCTTTTAAAATCCAGCTGCTCCGAACTTTTCCATATACCAAGCGAAGAATTGCTCTGCTGCATCTTCTTCAATATATGCATCAAGTTCTTCTTCTGACATACTTCCAATATCTTTCACATTACTTGTATCGATTGATTCAATTTCTTTTATTTTCTTACCTTCTACTCCTACATTTACACTAACCATATCTTCTCCAATGCCGTCTGCTTCGACATGTAATTGATGATTAGATGACATTTGGTCTTTCTCATACGTTGAATCTCCTGTCCAGAATATACCTCCAGATATAAATGGAGAAGCTACTGATACAGAACGAGTAAATTCACGTTCAGAACCTTTTAATGTTTCGTCACCTTCATAGAAGATTTCAAAACCTTGAATACCTAATGTAATATTATCTTTGATATCTTCTCCATCCCTAGATAAATCAGCGGATAGTTGAAGAGTTTCATCCATGAAATCATCTAACATTTGAAACTCGTAATCTAGCTTTTGTTGTGTATCATCTAGTAATTGTGTACCTTCTATAACAAAGCCGACATCATCTTCATCTGTAATATCTAGATAACGCTTAACGATTAAACCATTTTTCACCCAAATAGTTGATTCAATTCCATCAGGTAAATTAATGTCTTTAATTTCTTCCTTTGCTTCTGTCATAACTTCATCAAAATCAAGCATAATATCTTCTTGTTCCATTGCTGATAAATAATTGTTTTCCATATACTTTTCCATAATCTCTTTTAAACGTTCATCTTGATCAATTTCATTGATTAAATTTGTTAAAAACGTTCGTAATTCTTCTTCTGATAAATCTAATGTTACTTTTTCAGCCTTAACAGATTCACCATCTATATCAACCGATTCATTTTCACTCTTAAATGCATCATCTGGTAATTCATTAAAAGTAAACTTCCCATATTTATCTGCAATATATTCACGATCTTCTTTAGAAATTGGATATTCATCATAATTGAAAATTTGTTCAGTAAAATTAATTTGTGTTTCTTCTTCAAATGTCATTGGATCAATTTCATGTAACAATTTGCCTATATCTTCATCTTTCAATTGTAATACTTCGTTTAAAAATGGTAGCTGTAACAATAAAGTATCATCTTCTACACCAAAACGAATATCATCAAATGTCATACCAGCTACGTCAGCTTCAATATCAGCAAATATCTTTTCGTTTTCCATATCTGCTTGCGACTTCATAGCAATCGTTGAGTTATTCACGATTTCTTCTACTTCGGATACACCGCCAAAAGAATTTGGATCATTATATTCTGCCGAAAGATTAATGAACGCTTCTGTCGGATTTTCCTCAGTCATTTCTGCCCATGCCAACTCTTCTTCAAATCTTTCTTCAAATTCCTCTTTTAAAAAATGATATGAATTTATTTCCGCTTCGAAATACGTTTGTTTGTCAGAGGACCCTATTAAAAGAAATAAAGTAATGGCTCCCCCAATAAGTGCAATAGCGATAATAATAATGATACTCAGCTTGCCTTTACCTGACTTCTGCTGATTCTCTGTTGTTTGTTCAGTCATAATTGCTCTCCTCTCACTATTCAATAGATAGTGTTTTTTATTTTACAGATAAATAACATATGAATATATAAAATTAACACTAAGTGAAATCGAAGTCAATAAGCCTTATGGAATAATATTACATTTAAAAGAATTAATGATTTTCTCGCTTTGTATTTATGTATTAGAGCAGACTGATTTCACTAGTTTTTTTACTAACCAATATTCACCTCCTCTTTTTATAAAACTCATTTCTATAAATATGTTATTAGTTATGAATCTATTCCCGTTTCCAATAAAAATAAAACGTCTTATATTACTAAATCGTAAATAGGATTTTGTCCTTATTGCCGTAAGTTGATTTCAGAATTTTTAGTTAATAAATGCAGAAACCTACTTAAAAAAAGTCTGCTAGAAATGTTTGTCCGGTTGGTATCATATTTTCTAACTTGTTCACTTCTCCTTGTTCTCCACTAATTAATTCTGCTTCATATAATTCGCGTGGACGTTTATACCCTAAAAACATTGCCGCTAAATGTTGCACCGAACAATGTACAGCACTTTTTTGATATTCTAGTCGTTCAACAGAGAGAGCTCGGCCTCCTTTTGTTACTATTTTATAAGTAGCGCTATTTTCTGGAACAAACTCATCTTCGACACTTAATAATAGTTCTTGTGGATAATTCGTATAAATATATTGTTGTAAAAATGACTCAACATCCACTATCCTTGCCATGAAATAAGGTTTTGCCAGTTGTTGATAAAAAGGGTCATTAATTAGTAGTGGAAATAAATCACTTTCTGGAACAATCCACTCGACTGTTTGTGCCATAGAATCATGATTACTAATAAAGTCATACAACAAATACTTTCCATTACAATTTTTATAAGCAAGTTCTTTTACAGTGAATGTATTATTTTGCATCGTATAGATTAAATATCCTTCCGCTTCATCCACCTCATTATATGCCACAATAATATGTAACTTATCTTCTGCTAAAACACGTTGTTTCCACCATAATTCATCACGAATTAGCATACCTTGAAACTTATTTGCATAATGTGTATATATATCATTTAATACGTCATAATCAAACGCTTCTCGCTTAACATATCCTGTAATATCCCAACCTTGTTTAAATTGTTGAATTGGAATTTGATCATGACGACGTGTTACTGTAAGTTCCCAACCATACTTTCGATAAAAACCTACTGAAAACGGATGTAAATAAGAAACAACTTGTCCTTGCTCTTTCATCTTCATGAGAGCATGATGCAATAATTGTTTTGCAATACCGGAACGACGTTGTTCAGGCCATGTTGCTACAGAACTAATACCTCCCATTGAAAAATGTTTTCCACCTATTAATATTTCTAGTGGGATGATATGTAACTTACCTGCAAGTTCTCCATCATAATAATAGCCCCAAATATCATGACGATCAGCTTCTTGTTCCTTTTTTTCTAATTCCTCTTCTGAAAGTCTATATTGAAATGCATACTGTGACAACGCAAAAACATCATCGTAATTCGCACGTGATAAACGTTTTATTTCACCCATAATCGACTCCGCCTCCTTTTCATCAGTATAAAGGAGAACTGAAGTTAACAACAAGTTTAAAAAGATATATTTCCAGTAAATTACAGTCTTCTATTTTTGATAAATAATACATTATACGACAATCAAACTTCTCCTGTCAACCATAAACTTGACTTATTTTAAAATACATGATATTATACTAATTAGAGTAGTTTTGAAAAGTCATTCTTCCATCGTACCCAATTTCTTGCATATAGAACTTGCGTACGTTTTTTTAATTCGAAGATCTAATAAGGACTTTTTTCAAAACGTGAAAATAATTTACGAGGAGAATGTATGAGTGGACTTAATTAATGAAGAGATTACCCATAAAGTATTTGGAGAAGGTAACATTATCGAACAAGATGCTTCTTTTATTACAGTTGATTTTAATGAAGATGTTAGGAAGTTCGTCTATCCAGATGCTTTTGAACAATATATGACGTTAAACAACCAACAAACTGCCAAGTCTTTTGAAACAATCCTTGAAGAAAACGAAAAAAAGGAAGCCAAGCTCGCAATAAAACGTGAAGAAAGAAGAGAACAGCAGGAACTTGAAAGACAACGTCAAGACATGTTGAGAAATCATCGTATTCATGAAAGTTCACAAATTGTATTCTGGTTAGATGAAGAAGAACAACAAAGTGTCTTTACTGACTGGCACGCATTTACTGGAGAAGTGCAAAGTGGTAAGGATAAAGGTGAGCCTAATCGTGCAGTTCGCTTGCGCCCAAATAGTGCGGGGCTTCTAACTGCTAGAGCAGATAATCAAGAGGAAACTGAAAGACAAATTCTTGGCATTTATATGGTAGGGGAATCATTCGCTGGAAATCTAAGTGATGATGGAATCGTCCCAGCTCACACTGAGCATAGAATTGAACTTACAAAAGAAGAAGCAGAAAAAATGCTTTTCTGGAATTATTACATTAATAAAAATCACCCTCATCGTATGACTTGGAATTCAGGTAAATATCGTTATTTCGACAATGATTGGACAGCCCGAATTTTGAAAGATATTATTGCTTTACGTACAGACGAAGAAGAAGTTAAAGTAGCAGAAAACTTCTTGGAATATTTCTGTCAATTGAACGCCCTAGACATTAACAACATTCCAGAAGCTGAAGGTGCTTTAAAACAATAAACAGTCTATAACGATTATTCGCCTACTCAATTAGGCATTTATATGATGAAACGGGTACTAAATCTATCACGGTTTAGTACCCGTTTTATTGTTATATCAATGCTTCTTATGAAAACAACTCAGCAATAGTATCCTTTAATAGGAGTTCAGTTACCTATTTCCTTAATGTGCGTAACACTTTTCAATAATTTTTGAGAAATTTTATAAGTTTTCTATTTACATCTTCCGAACCCTCACCAAGCCATATTAAATGTCCCCATGATTCAAGAATACATAAATCAGAATTCAAAATTTGGTGATGGGCATAGTGAGCATGTTCCATAGTAACTGCGTTGTCATGTTTGCTATGCATAATAAGCGTTGGGGATACTATTTTATTTAAATCCTCTGCTAATATTTCCTTTGTTTGTAATAAATCAATTAAAAACCCAAATCTTGAGCGCTGCCTATCATTCATTTTTTTAATTTCTTCAATATCTTCATCCACTATCTTTTCCTTAACTTGTTGGTAAGAAAGTTTACTAAACGAAGGAATCATTTGCTTAAATATAAACTTCGGAAAAAAGTTGTTCATAGTTGAAGTAAGTTTCCATGTCAGCTTTTCTAAAGAAGGATGGAATAAAATCTTTGCCAACTTATATATATTATCTTTAGGAGTATGCCACTCTTTAGTAACCGCACTCTGTAATGTTAATGTTTTTACTCTATTTGAATAGTGAGAAGTAAAATAAAGCCCACTAGGACCACCAGCCGAGATTGAAAGTACGTGAACTTTTTCAATTTCCAAATAATTTAACAGCTCCACATAGTAATAGCATGCTTGTGATAAGCTTTCTCCTATTTCCTTCGACGTATTGCCATATCCAGCCCTTGAAGGTGTAATAATCATGAAACCTTCTTTAACAAGTGAATTATATCCAAATTCCTCGTAACAATTCGAGTGTCCGCCGTGCATTACTAACACTGGTTCTCCATCTCTTCCTGTTATAGAATATTCAATTGTTTTTCCATCTACAACATATGTACCTATGACTCTTTCCATTGCTTTTACATCTCCTTAAAAATTTACACCTCAACTCCTCACTAACATACAATTAAAGATGTCTTATCTCCCTTTTCTATGATTTAATTTAGTATTATAAACTATACAAAATAACCGCACTCTATTCTTGGATACTTACTCAATTAACACTTTAATATCATCTTCATTTTTCTTTACCAATCCTTCCAGCAATTTGTCTCCTTCATGATTAAATTCCTTTAATTCCTCTTCATTGTCAAAATCAATTTTTCCTAATTCTTCTAAATAAGTAGCGAGATAATTATTCTGCTCTGCTTTTTTAACACATTATCGTTGAAATTCTTCTTGTTCCATCTAAAACTAACTATAAGTAATGTAATTTTCAGAAAAATTAGCTGTAATTTTATCTATTACTCCTTATAACCTATTAACATTATCTCTTTTCCTCACCCATGCTATAACGGCTGTAATAATTAAGACAAAGCCAATATATCCCATCGTCGAATATACTTTTTCTACAAGAGTTGTAAAGCCTACTAAACTCGCTAAAAATCCTAATAAAGCAACAATAATAATCGTTGGTCTATACATTTTACTATCTGTTGAAATAAAGCGAACCGTAAACGAATAGAACATGCCGACAGATGTATTATACATCATACCTAATAATGCAATAGCCATTAATATTCCAATTGCTGGATGAATTTCTTTTGCTAAAGCTAGTGTAGGCATGTCTAACCCTGCGACAACATCGACTTTCACAAACATACCAAAATGAATTAAAATGATTAACACACCTAAAATTAATCCGCCTAATAATCCACCTAGACCAGCTTCACGACGACTATCCGTTGCACCACTCATAACAATTAACAATGCGGCACCAGCTGCGATATTGTACGACACATATAAGAAAGCCCCTAATACCCAGTTTGAAGCTGCTGATGATTGAGTTCTTGCGAGTTCATCTGCTTCCGTAAAAGATAAATCCATCGTAAAAATAGAGTAAACTAAAATAACAAAAATAATAGCAATTAAGTACGGCGTAATAGAAGCAATAATACCGATAATTTTCTTTGTATTAAGCAGTAATGTTAACAATGTTAAAACTGCCATAATAATACTACCAGTTGAAGCATTAATCCCGAACATTTGCTCAAATGTTGAACCAGAGCCCGCAAACATGACAACAGCAACTCCGAATAAAAAGAAGGTAATTAACACATCTAAAATAGCCCCGACATATCGTCCCCCTATATGATAGATAACGTCTTTATGAGAGCCTGCTTGCAGGTCGGAACCAATTTGAGCGAGCGTGTAGCCCATAAACATAAATAATAAAGTAGCAACTAATGCACCTAACAATCCCCATGTACCAAAACTTGTAAAATATTGCATCACTTCTTGACCAGAAGCAAAGCCGGCCCCGACTATGAGACCGACAAATGCACTCCCTATCTGAATACTCTTTTTCACTAACAACTCCCCCTAGTTATAATGTTTCTGCGCAACAGTGTACGCGTCAATTGCTTCTCGATCTACTTCATAGCCAATTCCAGCTGTTGTCGGAACAATGATATAACCATCTTCAGACACTACTTCTGGTTTAATAATATCTTTTTCCCAATAACGATTAGAACCTGCTGTATCGCCTGGTAAAACAAAGTTAGGTAGTGTTGTTAAAGCAACATTATGAGAACGACCAATTCCTGACTCTAACATACCGCCACACCAAACAGGGATATTATTTTCAGCACAGTAATCGTGAATTTTTTTCGCTTCTGTTAAGCCACCTACACGTCCAATTTTTATATTAATAATTTTCGTGCTGCCTAACTCTACCGCTTTACGCGTGTCTTCTAATGAATGAATACTCTCATCAAGACAGATTGGTGTTTTTAACTCTTTCTGCAAGGTTGCATGATCGATAATATCATCCGAAGCTAGAGGTTGTTCAATCATCGTTAAATCGAATTCATCTAATTGCTGTAATAGTGCTGTGTCTTCTAAACGATATGCCGAGTTAGCATCTGCCATAATTGCAACATTGGGGAATGTTTCACGTAATGTACGCATCACATCGATATCCCAGCTTGGTTTAATTTTTACTTTAATTCGCTTAAAGCCATCTTTCACATAGCCATCAACTAAAGCGACTAAATCTTCAATTGAATCTTGAATTCCAATACTGATTCCCACTTCAATTTTCTCTTTGTCTCCACCTAATGCTTGAGCAAGTGTTTGATTTGTTTGTTGTGCATAAACATCCCAAATCGCACCTTCAATTGTTGACTTTGCCATATTATTTTTACGAATCGAAGCAAAGAGTTCGCTTACTTCATCAGGATGATTGATTTGCTTATTTAAAATAAGTGGAATTAAAAAGTCTTCTAGCATATGCCAATTTGTTTGTAATGTTTCTTCGCTATACCAAGGTGATTCAAAAGCAACTGACTCACCCCAACCAATTGTTCCATCCGCTTCCTTTGCTTCTAATAATAAAAAGTTTTTATGTGTAAATGTTCCAAAGCTCGTTGTAAAAGGTGCTTTTAATTTCATTTGTAATTGACGAATTGTAATATCTGTAATTTTCATTTGTTTATCCTCCAAGTTCTAGTGTAGATTTTTTCACAAAATAATACGTACTTATTATTTCCTCTGGTTGGTTGCGTACTGTCGTATATCCAGCTTGAAAAAGTTGTTGAAACTTTTCTCTTGTTTGATAACGCCAGTCTAATGCTAACTCTTTATCATCCGCTTTTAATGATTGAAAATCCTTTGGGACGACGAGAGAATAGACATCTGCGGTTAATTCTTTCTCTTCTACATGTTTAAATGTTGGTAGACCAACTTCATTTACCGTATAACTATTTAGCGGAATTGCTCCATCTATTAATGGTTGTTGTTTTTCCGTAACATACGGACTTTTAATGTGCCAATGTACTTCAAAACGATCAGACGGAAGACCTTTATTCAGTTTGTCTTTCATTTCTCCATAGCAATTCTCCACATACGTATGACAAATTCCATTTAATTTAGATAAATTTAAATAGCCATTTCGTGTCTCAAGTGGATCAAATGTCCAATGGATTTGCTCGTATCCTTTCGCTAAAGCAACTTCCCGTTGTTTTTGCTTCAGTTTTTCGCCAAAGCCTTGTGACTGATAATTAGGATGGATACCTAACATATGGGAACATAAATAAAGGTTGCCATTTTTAAATCCTGGAAATCCGTAACTAAATCCAATTAGTTTTTTGCCATCGTATAAACCAAGCATAATACCACCGTTTTTTACAGCTGTTGATGTTTGATGAGTCGGAACAGGGTCAGCTTTCCAAATGAGTTCATCTAATGCTTGAACATCCTCCATCTCTTCCATCGTTTTCAATTCTCGCCATTCTATCATGTTGTATCACCCTTATCCTGTTGTTTTATCCAATGCTAATCGCAGTGCACGTGTGACGATTTTCGCTCCTGTAGGTAAACGCTTTTCATTAAATGTCATTTGTGGGTGATGAAGACCTGGTGTAACACCACAACCTAAGCCAAGCATCGTTGCTTTTAACTTTGGATTAGCTGCCGTATAAAAGTGGAAATCTTCTCCTCCCGGTGTTACTATTTCCGGCACAGCTGCTTCTGTACCAACTGTATCTATTATCGCTTCCTTCATAATATTTTTTGCCATTTCATTTACTTCAGAAGCAACTATGTGCGTGTTCATCCGATAATGAATTGTAGCCCCATATAATGTTTCAACCGATTTAATGACTCGCTCAAATCCATTTGTCAGTTGGTCCATCGTTTTATTTTTTTGTGCTCGAATATCAATACTAAATGTTGCATTTCCAGGGATGATGTTAGCAGATTCACCACCTGCTTGTAATTTCGTCATTTTAATCGAGCCCGAAGCAGCTGGTTCAATCCAAATCTTTTTTAAACCATCCACTATAGCAGACGCTACTTCAATCGCATTAATCCCTTCCTCAGGTCGTGCACCATGAGCTTCCATTCCTTCGATATTTCCACTCAACATTTTAGCGGCACCATGATGCAGTGCTGGCGCATATGTACCATCTTTTAATTCGACAAGTGGACGCACGTGCATCCCGAATAAAAATTCTAACGGATCAATCACGCCTGTTTCCACTAACGCCTTTGCTCCTTGTCCTACTTCTTCAGCTGGTTGAAATAAAATTCGTACAGCACCTGGTAAAGAATCTTCAACTTCCTTTAATAATAACGCGACCCCAAGCGCAACAGTCATATGTCCATCATGACCACATGAATGATTCGCTTGAAATGTACCATCTACTTCTTGCCAAAGTGCATCTATATCTGTACGGAAGCCAACTTTCGGCGTCCCTTCTCCAATATCTACATACAAACCGGTCATATTATCAAAGTGCTTTGGCGTTAAACCTATATCTTGTAAAAATCTCACCAAATAATTCGTTGTTTGTTCTTCCTTCCAACTAACTTCTGGATGAGTATGTAAATAATTAAATATAGATTGCATACGCTCAGCTAATACTTGGTCGTCCATATTCAATCAACTCCACCTTTCTTCAATAAACTTATATTGGATATCATCAAAATTTACTCGTTGTTCTTCATAGTATTCAGGGTCAAATGTCATCATGCCTGTCATTAAACCATTTAAAAAAGAAATCAATACAGGCATTAAATCAATCGTCGATTGTTCAGCTTGTTCTAAGACGAAAGAAAATGATGCATAGTCATGGATTGGCGCTACTTGTGAATCCGTAATAGCAATTACATTAACTCCTTGTTCATAAAACGCTTGCGCCATTTGAATCGATTCTTTTGTGTAGCGATGTTGTGATATGACAATCATGACATCGTCTTGCTCCACCTCTTGAATCGTGCGGATCAACTGCGGCGTTTCATTTGGAATAACCGATACATTCGATCTAAGAATATTTAATGTAAAATGAAACCAATCTGCCGCAAACTTAGAAGCTCCATTTCCAGCAATATACACATGCTTTGCTTCATGTAATAACTTTGTTACCTTATTAAATAAAGCAAGGTCTATCTGCTGCGCAATTCTGTCAATTCGTGCCATATCTTGATGCAACGCTGTTTTGATAAGTTGCTCATCTTCTACTAAATCTTTTGTCGAAGCGACATAATTACCAAGTGTGCTGACAGAAGCATGTTCATTAAATAAATAAACTGTAATCTCTCGTTGCAATTGTGCATACCCTTCTAATCCTAACGCGTAACAAAAACGAATCACTGTCGTTTCACTTGTTTTTGTACGTTTTCCAACTTCAGCTGCAGAATGAGTGCCTACAAACTTAAAATTATTCAAAATAAAAGTTGCTATATTTTGTTGTTTCTTAGATAAGTCATTTACATGCTGTTCGATCAACTTTTTTATCGATTGATTTCCTTTCAAATGAAGTCATCCCTTCACTTAATGATAAAATAAAGTATAGACTTTATACGAAGTGAAGTCAATCGAATACAATTAATTTTCTGAATACTGCGAGATTATAACTTTGTATTTTATTTTTCGAAATAATTCCGGTAAACCGACTCGTTATTTCCTATAAAAAGGGTTGCAACATATGTACGTTTCCGTCATGATAAAGATGACAGTTTACTGAAATTGATTTAATTATCTTTGTGGAAGAAAGGATAAAGATACGATGAAAATTTTAATTGTAGATGACGATGAACAAATTTTACAACTTGTTGCAATTCACTTACAACGTGAGGGATATAAAGTAATTCAAGCTCAAAATGGTATCGAAGCATTACATATGATTGAAGATGACTTCCCCGATTTAGCAGTCGTTGATGTCATGATGCCTGAAATGGATGGTTTTACATTAACAAAAGAGTTACGAGCGCTGGAAATTCCTGTACTACTTTTAACAGCTAAAGGTGAATTAGCTGATAAAGAAAAAGGATTTCTCGCTGGCTCTGATGACTATGTCGTTAAACCATTTGAACCGAAAGAGTTGTTATTTCGCATCCAAGCAATATTACGACGTTATGATAAATCAGTGGATCCCCTTTTACACATTGGTTCATTGACGATTAATCAACAAAGTTATGAAGTCCAAGCAGGCAAGAAAACATTACTCCTTCCTTTAAAGGAGTTTGAGCTATTGTCTGTACTCGCTTCACGTGTGAATCATGTTTTCACAAGAGAATTCCTTATTGACCGTGTCTGGGGAATGGATTATGAAGGAGACGATCAAACGTTAAACGTTCATATCAAACGATTACGAGAAAAGTTTCGGCCAATCGCTCCTGACATAGTCATTACAACAATTCGTAGTGTAGGTTATAAATTAGAGGTTCAAGAATGAAATCTTTATATGGTAAGTTTTTATTATTTACTGTCATCATTATGCTTAGTAGTTTTCTTGTTGCTTTTCTCGTCGTTAATACATTTTACCACCAACAATTACGTGGACAAAATGATGAAAAAAACATGAAAATAGCTGAAGAGATGGCTCATTACATTGAATCGGATCCAAACATTGATATAAAGGAATATTTATCAACCCAAGCAAATGTTGGTTATAAAATATACATGACAAACGAAACACGTGAAGATACTTATTTTGGTGATGCTTTTCGAGAAAAGAACTTAACAGATGAGGCAATTGAACAAGTGTTAGCAAATGAACGTTATCACGGAATGCGCGACTTACCGAAAGAAACATTTGTTACTGGTTTTTTCTCTGACGAAATGGCAAACACTGTCGGCGTTCCTTTTACTTATAATGGACAACAACATGGCTTATTTATTCGACCTAATATAAAATTACTGTTTACCGAAATCCATTATTTATTAGGTGGACTTTTTATTGTCATGGCACTCTTCAGTTTAGTAGCAATGTTATTTGTAGCCCGAAAGCTAATTCAACCAATTACAACATTAACTACTGCAACGAAAAAAATTGGTGCAGAAAATTTCGCTCTATCATTACCAATTAATCGAGCGGATGAAATCGGTCAACTAGCAGACAGCTTTCAAACGATGGCCAATCATTTACAAGAGTCTGATGCAACACGTAAACAATTTATTAACGATGTTTCACACGACTTCCAAACACCTTTACAAAACATAAAAGGTTACGCCGCACTATTAGATGATGAAACGATTACTAGCAAGGAACACAAAAAATATACGAATATTATTGAATCAGAAACAGAGCGGTTATCCGCTTTAACGAAACAATTGCTATTACTCACATCCCTTGATTCGTTATCGACAACGATGCAACAACAAACCTTTTCTTTAGATGCGCAATTGAAAAATGTTATCCAAAAATATCGCTGGTTAATGGATGAGAAAAACATTAGTTTATCGCTTGAAATTGACGAGGTTAGTTTTACAGGACAAGAAGAATACACCGAGAAAATTTGGGAAAACCTATTGTCTAATGCCCTTAAATACACAGATGAAAATGGTGTTATTCACGTATCATTGGAAAAAAACGTTCACGAAGTTATCATTATTTTTTCTGATACTGGAATTGGCATTTCCGAAAAACATATACCACAATTGTTCGATCGTTTTTTCCGAGTAGATGAAGCACGTCATAGTAAAGTTGAAGGAACTGGTCTTGGCTTATCTATCGTTGAACAAGCAGTTGATCTTCATAATGGAACGATTGATATCCAGAGCGAGTTATCGAAGGGCACGACATTTACAATCATTTTACCTAAGAAATGACCTTTAGATAGTATATTGACAAATTTTAAATAATATTTTACACTAAAAACACTATCTTGTTATATCAAGTAGTGTTTTTTACTGTTTAGGTATCTTGCTTTACAATATAGACGTTAAGTAAATGGAGGCACAATCCATGTCAATTCGTAGTCAGTTATTAAAAGGAGTTTTGGATGGTTGTGTATTAGCAATCATTGAATCAGAAACGGTTTACGGATATGAACTATCAACAAAATTACAAGAAATCGGTTTACATGATGTTAGCGAAGGAACGATTTATCCTGTTTTATTACGATTACAAAAAAATAATTTTATCTATGGAGAGATGCGCCCTTCCCCTTCTGGACCAAATAGAAAATATTACTTTATAACCGAAGAAGGAAAAGAAGCCTTAAATATCATCACATCAGAATGGGAAGCAATCCATGAACCTGTCCATACATTATTCAAAAGGAGGACCCAACAGTGAATACGCAACAATTAATTAAATTAAATAATGAGAAACGTGAATTATTAAGCGAAGAAAATGAAGCATATTATAGTGATATATTAATTTATGTCCGCCTACAATTAAATCTGTCCGAACACTCTTCAGAAGAAGTATTAATGGAGATATTAGATCATTTATTAGAAGCACAAAATGTTGGCAAAACTGCAACAGATGTTTTTGGAAATAAGCCGATTGAATATGCTAGAACAATTATTAACGAGTTACCAAAAGAGAATAAGCGGAACATCTTTCTATTTTTCCTTAGAGTTGTCGCTTCGATGTTAGGACCTATTTTAATTATCCGTGGTATGCTTTTAGGAATTTCCTCCATGTTTACGACGATTGATGAAACGCTTCATCTTATGACATTAGCCATTATCGGAGCATATATTATTATCTATGTCATTGCCGTCATTGCTTTTATTATTAAAAGAATTCGCTATTCTTTAACTCATGACAGTTCTTCTTTCAAGGATTCATTGCTTGTAGGAATATTTGCTGCATTAGGTATGGGGATTTTAATGATGATAACTTACTTCCTGCCTACTTGGGGACCTGCTGTACAATTTCCTTGGACCCTATCACTAATTAGCGGAGCAGTTATTTGGCTAATAGTTTATTTCACCAAAAAAAGACGAAAAGCACATATTTAAAATAATATTAATAATGTTAAAATTCAATTGAGTATGTGATAAATGGAGACGAAAACTGCAACGTAATTTTGTAAGGTAGGGATGATCACGTCTTTATACTTGCATAAAAACCTTCTTTTACGCAACACGTTGAGGTTTCTGTGCTGACTCTACGCGTAAGACCCTTCTTACACGCAATACTTGAGAAGGTTTGGGCTGACTATGCGCGCAAGACCCTTCTTACACGCAATACTTGAGGAGGTTTGGGCTAACCATGCGCGCAAGACCCTTCTTACACGCAAAACTTGAGGAGGTTTGGGCTGATTATGCGCGTGAGACCGTTCTTACACGCAAAACTTGAGGAGGTTTGAGCTAACCATGCGCGTAAGATGCTTCTTACACGCAATACTTGAGGAGATTTGGGCTGACTATGCGCGCAAGGATTATGTCCGTATAATTGTGTAAAAGGGATAAAAAAAGGGTCTTATTAATTCCTTATGATACAATGTTTTCAACCACGAAAACTCAAGGAGGAATTAATAATGACCCAACTACAGTTTACCCTAGATTTTGATAAATTAA
>JAPFDT010000016.1 GCA_026169815.1 Pseudogracilibacillus sp.
CTCTTTTTCATTATTCTTTTCTGGTAAAACCACATCACTATCTTGCCCTTGAATATACATAGCTTGTTCACATAATTGTTTTAATTCGCGATTGTTATAAAAAGTACTTCTAGAAATTCCCGAGCGTTTTGAAATACTTGAGATTGTTATTTTCTTTTTACTTCTTCTTAATTGAGTGATAGCTTTTCTTACTAAAGTTAAATACGAGTTAATCTTATCTATTTCGTTTTTGTTCGATTGATTATTTCTAGCCAATGCGAATCCTCTCCCTTAGAATAAAAAAGTTTTCAAGCATCCTTGTTTAAGTGTTTTTAATCTTTCTTCGGAAGCCAATCCCTACTATTCGGTATTTTCCTCTCTAACTCGTCTATCAATTCAACTAAATCAACCTCTATATTCTTCATTTTAGACTTAAAAGGGCCTTCAATACTAGAATTGCTTAAAGACTCTCTAACACGTTTTAAACGACTTTTGTGTACATCTAAAAACCTCGGGGTTGTTATATAGTTATCACAACCTAGACAAACTCCGTCACCCTCACAAGGTTCATTTCTCATAGGGTGGTGCAAACACAACCCGTGTGGTAACTCTTGAATTTTCATCGACTTTTTTATCATATCTACTTGTTTCATTGTTTTTCCTTTAAATGGATTATCATTTTTCAATCTACTTTCCATCATTGGCGCCTTTTTGCCTGCTAAAATAGAACCTTTTGACATCACTTCTATAAATCTTTCTTGAATATCTTCCTCGAGAAGATGCGTATAGTGTTCGGTGCCTCTTATAGACTTATGATTCATCAACCTCGAAATTGTAGACAAAGATGCACCGCCTGAAAGAGAGTAAGTTGCAAAAATATGCCTAAAAGTATGAGAAGTAAAATCAAGTGGCTGCCCATCTTTATAAGTTATATTATGGAATTCAATCCAAGGCCTAATATAATTTTTATTAAAGTTATCTAAGCTAACCTGTACGATTGGTGAGCCCTTAGTATAAATATTTTTAATTAGAAATAGTTTATTATCTTTTGCTTCTTCCCTTAAGTCTTTACTATATTTTGTCATTTCATTGATTGCGAACTCTACTAATTCATTTACTGGATGCCTAACCGTTCTAGCTTCTTCTTCCAATTTCTTAGTTTTATAAACTAACATTTTTGTTTTGTTTATAAGCTTAATACAATTAACTTCTAAATCTAACAACTCATTTAACCGTAATCCTAATTGGGATGTTATAATGATGGCCGATGTTACTATGATGTTTTTATTATTGTTTAAAGCATCAATTGCTACTGCTAAGGTTTCATCAATTAGTTCTTGATCTGTTATTTTGTTTTTAACCTTTTCTAATGAATTCTTTGTTTTTTTCTTCAATTGCTGATTGTTAATAATTATTTTTTCGTATAAAGATTGAGTAAATCCGGTATCTACGGGAACACCCCATTTTCTTACTGATCCTAGTATCAGAATC
>JAPFDT010000045.1 GCA_026169815.1 Pseudogracilibacillus sp.
ACTTCGAAAGGGACAAGCATATAAAGAAGCCTAATAGATAACTCCATTTTTAAAATGAAGCTATCATCAGGCTTATTTGTCACGCTTAAATTTCTACTTTAAAATGCTTAAAATATTGTTTGACTTTATATAGTTAGTCTCTTTATTCTAATCATGTTGTAACTTCTTCTACATTATCCATCCAATCTTTACCATCTAAGTGTCGGGTAACAAGCATACTTGCTACTGTATCACCTGTTGAATTTACCATTGTTGCTGGTGGATCGACAACAACACCGATAGCTGAAATGATTGGTAAAGCTTGAATTGGTAAACCATACAGTGTAACAATCATCATTTCACCAATAAACCCACCACCAGGAATACCGCTCATGACAATACCTGATAATAAACATATTCCAATTGCAGTAAGAAATGTCCCCATACCACTAAAATCCATATTAAACACACCAAAAACGAATGATATTTTTAACATGGCAGACAAACATGATCCATCCATATGAATCGTTGCTCCAAGTGGTAATACTGTTTCACGTATATCTTTCGGCACTCCAATCTTTTCGGCCGCTTGTAAGTTAACAGGAATAGTTGCAACACTACTACCCGTTCCTAGAGCTGTAGCGGCTGGTGCTAAAATATTTTTCCAAAAATGAGTAACACCTTTTCTTCCACCGGCAATAAAGGCATATAAGGTAAAGCCAATAAAGAAATATAAAATTGAAACTGGATAATACACGATAATTGCTTTTGCGTAATCCCCGATTAAATCTGTTCCAAATTCGCCTATTAATGCTGCAAAATATGCACCAAGACCAATCGGAGCATAATACATAATAATTTGCACCACTTTCATAAACACTTCAGAACCCGATACTAAAAACTTAGCAAATGGTTTTCCAGCTGGACCTACTAGTCCTGTCGCTACTCCAATAAGTATTGCAAAAATAATTAATGCTAACATATTAGAACGAGAAAACAAATCAACAAAGTCTGGAACAGTAAACGTATTTACGAGTTGTTCAGACAATGTAATTGTTTCTTCCTCTTCTGGTACCTCTAGAGCGATATCTGCACCTTTACCTGGCGGGAACATGACAGTAGCAACTAACATAAATACAGAAGCAATAATACCTGTCACAATAAATACTGTCATCATTGATCCCATTATCTTCCCAAGTCGCTTCATACTATCCATATTTGCAATCGCTGAAGAAATGGAAAAGAATACGAGTGGAATAACGACCATGAAAAGTAAGTTTATAAAAATATCTCCTAATGGTCGTATGACGTTTGCTTTTTCTTGAAATACTAACCCAATAATTGAACCGATAATAATCGAAATTAATAATATGATTGGAAATCGGTACGCTCTTAATTTACTACGCATCGCAATCACCCTCCTTTTGAATCATCCCTGTAAATACAGTAACAGCATTTCCTTTTAAAGTAATATGCTGTATGGATGTATTTTGTAACGTAAAATCAACTGTGAGCATCCCTCCTCGCGTTTCCACTTGAACGTTAGAATTCACCTTACCAAGTAACGAGGCAATAATCGCACTTGCTGTTGCTCCAGAGCCACATGCTAATGTTTCTTCTTCGACTCCTCTTTCATACGTTCTTATTTTCAATATAGTTGTCTTAGGACAAATTTCTACTAAATTTACATTTGTTCCATGCGGACGAAACTGTTCCTGTTCTTTTACCCCAATCGCCCATTCTGCAAACACTGCATCATCTATTTCTGAAATATTATTTCCAAAAACAACAACGTGTGGTACCCCTACCCATATATAATGATATAATCCTATTTGTTCTCCATTTACTAATTGTTTATTCAAATGAACATTATTTAAGGCTATCTCCGGGAAACTAATTTGAACGTTACCATCTACCATAACTTGTGCATCATACAAACCATCTAATGTTTCCATCGTCATAGCTGCTTCAACCATATTAAGTTCATGGGAAAATTTAGCAAAACAGCGAGCCCCGTTTCCGCACATTTCTCCTTCAGAACCATCTGCATTAAAGTAACGCATTTTCACATCTGCGCGTTCAGACTCTTCTACTAACATTACGCCATTTGCACCGATATGAAATTTCCGTTCACAAACTCTTTGTACAAAATCGTTAATTTCTTCTTCTTGCAAGATTTGCATCCGGTTATCAATAACGACAAAATCATTCCCACAACCGTGCATTTTAGTAAACTGTATTTCTATACTCATTTTAACTCTATCCTTTACTACATTTCTTTTATTAATTGTACTTCGTTTTTTCTACTGACACAATAGGATAAAATATTTACATCTGATAATACTCTCTTTATAATGGAAGAATCATTCTATAAAATCATATGGTGCCATTTTTTCTGATGTTGTTTCTAATGAGCGGTTCATTCTTTGTTTAAACGCATCTGTCACAATGGAATCATTAATGGTATCTTCAATTGGTAAAACTTTATATGTAAAAGTTGACTCACCTTGTTCTTGATTGCGATAGACCCATGTCGGTACATAGGAAACACCTTCTATCGATATCTCATTTTTAAGATTATCTTTCCGTACATCTAATTGAACGATGACACCATCTTCTGTAATTTTTCGATTTGTACCTAATGTTTCTTCTCTTTGGTTAGAAATAAAATTTCCCATTGAATAAATAACAAATGTTGTTTGTTCTTTTTCTACTATAAAATCTGATTTCTGAATAACATGAGGGTGACTTCCTAAAATAATATCTACCCCTTCTGCTGCCATCATCTCTGCAAACTCAATTTGTCTGTCATTAGGTTCTTCGACATATTCTTCTCCCCAATGCATGAAAGAAATAATGAGATCAGCGCCAAGCTCTTTTGCTTCTGCTACATCTTCTTTAATCGTTTGCTCATCCATCAAATTTAGCATCTCATTCATTTCTTTAGCACTGAAATCAATACCTACTGGATTTATCTTTTCTGTATAAGCTAAAATAGCGACATCGATTTCTTCTACTGCATGCACATATACTCGTGATGTTGGCTTTTTATCGTATGTGCCAACAGATGGAAGTTCTTTTTCACGCATTACTTTCACTGTGCGTTCTAATCCATCTCTCCCAGTATCAAGACTATGATTATTTACCGTTGTAACGACATCAATTCCTGCATCTTTAATCGCATCAATAGTTTCATCTGGAGAATTAAAAGCTGGATACCCTGTGAAACCTTTCTCAGCGCCACCTGCTGTTGTTTCATAATTAGCTATTGCTAAATCAGCCGCTTCAAAAATTGGCTTTACTTCAGAAAACATATCTGTAAAATCATATGAATCACTCACTGTATCATAACCTGCTTTTAATTGTGGACCATGAAACATAATATCTCCAGCTGCCGCAATTTGAATATCTGTATATGGCTCCTTTTTTGGTTCTGGTTTACTTTTTTCAATTTCTGTATAATCTGTTTTCTTTATCGCTACTTCTTCCAATAATTTTTCTGAAGCAACTTGTTTAGAAGATTCCGCTATACTATTAGTACTTAAATAAAATCCACCAAGTGCTAATAATCCGATTAATAAAACCGTTAGATTGATTAATAGAATTCGCGTAAGCTTGTTTTTTCTCTGTTGACTTCTTTTCCTTCTCATCGTTGTAACCTGCTCTCTAGTTGCACCTTTAACTTAGTCTTATGTCATTTTCTAAAAGGAATCGTTAACATTAATATCTGTCCGATAGCATGTAACAAATAATTATATAGACTCACATTCTGATAGACAGTAACATTATAGCGAACTAGTTTTTAGAAAGCAAAATAGTATGTAACTATTAACCTATTTACAACGCTATATTCCATATATTTTTTTGGGTATTCGAATGATCATGTGTAATTGATAAGCAGCTTTCACAATCGTTCAAGAATTAATTTATTTTCCACACTTAAATCTATATCCCCTATTTTTTCAATTATTCATCCATCCTAAGCCGTAACCATTTAGCTGTCAGTGTATTCGCTTGTGCCATATCTTTAGGTGTACCTTCGAATACAACAGTGCCACCCAACTTTCCAGAACCTGGACCTAATTCTATAATCCAATCACTTGCTCTAATGAAATGTAAATTATGTTCAATCAAAATAACCGAGTTTCCTTTGTCAACTATACGTTGAAAGACGTTTAATAATCGTGCATTGTCCTGTCCATGTAAACCTAAAGATGGCTCATCTAAAACATATATTTGTCCTTCTTCTTGTAAATAACTCGCTAATTTTAATCGTTGTAATTCCCCACCACTCAATGAACTCGTCGTCTGGCCAAACGTTAAATAACCTAAACCAACATCTTGTAATGTCATTATCTTTTTTGTAATCGTATCATCTTGAAAGAAATCAATTGCTTCTTCGATTGTAAGTCGTAATATTTCCACAATATTTTTACCGGAAAATGTATAAGATAATGCTTCTTGGGAATATTTCGTTCCTTCACATGATTCACATGTAGTAGTTATCGGATCAGCAAAAGCGACATCAGGTGTAATCACGCCTTTTCCTTTACATACTGGACATTTTCCTAATGAATTAAAACTAAATAACCCTGCAGGCTGTTTTGTTTTTTTAGCGAAAATTGAACGAACTCTATCCATAATACCCATATATGTCGCCAATGTAGAGCGACTAGAAATGCCAATACTTCCTTGCCCTACAACGATTGCGTTTGGATACTCTTCTTTAAATGCTTCTAACATCAACGAACTTTTTCCAGAACCTGACACACCACAAACAGACACTAAAACATTTGCCGGAACTTTTACTGTGATGTTTTTTAAATTATTATTGTTCACTTCCTTCATAGTAAAATAATTATTAATCTTTCGTGGAGCGTCATTTAATGTCAGTTTATTAAGCAAAGTAGTACTACTCATTGTGTTTTTAAAATGTTCAACTGTACCTTGATAAATTACTTCACCACCATGAACGCCTGCACCAGGCCCAATTTCAATCACTTCATCTGCGATTTGGATTACTGATTCATCATGTTCAATGACTAGTACTGAGTTATGCTGATTTCTTAACTCTTTTAATATATGAATAAATTGATTTATTTCTTCTGGATGAAGTCCTGCTGTTGGTTCGTCAAAAATATACGTAACATTGTTTAAACTACTCCCCAAATGATGAGCTATTTTTACTCGCTGTGCTTCTCCGCCAGATAACGTATTCATAGTACGTCCTATACTTAAATAACCTAATCCCATGTCAATAAGTCGCTCGATATGAGGCTTAATTTGTGTTACAAGTGAAGTTCCCAGGGAATCTGTTATCTTCCTTAGTTCCATCTTTAAATCGGTTAGTTCTAATTGATTGTAGGCAACAATATTTAAACCATTTATTTTACAAGCTAGCACATCTGGAGCTAATCCTGACCCTTCACAAGTAAAACATGGAGATAATTTAGAAACATTTAAAACATCTTCTTCCGATACTTGTTTTAATGTAGAAATATCTCTATTTATATAAAGTCGTCTAAATCGTGGTAATAAGCCATCCCATTCATGATCTTGAGGTCCATTCTTAGTATGAAATGGTGCATAAACTTTATCTCCTTTTGGAGGACCATATATTAAGAGATCATACTGCTCTTTGGGTAAATCTTTTATCGGTAAATTAGGGTCGAATAAGCCCCCAGTAATCATCCATCTCCCTTGCCATCCAGAGGGAGATAAAGGTTTGAATTGAATCGCATAATCCCGAAGTGACTTATCAAAATCGATTAATTTATGTACATCTGGGTTAATGACTTCACCATATCCATGACAGTTTGGGCATTTACCGAAAGCACTTTGTGGGAGAAAATCTGTAGCAGAATGAACAGGTGGGGTTCCAATTCGTGAAAATAATAAACGGATTAAAGGTTGGACATCCATATATGTTCCCACTGTCGAGCGTGAATGGCTTTGTACAGGTTTTTGTTCTACGACAATAACTTGTGTTAAATGTTGCATTAAAGTAGCTAATGGACGTTCATATCGTGGCATTTGATTTCTTATATAGTGAGGGTAATTTAACATCATTTGACGTTTACTTTCCATTGCGATTGTATCAAAAACAATAGAACTTTTCCCTGAGCCAGAGAGACCTGTAAATACAACAATCTTTTCTTTCGGTATATTTAAATCAATTTGTTTTAAATTATTTTCGCGTAATCCTCTTAATATAATGTCATCTTTTCTTTCTGTCACAATATCACCTTTTCTTAACATCGTATATTTACTAGTATCTTTTTAATAGATATAAACACGCAGTTTAAATTGGGAAACGTGTAATTGGTATTTTAATGCTCACTTCATTATAATGATGCAAATACATGTGTTATTTGTAATACATATTAACATGTCTTTTAAAACAACAAAACACCAAGCTTTAGATTGCTGGACTGTTTGTAGGATAAATATCAAAAATAAAAATGGGTCTACATAAAACAGACCCATTTAATCGTAAGCTGACTAAACATATTCGTGATATTCATTCGGGTTCTGTCCTTCTACCCGACCTGCTTCCCCTTTATCTAATGAATCAATTGTATTTATATCCTCTTCGGTTAATTCAAAGTTGATACTATTGATATTATCTTTTTGGTGCTTTGGATTACTTGATTTTGGAATAGTAAACACACCGGCTTGATAGTTCCAGTTTACAATAATTTGTGCCGGAGTTTTCTCGTATTTGTCTGCGATTTCTTTAATTGTGGCATTTTGTAACACATCATTCAAATACCCCCGACCAAAAGGACTCCAAGCTTCAGTAAGAATACCCCTTTTTTTATTTTCTTCAATCATACGGTTATTATTAAAATATGGATGACGTTCCACCTGATTTGTAGCAGGAGTCACACCTGTTTCCGTGATAATATCGTCTAAATGACTTGGTTCAAAATTTGAAACACCAATGGTTTTAATTAACCCTAATTTTTGAGCATCCACTAGCGCTTTCCAAGCTTCTACATATTTTCCATCTTTAGGATTCGGCCAGTGAATTAAGTATTTATCAAAATATTTTAATCCAGTGCGGTGCAAAGATTCCTGAATAGAGAGAAAGGCCTTGTCGTATTCATGATAAGAACCAGGCAGTTTCGCACTAATTAAAATTTCTTCCCTAAGAAGTGCAGATCGTCGCACGGCTTCACCAACAATACCTTCATTGTCATAGTTTGTTGAAGTATCAATCAAACGATAGCCCATATTTAAGGCACTTAAAATTTCAAATATTCCTTTATCACCCTGAATGCCCACCGTCCCTAAGCCTATAAGTGGAAGCATAGAGTTATCATTTAGACGAAAAATATTATGATCAGTAGTCAAAGTCTCATCTCCTTTAAAAATGTTGTAATGTAAGTTGAAAATGATGTAGACAAATAGAGCTTCCTCACCTGTCAGGATGAAACCAATAGTCTTTCATCAATAAACAGCGGTTTCTATTACATTACAGTTTTTTTATGTTTTCATCTCATTTTGAGCTGTTCACTATTACTGTACCCGATAAAAAGAGATCCTACACTACTAACTAGAGCTGAATAATGATCCGCTTGTTGCATATCTTTTCTTATTTATCATATAAAACAGGTACAAAAACACCCCTAAAATTAGATATTCACTCTAACTTTAGGGGCAAGGTCACTTCCGATACTATGCCGTATTAAAATGTAATGTGTTTAAGCAAACTCACTACATCTAAACAGTTTGTTCATCATACTTATGATTATATATTATTTTGCTAAAAGCTTTAATGCTTCACGATTAAATGCTGGTAAATCGTCAGGTGTTCTACTTGTAACTAGATTTCCATCAACGACAACTTCTGCTTCTTTGACTGTTGCTCCAGCATTTTCTAAGTCTTTCCTAACTGAAACATAACTAGTAAGCTCTTTTCCTTTCAGTTCATCAGTATCAACAAGGAACTGTGGTCCATGACAAATCGCAAATACTGGTTTATTTTGTTGGAAAAATGATTTTGCAAACTCACTATTTTTTGGATTGACACGTAATAAGTCTGGAGAAAAACCACCTGGGACGAGTAATGCATCGTATTGCTCCACATTTACATCATCAATACCTTTATCTGCTTGAATCTCATCTCCATTTTTTCCTGTGATTGTTTTGTCTTTTTCGTTACTTACAATATCAACTGTATGGCCAGCTTCTTTATACGCTTTGATAGGATCAGTTAATTCAATCTCCTCTACCATATCTGTAACGAGTACTGCTATATGTTTACTCAAATTAATCACTCCTTATTAGACTTACGTATTATGATAAAAGCTATAAGAACACTTGTAAAGTATCTCGCTTTTTTCGGAATCACCTTAACTTGATTTAAGAACTGATATGTTTCAAGTAATCTATTAAGTAAATTAATGATTATTTTTCTGCTTGATTTATTATAACTGGAATATTCAATCATAATAACAGCGAGCAATAATAGCAATTTTAGTACAAATCACCTTTGTTTGTTCAGTGGACAAAGTAATTTAGGGTTGTTATACTTTATATATAAAATAACATTCCTAGAATAGGGGGGGATGAACTACATAACAAGTTAATGCAATATGCTAACTTGTTATCTCGTTCAGATAAGATGAAACAAAACACACTCTATATTGCTTCACTTACATTAGTTGCAACGCTTGGTGGACTCTTGTTTGGTTATGATACAGCGGTAATATCTGGGGCAGAAAAATCAATTGAAACATACTTAATTGCTAGTTTAGGACTTGGCTCTTTTGCCCATGGTGCTACAATTTCTAGTGCTTTAATTGGTTGTATAATTGGAGGTATCATATCAGGTTTATTTTCATCCCGATTTGGACGTAAACGCTCTCTAATTGTTGCTTCTATTTTATTCTTTGTATCAGCGTTAGGTTCTGCTTATCCTGAATTTTTATTTTTTACAAAAGGTGAACCAACTATTGCTCTTTTATTAACATTTAACTTTTACCGAATCATTGGTGGTATTGGTGTAGGATTAGCATCTGCAGTTGTTCCAATGTATATTGGGGAAATTGCTCCAGCTCATCTACGAGGTAGATTAGTTTCATTTAACCAATTTGCAATTATTTTCGGGATGCTTGTCGTTTATTTTGTAAACTGGGGGATTGCAAATGGACAGTCTATAGCTTGGATAGATGATATCGGCTGGCGTTATATGTTTGCTTCGGAAGCTGTTCCAGCATTGCTTTTTGGATCATTGTTATTTTTAGTACCAGAAACACCACGTTATTTAGCATTGCAAAATCAAGATTCACAAGCATTAACTATTTTAGAGAAAATCAATGGTAAAAAAGCAGCCCAGACTATTTTAACTGATATAAAATCAACATTGAATGTATCTTCTGCAAATATATTCTCTTTTGGTAAAGCAGTTATTATAATTGGAATTTTACTTTCAGTTTTCCAACAATTTGTAGGAATTAACGTAGCATTATATTATGCACCACGTATTTTTGAAAGTATGGGTGCAGCTAAAAATGCTTCTATGTTACAAACAATTGTTATGGGGTTAGTTAACGTTATCTTTACTGTAATCGCTATATTAACAGTGGATAGATGGGGGCGTAAACCACTACTTATTACTGGATCCATTGGAATGGCTGTTGGAATGTTTGGTGTTGCTACAATGGCATTTTCGAACGTAATTGGTATTGGAACATTAATCTTTATTATTATTTTCACTGCTTCATTCATGATGTCATGGGGTCCTATTTGTTGGGTACTTATTTCCGAAATATTTCCTAACAAAATTCGCGGACAGGCTGTTGCAATTGCTGTTGCTGCTCAATGGGCGGCAAACTATTTTATCTCCTCTACTTACCCAATGATGATGGAGTATAGTGGTGGATTAACTTACAGCTTTTACGGATTAATGAGTATTCTTTCTGCTCTATTTGTTTGGAAAATAGTTCCTGAAACGAAAGGAAAATCCCTTGAAGAAATGGAAAACATTTGGTTAAAAGATCAACCTAAAACACTTTAATTTATTAAGATGAGGCTGGGACAATACTGTTTTAACACATCAATATAGAGTTAATAATTGCTCGGGAAATTATACTCCGCTTTCTTAGGAAGAGCGTTGAGTCGCTCTAGGTTTCTCCTTACAAGGGATCCGACGTACAGTACATACTAGCGCAGGCGTTGCGATATCATGTTGCAACGCCTGCATTCCTCTATGCTCTCTATCTCCTCACTCAAGAGTCTCCGTATATTCCCTACGCTCAATTTCTATTTATCCATTTTTAATGTACATACTATAACTATGTTTTATCTCGGTCTCTCTATTTAATTTACTCATTATAAAGGGGAGTTAATATGAAAATCAAGGTACAAATTGTAGAAAACGACTGGAAACAATTTACATTAATAAATAACCAAGGAATGATGGTTCAACTATTAGATTATGGTGGGATCATTACAAATATTTCAACACCTAATAAGTATGGAGATTTAGAAAATATTGTATTAGGTTATAAGGATTTACAAGATTATACGAATAATCAACATTTTTTTGGAGCATTAATTGGACCTATTGCCGGAAGAATTGAAAATGCTCAATTTACTTTAGATGATAAACAATTTACATTAGAGAAAAACGAAGGAAACCATCATTTGCATAGTGGTCAAAACGGCTTACATCAAGTCATTTGGGATGCTTCATCATTTCAAGAAAATGACAAAATCGGTGTAAATTTAAGTTATACGATAAAAGATGAAGCAGACAATTTACCTGGTAAGAGACAATTCCAAGTAACTTATTCGTTAACTAACGATAACGAACTAAATATTCATTACTCTGCAACAACTGATAAAACGACTTATATGACATTAACAAATCATACTTACTTTAATTTAAGCAGCAATCAACAACATTCAATTCATGATCATCAACTAACAATTGCTAGTAATCAGTTTGCTGAATTAAATGAAGAATTAATTCCAACCGGAAAAATAATAGATGTTACGAACACACCATTTGATTTTACAATGAAGCGAACACTACGTGATAGTATGCAATCAACCGACTTACAAAATCAAATTGCCGGCAATGGATTCGATCATTATTTTATTTTTAACCCTATTAAACAAGACAAAGTTATCGTTGAAGAACCTATAAGTGGTCGAACTTTAAACATAAATACGAATCAACCTGGTATGGTAATGTATACTTCAAATAATTTAGATGAAGGACATCATTTAGATGGTGGAATGTCTAAACAATATGGAGGTATATGCTTTGAAACTCATGCTTCACCAGCAGCAATCTTTCATAATACATTACCGAGCATCTTATTACATGATGGCGAAAAATATGAATATAACACAACATTTTCCTTTGGAGTTATAAATGATTGATTCTTTTGAAGTGAATCGACCTCATAATAGAATAATTTAGGCAAAATAAAAATGATATGCAAATTCCAATTTTAAATAGTCTTCCTAAAATTCATAAAAATAAACCACTTAATTTACTGACTAAGACTATTTGACAAAGAGCCTATTTTACTAATTAAATACAAAACAGCTATTTCTAATTAGCAAGTAGTGCTAACTGAAATAGCTGTTTTTCATTCAATTATTCATATAAACGAAATTACAATTTTTTATCAACGAAAGTTAACTAATCTTTCATTCAATGATTTAGTATGTTTATAAACATCTTGATATATTTGATATAATGCTTTATATCGTTCAACATGTGCCGCTATTGGTTTAAATTCCTTATCTATTTGTAAAAATTCTTCGGCACATTCTTTTAAAGAAGAAAACCAACCAGAGCCATAAGCCGCTAACATAGCTGCTCCTATTCCTGGACCTTGCTCACTTTTTAATTTAACAATTGTAGCATTAAAAATGTCCGCTTGGATTTGTAACCAATCGTCATTTTTAGTTCCTCCACCGGTTGAAATAATTGTATCAATTTTTTTACCTTTTTGTCGAAATATCTCAATAGATTCATTTAATGAAAATGTAATTCCCTCTAGGACTGATCGCACGAAATCATCTCTTGTATGGGAACTATCCATTCCAATAAAACTTGCTCTAATTGAAGCGTCTGCATGGGGGGTTCTTTCCCCTACTAAATAAGGTGTATAAAGTAACCCGTTAGATCCTATTGGGACAGATTGTACATTATCTACTAGTTGCTCAAATGTTTCATCTGCTGCAAAAGTATCTTTAAACCAACTTAGACTATGCCCTGCCGATAAAGTTACACCCATCGTATAAAAAGCATTAGGAGCTGCGTGATTAAAATAGTGTACTTGTCCCTGGAAATCTTTATCTTCACTTGCTTCGTATGATAAAACTACTCCAGATGTACCAATGCTACACAATGTTTTACCTTCTTCCAATATACCTGAACCTATCGCACCGCACGCATTATCTGCCCCTCCGGCAAATACTGATGTATTAACAGACAATCCAGTTGCACTAGCCAAATTAGAAGTTATGTTTCCAACCTTTGCGTGTGACTCTACTAATGGAGGACAAATAGACATATCGATATCAAATAAATCACAAATAGTTGTACTCCATTCTTGATTAGCTACATCTAATAGTAACGTTCCTGCCGCATCAGAATACTCCATATGAAGCTCGTTTGTCAGTTGGAAACGCAAGTAATCTTTTGGAAGAACAAATGCTTTTGTTTTTGCAAATATTTCAGGCTCATGTTCTTTAACCCATAAGATTTTTGGTAAAGTAAAACCTTCTAAAGCAGGATTTTTCGTTATATTTAATAACTTCTCTTCCCCTACTACGTCATAAATATATTCACACTGTTTCGTTGTACGAGTATCATTCCAAAGAATCGCATTTCGTAAAACTTCATTGTTTTCATCCAATAATACTAAACCGTGCATTTGGCCAGAAAAGCTGATGCCTTCAATTGAATCTGGATCTCCTGTAAAATTGGCAAGCAAATCAGACAGTGCTGCAACTGTCTGATTTACCCAATCTTGTGGATCTTGCTCACTATAGCCTACTTGTTCATGTATTAATCGAAAAGGTTTTGATACTTCTTGCACGACATTACCATGTTGATTCACTAGTAATACTTTTACAGCGCTTGTACCTAAATCGATTCCGATAACATGCTTCATCATAACTTCTCTCCCATTCATGTTAGACGTTTATTTTTCAGCATAAGCTTGCAGTAAATATTGATTAATCGTTGCCTTTATGCTTTCTAAACGACCTGATTGATGGTTAATTTCTGATAAGCCATATGCATGTTTTTCAAGTTTGTGGAAATCTGTTTGACCATTAACGATATCTAAACCAATTCCATCTGTATATGTTTTATATCTGTCATCTACAATTCCATCAAGTACATTATCATCAACTAGTTTTTGTGCTACTTTGAATCCTACTGCAAATGCATCCATTCCAGCAATGTGTGCATGGAATAAGTCATCTGCTTCAAATGATCCTCTTCTTACTTTCGCATCAAAGTTTAATCCACCACGTCCAAGTCCACCATTTTTAATAATTTCATACATCGCTAATGTAGTCGAGTATAAATCTGTTGGAAACTCATCTGTGTCCCAACCTAACAAAGGATCACCTTGGTTAGCATCAACAGAGCCAAGCATATCATGAATACGTGCATAACGTAATTCGTGTTCAAATGTGTGACCTGCTAATGTTGCATGGTTTGCTTCAATGTTAAACTTAAAGTGATCTTGAAGATCATAATTTTGTAAGAAAGCATATCCTGTAGCGACATCAAAATCATATTGATGAGTTGTAGGCTCTTTAGGCTTTGGTTCGATTAAGAATTGTGCATCAAAACCAATTTCTTTTGCATAATCAACAGCCATATGATAAAAACGTGCTAAATTATCCAATTCTAATTTCATGTCCGTGTTTAACAAAGTCTCATAACCTTCACGTCCACCCCAGAACACATAGTTCTCTGCTCCAAGTTCCTTTCCAATTTCAAGACCTTTTTTCACTTTAGCGGCAGCATAAGCAAATGCATCTGCATGGTTTGACGACGCTGCGCCGTGAATAAAACGTGGATGTGTGAAGTTATTTGCTGTATTCCATAACAACTTCTTACCACTATCTTTCATATATTCTTTAATCATACTAACTATAGTATCTAAATTTTCATTAGTTTCTTTTAAATTATTACCTTCAGGAGCAATATCAATGTCATGGAAACAGAAATATGGTGCATTAATTTTCTCGAAAAATTCAAACGCCGCTTCAACACGTGCTTTTGCTAAATCCATATCTGAATATTTATCCCAAGGACGAACCATTGTGCCAGCACCAAATGGATCTGAACCATCCATTGTAAATGTATGCCAGTAAGCTACACCATAACGAAGAAACTCTTCCATCGACTTGCCACCAATTACTTCTTCTGGATTGTAAAATTTAAATGCAAATGGGTTTGTTGAGCTTGGCCCTTCATAGTTAATTTTGTTAATATTGCTAAAATAAATCATAGATATAACCTCCGATAAATTGTCTTTATTTACATGATATTAATTCTAACTGTATTATACCAATCGCAAAAGACTTTGTCTAGATGATAAACTAAGTTTGTCTTTCTAGTAGTAAATGATACAATATAAGAAATAATGAAAGAGCTGATATTATGCATGACGTTAAAACTTGGAATCAAAAAACTGTTAAAAAAGGAAATAAATCAATCGTACTTGATAAAATTAAAGAATTGTCTCCAATATCAAGAGCTAGCATTGCTAATAAAACTAGTTTAAATAAAGGAACTGTATCTTCACTAGTTAATGAACTATTAGATGAAGATTTAATTTACGAATCAGGTCCCGGAGAATCTAGTGGAGGCAGAAGACCTGTTCTTTTACTTTTTAATGAAACAGCTGGCTATTCCATTGGTATTGATATTGGCGTTAATTATTTATTAGGTATTTTAACAGATTTAAAAGGAAATATAATCCAAGAACAACTTACAAAGTTTACGAACTTATCATTTGAAGAAATTCGTAAAATATTATACAGAACAATCGATACACTTATTTCTCTAGCTCCTCCTAGCCACTACGGCATTATTGGAATAGGTATTGGCGTACCGGGAATAGTCAATAATGAAGGAGAAATTGTTTTAGCTCCAAACTTAAATTGGAATAACATCAACTTACATGAACCGTTATTTGAAAAATATGGGATACCAATTAAAGTTGAAAATGAAGCTAACGCAGGTGCATACGGTGAAAAGCTTTTTGGAACTGGCATTTATTTTGAGAATATTGTTTATGTGAGCATAGGAATGGGAATAGGTGTTGGTGTAATTTTAAATAATGAACTTTACAAAGGAATTGATGGATTTTCTGGTGAGTTAGGTCATATGACAATTGATATCCACGGTGAAAATTGCAGATGTGGAAGTAAAGGATGTTGGGAACTATATGCTTCCGAACAAGCTTTATTAAAAAAGGCAAAACAATTAGGTATCGAATCTAAAAATCAAGCAGACCTTTCAGTAGAAACTTTAATTTCCCTTGCAAAAAATAATGACGAGAAAACATTACAGTTATTAAAAGAAATTGGTCAACATATCGGCATAGGAATTAAAAATATTTTTAACATTTTTAATCCTGAGCAAATTATTATTGGAAATAGCATTAGTACTCTTGAACAATGGATTACTCCAGCTATTAAGCAACAATTAATTAATCAAATTTTACAGCCATATCAAGATGAATTACAACTAGATTTCTCTACATTATCAAGTCATTCAACTGCATTAGGTATGACAGCATTCACAACAGAATATTTCTTAGAAAATAGATTACAACAAAAATAAATAACGATATCCTTAAGCAAAATGTATTACTTAAGGATATCGTTATTTAAACAAATATTTATTCAGTTGATACAATAGCTAGTTCTGATCTAATTATTGAAGCAGTCCAAACAATAATCTCAAAGTCGCAAACTGAATTTCTATTCTCTTCTACTAATATTGCTGACATTTTAAAAGGAGAACTTCTTCATTTTAAGTTTATAAACCACCTTTTTTTCTCCAAGGAAATCGCTGGTTTTATTTGTGTTATACAACACAAATCTAATTACCTCCCCTCATAAACTTTTCTCAATTATTTATCGATTTATATTTTAATTCATTCTATATGGCAGTTACATTTATTCTTATTTATATAAAAATAAGAAGTGTTTTTCTGATTTCTTTTAAGTGTAATCTGAACATATACTTTTAAACATATTAGGACTGAACAACTCAGTTATCTATTTTCGAATGTTGATTTGACAAATATTTCCGTTATTTCATCCTGCTATTTTTAATAGTTTTTTTAGGAAAATGTAAATTTAATTATTGATGCAACCGTATTTATTATGATGTTTACTATGAATAGATATTTAAAAAATTAAAGCATGTATGTATGTAATTTCTAAGGAGTGATGTACATGTTAGGTAATATCGGTTTACCTAGCTTCATTTTACTTTTTGTAGTGGAGTTAATTGTTTTTGGACCATCTAAGTTACCAGAGATTGGAAAATCAGTTGGTCAAACTTTAAGTGAGGTTAAAAGTGCTATGAAAGCTATTATGAATGATGATGAGGAATCTAATTGATTAAAAAAGAGCTGAAAAAATGAATAAAATCAATGATGAATTTAAAAAGGATTATGATGACTTTGATAAATGGGATTTATTTTTAGCAAATTTATTTGTCATTATATTAGTAATAGGGCTATTAGTTGCTGGCATAGTTATAATTAAAATGGCAAATTAACAAATCTTAGGGGGTTAGTTATGGATAATTGGTTAATTGATATCATGAATGAATATGGTTATATAGGGATCATGTTTCTTATTGCAATTGAAAACATTTTTCCTCCTATACCATCAGAAGTTATCTTAACATTTGGGGGTTTTATGACGACGGCTTCCAATCTAAGTATTCTAGGGGTTATTATATCAGCAACAGCTGGGTCGGTTGTCGGGGCTATTATTCTATATATAATTGGTTTACAATTTGACGTAGCTAGACTTGAGATAATTGTAAATAAATGGGGACATATTCTTCGTATAACAACAAATGATATTCATAAGGCAGATGGTTGGTTCAATAAATACGGTCATTGGACAGTTTTCTTTTGTCGATTTGTTCCTTTAATTCGCAGTTTAATCTCTATTCCAGCTGGTATGTCAAATATGCATTTAGGGATATTTCTTTCACTTACAACATTAGGAACATTAATTTGGAACATCGTACTCGTGTGTCTAGGTGCTTCAGTCGGGGCATCCTGGGAGCTTATTATAGAATATATGGAGGTGTATTCCAAAATTGTGTATATCATATTATTTCTATTTATTATTACTTTAATATTCATTGTTGTAAGAAGAAGAATTAATCGTTTTTAAACTAAAAAAACTCAGATTTAATTCTGAGTTTTTTGTTTACAATTAATCTGTAAAACATCATTGTCTTTTTAAACTTTTATTGTTCAACTGAAATCGGATAAATTAACATACTAATTTCATAACTAGATTTATCCCCAACTAACAGGAGTTTTAAAATTATGTATCATAATGTCTACAGAGCAGGTTTGATGATAGTAATGCCTTAACTAAATCCTCATATCTTTAAATACATAACATTATACATTACTATGACTGACGATTTACTGTGTTTATAACAAAAGCAGCAATCATCCTGCTTGTATAATAACAATACTTATTCCAGACAATCTAGCCAAATTTTACACTTTAAGTGATGTTCGAAAACCTCTAGCGGCATAGTAAGATTCAGCGCCATTGTGGTAAACAAAAACTGTGTCGTAACGGCGATCACAAAAGAGTGCACCACCTAGTTCTCTAATGGTCGCAGGTGTTTGAACCCAACTTGAAGTCTTCAAATCAAATGCTTCCACCTTTTGTAACTCTCTGTATTGTTCTTCCGTTAGAAGTTCTACACCCATTGCATTTGCCATATCGATAGCATTATTATCTGGTTTATGTTTCTTCCTCGACTCAAGTGCTTCTCTGTCATAACAAACACTTCTCCGACCTTTTGGACTTTCTGTGGCACAATCAAGAAAAAGATACTCGTCTGTTTGACCATCGACACTAACAACATCTGGTTCGCCAGCAGTCATTTCCATTTCATATAATGCTACTAATTTTTCAGGATTTCTTTCTATTTTCGCTTCTACATCTGCCCAGTTTACATCTGTATGTCGATGCATGTTAGCCTCAAATCGATTTTTTAATGTGTGAAGTAATTTTTCACGTTGTTCTTCTGTTAATAGCTTTTTTGTCATCATTATTACTCCTTCTCTAATACGTCTTCACTCATTTTAGATGATGTCGCTTCAAGTGAATTTTCCATTCGTTCTTTAAATATATTAGGAATCTCACTACTATCCAAAAATTGCTCGATAGGTAGAATGCGATAAGTGTATGTTGATTCCCCATCTTCTTTATTACGATACACCCATGTCGGGATATGTTCCACTTTTTCTATTGTCGTTTCATTTGTTGCTGTATTTTTTTGGATATCCAAATTAACGATAACACCATCTTCTGCTAGTGGATTATCAATGGTTTCATCGCGTTGATTCGAAACAAAATTTCCCATAGAATATATGACATAGGATTGTTGGTCTTCTATTTGTAAAAATCCAGATTGTTGAATGACATGAGGGTGACTTCCTAAAATAATATCGACACCTTCTTCTGTCATTAAGTCAGCAAATTCAACTTGTGACGGAGAAAGATCTTCTATATACTCTTCGCCCCAATGTACAAAACTAATAATAACATCTGCCTGTAAATCTTTTGCTTCAGCAATATCTTCTTTAATTGTATTCTTTTCCATTATGTTAATCATATCATCTAAATTATCATTCGTTGTTTGTAAGCCCAAATCGTTAATCATCTCTGTATAAGACAGTATCGCAATTTTGATTCCTTCCACCTCTTCAATATGGACACGTGATTCTGGTTTTTCATCATAGGTGCCTACAGAAGTTAAACCTTTATCACGGATTACTTCAACAGTTCGTTTTAAACCTTCACTTCCGGTATCTAAACTATGATTATTTGCTGTCGTCAGCACATCAATACCAGAAGCTTTTATCGCATCAATTGTTTCATCTGGCGAGTTAAATGTCGGATACCCTCGATAGCCTTCTCCATCATTAGGTCCAGCTGTCGTCGTTTCAAAATTTGCTAAAGCTAGATCAGCTTCTGAAAAAATAGGTGCTACATCTGCAAATACAGATGTAAAATCATATGAATCACTCGCTTTATCATAAGCACTTTCTAATTGTGAATCGTGAAACATAATGTCACCAGCAGCTGCAATTGTAATATCTATAACGTCTTTTTTTTCTTCTTCATCTTGTTCACTTTCAGCTTCGTTATTTTGATCCGTAACTTCATCTTCTGTTTCGCTTTGTTCATTAGTCTGCACTGTCTTTTCCGTTTTTAATTGATTTTTTATATAAAAACCACCAATAATGAGCAAAGCTATAATTAATACAGACAATATTATTTTAATATATTTAGTAACATTACTCTTGTTCTGAGTTGACCTCATGAATGAGACCCTCCTCATATAAGTATTCCTCATACGTCAGTCCACTATCATATACTGCTGTGGCAACTTCTACACCTAAATAACGAATATGCCAAGGTTCATAAATATATCCAGTAATTTCTTCTTTCCCTTGAGGATAACGAATAATAAAACCAAATTCATGTGCGTGTTCTTTTAACCAAATACCCTCTTCTGTTTCCCCAAATGCTTCTTCTAATTCTAAGTTGACACTCTCACTCGTTACATCCATAACTAGACCAGTTTGATGCTCACTATGACCTGGTTTAGCACTATAACGATTCGCCTCTTCCTTACCATGTTCCGCTGCATAATTATTAAACAATTCAACTTGTGTATCATAAGAACGGTAACCAGATCGAGCATGTAAATATAAGTCTGATTTCTCCGCTTCTGTAAACATTTCTTTTAAAGCTTTTGCCGCTTCTTCCCGCAATTGTTTTACTTCAGGATTTTCTAATACAGTTGGCACATCAACTGTGACAAGATCCTCTGGTATGTAGTCTTCACTAAGTCCATATTTTTTATTAACTAACGCTGTAATCTTCGCATCTTCTGCTATTTCTGATTCATCTTTTATAATCGAGTCAATGTTGTCCTCTACTTCATCTTCATTGGGTTCTTCTTCGTTCTCCTCCGTTTCTTCTTGTAATTCTGTTTTATCTTCTTCATTCGTTGCATCATCTTCTGAACAAGCAACTAAACTCATTAAAAACATACTTACTAATATAATGCTCCACCACTTCTTCATTTTAATCCCCTTTATGTCTGTCTTCTTGTTGTAATATAAAACTACTTTTTTATATGCAATTTCATAAAATACATTAGATTAATTATAGTAAACACAATTTTCTAATGCAATCATTGTTTCATAGAAAACAATATAAAAAGCTGCATTTTTTACCATAAAATATTCCCTGTCACTTTGACGACCAGATTATTTTGAAATTAAAAAAGAACCCTTTAAAGTATAGTTACTAACCTTCATTGGGTTCTTTCATTATTCAGTTTCTTTTCTTCGATAAATAACGTATTCAATATGTTTTTTTATTTCATCCACATCTTCTGGATGCACTTGTTGTAGTATGTCAATTAACTGTTTGGGGATATGATCTATTCCTAATGAATCAAATAATTGTGTTAAGCCTTCTGGAGACTGATACACTAACTTCTCCTCTTGCAATTCACGTCCTAGTAAATAATCTGTTGTCGTATCTAAAACAGAAGCTAAAATATCTAATTCGAAATCTTTAATCGGACGTTCTTCTAATTCTATACGATTCATTACGCTCGGATTAATCCCAACACGCCTGGCAAGTTCTCTTTGACTCCAATTTTTATTTTCACGTAAATTAATAATTCGATTCCCTATACCAGATAATTTCACTAGCCATCCCTACCTTTTATTATTACTTACATATCGTACCATGTTTCCGTAATGGAAATGCAGTAAATTTCTAAATAAGCAACAATAAAGTTGGACATTTCTAAATTAGCAATATACAATGTATGTAAAATAGTAAAAAAACACTATATCACGATTAGAGGAGCTAGGTAAATGGAAGATTATGCAAAGCTTAACTTATCATTTATAAAAGAAAAAAGAATCAGTTTAGGATTAACCCATCAACAATTAGCAGAACATCTCTCCTTTAAAAATGCATCAACGTATTTTAAATATGAAAATGGTACTTATTCCTTTAAAGCAGATCATCTTCCTAAACTAGCAGATATTTTTCAATGTAAAATCAATGATCTTTTCACAAATTGACAAAATTGTATAGGAAGTGATTTTGATGCAATCATTTTATTTCTTCTTTCATAAACATGAACAATATAAAAATCATGTCCAACAAGTTATAGCTAGTAGTAATATTAAAGCTCAATTTATAATGAACGCCACATATTCAAATAAATGGAGTAATATGTGCACTCAAGATGAATTTGAAGCATTAATCAAACAAAATCGCACACAAGCTTTTAAACCACTTCCACCGCTTTATTATTAAAATGTGTAGTATTTGTGTAGTAAGTTTTATGTGAAAATTTTTAACATCAAGGACATAATTTTATTTTTCGTAATATTCGAAATAAAAATTCAATTAGGTTACTTTACTAATCTATAAATTATAATTAAGCAGCAGAGAGCCATGAAACAATGTGCCACAAAAGTAAAAATTGGTCACTTATATGGCACACATTATAAAATACTGATTTTAACAAAAATAAAAAGCCTTGCTAACACAATGTTAGCAAGGCTTTTACTTAGCGACCCAGGCAGTCGTTATTAAGTAGATACAAGTGCTATTATACCAATGTTTTATTAAATATATGTGTGAAATTTTATGCTTTTATTTTACGATAAATTCCCTTCTATTTTGTATATTTTACCATTGATAAATATTTAACTTCAACACATAATCATATACGAATCTTATTTTAATATTTTTAAAAGTCACTTCTGCTTTTTTATTATCATAAGGAAATCCTTTATCACTTAAGGCATACTGGATTTGAAGTGTTTTCATAGTTTTATCTATCAGCCATAATTACCATGCATAATAAAATATAATTGAAAGAACTATGTCCAATATATTTTAGTTTCTTTATGATACATGTCAAAATAGACACTTGGATTAATAGAATTTATTATTTCTTCAAATATTAACAACTCCTTTTTCTGAGGTAAGGAATGTGGAAATACCAAAACATCTTTAGAGTGTTTATCTCTTACGTATAAGTAATCATGACGACCGGCAATTCCTGTGGGCACCGATCTTCTTTTTACAATTTTAGCAATATCTTTAATTGGATAAGATTTTTTTCTAATTAGCGTCTTGTAATAAATGTAGTTACCGTCAATTATTACTTTTGTTTTTAAATCATTTGTAAGTATTATGGATATTATTAAAATAGTTATTATAAGTAATCCTGGACCTAACCTTAGAGATACCATAAGCCAAACATTTAGCCCTATATAAATCGATGAGTAGATTATATAAAGTAATAATAATCTTAATCGACTTTTCTTAAATATATACACCTCATAGCTCCTGATTGAAATCCCTCCTCTATTTTTTGAAAATGTAACAAAACGAATAAAATTTACTTTAATTATAACAAAAGGATTTCAAGTATGCATTATAATTTAGTTTGATATTGACCCCTAGATGATACGATGGAATTATATCTAAAATCGAAATAAACAATGACCGTAAATTGAACGAGAGGTCAATACAATGTAAAATCTCCTAAACCAAAAGAAGTTATCGAACGATATTAATTGATCGTATACTACTTTCATATTTAAAGAAGTATAAGTTATGTGTAAAAATAGAAAGGTTAAATGGATGATGAAACTATGAATTTATTTAAGAATTATTTTAAAGCCACAGTAGATAATATTCATGGATTAATATTTTTTAGTCATCATTCTAAATACCATGTAATGAGTAATAGGTCTGTAAATAAAGCTTTAAAAGGTTTGCTGAATGATTTAGAGATAGAACCGATTTCAGTCCATGGATTAAGACATACACATGCAAGTGCTCTAATTTATGAAAAGAAAGCTACAATTAATTACATTAGTGAACGTTTAGGACATTCTGATGTACAAACAACTTATAATGACTATTCTCATGTTATAAAAGAATTAAGAGCTGAAGATGAAGAAAGTACAGTGAATATGTTTTCTTCTATGTATAAGATAAGTTAGTCTATTCTCGTATTAAAATGTGTAAAAAATTTTCAAAATCTATTCTTTCTCGTTCCAACTCATAAAAACAGAAAACACCTTAAAGCATTGACATGTCAACGTTTAAGGTGTTTTACATTTTTCATTTTCTTGCTAGTTCTGACTAGGTTACGACCCAGGCAGGATTCGAACCTGCGACCTACGCCTTAGAAGGGCGTTGCTCTATCCAGCTGAGCTACTAGGTCATAAAATGGAGCGGGTAGGGGGAATCGAACCCCCGACATCAGCTTGGAAGGCTGGAGTTTTACCACTAAACTACACCCGCATTAATAATTTTTATATATTATTAATTATTTATTAAGATGTTATTTCCGCAACCAAGAATAAGTATATGATATTTAGGTGGGTATTGTCAACATAAATTGGAAAAAATATTATTAAAAGTATTTTCAGACAATATTTCACTCCGATAAATCGATATATTATCGCTAGTTATCACCCTTTTAACAATTTTAAAAATCCCTATACCTAAGCAAAACGACTTAAGTATAAGGATTTTCTTATGTATTAATTTTATTTTATAGTAAAGAAAAATATTGTTCGTATGGTAATGAATCAATTTCATCTCCATTTACATCATAAAAGGTAATGTAAATAGCTCCTTTAGTTTCCCACTCTAATATGACATAGCTAGGTTGTTTAATTCGATTTGGATAACGAATACTACCTGGATTAATAAAGACACAATCATCAACCTTTTCAGCGTATGCAATGTGACTATGTCCGAAACAAGCAATTTCTGCGCCAACTTCTTTTGCTCGATATTGCAAGTTCATCAGCGTAGATTTTACTTGGGTCATATGGCCATGTGAGATGAAAAAGCGAATTCCACCAATTTCTAATACTTCTTCCATTGGAAAATCGCTCGTTATATCACAGTTTCCACGTACCGTTGTAAAACCTGCTAATTCCGGCGCATCTGTCGCTAATTCTGAATCTCCACAATGGATATTGACATCAGCTTGATGGCGTTCTTTTATCTCTATTAATTCTGTCGTTAATCCATGACTGTCGCTTAATATAAGTACTTTATGCATTGTTATCCTGCCTCTATCTTTGTTGTTTATCTAACCATGCTTGAAATGCAACTAATGCATGATAGCGATGACTTAGTTCGTTTTTTTCTGATGCTTCTAGTTCCGCCATTGTTTTATCGTATTTTGTAGGAACAAAGATTGGATCATATCCAAATCCATTTGTCCCTCTCGCCTCTGTAGTAATGGTACCTTCACAAGTTCCTTCAATGAAAATGGTCTGCTTACCTGGTTGTGCAAAAGCTAACATACAAATAAAACGTGCTGTCCGGTCAGATTCTGTAACACCTTTCATTTCATTTAATACTTTTTCATAATTTAATCTATCATCTGTTGGTTCTCCTGCATAACGTGCAGAATAAATTCCAGGACGCCCTTGTAAATAATCGATAGCCAACCCGGAATCATCAGCGATAACTGGTTTATTTAATAATGTTGAAATTTCTTCTGCTTTTAATTGAGCATTTTCCTGAAATGTAGTGCCTGTTTCTTCGATATCCGGCATTCTGTCCTGAAAATCGAGTAATGTTTTGACTTCAAATCCATATGGGACGAGCATATCTCTAAATTCGGCCGCTTTTCCTTTGTTTTTTGTTGCAACGATTAATTCTGTCATTACTCTTCGCTCTTTTCCGCTTCATTCGGTATTTGGCCTATTTGTTGTGCCAAATCGCCAAGGACAGTTTTTTGTGTAACAAATAATTGTTCTATGCCATATTTAGCTTGTGCTAACATGGCATTTAATTCGTCATAACTAAATGTTGCTTCTTCTCCTGTGCCTTGAATTTCAACAAACTTACCTGCACCTGTCATGACTACATTCATATCCACATTTGCTGCAACATCTTTTTCATAATCTAAGTCAAGTACAATCGACTCATCTGGCAACACGCCGACAGAAATTGCTCCTAAATAGTCTGTAATTGGGAGCTTTGTTACTTTTTCTTCTTTTAATAATGTGCCACAAGCAAGTACCATGGCTACAAATGCGCCTGTGATCGATGCTGTACGTGTTCCTCCATCTGCTTGAATGACATCACAATCAATCCAAATCGTTCGTTCCCCTATTGCGTCTAAGTCAACGACAGAACGTAAGGCACGTCCGATTAACCGTTGAATCTCCATTGTTCTTCCACCGACTTTTCCGCGCGATGACTCTCTAATATTTCTTTTTTCCGTTGCTCGAGGCAACATAGAATATTCTGCTGTAATCCAACCTTTTCCTTGTCCACGTAAAAATGGCGGTACACGGTCTTCTATTGTTGCATTACAAATCACTTTTGTCTTTCCTAGTTCAATTAATACAGACCCTTCTGGATGCATAATATAGTTGGGTGTAATGTTAATTGGTCGAATCATTTGTTTTTCACTTTGCATCATTAACTCTCCTCATTGCTTTGCTTACATTTTTTCAGTCGAGATAAAATCTTCCTTCGTAACAGGTTGATCATATTTATGACCAGATTCATTTAATAAAATCTCTTGTTGATCAACGATGACTTCTATTGCTTCAATTCCCTCTTGTTCAGTTAAAGACAGGACTAACGTTTCCATGACGTCATCTGCAATAATTCCATCGTCTTTCTTCTGTAAAATCTGTTCATTAAATTCTAATTGTACCACACCATCTTCAATAGTTGGCTTATTTAACAAAACTGTCTCATCATTAAAAACTTGCATAAATTGAGGCGTTGTCACTGGTTCTGTTAAAAGAGATTCCACAATCCCTGCTAATACATCTTCATCTTGAGCGTTAAAATATTTTGTAACAGGTACGTAATATAACGTTTCATCATTACTTTGTTTCGGGAAAAACACAGTTGAAATCTCGCTATGTAGTAAATCTGGCTTTTCTGTTATCATGAGATTTATTCCGTTTGCTCTAGAGTACCCTTCAGATATTGGCGTTCCATTCACAGGCATTTCAGTTAACTCATACCCGTTTACCCATAATTTTATTCGCTCTACTTCAGAAAACTCCGTTAACGTGTGGGTCATTGCTTGTAAAATTTGCGCCTCGTTATCAGCATCATAATCTTTGAATTCTTCTGATACATCAACAATTAGCGTACCATCTTCTTGTAAATTAACACCTAAAATCGTCGTTTCAGCTGGTAAGACAGCTTGAAAACCACTTGGTAACAACTCTGTGATTGGTCCATCAACGACCATATATTCTAATACCTGCATGACAGCTGATTCTGATTTTGGTAATTCAAAGGTTTGTGGCACGACCATACCATCAGTGTCTAAAACATAAATATCCCGTGATACTGTTTCTGGACTTTCTGTTGCTTCATCCTCATCTACTTCGTCATCTTCTTCACCTGTATCATCCGCTTCCTCATTATCGATGACGTCAATATCTTCCGGTACATCAATTTCTTTTACATTTTGTTCTCCTTGAAAACAGCCTGCTAAAGCAAACATTAACGCAGCAAGTAGCAATAGTAGTACCCCATTTTTTTGCATCTCATACCCTCCTATGATGGTTGTACTACTATATATACGTTCTAATATTCAATTCATGCTATTAATTATAAAATTCATTACAATGTTATTTTTTCAAAATGTGCTTGATTTACATGTGGCATTCGTTCTAGAAAAATACCATCCGCTATTGTTTTAAATAATTCTAAATCACCTGTTGCATAAAAACGATGTCTAGGCTCTCTTTCACCTTGATATAATAATTCATGCATTTCTAAAATCGTACTCGTTTCTCGAGCAGTTTCTTCACTTGAAGAAATAATGTTAACCGCTTCTCCCATTACTTCTTGAATAGTCTGTTCTAATAATGGATAATGCGTACACCCAAGAACTAATGTATCAATATTTTGCGTTGCTTTTAATGGACGTAACGTCTCTTCCACTACCTTTTTCGCTCTATCCCCTGAAACGATACCTTTTTCTACCATTGGAACTAACAACGGACAGGCCATTGCTGTGACATGTAAATTAGCATTAATTTGTTTTAAAGCATCTGTATAAGCATTACTTCTAACGGTACCTTCTGTTCCAATAATACCTATTTGTTCATTTTTCGTTGCATTAATCGCTGCTCGCGAGCCTGGTTGTATGACTCCTATAATAGGAATTGGTAATGTTTGTCGTAATTCTTCTAGCGTAAATGCTGTCGCAGTATTGCAGGCGATAACAATCATTTTTATATTTTTTTCCATTAAAAATTGAATCATTTCTTTCGTAAATTGCTTTACTTCATGTTCAGGTCGCGAACCATACGGACAACGTAACGTATCACCGAGATAAATAATTTCTTCTTTCGGTAATTGTCTCATTAGTTCGTATGCTACAGTTAAACCTCCGACACCTGAATCAATTACTCCTATTGCACGTTTCAACTTGCCACCTCATTTTTATTAACTACGAACTTTTATTTTACCATACTGGACTTAACTTTTGAAAAATAGACGATTGCATAAAGCATGAACCTGCACTGTTTCTAAATATTGTCATAAACTATTGTGACTAAATAATTCCCTCAACTACATCTAAATCAACAGCAAGGAGGGGTACTATTTGGATCATCCAAACAAAGCTCATAAAAGTAGTATTTTAACAAAGAGGGAAAGAGAAGTATTTGACATATTAGTTCAAAATCAAACGACAAAAGAAATCGCTGCTCAATTATTCATTTCAGAAAAAACTGTTCGAAATCACATTTCTAATGTCATCTTAAAGCTAGGTGTTAAAGGACGCGCTCAGGCTGTTGTAGAGCTGATTCGTATGGGAGAAATCGAGCTCTAACAAGAATATTTTTTTGCAACGACACTAACACTTGCAGGAAATATTCTTGTATGGAAAAAATCGACTGCGATTCATCAGCAGTCGATTTTTTATTAAGGATGAATGTTTCTATTAAAAACATAAAATAAATTCCTAATGTATAGTTTATAAACAACTAGATGAGTTCAATAAGTTAAACTGAGAAAGAAACGCAATGAAATATCATGGCTATTGGGACCTAATCTGTCCCATACTAACGCGGGGAAGTTCATCATGTTTTAAAAATCGTATATAAAAGCAGGCTCTTCATTATCAAATGAAGAGCCTTTTTAAGTCGCGATTTATTTAATTATCCCTTAAAGAGTGGTGTAAAGAGAAGTTGCGGGATATTCTGTTAAAAGGCCAGAATAAATTAGGGGGAGATAAAACATGTTAATTCTAGACTAACCATTTAGATTCATTAAGTTGTACCTCGGATAATTAACTCTGGATCAAATAAAAATCTTTTTTTCATTCGTTTTTGTTCATGAATCTCCTCGATTAATATTTCTACCGTCTTCTGTGCCATTTCTTCTATTGGTTGTGCAATGGTTGTTAAACCAGGAACGGTAGTCGATGCTAATATTGTGTTATCAAAACCAATAATTGCCAATTCATCAGGAATACGAATTCCTTTTTCTGTTGCTCCTTTAATCACACCTATTGCTATCAGATCATTAAAAGCAAAAATAGCAGTTGGTTTGATATCCTTATAAATTTGTTCAAAATACTGTTTGCCATTTTCAATCGAAGCAGATGTTTTGTAAGTTAACTTTTCATCAAACTCCATTCCTCTTCCTTCTAAAGCGACTCGATAACCATATAATCTTAAATCACTACTATGAGTGTGTTCAGCAATAACTGCTATTTTCCGATGTCCTTTTGAAAATAAATGGGAAGCTGCTTCATAACCACCTTTAAAGTCATCTACAGAAACAATAGATACATCAAAGGTAGAATCGTCATAAGCTAGCATAACTACTGGAATTCCCTTTTTTATTAAATTCTTCAATAAGTGTTCATTATAAAAAAGGGAGGCAACGATAAGCCCGTCAATTTGTTTTCTTTCCAATAATTCAATATATTTTTTCTCTTTTTCACTATTATCGTCAATACTACACATGATAACACTCATACCTTGTTCATGGGCACTGTCTTCTATATATCTTGCCGTCGCAGAAAAAAACGGATTTGAAATATCAGGAATCAGCAAACCGATAGTTTGAGTCCCTTTACCAGTTAAAGCGGAAGCCATTAAATTTGGTACATATTCTAATTCTTTAATAACAGCATTTACTTTTCGTCTTGTTTCCTCCCGCATATTTCCGGTATTATTAATCACTTTTGAAACAGTAGCTATAGATACGCCCGCTTTTTTTGCAACATCATAAATTGTGATTTTCATATCAATGCCCCTTCCCACCATGACAAATGAACGGTTACCTTACTAGTATATTATACCAAAAGAGTACCTTATATCCTATTTTAAAGCTTTGTTAGAATCTTTATATAATTACGAGCAATTAATGCATATTCAAATGGATTTGCCTTAGCAGGATCTTGCTCTGCCTCTACGATAAACCATCCTCGATAGTTCGATTCCGCAATGAATTGAAAGATTGGAAGAAAATCAATATCCCCATCGCCCGGAACTGTAAATATACCAGCTTTCACACCTTCTAAAAAGCTAGTTCCCTGTTCTTTTACATCCTTTAAAACGGAATGACGGACATCTTTTAAATGAATATGTTTAATACGAGAAATATATTTATTAAGTATATAATTCAGATCTTCTCCAGATACATATAAATGACCCGTATCGTATAATAAAAACACTAGATTCTCGTCCGTCCTTGATAATAATTCTTCTATTTCTTCTGTCGTTTGTACTCCCGTTCCCATATGATGATGATAAACAAGTTCCATGCCTTTATCTTTTGCAAGTTGTCCCAAGCGGTTTAAACCTTCTGCCAATGATACCCATTCAGACTCTGTGAAATACGGTTTTTCTTCAAATAATGCTTTGTTTTTCATCCCTTGAATACTATGCCCTTGTTCTGATATAACGATTACTTTCGCACCCATTTTAAATAAAAAATCCCGATGTTCAATAAATCTTTTTTCTGTTTTCTCATAAGGATCAATTGTTAAGTAAGCGCTGAACCAGGCGCTTGCAATTTCTAAATTTCTTAGATCAAGCGCTTTTTTTAACTCCTGACTTTTCTTAGGATACTTATTACCTATTTCAGTTCCCTTAAAACCTGCAAGCGCCATTTCACTTATGCATTGTTCAAATGTATTTGTTGCACCTAGCTCTGACATATCATCATTCGTCCATCCAATTGGAGCAATCCCCAATTGGATGGTGTCTTTTTCAAACATTTCATTCCACCCCCTCCTTATTAATACTTTCTCGCAATACTTAATTCCTGTTCTTTTTGCACATAAGCATCTTGAACGGACTTCTTTTCAGAGGAGTCTGCTACCCCGACATGCCACCAACTATCATAACCATCTGTCATCGTTTTAGGTAAAACTTTTATATCAATTAAAGTTGATATGGACTGTGATCTAGCATCAGTAAAAGCGGATTCAAGTTCGTCTAATGTGCGAACCGTATATGTTTTCACTCCATATGCTGAAGCACTCTTCGCAAAATCAACGGTATGAATGCCACCATTTAATTCATTTGAATCATGATTTCGCATACGAAATTCCGTTCCGATACTTCCCATTCCATGTCCCATTTGTAAATTATTAATACAACCAAAACTAGCATTATCAAATAATAGGACATTTATTTTTCGATTCTCTTGAATACTTGTAATTAGTTCAGAATGTAACATCATATAACTGCCATCACCTACCATGGCATATACTTCTTTATCAGGTTCTGCCATTTTCACCCCAAGAGCACCTGAAATTTCATAGCCCATACACGAATAACCATATTCCAAATGGTACGTTTCCGGTTCTCTATTTATCCACATTCGTTGTAGATCACCTGGCAAACTACCTGCTGCTCCCACGATAATAGACGTAGAATCAATTAATGTATTTATTTTTCCAAGTACTGTCGTCTGGGTTAAAGTCGTATTCAAGCTTTCTACATATTCTAGAAGATGATGTTTTAGCTCGTCATTTACCTCTGGTTCATATTGATCCTCATGATAATTGATATTGTACAGTCTAGATAATTCCTGTTCCCAAGCTAATTTGGCATCCGAGATTTCATTTGTGTACTTCGTTTTATATTGTTGTTCATGAAGTTTTTCACTTAAGATTTCTAATGTAACTTTAGCATCTCCAACTAATTTTTGACCATCTAATTTTGAAGCATGAAAGTCTGATAGATTAATTGTTAAAAAATCAACATCTTCATGCTGAAATAACTGTTTGGAAGCAGTAGTGAAATCTGTATATCTCGTTCCAACTCCAATAATCAAATCCGCTTGTTTGGCAATATTATTTGCGGCTTGATTCCCCGTAACCCCTATTCCTCCTAAATTAAGAGGATGGTCGCTTGAAATAGCACTCTTTCCAGCTTGGGTTTCAGCAAAAGGAATTTGAAAACGACTTGCAAACTCTTTTAATGTTTCACCAGCCTTAGAATAACGAACACCCCCACCACAAATAATAAGTGGTTTTTGTTTCTGTGTCATCAATTTTACGGCTTCTTGTAATTCATCGCTTATCGGAACTGTCCGTCTTATTTTATGAACACGTTTTTTAAAAAAAGAAGAAGGATAGTCATATGATTCCGCTTGCACATCCTGGGGAAGGGCGATGGTAACTGCCCCCGTTTCACCTTGGTTTGTCAATACCCGCATAGCATTTAACATGGCACTCATCAATTGCTCAGGACGAGTAATACGATCCCAATATTTACTAACAGGTCGAAATGCATCATTTGTTGAAAGACTTACATCATAAGGCTGTTCCACTTGCTGTAAAACAGGATCTGGTTGCCTACTTGCAAATATATCTCCAGGAAGTAGTAATAATGGAATATTATTTGCTGTCGCCGTAGCTGCAGCAGTTATCATATTCGCTGATCCGGGCCCAACAGATGAAGTACAAGCAATTAATTGTCGATGAAGTTTTTGTTTTGCGAATGCGATTGCTGCATGAGCCATTCCTTGTTCATTTCTTCCTTGATATATTTCTAAGTTTCCCCGCTTTTCTTCCAATGCCTGCCCAATTCCTAACACGTTTCCATGACCAAATATCGTATAAATTCCTTTAAATAGTGGTTGCTCTTTCCCATCCACCATTATATATTGCATATTTAAGAACTTTATTAATGCTTGGGAAGTTGTTAATTTCATTCCGCCACCTCAATTCTAATAATATAAAACAGGGGAATAAACAATTTGAACAGTTGATTTTATACCCAACGTCCTGTTAACACTTTCTGTCTTGTATAGAAGTTCAATCCGTCTTTTCCGTTGGCATGCAAATCACCATAGAATGAATCTTTCCAACCTGAAAAAGGGAAAAATGCCATTGGTGCCGGTACCCCAATGTTAAGTCCTAACATTCCTGCATCAATCGTTTCTCTAAATTGCCTTACATTTCCACCGTCATTTGTGAAGATACAAGCTCCATTCGCAAATCGCGATTTATTTGCTAAGGTAATTGCTTCATCAAGTCCTTTTACTCGAGAAATCGATAAGACTGGCGCAAAAATTTCATCTTGCCAAATTTTCATCTCGCTCGTTACATTATCAAAAATCGTCGGTCCTACGTAATAGCCTCCTTCTTGAGCACTTTCATCCTTGCGCCCATCACGGATTAAGCTGGCACCTTCTTTTTCACCTGTTTCAATATAATTCAAGGTACGCTCTTTATGTTCACTACGAATGACTGGTCCAAGGAAAATACCTTCATCTAGACCGTTACCCATTTTGACGTTGTTTGCTTTTTTAACTAATTGCTCGATAAATTCATCTGCAATCGAATCCTCCACTGCCACAACTGCACAAGCCATACAACGTTCTCCAGCTGAACCGAAGGCAGCATTTAAAATTTGCGTGGATGCATTATCTAAGTCTGCATCCTTTAGAACAATAGAATGATTTTTCGCCCCAGCCAACGCCTGCACACGCTTTAAGTTACTCGTACCACGTTTATACACGTACTCTGCAACTGGCTGCGATCCGACAAATGAAATTGCCGCAATATCTTTATGATCAAGTAAGCCGTTTACCACATCATGTGCTCCATGAACGATATTAAAGACACCATCTGGTAAACCTGCTTCTTGTAATAATTCTGCCAAACGATTTGCAAGCAATGGTGTTCTTTCAGAAGGTTTCATGACACATGTGTTCCCTGTTACAATAGCCATTGGGAACATCCATGACGGTACCATCATTGGAAAGTTAAATGGTGTTATTCCCCCAATTACTCCAATTGGATAACGATATGTGCCTGACTCTAGACCTGTTGCAATGGATGGTAAAGAATCACCCATCATTAAGGAAGGTGCACCCGTGGCAAATTCAACACATTCAATCCCTCGCAACACTTCCCCATATGCTTCTTCATAATTTTTACCATTTTCAATCGTAATCATTTTTGCTAACTCTTCCCAATTTTCAACGAGTAATTGTTGGTATTTAAATAAAATTCGTGCCCGTTTTGGAACAGCTACCTCTTTCCAAGTTGCAAATGCTTCATTTGCAGTTGCAATGGCATCATTTAAATCCTCCTCATTCGAAATTGGCACCTCAGCAATCACTTTACCTGTTGCTGGATTATATACCTTCTCTGTTTTATTCGCACTTGATGCTACCCATTTTCCTCCAATAAAATTATTTAATTCTTCAATATTTGACCCCATGATCCATTCCCTCCTGTTTTGTATTAAACTTGTAATGCTGTTTGATATTTATGTGTATTTAATAGCTTAATTTTATTTTTTGCAGTCGATTTCACTTGCTTGATAGGTTCTTTAAAAAGTTCCATCCTATCATATTGTTCTGGATTCTCTTCCAATATGTTGCGTAATGTATTACCAAAAGCCATTCGTAATGCGGTACCAATATTCACTTTTCCAAAATTAGTTCTAGAGATTCGGATTAAATCTTCGTCAGCTACCCCGGTAGAACCATGTAATACAAGTGGTATGTCTGTTTGACTTTCTATTTCTTTAATCAAGTCATATTGAATAGGAGCCGTTTGTTCTTCCATGCGATGCAGTGTTCCAACTGCAACCGCTAACGCATCCACACCAGTCTCGAGCGCAAATTCTCTCGCCTCTTGAGGGTCTGTCAGCATTTCTTTCATCCCCATAGCAGGATTGGTATATCCGACTGATCCAATTTCCGCTTCGACAGGAATTGAAAATGCATGTGCCATTTTAACAATTTCTTTCGTTGTTTTTATATTTTCCTTCAGTGAAAGTTGAGAGCCATCATACATCACAGAGCTATACCCTACATCGATTGCTTGTGCAACCGTTTCATAATCATTTCCATGATCAAGATGTACAACAACAGGTACATTGGCTTGATTAGCTAATTCTGTTAGCATCTTTCCTAAAACTTCAATTGGTGTATGAGCAATAGCTACTTTGTTAGTAGCCAAAATTACTGGCGCTTTTAACTCTTCAGCCGCTTGAACTACTGCATTGGCATCCTCAAAACCAAAAATATTAAATGCCGGAACAGCAAATCCACCCGATTTCGTATGTTTTAACACATCATTTAATGTGACTAACATCTTGTATCCCCTTCCTAAAACTTCACTTTTTGCGCGTTTTCAATGAAAGAATCAATCTCATCTTTTATAGGCATCGCATCAGAACAACTATGTTTCGAGATAACGATCGCCGCTGATGCACTTCCAAATTCCATAGCTCGTTGAATATCCCAATTATTTAATAATCCATAAACAAATGCAGATGCATAGGAATCCCCCGCACCAAACGTTTTTAAGACTCTTGTTTTAAATGTTCCGCCTTTAAATTGGGGACCATCTTTCGTGTAAGTAATAGATCCGTCACCACCATGCTTGATCACTACAATCTCTGCAACATGTTCGAACCATTTTTTCGCTGTTTGTTCATCTGAACTTTTTTCTTTCTGAAATTGTTCCATCATGTCAAATTCTTCTCTTGTACCAATAATAACGGAGGATTTTTCAGCTATTAAGTTGTAATAAATCGCTGTTTCTTTATCTGATATCCATGTATAAGGTCGATAGTCTATATCAAATACAATTTTGACATGATGTTTCATTGCATAATCAACTGCTAAAAATACCGCTTCTCGAGATGGGCTAGCAGCCAATGCTGTACCTGAAACTAATAATATTTTTGTTTGCTTAATATATTCTTCCGAAACATCCATTGTTTCTAACTTCAGATCAGCTACATTGTCACGATACATTAGAATACTACATTCTTCAGGGCTTTTTATCTCTGTAAAGGCAAGACCAGTTACCGCACCAGTATCATCTTTACAAACTCCTGAAGTATCAATATTATTTTTGGCTAAATAATCGATGATATAATTACCCATTTGATCATCAGAAACTTTCCCGATAAAACCCGTATTCAATCCCAGTCGAGATGCTCCAATCGTTATATTGGCGGGAGATCCCCCGACATATTTCGAAAAGGAGGAGGTTTCTTCCATTGGACGATTGAATTGATCAGCATTTAGATCAATACATAATCGACCAATCCCAATTAAATCCATCGGTCTATCGTTGATAAAATTCAAATTATACACCTTCCCTCACCCCATTCTTATTTGTTAAATAACCATTCATGATCTAAATCATTTTGAAACTTCCAAGTTCTGACAGGCCCAGCCATCACATTTAAATAATAAGATTCGTAGCCTGGCACACAAGAAACTGGATGGTAGCCCTCTGGCACGAGGACAACATTTTTGTTCTCAACACTTATTGTTTCATCTAAGCTTCGGTCATCATTATAGACTTTTTGAAAAGCAAATCCTTGCTCCGGATGAATCTTATGATAATATGTTTCCTCTAATAATGATTCATTTGGTAAATCTAAAGTATCGTGTTTATGCGGTGGATAGCTGGAAGTATTTCCATCAGGAGTAAATACTTCCACCACCAACAAGCTATCTGCTTCCTTCTCCTCTGGTAATATATTGTGAATTTTCCTACTCATCTTTCCACTGCCGCGATCTTCTTGAACTACCTGATCTGGTCCAATTAATCTCGCAGCATATGTCCCCTTTCCGGGAGCTTGACAGACTGCTATTTCAATATCTGTTAGAGCTTCTACAGCATAATGATCATCACTCGGAATATAGACGGAATATGGAGGGATTCTCTCAAATACATTCATTCTTTTGCCAATATTTTTAAATTCCTCATAGTGTGTATTTACATTTGCCACTCCACTTAACAACACGAGACAGACTTCATTTGTTGCGGTATGTTTAAAAAGTGTATTTCCTTTCTTCATTTGGTAAACTTGAAATCCTATATACTCCCAGCCTGCTGAAGCAGGACTAATGTCAATAATTTTCCCATCTTCAAACATGGATGGTTTGACTAGTAATTTGGACAATTCTTTTATCCCCCTTTAGTTAAGCGCTTAATCAACTATAACACTTCAACGTTTTTTTCTACTAATTCTAATTCTGATAGTTTTACAGCAGCTTTAGTTTGCAATGATATATTAGCTGCATGCGCTAATAGCTCTGCTTTATAACCATCTACTCCTGTACATGATACCGGTAAATTGTCTAGAAGGGATCTAGCAAAACAATTAATTTCCTCCACATAAGCTTCTTTATAACGCTCTAAAAAAAAGTGTTTTGGATTATCTAAAATCGTTCCTCTATTAGTACTGATTTGTAAATTGGACTGTAGTTCATTATCGGCTGAAACAACTCCACTACTTCCAAAAACTTCAATACGTTGATCATAACCGTAAACTGCTTGTCGACTATTGTCGATAACAGCGAGTGCCCCATTTTCAAATGTCAATGTAATAATTGCAGTATCAACATCTTTATATTTTGAAAACATCGGGTCTACAAGATTAGCCGCTTTTGCACTTACTTCTATCACTTCACTATTCATTAAATATCTAGCCATATCAAAATCATGAATAGTCATATCCATAAATAATCCACCAGAATGCTTTACATATTCTTCCGTAGGTGGAGAAGGGTCACGGGAGCTAATCTTTACAATATGAGGTTCGCCCACTTTATTTTCTCTCACACTTTCAAAAACCTTTCTAAAGTGAACATCGTATCTCCGATTAAATCCAGATTGAAATTTAACCCCCTTTTCCTTTACAATCTTAAGAGCATGTTTTGTTTCCTTTAAATTAAAGCTTATTGGTTTCTCACAAAAAATATGCTTACCTGCAATTGCTGCCCTTTCGATATATTCCACATGAGTATTAGTGGAAGAACAAATGAATACAGCATCTATATTGGGATGGTTAAAAATATCATTGACATTTGTTGTAATCATTGTCACTTTATCTTGCCATTCACTCTCCATCAAATGGTCAATATTAATATCAGCAATCGCTTGTAATGATAATAAGTTTGACTTGATAATATTATTGGCGTGCAATAACCCAATTCTGCCTGCACCAATAATTCCAACATTAATTCTTCTCATTTACCCACCTACTTTTATCGATCCGTTTAGATGAAAAATAACCTGTTACCAACTTCTTCAAACATCTGTTACATTCTTTCTAAAGGATACTTTAGTTTTTCACATGAATCGTATCTAACATTTGTTGATGGATGAACCCATTGCTAACTAGAATGCTAGATTCCGACAGTTCATAAGGCGTACCTTTCATTGTTGTTACCTTTCCCCCTGCCTCACTAATAATCAAAATACCAGCTGCAACGTCCCATGGGCTCAGTTGAAAGTGATAGAAAGATGTTAATCTTCCCTTAGCAACATATGCTAAGTTAAGTGCTGCAGCTCCTAAAACTCTTATTGTTCTACATTTTGGTAAAAACATTTCAATATTTCTCACAGTAAGGCTTCTTACCTTTGTATCCGACGAAAAACTTGTTCCGATCACACTTTCATTTAAATGATCAACATGTGGAACATTTATTTTCTTTTCATTTAGATATGACCCGCCATTTTTAGTCGCATAAAATAATTCATCTGTAATTGGATCATATATAACACCTACAACTGGTTTTCCATAGCTAACTAAAGCAATCGAGACGACAAAGCCAGGTATATTCTGAATAAAGTTATTCGTTCCGTCTATTGGATCGACTATCCATATAAACGGAATCGAATGAAAGTCATCCAATACTTGTTTATACTTATCTGCTGAAGCAAAAGCTTCTTCTTCCCCCAACATTTGATGGTTGGGGAAAGTTGCTGTTAGCTCCTGTTGAATAAATTTTTCTACCATTCTATCTATTTCTGTCACCAAATCTTTGCCTGATGTTTTACTTTCTGTCTCAACTTGTTGATTCATGTGTTTTAATATGATGTCTCCTGCCTTAACAGCAAGACGTTTAGCAAAATCAAGATGAATCATGCTAAAACCCTTCCATTCAACTCCTCATACGATTCTTTTTCTGCTATAATTTTACCAGAGTTTTTATCATAAACATTTATTTTATCGGAGGAAATCTTAATCCAAAGACTGCTTCCAATTTCATAATCTTTTTCTCCCATATATTTAGCGAGAATAACTGTCTCATCATCCATCGTCAATTGCATTAATGTTTCAGAGCCAGCAGGCAATACGGAGTAGACTGTACATTTCGTAGCATCTGCCCTTCTTTGTTCAAAAATTTGAATATCCTCTGGGTAAAGCGCCATCACGCATTCACCTTCATAAGATTTGGTTGTCGGGACAGACAATTTGCCTATAACAGATTCAGTTAACAAACTACCATCTTTATACGAACAAAATGCGTCAATCAAATTAATTTGCGGGTTTCCTACAAAGTCAGCCACTCGTAAATCAGCAGGATTACGATAGATATTCCTTGGCTCATCTAATTGTACTAATTCACCTTCAAAAAATACGGCAATTTTTGTAGATAAGGTTAATGCTTCTACCTGATCGTGTGTAACATAGATGATGGTTGTATTTAATTCATTGTGCAGACGCTTTAATTCTGATCTCATTTCTAAACGTAGTTTTGCATCAAGGTTGGATAATGGTTCATCTAATAACAATATTTTAGGCTCTGTGACAATAGCTCTTGCAATCGAAACTCTTTGTTGTTGTCCTCCAGATAGTTCAGAAGGATAACGGTCAATATATGGAAGGATTTGCAATTTATCTAAAGCTGCTTCCACTTTTTGACGAATTTCATTTTTAGGAAATTTCTTTACTGTCAAACCAAATGCAACATTTTCATATACTGTCATATGCGGCCATAAAGCATAGCTCTGAAACACTAAATTCAAATCTCTTTTTGCTGGTGGCGCATAATATTTATTTTCTCCGTTTACAACTTCTTTTCCACCAATCGTTACAATACCACCCTCTGGATTTTCAAGCCCCGTTATAACTCGTAAAGTTGTTGTCTTCCCACAACCAGAAGGTCCTAACAATGTCATAAAATCCCCATCTTCAATAACGAAATCAATTCCTTTTAACACATGATTATCACCGAAATGTTTGTTAATATTTTTTAATTCTATTCTACTCATAAATAATCATCCTCCAATTCCTTTTGAAAGGTCTGCTTTACCCCATTTAGATGAAACATAGTAAACAACCATCGTAATCGCGATAATAATTAACATGATTGCGTTTGCAAATTGTGGGTAGCCAGTGTCGGCATATTCATACGTGATAGTAGCGAGTGTTCCAGTTTTTGGCGTCACCAATAATAAAACCAAGTCTAATTGTTTCATTGCACTAATAAATGCAATGATAAATGCACTTAAGATTCCCTGCTTTGTAAGAGGTAACATAATCCTGAAGAATCTTTTGAAAAAGGATGCTCCTTGAATCTGCGCAGCTTCTTCTAACTCCCCACTAATTTGAAACATATTACTAACCCCTGCTCGTGTAGCGAACGGTAAGTCCTTTACAATTGTAATTAAGATGATAATTGAAAGTGTTCCATATAAAGATGGTAGAAATAAACCAGGCTTTGCAAACATTGTTAAATAGATTGCAGATAAAGCAATTCCAGGAATCAAGTATGGTGCAAATGCTAATTGTTCCACCACTTTTCCTGTAAATGAGTTTCTTCCTTTTGCAACTATATATCCGAAGATAATCCCGATCAAAGCAGCTACTCCAGCACCTATCACAGCAATTAATAATGAGTTCTTCAAAGCTAAACCAATAGAATCATTAACTAATACCCCGACATTGCCCATTGCGATGTCTGGATTTGCTTTTCCAATCCAAAAATGCGTTGTAAAGTTGCTTAAAGTATAAACTCCATCTTTTAACATAAAGGATTGTAACAACAATAAGGCTAATGGTACGACAGCTGATGATACCATAAATATAATTACGGTAACAAAGACCGGCATTCGCCAACGACCTAAAGGCATCATTGTCTTCCTTCCGTCTTTACCGCCCACTGTGTCATACCCTTTTCGCTTCCCTATCATTTTCTGGTTTATATAAATTACCAAAGCGGCGAGTACAATGAGGGTAAGACTCAGAATATATCCTTCCGTTAACATACCTGTTTGCATATTACTATAAAGCATTGTTGATATAACATAGAAATTAACCGGTAGCCCTAGAAAGGCGGCGGGACCAAAAGTTCCAATTGCCTTTGAGAATACTAGAATTACTCCAGACAATATAGCTGGTAAAATTAATGGAAACGTAATTCTTCTTAAAATTGTAATCCTTGGTGCTCCAAGAATATTCGCAGTTTCCTCCATATTACTATTTACTGAATTTAAAGCTGCCGCAGTGAGTAGGAAGAAATATACATAATAATGCATTCCACCTAACACAATGACAATCGGTAAAAATCCATAAGCAATCCAATCTGGTGGACCTACTCCAAAAATAAATTGCAATAGTCCTGGCGCTCCACCTACACGATCATTTTTAAAAACTGTTAACCAAGCCATTGATTTCATCCAAGATGGAATCATATACGGAATCACAGCTAGAAATGTTAATGTCTTTTTGTAAGGGATATCAGAACGAGTCACTAGCCATGCAAGAGCCCCACCCATTATTAATGCCATAATTGACACTGCGACTCCGATACCAAGTGATCGAAGAATTGGCTTATAAAAGACATTTTTACTTGCTTCACTAGTCAACATTTGTTTCCAATGTTCTATTGTAAGCCCACCCGGAATTGCGTCTGGATTGATAAGTTGATCTCCTTCTCCCCATAAAAGGGTATTAGACAGCATTTGCCAAAGTGGCACAACAATCGTATGGACCAAGAACACAATTGCTATTAAACTAATTAAATAAATCGGATTAGATAAAAACCCTTTAACAATATTTTTCATCTTTTCTTTGTTAAATTTTCTTTTCTCGTTTGGGTAACTTTTCTTTACGCCCATTCAGTCATCACGCTCCATTCGTTGAGGCAATATCACTCGGAAACAAGATTTATTTCTAGTTTCCGAATGATACACCAATAGTGAGATAAATTAGTCTATATTCGATAACCAAAAGTTTCGAAACTTCATAAAACTCCTGATCAATGTGCCTTGCATTAATTTCGTCAACTGATATTAGATTAGGGTTTTCAATATCATCACGTGTTACATACGATCCTAGCTTATTAAACGTTCCAATCTCGCCGTCTCTCCATCAGCCTCTCGTTTAGTAGTTTGGGTTAGGTGCATGATTGGAAATATACATCGTGTGTTACAATTGCTAATATTTTAGGTTCTAAATCAAACGTTGCTGAAATCGGCTACTTTTAGCATAAATAATCACACTACCCTCCTCTTTTGCTTTTTCATAAAGTTCATCGACAGTTTCTATTCCATCCAATATATGTTCCTTTACCCAAGCCTCTCTATCGACTTTATCATTTGAACTAGAACTTGCATCTCCCTTTGAAATACAATCAGCAAATACAATTAAACTAATTATGAGTATAGAAGTTAAAGAGATTCTCTTTACATATTCCATACTTCCCCAGCTCTAACATGTAATCTCTATTGAAAATTCTAATCTATTTTAGATAACCAAAAGTTTCGAAATTCCGGGAAATTAGCATCATAAAATTCCTGATCAACTTCCCAAGCCTGAATATCCTCAACGGATAGTTCATTTTTGTTTTCCACACTTTCGCGTGGTACCCAGACACCATATAAATTAAATGGATCTAGTCCTGCTGCTTCGCCATCAGCTTCGCCTGATGCCCAGCGAATTAACAATTTAGCGGCATTGGGATGTTCCGCTTGGTCTGCTACATATAGTACTTTGGGGCTCATAACAGAAACCCTTGGTTCTAACTCAAAGCTTCCTTCAATTGGCAAACCAGACTGTTCTATATGCCTCAATTTACTGGAAGAAGAAAAACCAATTGGCGGATTTTCTTGACCTGTTTGTCCAACACTTTCGATAATATCTTCTCCTGAAGAGATTAGTACTGGATCATTTTCTATAAATCGTTTCACAAACTCATAGCCTACATTCTCTTCTGTTAATTCAATTTCTTCTCCATATTTTTCTTTATAGGCTTCTGCCATTTCATCTGAATTTTGAATAATTGATATGAACAGTTCCGAATAAGTTACATCGGAAACCGGATCTTGCATTAATACTTTCCCGTTCCATTCTGGTTCCGTTAAATCCCACCAGTTTGTTACCGGTGGTTCATCGTAAACTTCTGTATTATAAATAATTGGATTAACCGTCAGGTAGTGGATTGCCTCTTCGTTATCCTGATACTCCTCAAAAAAATCACTACGCAAATCATCTGGGAAATATGGATACATATGGCCACCATCAACCAGTTTTGGTTCAGGTGTTGTATGAATAACATCTGCATTATATACACCTGACTCGTGTTCTCTAGTTAGCTTCTCAACTAATTCGGCACGTGTAATTTTGTATGGTTCGACTTTAATGCCAGGGTATTCTTTTTCGAATGAAATTTTTACATCTTTAAATTTACTACCATTAGCATAGATGACTACCTTGCCTTCTTCTTTCGCTTTTTCATACAATTCATCTACTGACTCTGTTTCATAAATCCCATTTTCCTCTGCCCATTTTGTATCATCTTTCTCTGCTTCAACATCAGCTGAACCTTTGGACCCACACCCCGTTATCAATGCAAAACTAAGAATTAAAATACACGCCACCAACCAATTATTATAACGCTTCATCTCAAACCTCCCTATTTTTTAACCAGATTTACAGATTTTCTCACCAATTACTTGAATGTAAGACAATATTTTAACTTTTATTGTCACCCAAACTTTATAAATGGTTAATTGTTTTCACTCAACCATTCAGACCAACTAGTTTGATAATTAGTATCGTAATTTGCTTTACAGTATTTATAAAAAGTCTGTAGTAAAACTAATCTTTCAACAGCTGCTTCATGCTTATATGTGCCTTCAGCAAGTTTAAACATATCTCGACCACCTATTATTCGTTGACGATCAAAAATATCATTTTTATTTACTTTATCAACATTTTTCATCATGTCATACATCAACATAAAACTTGTTGTTCTTCCAACCCCTCCTCTACAATGGAAATGTAACCAATCATTTTCAGATACAGACTTTACGAATTGCACAAATTGATCAATTTCCTCTTTTGCAGGCTTATTGTGATCTGTTACAAAAAAGCGGACATATTGACAACCTTCCTCTTCCACCATTTCTTTTTCACTTTGCACAGTATATGGTGCTTTCAAAGGTTTCTCCATATAAAAGGATTTTCCTTCAAAATAATCAAATTTAATTTCATCCATTGTTTTTAACTGATCTAGATTATGACGCTCTAATTGTTGAACTTCTTCTGTTGTTAACTTCTTATTTACATAATTTTTCTCTGTGTACCAGCTTATTGCCATCCCATTCACATAGCCATGTGATTCTTTTCTAGTGTCGACTATGATTATGTTATTATTTTCACCAATTGTTTTTTTCAATTCTTTCAAACCATTTTGTGAAAACACACCACTACCGGAAGCTTTCAGTTCTCTTAACCCTTGTAAATCTGGTAATTTTATATGAGGTTCTATCTCATCACTCGTTGTCCGGAAACGTTTAGGTAACTTTGTAACATTTTCTAAATCTACTATCAGTAATGAATCTGGAACTTCTATATTTAAAATACTGTTCATTTTACTCCTCCATAACTTTATATTTAGATAATCGTTTTAGCTTTTCTACCGAGATAAGAATATTTTCATTTACAGGCATTTCCTGTTCGTAACGGTCAAAGCTTAATTCTAAGTTCAACACACCTTGATAATCAACTCCATATAAAGCGCTTACATAATCTTCAATAGGTAAATCAAAATCTTGCGTCAGAGGAAAGTGCGTTTTACCAGCATCATTAAGTGCATGAATATGCGTGTGATATACTTTCTCGAGAAACTTTTTAGAAGGTAAATCGTTTAATTCCATTTGTAACTCTTTGCCTTCGATTAAATTGGAATACAAATGTCCCATATCCCAGCAAATACCGACATGTGGATTATTCACAGCTTCCACCATCTCAACGACTACTTTACATGAATTACCTGGATCTATTGCCTTCTCTTTACTGCGATTGTTTTCTAGAGCTAAATAAATTGGCAACTTTTCCGCCTCAATTACTTTGGTCCAATCTGATAATCTGTCAATTGTGTTCTGCTTCAGTTCCTCGACAGATGCATGATTAGGTTGATTTTTTTCTGATAATGCATGTAATGTTATTACAAGTTGATCTTGGTATTTAGCGTAATTTTCCAAAATATACGTCATAGATGGATAAATTTCTTTGAAACTCGAACCTTCTAAATCTCCCGTTAAATCACCATGGATCGTTATCGTCAGTCCCATATCCCATATTTTTTGAATCGACTGATTATATGCATGATATGTTTCTTCATCAATCACACGATCAAGCTTACGAATTTCAATAGAAGTAACTCCATCATTTTTTAACTTTTCTAAAAATAAATCTAAAGAATTGTTTTGTGCCAAATATATATGATGATTTTCTCTAAATGCCGGGCTTTGAATTGAACATCCTATATTCATATATACACCTCATTCAATATTCTATAAATACTTCTTAAATTCCTATTGTTTTAGATTGTTTATATCTATTGTCTATCAATGTTTCTATGACATAAGCAACAGCATCTTCTTCATTAGTTCGTTCCAATACTTTATTGGCGATTTGCTTTAATTCTTGTTGTGCATTTTTAACTGCTATTCCTAAATTCACATTTTTCAGCAATGATATATCATTTAAATTATCGCCAATACCGATTGCATAAAGACTTTCCTTATCTAGGTGATGTAGTAATCGATTTACCCCCCTCCCTTTTGATGTACCAACAGGTAAAATCTCTAAATAATTTGATTCAGAAAACACTGTTGTAAAATCACTACTGTTTTCTAATATGTTCTTTTCTAGTTCTAGTAAATTTGCATCTTTTCCATAAATAGATTCTTTTTCTACCATTAGTAAAATCTTTGATATAGGAGAATCAATAAATGATTCTAAACTACCTAATTTACAGTTAATTTTTTCTTTTTGTTCAAAATTTTCTATAATTGAGTTTTTATTTAAGGTGAATGGTTGGTTATCTTTGTAAATTACCAAACCATATTCATGAGGAGATTCCAAAATCATTTTCCATATTTCGGGAAGTACTAACATCGTGTCTTCATATAAAATCTTATTTTGGATCGGACAAAATAGTCTAGCACCATTATAGGAAATGATTGGTAATGTGATATTGAGCTGTTCTATAAACTGGAAAGTAGTTTCTTCCATTCTACCTGTTGCAAAAGTAAATAGTCCCCCTTCACTTATGAACTTCTTTATCCATCGCTGATTTTGCTCACTGACCTTATGTTGATTGTTTAATAGTGTACCATCTAGATCTGAAATAATTAATTTACCCTTCAAAGCTTCACCCCTCCTTTCGTTATGATAACGACTTCCACTATATAGGGAAGCGCACTACCTTTTTAAAATCATATCTAGGAAAACGCTTAACTAAATGGTAATAAATTTAGATATATGAAACATATATTCGGAATATACCTTATATATTTTTTAATAGATGAATAATCTTAAACATTTCATCACAATAGTAAGTAACTAGACATTGAAGTCTCTTTCATAACATTAAACACATAATATACTACTTTCATATTTTTATCAACATTATTTTATGAATGTAATTCAATTGTGTTTATTTCTTCTATTCCAGCAATTTTATTATATATCTCTGTCGTTGCCTCTGTATCAATTACAATTAATCTAAGTGCTATTAGATATTTCTCTTCTTGTAAGTCCCTTATTTGTACATTTTTAACTTCTATAAATCGATTTTCAATTTCTTTAACCACATTTTCAAGATCTTCCCTATCTAATAAAGTAATTTTTAAAAATAGTTCTTTTACATGTAAATTCTTGAGGTTTAATTTATTTATGATCATCGGAATAAGTTCGATACTAATAAGTAATAAAGCCACACCAGTTATTGCCTCTATATAAAAACCTGCACCAACTCCAATTCCAATTCCAGCTGCTCCCCATACAACTGCTGCCGTTGTTAAGCCTGAGACAGTGTCATCATCTCGTCTTAAAATAACACCTGCACCTAAAAAACCAATCCCAGAAACAATTTGTGCCGCTAAACGAAGTGGATCCATTCGAATTTCTGCAAAAGTAGTAGCAGGGAATACATAAGAAGACTGTATCGATACAATTGTCAACAAGCAGCTTACAATAGAGATTACTAGAATTGTTTTTAAGCCTAATGATTTCCGCTTTAACTCTCTTTCTAAACCCATTAGTAAACCTAGTATTGCTGTAATCACCAGTCTAATTAACATTTCAAGATCAATATTTATAAAAACTTCGTTGACAGTCGCTATATAATTCACTCCTCTTCTTTTAATTTTAGTTAAGCGTTTTCCTAACTTCTAAAAAAATAGCTGAAAAGTCTGTTTATTTGAAATAATAGTATCATATTTTTTTAAAAAAGGAAAGTGAATATTTAAATTATTTCAAAAATATTATACATATAACTGGATAACCATTGAAATATATGAGGTTGTAGTAGTTTTTTATTTAATAATAAAAATTTACAATTAATCTAAATGGCCAATATCATCCTAAACTTAGGTATTAATGAACCCACTCAGACTGTTGTAAAGTTTCTCCGTATGGGGGAAATTAAGATGTATACGAAAAATCCGACTTTCTAATATATATGGAGAGTCGGATTTTTAATAAGTAAAATAATTGAATACTTTCATTCTGCAACAACTAATTATAATAGATCAATTGCGATTGTTTATAACGTTAAGGTACGATATAATGTTAACTGAAGGGTTTTAAACATTAAATTTAAATGCCAATCATCCCAATCAATGCATGATAAAAGGAAATATACTAAACAAAATCGTATTAATTTATAATGAAAGGAATGGTGATTTATGAGCGAAACTACATTACAATTAATTTTGCAAAAACTTGGAACAATAGAGACGGACACGTCAGAAATGAAAAATGAAATCGTTTCTCTAAAAACTGATGTAAATGGATTAAAAGATGAAGTTAATGGTATAAAAGGCGAAATCAATGGCGTGAAAGATGAAATGACGGAAATAAGAGTCGATGTCAATGGCGTGAAAGATGAAATGACAGAAATAAGAGTCGATGTCAATGGTGTGAAAGATCAAATGACAGAAGTAAGAGTCGATGTCAATAGCTTGAAAGATGAAATGACAGAAGTAAGGTTCGATGTTAATAGCTTGAAAGATGAAATGACAGAAGTAAGGTTCGATGTTAATGGCTTGAAAGACCAAATGAACAGCATGCAAGCACAACTTGATGAAAACACCGAGATTACAAAAGCAATTCACCATCGACAATCTGAATCAGATGCGAAACTCGAAGGACTTTCATTAGATTTCGCCAAATTACATGGAGAAGTAATTGCTACGAAAGATAATGTTGCCGAATTGGTAGAAGATCAAAAATCTATAAATGAAGTAATCGGAGAACATGAAGTTTCTATCCGTTCACTAAGAAGAAAACCTGTATAATAAATTTTACTTGCCACACTTACAATAACACTCTACTCTTACACAGAAAACACTAAAACATCCCACTCTTATATCCTCCACACTTTCCTCAACAAAAGTACAGAGGATTTTTTGTTGTTTATTTTCGATGTTTAATCAAAATAACACCTGATAAAATAATTGTTGCGCCAACTAAATAACTCCAAGAAAAGGTGTTAGTTAATACGTGTCCATTCCATTGCAACTCAATACCTAACATATAAACTAACTCATGATAATCTGCATTTGACATAGCGTGCTGCATCGGTTCAAGAACATCTTTCATTAATAAATCTTTTAATAATAAGGTTGACTGGGTTGTCGGAAATAAAGTGATTACTTTTTGTAAGTATGAAGGTAAAAGTCCAATCGGAATATAAATACCTGCTAAAAAACCTATTAATGTTCCAACAATCGTAGAAAGCCCACTAAAGGCACTCATCGTTTTCAAGTTAGCGGTAATGACATAAAATAACAATGTATGCATAAAAATACTTAAAAAAATAACCGTTACTAATGATACAGAAATATGTATCGTTGTTTGAAAGTTAATTAAAGTATAAATATACCCAAATAACAGTAGCAATATAGTAAATATGATGCCTACAATAACAGAATAAATAATATAAGAATAAGCTAATTGTCGACTTGTCATTATTGTAATTAGGAGATCTTCACTTTTTTTACTTACTTTATCTTCTATGAACTTACCATAAGCTCCTAATGTGGCTGTAGCTGTCGTCACTGCAATAATTCCCGCAAACATCCAAAGAAATACAAATACTTCTTTATCTTTAAAAGCTGGCAAATTAGAGGTAATATTTTCTGATAAAAAAAGTACATAAAGTAAAATAATGATAAATACTGACATCAAGGAAAAAAACACGCTAAGTTTATCTTTAAAAAATAATTTGGTATGACGGTTTATTAATGTAAGCAACGTTTCTCCTCCTTTTTCATTTGTTCAGTGACTTGAAGATACACATGCTCTAAACTTGCTTCTTGAATTGAAAATCTATGAATATCTTTTTCTAACTCGTTTAGTAGTGGAATAGCTTCTATACTCTTATTAAGTAAAACAACAATTTCCTCTTCTTCAATCTCAAACATATAATTTTGCTTATTTAAAATGTCGTAAATCTTATTCTTGTCTTTTGCTTGAATGTTTAATCTTGTTTTTGAATATCGATCTCGCAATTTTTCTGGTGTTCCTTCAACTTCAATCTTACCTTCATTCATGATAAGCACATAATCGACATCTTCCGCTTCTTCTATATAATGTGTTGTTAAAAATATCGTTAAATCGTGCTCATCTTGCAGTTGTTTTAACATTGACCAAATCTCCGCACGAGAATTAGCATCTAATCCTGTCGTTGGTTCATCTAAAATAAGAAGATTCGGTTGATGAATAAGTGCTCGAACAATATCTGCTTTTCTCTTTTCACCACCTGAACATTCACCATATACTCGATTTCTTTTCTCATAAAGATTCGTAAATTTTAGTAATTCTTTAATTCTTTTTCTCGCATCATTTCTCTTCATTCCATAAAGTTTAGCACGCATCATGATATTTTCTTCTATTGTAAACTCTTCGTCTAAACGATGTGATTGAAAAACAACTCCAATTAATTTATCTTGAACAAAATGAATAGTTCCAGTATCAGGTTCTAACAATTTAATTAGCATATGAATGACAGTCGACTTACCGGCGCCATTTGTTCCTAAAAATGCAAATGTCTCCCCTTTTTTAACGTGGAAGGAAACATCTTCTACTGCTTGGATATCATTAAAACTTTTACTTATATGCTTAACGGTCAACATGTTTATTCCTCCAGTCGGTAATTTTTTTCGTCATATCTTCTGCTTCTTTCATCAAGATGAAATGATAGATTAACGTAATAATAAAGTAAATAATGACAACTAATACAAATGTAATGACAGCGGGCTCTATGTGGAGCGGATATAACTGGAGCATCACACCCGATGTAAAAACAATCGTAAATATAATGGCAAGATCTAATACAATAGTTAAAAGGTAACTTTCAATCGATAATTTATGGAATAAGTTTAAACATAATGCAAGTAATGCACTAGAAATGGCTAAAAACAATATATATTGATTGCCAAAAACTTGCATATCAGAAATCAGCCAACTCGAAACACTAACTGTTAATGTCGTAATGGTAAATGTCGTTGCAAATAAAATAAACCAATCACGCATCATATATTCCTCCTTTTTCAAAGAGTGCTTTAAATGTATTACGATAATGTCGCGTTACGATTAACTTCTCGCCACTCGTCATAAAAAGTTCAAAGCGACTGTTCAATAAAGCTTTCACTGATTGAATGCTTCTTGGATTAATTAACGTCTGTTTATTAATTCGAATAAAACCAAATTCAGATAAATGTTCCTCTACTTCATACAAGGCTTGATCTAACTCGTACATATCTGATGCCGTATAGATAAATGTCATCCGTTCCACATTTTCAATGTAAATTATATTTGTGATTTCTAGATATTTTTGTTGTTTATCTTTTTTCACTAAAATTGTATGCGAAAGTTGATCAATTACGGTTGTTAATGTACTAATATCTTTTGTCATTTTAGGTGCTTGAATCATTATATTTGTTTCTGTATATTTTTCATTAATATCTAATTTCCAGCGCATCTTAATCCCCTTTCTTATGTCATTATTATACATGAAGTCAAAGGTGATAAAAGGCATAATTCATATCATACAAAATAAATGACATTAGTTGCATCGTTATTATATTACCTTCATATTTAAATAGATAAGATATTTTCACAATAAAAAAGTCCGATTTTCCACATATGGATTATCGAATTTTTGAAATGATTTATTCACTTTTACTACCGGTATCTGTTTATGGTGGATAAGCAATGCATTTTTTTGCTATATTATATTTATAAATTTTAATGAAAGAGGATAAATCATGTATAAGTCTATCAATATTATACGCCTCACATATGTACAAGTAAATGAATGGCTGAAGTGCCAAAATTCGTTGGCACTTCAGAGTGATTATTTCCGTTTCCTTTTATTTTTCTTGCCTTCAATATTTAAAAACTCGGTTTCTTCAGCAATTTCAACATCACGATGCTTTTCGTTTTTTGGCGTAGTGTCATATTTATTAATGACGTTTTTTTGTTTGCCTTTATCTTTATTTTGATTTTTATTTTCTTCTGACATTTATTTAGCCTCCCTTAGTGTATCAAATTTAGTATGACCAAGGAGACACTTTTTATGTCAATTCAATACTCACAATTTATGACATAATTTCACAACAAATAACTTACATTAATATAACAATTCATTTGATCCATTGTATATTTTTTCACCAATCCACGTTAATGTACCTCGGCAACAGGTTGTGCGATATTTTTCTGGAGTTAAGGTTAACTGTTTTCTCCAAGTTTCACCAACTTGCCCACAATCATCGCAGGTGAACGTATATAATTTGCCTATAAAACACGTTCCTGTTCTTGGAGCATCATGTTTTTTTAATTCTGCTTCAAAATAAGCTGATCCATCTTGATAAGGTTTACCTAATTGATGTAAAGCGTAATGAATACATTCATGTTTCACAATACCAATGATTGCACCTTCTGTCCCATACTCCAATGTCTGTCCTGATAACTCAATACGAAGCGGCGTATCGTCGTGCTTGATCACATATCTTCCTTGTGTCGTTCGTAAACGATTATTACGTTCAACAGGAATCGACAATTCTATACCATATGTTTCAGTTAAAAATACTCGTGCTATTTGTTTCACTCGGTCAATATCCATTTATCCCAATCCCTTATTGCTAAATTATCTCTATTTCTATAGTATCACGATAACTTAAAAAACATGAAAAAAACGTTCAGATATAACCTAAACGTTTTTTAATAGTAATATTAAATTTTATTCAATTAATTTTCGATATGAATCTGGTATCGGTGCTGAACGTCCTGTTGATTTATCCATATTAATAATCGCACCACGACCTGTAATCGCTATATCACCATTAGGTTTTAATCCTAAATAATGAATATCCATAGAACTATTCCCAACACTATTTACTTTCACATAAATTGTCAAATATTCACCGAAATATACTTGCTTATGATAATCACACTGTAAATCCCCTACAACGGGTACTTGATCACCCGACAAATCAGTAAATATTCCTTTATGCATCATAAATTTTATACGTGCTTCTTCGAAATATGCAAACGTCGCTACATTATTCATATGTCCAAACATATCAACCTCAGAAAAGCGAATATCGACATCAATCGAAAATTCAAACTCCTCTTTCCATGTAGCAAAATCTTTTATATAAGAAATTTTGCGCAACGATATACCCTCCAATTATTTAAAAATTATATTTCTTTAAAATACTTTCTAGCTTTAACGCTAAACCTATATTTCCTTTTACTTTTAAACGACCTGTCATAAAAGCAGTTGTTGAATTTAAATCACCTTGTAATAGTTTCTTGAAATTTTTTACGTTCATTGTAATCGCACATTCTGCATCAGCTAATTCTCCTTCAGTAATATGCGCTACTCCATCTTTGAATACAAGCCCGTACTTACCGCCATCATCACCAGTAATATCAAATGAATAACTCGCATTGACATCTACAATGTGTTCCGGTTCCTGAATCGTTTGTCTTTCTACTTCTTCCCAAATTTCTTGTAAAGACATTGAATTAATATCCATTTCTATTCAAACCCCTTTTATAATGAATGATTGTTCACCCATTATAATATGAATCATCAAAAAATGAAAGCGCTATCTATCATATTGATAATAAATTATCAGAGTAGCAGAAAAAATGGATACCAGACTAACTTGGTATCCATTTTTTATTTATGGTACAGATTGTTTGTTTTGCGTCATCAAATCTAACACATAACCAATAGCAGCCGCTATAACAGCTGGAATCACCCAACCAAGACCATCAGTAAAAAATGGTGCTACTGAAAGAATAGTTGCAAATACTTTTACTTCCAGTCCAAGACTAACTAAGACATCGTATAATGCATAAATTGACGTGATGAGTACAGAAAGCTGATACATACGTTTGTCTCCACCAGCAATATGTTGAAAAATTGATAATAAAATTAACACAATAGCAATCGGATAAATAAATACAAGTAACGGTAATGCTAATTGTAATATAAGTTCTAAACCTAAATTAGATACAAATAAACCGATAAAAACAAAAATACCGACATACATTTGATAAGAATACTTCGGAAATAATTCATTAAAAAAACGTGCACAAGCATTAATCAATCCTACACAAGTCGTTAAACAAGCTAAAATAACGATAACACCAAATAATGTACTTCCACCTTGTACGAACAGTGTTTTTGACGCTACTGTTAACACTTCTGCTCCATTTGCATACTCTACATCTAGCGGAATCACTTTCCCTATCCAACCTAGACTGAAATAAACAATCGTTAAAGCAACACTAGCTAAAATAGCAGCACCTAACGAACCTTTAATTAACTCTAATCTCGTTTTTGCCCCTTTATCAATTAAACCATTGATGACAACAATACCAAATGCTAAAGCTGCTACAGCATCCATCGTAAAATAACCTTCTAAAAAACCAGTTAAAAATGGAGCAGTTTCATAGGTTCCAACAGCTGATGACGGAACATTTTCAAACGTGGTAAAAGCTTGTACAAATAAAACAGCTAAAACGAGTAACAAAATTGGTGTCAATACTTGACCTATTCGATCCACTATTTTCGTTGGATTATAACTAATAAAATATGTAATCCCAAAGAAAACTAAAGAAAAAACGAGAAGGACAAGCCAATTATCCGTTGCTGCAACTTGTCCATAGCCTAATTCGTAAGCAACGTTTGAAGCTCGCGGAATACCATATAACGCACCGATTGACATATAAATAATAATTGCAAACACGATACCAAATGTTTTATTCACCCGACCTCCTATTGAAACTAAACCATCTTCAGATAAAGCAATTGCCATAATCGCTAAAAAAGGCAACAACACACCAGTTATTAAAAAACCTATAATCGCTGGATTAAAATTTTCTCCAGACTCTAACCCTAATAATGGTGGGAAAATTAAATTACCTGCTCCGAAAAATAATGAAAAGAGCATAAACCCTGAAAATAAAACATGACGCTTTCTCAACTCAATTCCTCCTAAATCATCTCTTACTTGTTTGAACATACTTTATTACCTTAAAAAAGCTCAGTTAAATAAACTCACATTGTATCAATAATGCAAGTTTTCCAAAAATTATGTTAAGTGAATTTATCTCCTCTTAGCTATCTAGATATTATTAGATTACTTGATTTTTCCCATAAAAAAATCGCCCCTTCTTTACTGGGACGAATTATAAATCCTAATACCACCCGTATTATCAAAGACTTATGACAAAAAACATAATTTATGTACTATCATACACTTTCTTATAACGGAGAAATACCGATATCACCTACTACCTTCAGTAATATTTCTCAGAGATGATGTTCAAGTAGTATTGTTATCGATTTTCACCAACCATCGACTCTCTACTAAACAATAAATTACTCTACTCTTTCTCTTCATAGAATGTTATTATAAATCTAATTTATCAGAAAAGGACAATGAAAGTCAATTTATTAGTCGTCAAATTAAAGTGAACTAAAATAAAGTTTTAAATCAAAACAATTTATTAGCTTTTTTATTATTGAGATTGTATGGTAATAGTATAATACCCTTTTAGGTATATTTTAAGGAGGATATAAATGACAAAAACAAATGCAGATTTATTAATCACACTTACAGCACATGAAAATGATGAAAATAACGTAACAATTGCTTTTACAATGGGATTAAAAGCAATTGAAAAAGGACACAAAGTAGAAATTATGTTACTCTCTAACGCAGTTCACTTAGGTGAAAAAGGATACGGAGATAAAATTGATATCGGTACTCCATTCTCGCCTATTAAAGAAGTTTTACCAAAATATATCGAAGAAGGTGGAGTATTAAGCGTTTGTTCATCATGTATGGAACATAACGGCGTAGATGCTGATAATTTAGTAGAAGGATCACAAGTCATTACAGCTGATTACGTAGTCGACGCACTAATGGAAGCAGAACGTACATTACAATTAAACTAAAAAACACTATCAAAACGTTGGTACATTGAAATTATTTTCATGTATTAACGTTTTTTGCTTTAATACATATTTACTTGGTACAAATATCAATAAAGCTGGAAGGCTCATTATAATTTTCCCACTACCATTTCAGAGCAAATTATCATCCATCATCAAAATAAACAACAAAACCCTCGATTAGAATTAACTAATCGAGGGTTTAATATGTTAGTGAGCGTTATCGCTACCGAAAAAGTTCTTAAATGATTGAACTAATGTTGCACGGTTCATTGATGCGATCGAAGTTGTTAATGGAATACCTTTAGGACATACTTCCACACAGTTTTGTGCGTTTCCACATCCTAATACTCCACCTTCTTCCATTAATCCTTCTAATCTTTCACTCTTGTTCATTTCACCTGTTGGGTGAGAGTTGAATAAACGTGCTTGAGAAATAGCAGCTGGTCCGATAAATGTTGATTTATCATTTACGTTAGGACAAGCTTCTAAACATACACCACATGTCATACATTTAGATAACTCATAAGCCCATTGACGCTTCTTCTCTGGCATACGTGGTCCAGGTCCAAGATCGTGTGTACCATCAATTGGTACCCAACCTTTAATCTGTTTTAATGCATCGAACATTCTTTCTCTGTCGATAATTAAGTCACGTACTACAGGGAATGTATCCATTGGCGCTAAACGAACAGGTTGATCAAGTTGGTCAACTAGGGCAGCACATGATTGACGTGCTGTTCCGTTAATAACCATAGAACATGCTCCACAAACTTCTTCAAGACAGTTCATGTCCCATTGTACTGCTGATGTTTTTTCGCCATTAGCATTCACAGGATTTTTTTGAATTTCCATTAAAGCCGAAATAACGTTCATGTTTGGGCGGTATGGAATGTGAAATGTTTCTTCATAAGGAGCAGAGTCTGGGCCGTCTTGTCTAGTTATAATAAATGTAACTGTCTTTTGCTCAGCCATTACTTTTTACTCCCTTCACTTGTTGTTGTATAATCACGTTTTCTTGGAGGAATTAATGAAACATCAACTTCCTCATAAGAAATAATTGGTGCAGAAGTTGCTTCATCAAATGTAGCAATTGTTGTCTTTAGGAACTCTTCATCATTACGTTCAGGGAATTCTGGTTTATAGTGTGCACCACGACTTTCATCACGCTGTAGGGCACCTAGCGTAATAACACGTGCTAAATGAAGCATGTTCTTCAATTGACGTGTGAACATAACTGCTTGGTTACTCCACTTAGATGTATCACCTACGTCTATGTTTTCCCAACGCTCTAGTAATTCAACAAGTTTTTCATCTGTTTTCTTAAGGCGGTCATTTTCACGAACAACTGTAACGTTATCCGTCATCCACTCACCTAGTTCTTGGTGAATTTGATAAGCGTTTTCTTCACCTTTCATATTTAAAAGAGCTTCAAATTTCTCTTGCTCTTCTTCTTCATATCTCTTAAATAACTCTTCACCCATATCTTCAACATGAGTTTCTAAGCCATTAATATAGTCAATTGCTTTTGGACCAGCGACCATTCCACCATAAATAGCAGATAGTAATGAGTTTGCTCCTAGACGATTACCTCCATGTTGAGAATAATCACACTCACCAGCAGCAAATACTCCAGGAATATTTGTCATTTGGTCATAGTCAACCCATAGTCCACCCATTGAGTAGTGAACAGCCGGGAATATCTTCATTGGTACTTTACGAGGGTCTTCCCCTACGAACTTCTCGTAAATGTCAATGATTCCACCAAGTTTAATGTCTAACTCTTTTGGATCTTTGTGTGATAAATCTAGGTAAACCATGTTTTCACCGTTAATACCTAACTTCTGATTAACACATACATCAAAAATCTCACGAGTTGCAATATCTCTTGGAACTAAGTTTCCATAAGCGGGGTATTTTTCCTCTAGGAAGTACCAAGGCTCCCCATCTTTATATGTCCAAACTCGACCACCTTCACCACGAGCAGATTCACTCATGAGGCGTAGTTTATCATCTCCAGGAATTGCTGTTGGGTGGATTTGAATAAATTCACCGTTTGCATAGTTTGCACCTTGCTGGTACACCACACTTGCAGCTGATCCTGTATTAATAATTGAGTTTGTAGATTTTCCGAAAATAATTCCAGGTCCACCTGTTGCTAAAATTGTAGCATCAGAAGGGAATGATTTAATTTCGTGGGTTTTAATATCTTGAGCAACTAGTCCACGACCAACACCTTCGTCATCGATCACTGCGCCTAGGAATTCCCAACCTTCATATTTTGTAACAAGTCCTTCAACTTCATATCGACGAACTTGTTCATCTAATGCATATAATAATTGCTGTCCCGTTGTTGCTCCCGCATATGCCGTTCTATGGTGTTGTGTACCACCGAAACGACGGAAGTCTAATAATCCTTCTGGAGTACGGTTAAACATAACTCCCATACGGTCTAGCATATGAATAATACTAGGTGCCGCATCACACATTGCTTGTACTGGTGGTTGGTTTGCTAAAAAGTCCCCACCGTAAACAGTGTCATCAAAGTGAATTGCAGGAGAATCTCCTTCACCTTTTGTATTCACCGCTCCATTAATTCCACCTTGGGCACAAACAGAGTGAGAGCGTTTAACTGGAACAATTGAAAATAAATCTACACTAACGCCAGCTTCAGCAGCTTTAATTGTTGCCATTAATCCGGCAAGTCCGCCACCTACTACCGCGACTTTACGATTACTCATTTTTTATACTCCCTCCTCTAATTGCTATGCTCCCATAGTAAATTCGATGATTGTTCTAATTCCGATGTAAGATACAACGAAAAACACGCCAACTGTGATATATGTAACTATTTGTTGTGCACGTGGTGATTGTGCAATTCCCCAGTGTACACAGAAACTCCATAATCCGTTAGCTAAATGGAATACAATAGCAATAACTGAAACGATATAGAACCAGAAGAAAAATGGTTGATTTAAAATGTCTGCCATTAAATTATAATCTAATTCTACGTTTCCTAAAGCTACTTGAACTTTTGTTTGGTACACATGCCATGCGATAAAGACTAATGTAATAATCCCTGTAATACGCTGTAATGTGTACATCCAGTTACGGAAATATCCATAGCTCTTATTATTATAAGTTGGAACGTTAAAAGCAATGTACACCCCTAAAATAGCATGAAACAAAATTGGTAAGTAAATAACAAAAATTTCTAAAGCCGTTACAAATGGAAGCGAGGCCATAAAGTTTGCTGCCTTATTAAAGCTCTCTTCTCCATAAACAACAAAGTGGTTAATGATTAAGTGTTGTACAACGAATAAACCAATTGGAACAACACCTAATAGTGAATGCAGCCTTCTGTTAAAATATTCGCGATGCTCCACTGTGTTACTCCCTCCTTAACTTAAATTATTTATATTAAATAAAATTGCACAACAAGTTTGGAAAATAGAACTTTTTCAACACATCCGTATTGTTAGCATGTTATTTAATTTTCATATTTTAGTAACAACTTGTTCAAATATTCACGAATTAGTAGGACCATTTAAAAAACTTTATGTATTAATAATTTAGTCATTTTGTGAATAAGATGAAAAGAGTACTGAAATATATGCTCAAGTCTATTTCATTGTACTTCTTACTAGAAAAAGCGTCAAGAAAATATGTATCAAATTTAGTTCATTTAATAGCTAAATCATCTTAATAAGAGAAGTTTCAGACATTTCAAACGTAAATTGACACATTATATTATTCTTTGTAAACTATGCTATAATATGATTCTAGCAAATCTGTAATTTAAAATAAAGGAGAAAACTTATGGAATCTAAATTAATTTCATTATCTGAACTCGATACTTTACCACAAGATACCATTGGTCAAGACGTCTTACGTTATATTGGCTTATCTACTGTTTTAGGCACAGAAAAAAATACTTTACTATATTTTATGGGAAAAGAACTAGCCCGTAATTTCAAAATTAATAATATGGAAGATTTAATCTACTTTTTCTATACATTACGTTGGGGAAAACTAGAACTCGTTAAAGAAAAGAAAAAATATTTGACGTTCTATTTAATGTCAGATGATATCGTGGAACGAATGAACGCTTCCTTAGACGTTGACTTCAGACTTGAGGCTGGTTTTATCGCTGAGGTAATCACACTCCTCACAGACCGACCATGTGAATGTACTGAAAAAGTCAATGAAAGATTATTCCGTGTTGAATTTAAAGTTCATTATTTAGACTAGCTATTATTACATATTTATTCATAGATTTTGATGTTCACCGCGCGTTTGGAGATTCCCATCGTGCGGATTTTTTGTTTACCCCTCGCTTTATTACTACTTCAAGCGGATCTATGCTGCATGCTCGTGTGACTTTTCATAATGCGGAACGAGATTTTAACTCGCGTCGGGCGAATCTCCATGAGATTAGAGCGATTTTCAATACAACAAAAGACTAGTCCAATGCTTAAAAGCTCATTTAGACTAGTCTTTTGTTATTCTTCTGTTTCTTCCTTATTTAATTCTTCATTAATAGATGTTGCTACATTTTCTGGAATTCCTAATTTCATTATTGCTTCAATGGATGCTTTCTTTATTTCTGTAATAGATTTAAAGTGTGTTAACAATGTATTACGTCGTTTAGGTCCTACACCAGGTATTTTATCTAACTCTGATTGTATTAAGCCTTTACCACGTAGCTGCCTATGGAAGGTAATGGCAAAGCGGTGTACTTCATCTTGAATTCGTTGTACTAAATAAAATTCATTGGAGCGGCGTTCTAATGGAATAATTTCCGGTGAATCACCAAATAATAATTCTCCAGTTTTATGTTTATCGTCTTTCACTAATCCGCTTAATGGAATCGATAAACCTAACTCATTTTCTAATACATCTCGTGCTGCAGACATTTGTCCTTTTCCACCATCGACAATAATTAAATCTGGTAAAGGTAGTTTTTCAAGTAAAACTCGGCGATAGCGACGACGAATCACTTCCCGCATCATTTCATAATCATCAGGTCCAACGACATCACGAATTTTATATTTCCGGTAATCATTTTTATTTGGTTTACCGTCGATAAACGTTACCATTGCTGAAACCGGATCTGTTCCTTGAATGTTCGAGTTGTCAAATGCTTCTATTCGATACGGTGTATCAATTCCTAACATTTCACCTAATCGTTCGACTGATTTAATCGTTCGTTCTTCATCTAGCTCAATCAAACTAAACCGCTCATCTAAAGCAATTTCAGCGTTTTTACCGGCTAATTCTACAAGTTCGCGCTTTTTTCCACGAAACGGTGTATGGACATCAATTTTCAATAATTGTTCTAATAAATTATCATCTGTTCCAATTGGTACTAGTACTTGTTTCGGCATTAAGTTGCGTTTATTTAAGTAAAACTGTCCGATAAAGCTAACAAATGCATCTGTTGATTCGGTGTAAAATGGGAAAATAGAAACATCGCGTTCCATTAGTTTGCCTTGACGGATAAAAAATACTTGAATGCACATCCAGCCTTTTGTATAACTATAGTTGAACATATCAATATCGATATTTTCATTTAAAGCTACTTTTTGCTGTTCCATTACTGCTTCGATATTCTCAATACTATCACGATATTCTTGTGCTCTTTCAAAATTCAATGCTTCACTAGCTTGCAACATTTTCCCTGTTAAATCCTCTTTTATTTCTCGATAACCACCATGTAAAAAAGTCGTTATTTCTTGTGTAATAGCTTGATACTTTTCTTTCGGTACTGTTCCTTTACTACAAGCTAAACATTGTCCTAAATGATAATATAAACAATATTTCCCTGGTTTATTTGAACATTTGCGTAATGGATAAAGACGATCTAATAATTTTTTCGTTTCCCTTGCCGCAATAACATTCGTATAAGGACCAAAATACTTTCCACCATCTTTTCTTACTTTTCGCGTAATTAATAATTGTGGATGACGCTCGTTCGTTATCTTTAAATAAGGATACGACTTATCATCTTTTAACATCACGTTATATTTCGGATCATATTGTTTAATTAAGTTCATTTCTAAAATAAGTGCATCAATTTCAGTTGACGTAACAATATATTCAAAATCAACAATTTCCATTACTAGTCGTTGCGTTTTTCGATCATTCGCTCCTTTAAAATAAGAACGTACCCGATTTCGTAATGCTTTTGACTTTCCTACATAAATTACGGTTCCTTGTTTATCTTTCATTAAATAACAACCTGGTTTCATTGGTAATACTTGTAATTTTTCTTCTATAGAAGCTTCCATTAAAACACACCCTTTTTAAATCGATTGCTTATTCTCAGTGTATATTGAACTATTCAAATATATTTGTAAAATAGCAAATTCAAACTTTCATGTATGCTATCTGATTTTGATTAATATATTGTCTACTTTACAAAAACATTCGAAAAGTTAACCGACGTTACTGTAAACATAAAGATAATCCCTTGATTCATTATGAGTCAAGGGATTATCTTATATATTATATAGACTTACGCGTGTTTATTTACTAATTCAGCTAGAGCTTCTTTCGGTTGGAATCCAACAACTTGGTCTACTACGTTACCATCCTTCATTAATAGAAGTGTCGGGATACTCATAACACCGTACTTTCCAGCTGTTTCTTGGTTATCATCTACGTTTAATTTTACAATCTTAACCGCATCACCAAGCTCACTATCTAACTCCTCAAGAACAGGAGCAATCATTTTACATGGACCACACCAAGGTGCCCAAAAATCTACTAAAACTAAACCTTCTGTAGTTTCTTGTTCAAAATTCTTATCATTTACATCTGCAATTGCCATTTAAAAATTCCTCCATTTCATTCTTTCATCGTACTAATTAGATTATAACACCTGTATTTCTACCTTGCTAATAGTTTGCTTACTTCACTTTAGAATATACTTATAACCATTAACATGAGGCAATTTATCGATAATGTAAAGATTTATTCGACTTATCTTTTCTTGAAAAAATCTGACAATCATACGCCTGTCAGATTTTTTTCATGTTATTTTTTATTGTAATTGTTTAATTTCTTCAACAAGTAACGGCATTACTTCAAATAAATCGCCTACAATACCATAGTCAGCAATATTAAAGATATTCGCATCTTCATCACTATTAATAGCGACGATTACTTTCGAACTCGACATTCCAGCTAAGTGCTGAATCGCACCTGAGATACCAACTGCAATGTATAAATCTGGTGTAATTACTTTACCAGTTTGACCAATCTGTAACGAGTAATCACAGTATTCGGCATCACATGCACCACGTGAAGCTCCGACTGCACCACCTAAAAGGTCAGCTAGTTCATATAATGATTTGAATCCTTCTTCACTCTTCACCCCACGTCCACCAGCAATGACTATGTTTGCTTCAGACATATCAATTCCATCTGTTTTCTTACGGATGATTTCCTTAATAACGGTACGTAAATCTTTTATATCTACTTCTTTTGCCGAAATATCGCCTGAACGACTTTCATCTTTTTCTAACATTGCAATGTTATTTGGACGAATCGTTACGAAAATTAAGCCGTCATCTTTAATTACTTTCTTCTCAAATGCTTTACCTGAATAGATTGGGCGCGTAAATACGACTTGATCGCCATCTTTTTCAATTTCAATTGCATCTGAAATTAACCCTAACTCTAAACGTCCAGCAATTTTAGGTGTAACGTCTTTTCCGATTGACGTATGCCCCATGACCACTCCTGTTGGTTCCTCGTCTTCCATTACTTCCATAACGGCTTGCCCATAACCTTCTGAAGTGTACTCTTTTAAGTTTTCATGGCTTACTGTTAGCGCACGATCTGCTCCATGGTGGATCATTGCTTCTGCTTGGCCGTTTAAATCACCGTCTCCAAGTAGTAATGCTACAACTTCTGCATCTGCACTAATTTCTTTTGCTGCTGCAATTGCTTCAAAACTTACATTACGTAATTCTCCATCTGCCACTTCACCAACAACTAATATTTTATCGCTCATGTCAAAGCTCCTTTCGAATTTTCAATGTTTACAGTACTTTTGCTTCGTTTTTTAATAAGTCGACTAATTCTTTTACTTGATCAGCAACATCACCTTCTAAAACACGTCCTGCTTGCTTCTCAGGTGGTAAGAAAATATCAACTGTTTCTGTTTTCGCCTCTACATCATCTTCATCTAAATCTAAATCATCAATTTCTAATTCTTCTAGTGGCTTTTTCTTCGCTTTCATAATTCCAGGTAGCGACGTGTAACGTGGTTCGTTTAACCCTTGCTGACACGTAACAAGTAAAGGAAGATCTACTTCGAGCTTTTCAACGTCCCCTTCAATATCTTTATCAATTTTAGCAGTTTTACCATCAATTTCTAAATCTACAATTGTTGTTACAAATGGAATGTCTAAACGTTCTGCTAAACGAGGTCCAACTTGTCCACTTGCCTCATCAATTGCGACGTTACCTGCTAAAATTAGATCAACTTCTTTATCTTCAAAAAACGCTTCTAAAATTTTCGTCGTTGTAAACTGGTCGCCTTCTTCTAGATCATCTTCTGTATTAATGAGTACAGCATCATCTGCCCCCATTGCTAAAGCTGTTCGTAATTGCTTCTCAGAATCTTCATCACCAATTGTTACTACTGTGACGTTGCCACCGTGTTTATCACGCTGAACAATCGCCTCTTCTACCGCATATTCATCATATGGGTTAATAATAAATTCTGCACTGTCATCTTCGATTTGACCATCCGATATGACAATTTTATCCTCCGTGTCGAATGTCTTTTTTAATAAAACATAAATATTCATTCTAATTCCTCCCTATCACTTATCTAATGATAAAATTTTTTAACATCATGTATCCGTAATCATTTTTGGTGAAAAGTTTACAATATTAAATGTTTTTTTATTTATCGTTAAAATTCGCTTTACGCTTTTCTACAAAAGCTGCAATTCCTTCTTTTGCATCTTCATTACCAAAAACTTCCGCAAATGCTTCTGCTTCTTTTTCTACACCTTCAGTAAACGAATGAAACTTCGCATAAGGAACTAACTCCATAACTTTTGTAATTGTTGGCTTACTTTTTGCAACAATTTTGTTCACTAATTGTTCAACTGTATCAAATAACTCAGCTTCATCTACTGCTTGATTTGCTAGACCATATGTTGCAGCGTCTGCTCCACTAATTGGTTCACCTGTTAAAACTAGCTCATACGCTTTTGCTGTACCAACATATTGAGGTAAGCGTTGTGTTCCTGCAAACCCTGGAATAATACCTAATGTTAATTCAGGTAAACCTAATTTAGCAGTATTAGCGACAATACGCATATGACAAGCCATTGCTAACTCAAGCCCACCACCTAATGCTGCACCATGAATTGCAGCAATAATTGGGATATGATATGCTTCCATTTTATCAAAAAGATCTTGACCGTTTTTTGCTAATGCTGCAAAATCATCTTCATTTTGTAATGATGTAAATTCTTTAATATCTGCACCTGCTGAAAAGAAACGACCCTCTCCTTTTAAAATAACCGCTTTTACTGATTCATCTTCGGTAATTTTATCTAATTGAGTTCCTAAATCTTTTAATAAAGTTGACGACAATGCATTTGCTGGTGGACTCTCAATCGTTAATGTTGCTACATGATTATTAACTTCTAAGTTCACTGTACTCAATCCAATTCCTCCTTTAAGTTACATTGTGCAAAATGTGTTTCATTTATTAATTTGTAAAAAGACCATGCACTAATAATTGATGGACATCCTCTGCTTGCTCGACTAACGAATAACGCTGTGCTTCCATAACCCAAGTAGTCACTGTTTCATCGATTGCACCAAACACCATTTGGCGGATGAGTTTTGGATTAACACCTTCACGTATATTGCCTTCTTCCATCCCTTGGTTAATAATAGAATCAATAATATTTAAATAATCTTTCAATACATTATTAATTTCATATCTTAATTCTGGTTTCGATTGACGTAACTCCAATTGTGTGACAATAGCCAAATATGGTGATTCAGATAACAATGTATAATGAAGTCGTATAAATTCCGCTAATTTATCACTCGCAGATTCTTTCATATCAATTGCTTTTGCTGATTCTTCCACAAAATAAGCCATCTTTTCTCTAAATACGGAGATTAATATATCCTCTTTATTTTTAAAATAGAGATAAATTGTACCATCCGCTACGTTGGCTTTCTTCGCTATTTTCGATACTTGGGAAGCATGAAATCCATTTTGGGCAATCACTTCAATTGCACCTTCTATAATTTGATGATACTTTGGACGCTTTTTAATCACTATGCTTCCCCTCTTTCTATGAATAAAATTAATGAATGACTCATCATTCATGTTACATTATAGCGCTTTCATAGTTACATGTCAATTGTTAAATAATATTAGCAAAGAATTATATATTTCTGATTTAGTTTCTATTATAATAAGCTTGTTACAAACTAACTTAACAAATTGAATGGATTGTAAGCAACTTTTTTATGAAAGTAATTTGAACTTAGTGTCAGTTAATATTAGTTCGCTTCTTTTTGTGCTGTTTTTTCTGCTACTGACTCTGCAATTAAATCACGCTTTAATACTTTACCAATGATTGTTTTCGGTAATTCTTCTCTAAACTCATATATTCTTGGAATTTTATAAGCTGCAAGATGCTTACGACAATAACGATTTAATTGTTTTTTATCTAATGTTAACCCTTGTTTTGGTACGATATAAGCTTTTACCGTTTCTCCTCGATAATCATCTGGAACGCCGATGACAGCTGCCTCTTGAATACCTTCATGCTCAAATAAAACTTCTTCAACTTCACGTGGATAAATATTAAATCCACCTGCAATAATCATGTCAGATTTACGATCAACTACATAGAAAAAACCGTTTTCATCCATTCTTCCGACGTCTCCTGTTAATAACCAGCCGTCTTTTAACGTTTTATTCGTTTCCTCTTCTAAATTCCAATACCCTTTCATTATTTGAGGTCCTTTTACGGCAATTTCTCCAACTTCACCAACAGCAACTTCTTCTAACGTACCTTTCTTGAAAATTTTTGCATCTGTATCTGGCCATGGTAAACCAATACTTCCATTTACTCGCTTGTCCCATACTAAGTTAGCATGTGTTACTGGTGATGATTCGGTTAGTCCATACCCCTCTACTAATCTACCGCCTGTTACTTCTTCAAATTTATTTTGTACATCTAATGGTAACGAAGCTGAACCACTGATACATGCTTGAATTGACGATAAATCATACTTTTCAATGTTCGGATGATTTAATAAGCCAATATACATTGTTGGTGCTCCTGGGAAGATCGTTGGTTTCATTTTTTCGATTGTTTTTAATGTTTCTTCTGCATCAAACTTAGGTAAAATAAGCATCTTATATCCACTCATAATCGATAAATTCATTACTGTCGTCATACCATATACGTGGAAAAAAGGTAATGCAGCTAACACAACTTCATTTGCCTCTTCTAATTTATACATCCAAGCATCAACCATTTGACCATTAGCAACTAAATTTGTATGGGTTAACATAACACCTTTAGGTCGACCTGTCGTGCCACCTGTATATTGAAGCAATGCTAAATCTTCATTAGGATTCACTTCGATAATTTCATAAGCTTCGGTACTAGTATTCATAATTGTTTTCCAAAGGTGTGTATCATCTGTTTCTTCTACTTTAATGACCATGTTGTATTCTTTCTTTTGAATAAAAGGATAAATGAGATTTTTAGGGAATGGTAAATAGTCTGCAACTCTTGTTACAATAACATGTTCCAATCCGGTATCTTCACGCACTGCCGAAACACGTGGCACTAATATATCCAAACAAATAATGAAAGTCGCTCCCGCATCTTTCAGTTGATAAGAAAGCTCTCTCTCCGTATAAAGTGGGTTCACTTGTACTACTGTTCCGCCAGCTAACAATGCACCATAATAAGCAATGACTCCTTGTGGACAATTTGGCAACATCACTGCTACGCGATCACCTTTTTTCAACCCTTTATCTTGAAAAAACTTTGCCATCTTTTTAGCTTCTGAAACAAGTTCTCCATACGTAATATTCTTCCCCATAAAATAAAGCGCTTTCTTTTCTCCGTACTTTTTACCGGATTCTAATAAATAATCGTGTAATGTTTTTTCATCGTACACAATCGATTTAGGAATCTCCGGTGGATAATGATCGAACCACGGTCTGTTATAATCCTTCATTGTCTATCCCCCCTATTTTTTTGACAGCATACGCCTAAAGTAAACGCTGTCATTCTTGCATAAAAAACATTTGGCGCTATTTCTTCTAGTTATTTAGATATTACTTTTTACATATAAAGTAAAACTAGCTCTTTATTATTCTTTTTTTAATTAAATATCCAATAGCCGACTCCGACCAGTGTGAAAACTATCGCTACAGCTATTAAAATTCTTGCTAGTTTATCTAAAACCATCTCAATTTCCTCCAAATGAACGAGAAACAGCTCTTTAATAAGGCGAGTTTCCCAAATTTTAACACAGAATGATTTAGAATACAATAATAAATGAACATTCATTCAATGATTTTATTATAGCAAAAAAGTCGTCGCAGATAAATGAATAAAACTTATGCATCTCGATATATTGCTCTCCCGTTGGATATATTGCTCTCCCGTTGGATATATTGCTCTCCCGTTGGATATATTGCTCTCCCGTTGGATATATTGCTCTCCCGTTGGATATATTGCTCTCCCGTTGGATATATTGCTCTCCC
>JAPFDT010000005.1 GCA_026169815.1 Pseudogracilibacillus sp.
AAACTCCCTCAGTTAGATACGTTTTACTCGTGAATACTCGCTTATTCGCAGGATTCCTAATTAATTAAAAAGCAATAACAAATAAGTAGAATGGATTTTACTAATAGGGCTTAATTTAGGGCGTACAGAAATAGAGGAGCCTGAGACTCCGTTTTTTTTAGCTATACTGCACGTATTCTCCATTCTACCCTTGGTGGCTGTCCCTCCCATGTCTCAACGGGTCAAAAGCCCTTTCATTCCTTCGTTATGCCTTTCCTAGGGATGGAGGCTGGTTATGCTGTGACAACGGGTCAGTGCCCTTTAGTTTCCGGTTTACCAGTACTCCGTGCTTTCTTTGGATCCTACGAATAAAAGAGCATTCACAATCAAGTGATTTGTCAGTTCTGTGTTAGCGATTATTTAATATCTTATTATGCTGCTGTTGATGTTATTGGGAGTACCTTTTTTGGACAATATGCTGTATTATTACGCGCCATTCCAACTAGAATTCTAGCTAATTTTCCAATCAATTTCATAATGGATTTCATTTTCTTCATTTTTTTCACTTTTACATTATTAGTATGCAGTGCCTTAAACTCGGCATTATTTTTAACTAGACTTAGTGTTGTTAAGAATAGGTATCGCCGGAGTCGAGATCTCCCACGCTTCGAGATGACAATTTGTCCACTCCACTTTCCTGAACTAGCTTCGGCTAGATTCAAACCTGCATGTCGTAAAAGTGAATTTCCGTGGGCGAAGTTGCTCAAATCACCAGCTTCCCCTAAGATACCGCCAAGCGATATTTCACTAATGCCTTGGATATTTAATATTTTTTTAGTGTAGGTTATTCTATCCAGGGTAGACTCTGTTGCCTTTTCAACTTTCTCAAGTTGGCTTGTAGCAAGATCAAATTCCTCAAGTAATTGTTCTAGGTGTAGTTTATGTGCATCAATTGCTTGAGTAGTACCTACAGATTGTTTAGCTAAATAAATTAGCGATTGTGCTTTTTTTATGCCACAGTGGCGCTTCAATTGCGTCTTCCAAGCTTTAA
>JAPFDT010000010.1 GCA_026169815.1 Pseudogracilibacillus sp.
AAAACAACGTAAACATTATGGAATGTTTACGTTGTCATTTTATACAGCTTAGACTGTTTCCTTTTCATTCGTTCTTGCCTTTTTTATCGTATCTCTTGCAATCATTACTTCTTCATCTGTAGGAATAATCATTACTTTTACAGGTGAATGTGGATAGTTTATGAAATCTTCTTTATCGCAACGCTCATTTTTAACCGGATCCCAATATACTCCCATAAATTCTAGACCATTTAAAATTTCCGAGCGAACAACTTGGCTATTTTCTCCGACTCCTGCTGTAAAGATAATCGCATCTACTCCCGCCATTCTAGCTGCATATGATCCAATGTAACGGTGGATTCGGTCAGAAAATATGTCTAATGCTAACTGAGCTCGTTCATTTGTATCGATTTCTGCTAAAATATCTCGTAGATCATTTGAAATACCAGATAAAGCTAATAAACCACTCTTTTTGTTAAATACATCAATCACTTCTGGTGCTGACATACCTGTTTTCTCCATAATATACGGAATAATAGCTGGGTCAACATCACCTGAACGAGTTCCCATCGTTACTCCTGCTAAAGGTGTAAAACCCATTGATGTATCTAATGATTTTCCTTTATCAATCGCTGTAATACTTGCTCCATTTCCTAAGTGACAAGTAATTAAACGCAGTTGATTAAGAGGTTTATCTAATAAGACAGCCGCTCTTTCTGCTACATATTTATGCGATGTGCCGTGGAATCCATATTTACGGATACCATATTTTTCATAATACTCATAAGGCAAACTATAAACATACGAAGACTCAGGCATAGTCTGATGGAAAGCGGTATCAAAAACAGCTACCATTGGCATATGTGGTAAAGTTTCTCTAAATGCATGAATACCTGTTAAATTTGGGGGATTGTGTAATGGTGCTAATTCAGATAATTCTTCAATTTTAGCAATAACATCATCATCAATTAATACAGATTTTGTAAAATATTCCCCGCCATGTACAACACGGTGACCTACTGCTTCAATTTCGTCATAACTTTTAATTACTTCTGAATCTAACAGCTGAGCTAACAAAAGTTGAACTGCTTCTTCGTGATCTTCCATATCTTTCGTAATTTTTTCCTTTACTGAATCCGTTTCCATAACAAATTCAGATTTTTTAAAGCCGATACGTTCAATTAATCCTTTCGCTAATACTGTTTCTTCTGGCATCTCAAACAACTGAAATTTCAAAGATGAACTACCTGCATTAATTGCTAAAACTTTTCCCATAACACTTCCTCCTCTATTTTCCTTGCCTTGTGAAACTTGTTTTAATCAATGTTCATTTTAATTATCTTATTTATATGTTATAGAGAGGAGCGATCATTGTTTGAGGTTTTACATCTCGCATAAGGGTTAACAATGATCATGATTCCTCTCTATAATTTTATATTCGTATTTCTACGATTATAAATGAATGTCATTATCAGCAAACCACTGATTAATTTGTGCTAAAATATCTTCCATTCCTGCTGTATTGTTAAATGAAGGCAACATCGCTAATAAAGGTTCTTTTAAATCTTCTGTATGTTCGCCTTTTTTCTGCAGAATGAAGATACTTTTTTTATGTTTTTTAGAAGCAAATGCTGTTTCTGGTAGTTGAATTAGACCAGTAATGTGAGCATGCTTTTGTATAAAACGATGTAAGTCATCAGCATATTCACTTTCAAATAAAGCTTCTGGAATAATGAAAATTAAATAACCACCAGGTTTTGTATATGTTAAACTTTGTTCAATAAATAAATGATGAGCATATGAATGGCCTTTTGAAGCTTTTAATTCATATTCTTCTGCTTGAATGTCATCAGGATAATACCCAACAGGTAAATCTGCGACAACTAAATCAACAGGGTCTAACAATAATGGACGTAAACTATCTTGGTGAAAATATTCTACTTGTTTCTTTTGTAAGTTAGCGTTTAGTAAAGAAAGTTTCAATAAAGTAGCATCGACTTCACTCGCATATGCTTCAGTTGAGTGTTTTAAATGATCCATTACAATTAGCAATAAATTCCCTACTCCAACAGCAGGGTCAAATAAACGAACTTCTTCTAAATTACTTGTTAATTTTTCCGCTAAATATCCAATAAATAATGAAATAGTTTCCGGTGTCATAACATGTTGATGTTGGGTATGTTGTTTCATCCCCTTCAGAATCATCAATTGAATAGCTTTACGCATTTCTTCTACCGTATAATTTTCTGGATCGTCTAATTGAATAAACGTTTCGATTTCTTTCTTCACTGCTGGCAATAGTTCATTATGGCTTTCTCCATAAAATAGCGCTTCCAATGTTATAACCATGCTTTCTAGATAAGATTGCTCTGTTAAATTCTCAATCTTTTCTGTTGTAGTATCCATCCATTCAAATAAGGATACAACTCTTGAATCTTCCATCATAAGCCCTCCAATTAAAATGTCAGGCACAATTCCAACTATATTTTCATTATAAGTAATTGTACCAAAACTACGAGAAAATGGAATGATAATGAATACATTTGTCTGAATTGTGCTTTTTATTGTTTTACTTGTTCTAATACAGGTATTGACTGTTAGTATATAAAACGAGAACAAATTACTATGTATTATCTTTCGTTATACTTCTTTGTTATATAACAAAACAAACGAGTCTAGGAATTTCGCTTCCTAGACTCGCATTGCTTGAACTACATGATATTTATGCGTTTTTTGCTGCTTCTAGTGCTGCATCATAATCAGGATGTGTCGTTACTTCTGGTACATATTCTGCATAAACTACTTTATCATTTTCATCAACTACAAAAATTGATCGTGCAAGTAGTCGTAATTCTTTAATTAACACACCATATTTTTCACCAAAATCTGCATCACGGTGATCTGACAATGTTTCTATATTTTTCACGCCTTCAGAACTGCACCAACGAGTTTGAGCAAATGGTAAGTCCATACTAATTGTGAGTATTTGAACATTATCTAGCTTGTCCGCTTCGTCATTGAAACGTTTTGTCTGTTGTGAACATACCCCTGTATCTATTGAGGGAACGACACTAATTAACTTAATTTTACCTTTATAATCAGCTAATGTGCGTTCAGATAAATCAGTAGCTAATACTGTAAAATCTGGTGCCTCATCGCCTACTTTTATTTCTGTTCCTAATAATGTAACAGGGTCATTATTAAATGTAACGTTTACCATACATCATCTACCTTTCCATTATTATATCCCTTTATTATGAAAGAGGTTTAGCATAATGTCCATTATTTTCTACTTTTATATAAAATATGTCTTAATGAATCATTACTTTAACTATTTCTCTTTCTTCTTATCATATTGACTTAATCTGCCATTTCTAAACCTGCTAATACATAATTATTGTAATTTTTATAGTGAAGTTAACGTAAACTGTGAAGTAATTTGTTATTCGTTAAAGAGTAAAATATCGCTGCGGAATAACACTACGCTTTCCGCGGGCAACACCTCAACTTCCTCAGAAACAAAGCTCGTTTCTTCGGGGATTTTCGGTTGTTGCATTCCGAAGTACACGATGTACAAGTGTCGACGTTGGTCACAGGACGTGACCGATTTTAGTCGACCCGCAGGAGTCTCCGTGTTATTCCTCCGCTATGTTTGATGCATTGAATGTTAGAATATACTTTAACTTAATTTTTCTTAGGCATGCAGAATGTTATAAATTTATTTTCTTTTTAAGATGTTATAAAATTTAATATAATATTCTTAATTAAATCGCGAAACAACAAAATACATTCACTAAAAAAGCAATTACAGTAAATAAAACTAGAAAAATAAATACATAGCAGTCCGAATATATGGAGACTCCTGCGAGAGAAAAGAGCCAATGTGATACCCTGCAAGGCGAAGCCTGAAGGCAGGAAAAGAACGTCACGTCCTGTGACAAAGCCTGCACTTGCACGTCCTGTGCTTCGCAGCTCACTGCTCGCTCGCGGAAAGCGGAATATATTCGGACTGCGGTGGTTAAACTCTCTCTTTTAGTATAAATATATCCTTTTTTCGCTTAGTGAATAACGGAATATTTTACGTCGCTGTTTTTGTCTATTATGTACAAACTATATTCATTAAGTTCGTAATAACTACATTTCACATCTACTTTACACATATGTAAAAAGAGTTACTCCTAATTATTAGGAATAATTAGGAATAATTAGGAATAACTCTTACTTTCATTTTAAAATTATTGTCCGCTGAATTGTTGTTGTGCCATATGAACAAGGCGTTTTGTTATTTCTCCTCCAACTGAACCATTTGAACGAGAAGTTGAATCAGGTCCTAATTGAACACCAAACTCTTGAGCAATTTCAGTTTTCATTTGATCGATTGCTTGCTGTGCACCTGGAACTACCAATTGGTTTGAATTATTACTACTGTTTGCCATGATGCTTCACCTCCTTGGTAACTATATCATGTGCACTAAGGAGAGGAAGCATGCAAATTTCTTATTGGTAGTTGTTGTTAATTAATCTAAAGTTTACTTATTATAATAATTCATCAAAATCATCTGCTAATGCTTTACGTTGTTCGATTCGGACAGTTTCAATCTCACTTATTGCTTCTGCAATCAGTTCTGTAAAATCTACTCGACTCTCGTACTTCTGTACTGTTTCACGTTTAGGATTTGTTGCCGGAGATTTGGGAACAAATACTGTACAACAATCTTCATAAGGTAAAATCGAAATATCATATGTTCCGATTTTTTGAGAATGTTCGATAATGTCCGCTTTATCTAACGCAACTAACGGACGTAATACTGGTATATTTGTCACTTCATTAATAACATTCATACTTGCTAATGTTTGACTAGCAACTTGACCTAAACTTTCTCCTGTTGTGACAGATAAAATACCTACCTGTTCACATACTTTTTCACTAATCGTTAACATTACTCTACGCATAACTGTCATAGCGAATTTTTCAGGGATTGATTTGAAGATTTCTTGTTGTAATGCAGTGAATGGCACTAAATGTACTTTAATTGGACCACCATAGCTCGTTAATACTTCTGTTAATTCTAATACTTTCTGTTTCGCACGTTCGCTTGTAAATGGCGGTGAATGAAAATGAATCATCTCTAACTGAATACCGCGTTTCATCATTAAATGACCAGCAACAGGACTATCAATTCCACCAGATAGGAGTAAGAGTGATTTCCCTGCTGTACCTACTGGTAATCCACCAGCACCGTAAATATTTTTCGATGTAATATACGTTGCATGTTCCCTAATTTCAATTCGCACTTCTACATCAGGTTGATGCACATCTACATTTAAACCATCTATGTTTTGTAAAATATGTGCCCCGATAAGTGGATTCATTTCTTGAGATCCAATAGGAAAGCCTTTATTTGCTCGCCTTACAGACACTTTAAATGTTTGCGCATCTTCATTTTCTTTCAGCGCTGTTAGAGCACCTTGTTTAATTGTGTCGAGGTCATTTTCTACTTTTATTGCTAAACTCATACTATGAATGCCATATATCTTTTCTAGTTCTGTTAAAATAGCATCTGCATCTTCTCCGTGCAGTTCTACAAAAATTCTTCCTTGTGTGCGTCTCACTTTTGTATCTGGAAATGCCCATAAAGCTGATTTTATATTGCGTTGTAATTGAATTAAAAATTGTTTCATATTCTTACCTTTTAATCCAAGTTCACCGTATCTAATTAAAATATGATCATATATCATCTTATCTACTCCAATATTTCTTTAAGTTGTATTATCGTTTCTTCAAGCCTTTGCAAAAATTGTTCGACCTCTGTTTTTGTCGTACCATATGATAAACTAACGCGTAATCCCGATTTAGCGATCTCTTCTGATAGTCCATAAGCTTGTAAAATACGGCTTATATCATTTCGTTTCGATGAACAAGCTGATTGAGTGGAAATAACGAATCCCGCTTCATACATAGCGTGAATAACAGTTTCTGCACGTAAGCCTGGTATTGAGAAGTTAATAATATGTGGTGCACCATCAATCGTTGAGTTAACATGCACCCCTTCGATTTCAGATAATCTATGCAACAACAATATTTGTTGTTCCTTCATGTCATGCATCGAGATTTTCTCCCGTTCTTTTAATAAACGTAATGCGCGCACAAATGAGACGTTACCTGCAACATTCTCTGTACCTGAACGAACTTCATTTTCTTGATTGCCTCCATGGAATAATGGAGATAATCTAATGTTATTTTTAACGTACAACAGACCTGTACCTTTAAGTCCATGAATTTTATGACCTGAAAATGTACACAAATCGATTCGCTCTTCTTTCAATGGTAAGGGAACTTTACCGATAGATTGTACAGCATCAACATGGAAATTAATCTTTGGGTAGTCATTAAGTAATTTACCGATTGCCTGAATAGGTTGAATTGCGCCCGTTTCATTATTTACGTGCATAATCGATACTAAAATAGTGTCCTTTGTAATAGCTGCTTTCAATTGTTCTAGTTGTATAACTCCATGTTCATTAACAGGTAAGAAAGTTACTTTAAATCCATGGTCTTCTAAGCTTTTACACGCTTCATATACAGATGGATGTTCAATTTCAGTTGTAATAATATGATTACCACGTTTCTTATATTGAAACGCTATTCCTTTTATTGCTAAATTATTACCCTCTGTTCCTCCTGATGTAAAAATAATCTCATTTGGATGAACTTGTAACAAATTAGCCGCCTGAGTTCTTGCTTTTTCTTGTAGACGTTCTACTTCTGCTCCCATACTATGAATCGAAGACGGATTAGCGTAATATCTTTCTGCTACTTGTTTAAAGCTATTTACTACAGATGGTTCTGGTATTGTCGTTGCACTATTATCTAAATAAATCATTTCTACTACCCTCCTTACAATTTATCTTTAAACATGAAACAAGACTGGCTTTAGAGAAATCACTCCATAAGACAGTCTTTATATAAATTAAAACAAATAACGATTCAATTACTTATCCAATATACTTTATACTAATTGTTCTTGGTTTTTTTCAATACGTTTTAATGCGCCTGGTTCAATCTCCTCGACAGCTCGTGCTGCATTTTCTAAAGCTAATTCATATTCTGCTTTATGAAATAAACGTTCTGACTCTTTCAGTTTAGCTGCTAATTCTGGATATGAACTACGATAACGATTTGCATATTGAATTACTTGTTCTGTTAAAAAGGCTTGTTCTAATACTTTATTTGTATTATCAAGTACTTGTTCTATCGATGCTTTAGCGTCTGATAAAGTTTGTTGTACTTCGATAATATCAATTGGTTCTTTCTCAAGTGCTTCAATGACTACTTGATTTTTACCTTTAGCTTCGTCCATTAGTTGCCAAATGAAATTTGGCACACCTGGTAAATTACTTTTACGTAACTGACGATTAATTTGATTTACTTGATTATGCATGTTCTGCAATTCATTACGTGCTTCAAGCTCATCTTTACGTAAATTATCAATACTCTTTTTAAATGTATCATGATCTGCCTCGATTTGTTCTAAATCTTGGAAGGCATGTTCTAACTCTGCTTTTAATGAAGAATGAGCTTCTTTATTTTCTGCTACTTTTTCAGTCAATGTTTCTAATGTTTGTCTAACATCTTTAAGTTGACCTTCTAATGTATGATAACGCTCTAGCTCTGAATCTTCAAAATGATATGCTTGTTTCAATAGTTCAACTTCTTGTTTCGTCTCACCAAATACGTTTTCAAATGTCGTTAATTCTTGTTCATAATCGGGCATTTTCTGTTCAATATAATTACGTGCTAAGGCTTCATCTTCAAGCTTATCGTAAATTTCTTTTTCGCGTTCTTCTATTTCTTTAACGAGAGGTTTTACACTTTCTGTTCCTTCATTTTCTAATGTTTCAACCGCTTCTAATATACGGGATTGAAAATGACCAATTTCGACAAGTAATTCTGTCTGATTAAAAGAATAATCTGCCTCAATCATTTCGTTAATACCATTTGTAAGTGTATCTAATTGTGCTGGAATTTCTTGTTTACACTTTTTATATAATGCAGGGAACTCATCCATCTCATCTGTTATAGCTGTTATATCTTGCTCTATTTGCTCGACTAGTTCTGTTGCATCTATATAATGACCTTCTTCAATTAACTCTTCGTATGTATTTATTTTTTCTTGCACGTCATCAAATTGTTTTTCATAACGGTCATCTGCTTTATTAAACTTATAACGATTTTGTGAGAGAAACTTACGTAATTCTTGTAATTGTGGACGTAATATCTCCATTGTTTCACGATTTTTTTCTTCTGTTCGTAATAAAACATGAATATCTGCTGTTACTTGTTCAACTTTTTCGTTCGCTGTTGTTAACAGTTCTTCCATTTCCTTCATTAACTTCTTTGCAGTTGGGAAATTATACTTGTCCGCTGCTTTTTCTGTATCATATAATAATTCTTCTACTGTTGCTAAGTCATCTGTTAAAATCGTATCCCATTGTTCTTTCCAGCGCTCAAAATCTTCTTTTGTATCGCCTTTCATGTTTAATTCTTTCATTTTCGACAACTCTGCTGCAACATTTTCATTCATAATTTCTAATTTCCACGCTTCGTAATAATCTACCGCTTTATACAATCTTCTTCTTAAGATTAATGCAATTGTAATAATAACGATAATTGCTAATATCGCTCCAATAATATATTCCATCTTTTTCCCTCCTAAAGACTTTTATAGAAGGATATAATTTAGCCTTATATTTTTATTATTTATATCTTTTATAATACCATGTTTACATATGTTTTTGCTAAAAAAAGCGAAAAAAGATGAATTTCTTCTAGTTTGTTGTTAATTTATGTCTTTTTTTACGCAATTAAAGCTATTTACTTAAAAAATCTAACCAATTATTTATACTACTTACATAATTTCGTACAAAGTTATCAATATCAACTTGATCATGTAATTGATTATTCCATTCATTATTTAATATATATGGCGACATAAGCATTCCTTTAAACTGGATAAATAAATACGTACGTTGCTTTTTCATATCGTTTCCTAATATTTGATAAAATAAATCACTCAATACATGATTTTCTTTAGCTAGATAGGTCACGGCCATTTCGCGTACAAAAGTCGAATCTAAAGAAAGTTCTCTATGAATAAAAGAGGTTAACCGAAAGTGGTCTGTTTTATATTGCATCATTGTTTGAATAACTTGTTTTAATTGTTGTTTTTTATCATATGAGGCATTTGCTTGTAATGCCGCTTCAACCGCCTCTAAATAGTGCTCATAATAATCGGTTACAGCATATTCTAACAAGCCTTGTTTACTTTTAAAATAATAACTAATTAACGATACATTCACAGCTGCCACTTCAGCAATATCTCTTACAGATGTACCGTGAAACCCATGCTGAAAGAAAAGCTCAGATGCAGCGTCGACAACTTTTTGCTTCGTTGTTATAGTAGTCATTTTGTTATTCCCCTCCTCCTTTATATGATACGACATCTTTCTTGATTTTCCTGCATAATACGTAAATAGATGAATCAATTTTATCATTCATGTTAGAATTTCACACACGAACATTACATTTAAATATAAAAGTTTATTACTTAAAGGTCGTGCTTTTAATTAAAATATCCTATCAAAAATTGATTCAGTTACCTTATTTCTTATTATAAGCTAAGTAACTAGTTCTTTGTATCCTTGTGATTATTACAAAATGAAAAAGCTTATAGGTTGCCCTACAAGCTTCAGTTTTTCTTTAATTTTTTTATAGTTGTACCCAATCGTTACGAATTGCTTTAACTACAGCTTGCGTACGATCATTAACTTGCATCTTTTTAAACAAACTACTGACATGATTTTTTACTGTCTTTTCACTTATACCTAATGTTTCTGAAATCTTTCTGTTTGATTGACCGTCTGTTAACAACTGTAAAATTTCACATTCTCTTTTCGTATAAAGATGACGTGGTCGTTTAAATTCTTCTTCTGTATCACCATCAAGTAATTTTTGATATTCTTCAATAAGTGATCTAGTTGCTTCAGGGTGAATATACATCTCTCCACTTTTCACAGAACGAATGGCGTGGATAAAGGAGTTTTTATCCATTTCCTTAAATAAAAATCCATGCACACCTACTTTAATCGCTTCTGTAACAAAGCTCTCTTCACCTTTATCTGCTAAAACGATAACTTTCATATCATGTTCTTCAATAAGCTGTTTCACATCTTTCATATTTTCCATAAAAATATTAATATCTAGTAAAAGAACATCAAGATTAAATAATGAACTTGCTTGCTCTAGTACATCATATTTGTCACTTTCGGCTATAATGTCGAATGAACTATTTGTTTCTAAAATTAATTTAACACCCTCACGAAATAAGTGATATCGGTCAATGATGACTACTTTAATTGATTCCTCCATTTTCTTCCTCCTAAAATTTTTTGATTATTTTATTCGTTCTCCATAAACGACTAAACGATGGCTATTATGACGATACGGGTGACAAGTAATTAATGATGCTAAATCTTTGCCTTCTTCAATGTGTAGACTTTCTGTTTCATACGGTAAAACGACGTTTGTGTCATATTTCATTTTTCTTCGGTAATAAAATACTGTTACTAGCGTGACCAATAATCCAATACTTAATAAGTAAATAATGGAAAACATTCTATAACTTCTCATTCCATTACTCGCCTCTAGCCTAATTTCTATGAAGATAGTCAATCTACCCATCTATTAGTCTAGAGAATAACGTCCCAATGTTTGCTCAGATTCACGGTAGTTTATTTTACATTTACAACACAATAGTCACAATAGTATGAACTTTGACGATAAATGACTATTTAGTAATTAAAAATCTAATGCTATGTAATTATTTATTCATTTATATTTTTCGTATGCTTTTAATACGGGTACTTTTTGCTAGGTAATATAAATGTATAAACACAAAAAAATCCCTTCCTACTATATAAGGAAGAGATTTTTTGAAATTATTACTTATTTAGTTTCATTATTTTCGTTATTTTTAAATTTGTTTATTTCTTCATTCACTTTGTCTTTAGCTTCACCGTATTTCTTTTTAGCTTCACCTTTAGCTTTATCAATTTTACCTTCTGCTTCTTTCTGTTTATCTTCGGTTAATTCACCGTATTTTTCTTTCGCATCACCTTTTAATTTGTCTTTTTCTCCTGTAATTTTATCTTTAAATCCATCCATAAATGTAACCTCCTATAAAACTTCTTACTGTATTTATTCCTGTTGTACAAAATTATAAACATCCTATTTTAAAATAACCCTTTATGTATTGACATTCATATGTAGGGAACGTATAATAGAATTCGTGTAAAATAATTAAGGTAGCTTTCGTGAACTTATGTTTGAACTCATTTTATTCCTCTATTTTCGAGGTGTATCGCGTAACTCTCGGCTGCTGGAGCGATGGTACATGAAAATAAAATGGACATACATTTAGTACACAACGTTTATTTTATGCAAGTAAAATATAAAAGGAGTAATTATATTATGTCACGATTTACTGGATCTCTTTGGAAAAAGTCACGTCGTCTTGGTATTTCATTAACAGGAACTGGGAAGGAGCTTTCTAAGCGTCCTTACGCACCAGGTCAACACGGTGCAAACCAACGCCGTAAAATCTCGGAGTATGGTTTACAGCAACAGGAAAAACAAAAATTACGTTTCATGTATGGTTTAAACGAACGTCAATACCGTAACCTGTTCGACGAAGCAGGAAGAATGCAAGGTATTCATGGTGAAAACTTCATGATTCTACTTGAATCTCGTTTAGATAACCTTGTATATCGTTTAGGTCTTGCACGTACTCGTCGTCAAGCACGTCAGCTTGTAAACCATGGTCATATCACTGTAGATGGTCGTCGTGTAGATATTCCATCATACCGTGTATCACCTAACCAAGCAATTGGTGTTCGTGAAAAAGCACATAACTTTGACATTATCAAAGAAGCAATCGACGTGAACAACTTTGTTCCAGATTACTTAACTTTTGATGAAGATAAGTTAGAAGGTGTATTCACTCGTTTACCAGAGCGTTCTGAATTACCTGTTGAAATTAACGAAGCACTTATCGTTGAGTTCTACTCACGCCACTAAAATACAACATGCAACTCGTTGCATAAAGAGCCTTGTAACCATTGTTATAACAATGATTACAAGGCCTTTTTATTTTGGTTTTTTTTACCTAAAAGCTAAAAATCCTGATCATTCAACAAATTCACCCCCTACATTTGTCGTGTTGACAACGCTTACAAACGCTCTGATAATGAATAATATACTTAAAGGGGGATCTACTATGTCAAATTTCGGTAATAATATTCAATTCAATGTGTATCAAACAATGACTAACCCTGATCCAAAACGACTGCCCGTTGTATATGAAGAATGGGAAGAACGTGCACGCGCTCTCTTAGATGACGGACCTTTTTATTATGTGGCTGGAGGAGCCGGCGGTGGTAAAACAATGAAAGCTAACATCGAAGCATTTGAGCGACGAGAAATTGTGCCTAGAATGTTGCGCGAGGCAGAACAGCGTGATTTATCTGTAGAATTATTTGGTCAAACTTACCCTTTCCCAGTCATGCATGCACCAATTGGTGTACAATCTATTATTCATGAAGAGGGTGACTTAGGATCTGCAAGAGCTTGTGCAAAATTAGGCGTTCCATTCATTGCTAGCTCTGCTTCTACCTTACCAATGGAAAAAATCGCAGAAGAAATGGGCGACGCTACACGTTGGTTTCAGTTATATTGGAGTAAAGACCCTGATATTACTGCAAGTTTCTTAAGACGTGCAGAGGCCTCTGGTTATTCAGCAATCGTTGTAACGTTAGATACCCCAATGATGGCATGGCGTGAATATGACTTAAAAAATGTATATCTACCTTTCTTAATGGGTGAAGGCGTTGGAAACTATTTTACAGATCCTGCTTTTTGTGCGAAGTTAGAACAATCACCTGAAGAAGATCCAATGGCTGCAATTATGCATTGGACGCAAATTTTTGGAAATATCACTTTAACTTGGGATGATATTGCCTTTTTACGAGAACATACAACATTACCAATTATCCTAAAAGGTATCCTTCATCCAGATGATGCAAAACTTGCTTTAGAACATAATGTTGATGGCATTATCGTCTCAAATCACGGTGGTCGTCAAGTTGATGGTTCCATTGCAGCATTAGATGCTCTTCCTGCTATATGCGACGTCATCCAAGATAAAATTCCAGTATTAATGGACAGTGGAATTCGTCGTGGAGCAGATGTGATTAAAGCTATGGCTCTTGGTGCAAAGGCAGTACTTGTTGCTCGTCCATGTATGTATGGACTTGCTACTGCAGGCGAAAAAGGTGTCCAAGAAGTGTTACAAAATTTAATTGCTGATGTAGATATTACGATGGCATTAAGTGGCGAAAAATCAGTACGAAAATTAACTCCCTCTATATTAAAGAGTGAATAAATTTTATTTATTTTTATAGTAACTGCTAAGTAACAAAACGAGCATCGTATCAACACTTGTTTTGTTACTTATTTTTCTTAAGAGATAATCTGCTCTTTTTTCCTTTCATATCCGTCTTGCACTAATTCTCCAATAATCATAAACAAGAATACCTCTGTTAAAAAATAATTTCTACATCAATAATATCTTGTAAGGAAACCGTTGTTCCATCTTCGTTTCGTAACATAATATAGCCATTCCACTGATCAATCTTCATTAATTTCCCATATACTATATGCGTCTCTCCAGATTGATAATAAGACATTTTCAATTCCATTTGTTCTTCTAATGCTAATTTCAAACTACGATCTATCTCTATCATTTGCTGTTCATCTAAAATTGGTTTGTCATTATATTCAACAAGTGCATCCTCTAATAAGGCAACATGTTCTGGCAACATTAAAGATACCCATTTCATTGTTCCACGATCTTGTACTCTCATTACTTACCCTCCAATTATGTTAAAATCTTACCACTTCGAACGTTTGTTCTATAATAACATATACCTTTATTAAAAACAAGAACAAACATTCTGATTTTTCCTCCCGTAACAAGAACACATGTTTGCTTTTTTCGAATTATATTTTATAATGAAGATGAATTAATTCTAGAATGAGGTGCTAAGATGGATTATTCTCAATATGCTCGAAATGATGTATTATGTGTTGATATGCGTTCATTTTATGCTAGTGTAGAAGCTGTTAAACTAGGGCTTGATCCAATGAAAACAATGTTAGCGGTTGTTGGTGATTTATCACGTTCAGGTAGTATCGTGCTAGCCGCTTCTCCTGCTTTGAAGAAAAAACATGGTATCAGCAATGTCAGTCGTTATTTTGAGTTACCACCTGACCCTACCATTCATATCGTGCAAGCTAATATGGCAGATTATATTCAAGTGTCCATACAAATTACAAAGTTACTGCATACATTCGTTCCAAAAGAAGCAATTCACACATACTCAGTAGATGAAATTTGGGTTACTGTTAATGGAATAAAGCATTTATCTGGTTCACGCTGGGAAAGTGCGAGAAATATTCAAGCAGCCATTTTAAAGTACTTTGGTATTACATGTGTAATCGGGATTGGAGATAATAAATTTTTAGCAAAAGTAGTGATGGATTTAATTGCGAAAAATTCAAAAGAAGGTATTGCGGAATGTAGATATGAAGATGTTGCCTCGCTATTATGGTCTAGTCCTGTTGAAGATGTTTGGGGGATTGGATCACGCTTGAAAAAACGTTTGTATCATCTTGGTATAACAACCCTTGGTCAAATAGCGCAATATCCGCTTACTCATTTACAGAAACATTTCGGTGTCATGGGGGAACAACTATACTGGCATGCTTGGGGAATTGATTTAAGTCCTGCTTTAGGTGATTTTACAAAAACAGTGCAGAAAAGTTTTAGTCACGGTATTTCATTATTACGCAACTACACAGCTAGCGAGACCTTTATCTGTATGTTAGATTTATGTGAGGAATCCTGTCGGAGGGCTCGGGCTGTAAAACAAGCAGGAAAAACAATTCAACTTTCTATTCATTACTCTACAGATACTGGTGGGGGAGGTTTTCAACGTTCAAAATCACTCGATATTGCTACTAATATTACATTAGAGATGTATGATGTATGTACTCAGTTATTTAAAGGTTTTTATGATGGTAAAAGTCTTGTTCGGCGTGTCACTGTATCTTTAACAAATTTACAAGACGATGACAATACGCAACTTGACCTTTTTAATGAACGACATAAATATAAAGATATTGATTATGTTATGGATAATATTCGAAACCGCTACGGCACAACATCGATTCTCCGTGCTTCCAGTTACAGCGACGCAGGTATTATACTTGACCGCAGTAAAAAAATTGGCGGACACTATGCAAATAGTGAATAATACATTCAATACGTTTTACTACACAATCAAGATGAACAATTTATAAAACAACAAAAGCTTTCCTATGAGAAATAGATGTATCCCATAGAAAAGCTTTTCAATATACTAAAACAATAGCTCTGAATAGTAGACAGAAACAACGACGTAATATAAATTTAAATTAGTCTAGTGTTAGGCATTTTATCGCTCCGGGTCGTTTCTTTCCGTGGGCACGGCCTCAACTTCAAACTACCGATATAAATAGAAAAGATATCAAATATATATCTTTTCACCTTTGAAAAGTAATAAGAATTAATATTTATCTTTTTGTTATCAAAAGAAAATTAAACATGATCATTGTTAGTTATACAAACAATAGTAAACAGCCATTGAAAAAGTGTCATTAAGTGAATAAAACTATAAACAGCAAATACAGAGCAGTCCGAATATATGGAGACTCCTGCGGGAAGTAAGAGTCTATCAAGACCCCGCAAGACGTAAGCCTGAGGCAGGCAAAGAACGTCACGTCCTGTGACAAAGCCTGCATTTGCACGTCCTGAGCTTCGAGACTTGATACTCGCCCGTGGAAAGCGGAGTATATTCGGAATGCGATTGTTATTCTCTAATTATTGAATAACAATCAAACTTTTTTCAGTCCAATAGAAAGTACAATGTTTTGCATGAAGATAGTTACTTCACAGTCTACTTTGCTGACGCCACAATTACTTTCAAATCATAATTTCTTATTTAAAATGCACTAAGAAATAATTTCTACGTCCACGGCGAATGATTGTAAACGTATCTTCTAATCGATCCGCTTCTGTTACTGTATGTTGAACATCCTGATTTCGATCTCCATTAATATAAATAGCACCATTTGTAATATCTTCACGTGCTTGACGTTTTGATGGTGATATTTTTGCGTCAACTAGTAAATCGACTAATTGGACGTCAGCTTTCTCTGTTTCAAATGTTGGCACATCTTTAAAACCTTGTTCAATCTCAGATGCCGTTAGTACTTTAACATCTCCACTAAATAACGCTTCTGAAATTTTAATCGCTTGTTCTAATGCAGCTTCTCCATGAACCATTTTCGTGACTTCTTCTGCTAAACGTTTTTGTGCTTGACGTGCACCAGGATTTGTTTCTGCTTCCTCTGCTAATGTGTCGAGCTCAGCTTTGTCTAAAAATGTAAAGTAATTTAAGAACTTCACAACGTCACGGTCATCTGTATTATACCAAAACTGATAAAATTCATATGGACTCGTTTTCTCTGGATCTAACCAAACTGCGCCACCTGCTGTTTTTCCAAATTTTGTTCCATCAGCTTTTGTAATGAGCGGAACAGTTAAACCAAATGCTTTAATCTCTTCATCACCACGAGAGCGGCGAATAAACTCTAATCCAGCTGTAATATTCCCCCACTGATCACTTCCACCAAGTTGTAATGTACAATTCTCTTGTTCGTATAACTGTAAGAAATCATAAGATTGTAACAACATATAACTAAACTCAGTAAATGAAATACCGTGTTCAATTCTTGATGCAACAGAATCTTTTGCTAACATGTAATTTACTGTAAAATGTTTTCCAGCATCACGTAGAAAGTCAATAATCGTTACTTTCGATAACCAGTCATGGTTGTTTCTTGCAATTGCCGCATTTTCTTCTGCATCGAAATTTAAAATACCTGCTAGTTGATTACGAATTCCTTCTGCATACCCATGAACAACTTGTTCATCATTTAACGTACGTTCACTCGTTCTCCCACTTGGGTCACCAATCATCCCTGTTCCCCCACCAATTAAAGCAATCGGTCGGTGACCAGCTTGTTGGAATCTTTTTAACATCGTTATTGGCAATAAATGACCAATATGTAAACTATCTGCTGTAGGATCAAATCCACAATATAACGTTACTTGTTCTTCTTTAAGTTGTTGTTCTAACCCTTCAAAATCTGTCGCTTGATGGATTAGTCCTCTGTTATTTAAATCTTGTAAAATATCCACTTCATCCACTCTCCAAAAAATATTTATAAAAACAAAAAAACCTTATCTACAAAAGGGACGAAGTATTAAACCTTCGCGGTACCACCCTCATTGCAAATAACGTTTTGCCTCTCAAGCGCTGTTAACGATAGCGTATTCGTCTTATGGATAGGCTCACATAAGATTGCTCCAGATTGTAATTCGCGCCTGCAAATATTACTAGTTCTCACCAACCACTAGCTCTCTTGTTTAAGGGATTTGCATCACTACTGCGATCTTTCTTCGCAAATATAATATTACAGTAATTGTACCCTTAAACTAAATAAAAAAGCAACTATTATGAATACACGACTTGTATTTTCAATAAAATCATGAACGAATTATCCAATATCCTACAACTTTATCCAGTGAAAAAATCGACAATATACTACTAATCTATGATATAATACATAGTTGAACTTAGGAGGTACAATATGAATGTCAAAGAGTCTTTTCAACAATTTAAAGACAAAATAACAACACTATGGAAACAAGGAAAAATTCAAAGAACATCACGGATTACTTATGATGTTGTTTGGAATATTATATTATTCTTCATCATTATCGGGGCAATGTCTATGATGTTTGTCAGCGGGGCAGGCGCCGGCTATTTTGCCTCACTCGTTAAAGACGAACCACTGAGAAGTTATGAAGACATGAAAAGTGACATCTATAACTATGAAGAAACATCTAAACTTTATTTTGCGGGTGAAAAATATATTGGAGATATTCGTGCAGAAATACATCGAGAAAAAACTCCTTTAGAAAAAATCTCCCCAACGTTACTCGAAGCAGTTATCGCTACAGAGGATCAATTATTTTATGAACATAATGGCGTTGTTCCAAAAGCAATCGTTCGGGCGACATATCAAGAGTTTTCAAACTCTGCTACAAAAACAGGTGGTAGTACACTTACGCAACAACTTATTAAAAACCAAATTTTAACAAATGAAGTGTCATTTGATCGTAAAGCGAAAGAAATTCTACTTGCCATGCGTCTAGAACACTTCTTTGAAAAAGATGAAATTATAGAAGCTTATTTAAATATCGTTCCATATGGTAGAGATGCGGCTGGACAAAATATTGCCGGAATTCAAACAGCTGCAATGGGTATATTTGGTAAAGATGCAGATGATTTAAGTATCCCTCAAGCAGCCTTTTTAGCTGGACTACCACAAAACCCTTATGCTTATACACCATTCAAGTCAAATGGAGATATCAAGTCTGAGGAAGATTTAGAAGCAGGTATTGCTAGAATGAACACTGTGTTAAAAAGAATGTATCGAGAGAAATTTATTACAGAAGAAGAGTACAATAAAGCAAAAGAACACGATATTACAAAAGACTTTGCTAAAAAAGCTCCTTCTTCGATCGAAAAACACCCAGCAATTGTTATCGAGTTAGAAAAAAGAGCTCAAAAAATTATCTTAGAACAAATCGCTGAAGAAGACGGCTATAGTTTAGAAGAAATTGAAGAAAATGATGATTTAAAAGCAGAATATGAAATGTTAGCTGACAGAGCTTTACGTATGAATGGATATCATATTCATTCTACTATCGATAAAAAAATGTTCGAAGCAATGGATAAAGTAGTAAAAGACTATCCTTACTTTGGACCAGATAAGACTGTACAAGAGAAAAAAGATGAAGACGGTAATGCCATTGTCGAACAAGAAGAAACTGGTGCCGTGTTAATTGAAAATGATACGAGAAAAATTATTGCTTTCTCACCTGGTAGAGAATACAGTGCAACGGACAGAGCAGTCAATCACGCTTTTGATTCTGAACGCTCTCCAGGTAGTACGATTAAACCGTTGCTCGTCTATGGACCAGGTATGGACATGGGAGCAATACAACCTGGATCAGTAACGGCGGACGTTCCAGATGTTCAAGTTAATAGTTGGCCGAATAACTTTTCCCATCAATTTTATGGTCTTGTATCAGCACGAGAAGGCCTTGCACGTTCTCATAACGTAACAACTGTAGAGTTTTATCGTGATATTCTTAATGAAAACCCAGCTAAAAACTATTTACAGAAAATGGGCTATCCATATCTTAATGAAGAGCGTCAACAAATCCCATCTTTAGCTTTAGGGTCAACAGAGGTAACAGTCAATCAAAATGTTAATGCATTTGCAACGTTTGGAAATAACGGGGTCTATGAAGATGCTTATATGATTGAAAAAATCACAAACTCAGATGGTGAAACAATTTATGAACACGAAGCAGATACAGAAAGAATTTTCTCAAAACAGGCAAACTATTTAACGCTCGACATAATGCGTGATGTGTTAACTAAAGGAACAGCAGGATATATTCCTCCTAAATTAAAACATAAAGGAGTAGATTGGGCTGGAAAAACAGGTACATCTAATGACATGCATGATTCTTGGTTTGTTGGAACAAATCCAAACGTCACATTCGGAACATGGATTGGTTATGATACACCAAGTTCAGTAGCGTGTCCAAGTTGTTCATTAAGTTATTCACAACGAAATCAAGAACTTTGGTTGCGAATTGTTAACACATTATCTGATATTGATTCAGATTTAATGGCACCTTCTGAAAAGTTCAAACAACCAGATGGTATTGTCAATGCAAGCTACTGTGCAACTTCTGGCATGGCACCATCCGAATTATGTAAAAAAATTGGTTTAGTTAAATCAGATATCTTTGATTCCAAACACAAACCAGACAAAACCGATGATAGTTTAGTAGGTAGTGATTTACCATTAGTAGAAGTAGATGGTGACAGTGTCGTTGCCAGTTCAAAAACTCCATCTGAATTTACCTCTAAAGGTAGTGGAGGAGTTGCTTTTAATCCAGAATTTTTAAAACGTAAAGGGTATGATAAATTTAGTGATTTATCTGTACTTATTCCGAGTAGTAATCCAGATCCTTGGAAAAAAATTAGTATGAAAGCTGGAAGTTCCACTTCAGGTGAGTTTGATGAAGAAGATGATAAAAAACCGTCAGCTCCTGGATCCGTTAAAGCTTCTAAAGATAAGATTTCTTGGTCAGGTGCAAAAGGCAATCTAATTATCGGATATCGTATTTATCGAACTTCTGATGATAAAGATAGTCTAGTAGGCCATACTAAAGACACTAGCTACTCTACACCAAGCGATGATGGAGAATACTACATTCGGGCAGTGAACTACTTCGGCACAGAATCAGATGCTTCCAAGAAAATTACTGTAGAAACGAAGAAGAAAGATAAAGACAAGGATAAAAAGAAAAAAGAAGCTGATAAGAAAAAGAAGAAAGAAAAGAAGAAGAAAGAGAAGAAAGACGATTGATCGTTTTACATTATAGAGCCCTCAAACCAAATAAATGGATTGAGGGCTCTTCTTTTATAATATAACTTATTTACTTTTACTACATTCTCTTGCTACTTGTAAATCATCAAATGGAAATTCCTCTGTTCCAACAATTTGCGTCGTTTCGTGTCCTTTACCCGCTATTAAAATAATATCACCTGCATGAGCCTGTTCAATAGCATAATGAATTGCTTTTCTTCTATCTGAAATGGTTGTCACTTCGCCTGACATACCAGCTACTATATCTTGGATAACTTTATTAGGATCTTCTGTTCGTGGATTATCGGATGTGACAATTACTTTATCACTGTATCGTTCAGCTATCTCCCCCATTACAGGACGTTTTGAATTATCACGATCACCACCACATCCAAAGACTGTTATTAATTGTTTACTCTTAATTTCTTCTAATGTTTGTACTGCATTTTCTAAAGCATCAGGCGTATGTGCAAAATCAACAACAATTACTTTGTCATCAACTACAATTCTTTCCATACGACCAGCAATACCTTGAAATGACTTAATATAACTTTTAATTTTCTCTAATGAAATTCCTTCTAACCGGCTCACTGCAATTGCTGCAAGAAGGTTTGATATATTAAATAAACCAATCAATGAACTTTCTATTCGTACTGTTTCATTATCATATGTTACATCAAACAATGTACTCGTTTCATTCAATTCAATATTTGTCGCTTTAAAATCAGCACCTTCAGCAACACCATAAGAAATAACTTTCCCAGCACAAACTTTATTTAACTGATTAAAATAAGATGAATCTTTATTTAGCAGACAATACTCATCTTCATTTGCTTCACTAAATAGCAGACTTTTGGCTTTAAAATATTCATCCATTGTTTTATGGAAATCTAAATGATCTGCTGTTAAATTAGTAAATAAACGATACTGATATCCAATTCCTTTTGTCCGACCATAATGCAATCCATGACTCGTTACTTCCATTACATTATACTGAGCTCGTTTTTCCTTTAATTGATATGCTATCTTTTGCAAATCTAATGGTGGAGGGGTCGTCGGTGTTTTCAAATTTTCGAATAACACTTGATCATTTACAAAAATGCCATTTGTACCTATTAAACCGACATTATAATGATGTTCTCTTAAAATATGTGAAAGAATCGATGTAACACTTGTTTTTCCGTTTGTTCCTGTAACAGCTACATTAATCATTTCTTCAGTTGGATAACCGTAAAATTTAGCAGCTATCGGGCCAATATAATCATTCGCATCTTCTACAACAAAATAAGGAACAGTAGTATCAATCTCCCTTTCACTAATAAAAGCAGCGACTATACCTTCAAGCTCTTTATATTTTGTATGGGAATCGAAATGTGCTCCCTTTTGTAAAATAAATAAATCTCCTTGCTTAACTTCTCTCGTATCAGTACATATACCTGACACATTGATATCACTATATATCGTTTTATTCATATTAAAAAAATTATGTAACAATTGATATAAATTCATTATATACCCCTCATTTCTAATACTAAAATGAATCAATTTTCCGTATTTCAAATACAAACTTTACGTTTGATAATATAGCCGTTTACTTTCATTACAGCCTGCTTCCATTCAAGTAAAAGTTTTTAAATTCATGCTTACTATTTTAAGAATATATCGCACCTACATTTTAAGCAAGGAAAAAAGCGCAAAGATGAGATTATCATTCATCCTTACGCTTTCATAACATGTTTAATTATCCTCCTCAGCATCTTGATCTAAGATAATAATTTCAACACGTCTATTTTTCGCCCTATTCTTGTCTGTATCATTTTTAGCAACAGGTCTTACTTCACCATACCCTATGAGTGAAAAACGTCCATCATCAAGATTAAATTCATCAATTAAATATCGAATAACACTCGATGCTCTTGCACCAGATAATTCCCAGTTCGATGGATAACGATAGTTTGCGATTGGTCTTGTATCAGTATGCCCTTCAATTCGTACATTGTTCGGCATTCCTTCCAATAAACCGCCAATTTCATCAAGAAAGAGTTGTCCTTGTTCTAATACTTCTGCTTCACCAGGCTCAAATAAAATACTATCTTGTAAGACTAACACGACACCTTCTTCTGTACGATTAGCTGTTACAGCATCTGTTAATCCTTCTTCTTCTAAGAAAACATCTATATCATCCATTAATCTAGCTAGAGCGTCTTCCCTTTTTTCCCATTCTTCTAAGTAATCATGCAAACCACTTGCATCAAAGTCTTCTTCATCTTCATCATCTGTTTCGTCATCAGCGCCAGCGTCTTCACCATCACCATCATCATTCGTCGTTCCTGTATCATCAATATCTATTGCTGATGGTAAAAAGTCAAGAATCGCTCTATCTTTAAATGACTCTGTTACTTGTTCAAATTTCATCGTGTCAATTTGTGACATTGAAAATAATAAAATAAAGAAAACTAAAACAAGTGTAATCATATCCGAATATGTAACCATCCATTTTGGGGCACCGGTATTTTTCGGTCTACGTTTACGCTTCATTCATATCTGCCTCGTTCGCATCGTTCTCAGGGTCTCTTAATTTTTCCCCATATAAATAAGCAGTTAACTTCTCTTCTAAAATTCGTGGATTTTGTCCAGACTGTACCCCTAAAATACCTTCAACAATAATTTCACGAACAAAAATTTCTTCTTCTGTTTTATTTTCTAATTTACCAGCCATTGGTAAAAATACTAAGTTAGCTAGTATTGTACCATATAATGTCGTAATTAAAGCAACTGCCATATTTGGACCTAAACTTGAAGGGTCTTCTAAATTGTTTAACATGAGTACTAGACCAACTAATGTACCAATCATTCCCCAAGCAGGAGCAAACTCTCCAGCTTTTTCAACAATCATTCTTCCGCGATAATGACGCTCTTCCATTGCTTTAATCTCAGATTCCATAATATCTGTAATGACATCTGGCTCCATACCATCAACTGCTAATAAAACACCTTTTTTGATAAATTCATCCTCTACCTCATCTATCTCTAACTCTAAAGATAAAAGCCCTTCTTTACGAGCCTTTTCAGATAGATGAACGAACTGATGAATCAACCCATGTAAATCACGATCTTCTTTTTGAAACGCTTCTCCCATAACTTTTCTTACTGATTTAATTTGTTCAAATTTAAAGTTAATAAATAAAGAGCCAATTAAGCCACCAATGACAATAAAAATGGAGGCAATATCAATAAATATTGCTAAACCCTCTCGTCCTCCATTTGAGACAATTGCTAGCATAATCATAATAAAACCTAACGTAATCCCTATTGGAGTTAATACATCTCTTTTTCTCATTGAACTACTCTCCTACGTCTGCTAATAAACATACTACAGTATATTATATCGACTGTTTCCAGCATATGTTTAGTGATTATTAGAAGATTTTGTAGAATTTCGTTCGATAATGCGATGTGGTAAAATTACCGTATGATCATCGACTTCTTCTTTATTCATATATTTCGTTAATAAACGCATCGCAACAGCACCTAAATCATACATCGGCTGAACAACAGTTGTTAATGTAGGACGTACCATCATTGCTATTCTTGTATTGTTAAAACCAAAGACTTCAATATCATCTGGAACTTGTAACCCTTTATCTTGAATACCGTGAATAACTCCTACTCCCATTTCATCTGTCGTAACTAATACAGCTTTCGGAGAAATAGAGCATTCTTCTAATAATTCTGTGACACCTTCTATTCCACCATTATAACTTGATTCATTTTCAACAATGAGCTCTTCATTTAATTCTATGTTCGCATCTTTTACAGCGCGTACATAACCACTATATTTTAAACTATTATTTTGGATGTGTTCTCCACCTGTAATTAAAGCAGGTTGTTCTTTATTTGTTTCGATTAAATGAGTTGTTGCTTCATATGTTGCTTGTTCATAATCGATATTTACAGAAGGTAAAGTTTTTTCTTTATCGCTCGTTGCTGCTAATACGACCGGGACACGAGATGTTTTAAATTGATTAATATGTTCTTCTGTAATCTCCCCGCCCATATAAACAATCCCATCAACTTGTTTTTCTAACATCGTATTAATTAAATGTAATTCTTTAGTTTTATTTTGATCTGAATTACTTAAAATAATGTTATATTTATACATTGTCGCAATATCTTCAATACCGCGTGTTAATTCTGAAAAGAACGTACTTGAAATATCGGGAATGATTGCACCGACTGTTGTTGTTTTTTTACTAGCTAATCCTCTTGCAACAGCGTTTGGTCGATATCCTAATCGTTCTATTGTTTCTAATACTTTTTTTCTCGTTGTTGGTTTCACATTTGGGTTACCGTTTACAACTCTTGAAACGGTAGCCATTGATACATTTGCTTCTCTTGCTACATCATAAATTGTAATACTCATAATAAGCCTCCTCCGACCTTTTTCTATTTCTCTAATTTTATCATATCCTAGCTACGATAAAAACACAAAAAAAACATAGTAGACACGATAAATGTCTACTATGTTTTTAAAAAATTATGATTTAATTCCGGCACCAAAGTTGACAACTTCATTGTAGAATTGGTCAAACATTTCAAAATCCATTTGTTGTTGAGCATCAGATAAAGCTACTGCTGGATCTGGGTGAACTTCTGCCATCACTACATCTGCGCCAATTGCAATTGCTGCTTTTGCTGTTGGAATTAATAAATCACGTCGACCTGTTGAATGTGTAACGTCTACCATAACAGGTAAGTGAGTTTCTTGTTTTAAAATTGGAACAGCTGAAATATCTAGAGTATTTCTCGTTGCTGTTTCATATGTTCTAATTCCACGTTCACATAAAATAATATTACCATTACCACGAGAGATAATGTATTCTGCTGCGTTAATAAATTCAGCGATTGTAGCTGATAGTCCACGTTTTAAAATAACTGGTTTGTTCGCTTCTCCTGCTTTTTTCAGCAATTCAAAGTTCTGCATATTTCTAGCACCAATTTGGATAACGTCGATGTAATCTTGAGCCTCTTCAATATCAGCTGGATTCACTATTTCACTTACAACTGCTAAGTCGTGTTCATCTGCTACACGTTTTAAAATCTTTAATCCTTCTAAACCAAGCCCTTGGAAATCATAAGGAGATGTACGAGGCTTATAAGCTCCACCACGTAGTAATTTTAAGCCTTTTTCTTTAATTACTTCACCGACTTTAGCTGTTTGTTCATAACTTTCAACGGCACATGGTCCGAAAATAAATTGTGTTTCGCCACTTCCAAATGGTACACCTTTAATATCAATTACTGTATCTTCTGCTTTACGTTTACGAGATACGAGTAATGCTTTCTGTTGTTCACTTTCCTGAATTTCTAAGCCTGCTTTAAAGATTTCTTTAAAAATATGCTCTACAGTTGCGTTCTTAAATGGACCATCATTATGCTTTATAATATGATTAAGCATGTCTCGCTCACGAACAGGGTCGAATTTTCTTGTACTTTGTTTACCCTTGATCTCACCAATGTCCTGAACGATTTCAGCACGTTCATTAATTAGCTTTAATAAATCTAAGTTTAATTCATCTAGCTGTTCACGTAATTGTTGCATATCACCATTACTCATTTTCCCGTCTCCCTCATCTATTAATAATTAGAACGATTATATATGATTTTGTGAAATTTGTCACATATTTGAATACATACTGAGATTATACACTTTTCTGATAAATTAATCTAATGAAGTACTAAATTAAATTAATAAATCCTATTCTTACCTCATTGCTAACGCATAAAAACAATGTATCCTACTATAACCATTCATTGAATTGTAAAAGAACTTATGATAAATAAATTTATCACAAGTTCTCTTGCATTATTCGTCTTTATTTAATTTCTTTTTCACATCTTCAGTAGTTTCTTCTACTTCTTCTTTGACATCTGCTGCTTTTTTTGTTGCTTTATCTTTTACTTCCGCAGCCTTTTCTGTCGCTTCGTCTTTTAATTCTTCTGCTGTTTCTTTTATTTCTTCTTTAGCATTTTCTTTTAGATTTTTTGCTTTGCTTGCTACTTCTTTTGCTTTGTCAGTTACGTCTTTTGACTTACTTTTAACATCTTTAGCTAAATCCTTAGATTTTTCAGTTACATCGCCAGCAACATCTTTCGTTTTTTCAGTTACATCTTTTGTTAATTTTGTTGTCGAATCAATTGCTTGTTTCGTTAATTCTGTACCTTTTTCTTTTAGTTCAGAACCTTTGATTTTTGCTTGATCTACATATACAGTACCTTTTTCCTGTACATTCACTCGTAAGTCGTCCACTTTATCGAGAGCTTGTCTCGTTCCTACATTGATATCGCTACGGATTTCTCTACCTGATTTAGGAGCAAAAACGAGTGCAAGTGCTGCACCAACAACACTTCCAATTAATGCACCTGTAACAAAACTTAAATTATTATTATCACTCATGTTTCTCATCTCCTTAGTATATAATTCACTTACTTATTATTACTTATTACGGTTCTTCCATACATTTAAGACAGCTGTACTCCATTTAACTGCTTCAGTAGCCTTATCTACATCATCTTCAGATGTCTTAGAAATCTTATCTGACATTTTTTTCACTGAATGAGTAAGATTATTAAACGTATCACCAATTTCTTCTACACCATCAAAGACACTATTTAATTTAGCAACTTTATCATTAATATCTTCTGCTAAATCATTTGTTTTTTGAAGTAGTAAAGTTGTTTCTGTCGTAATACCTTCTAGTTGTTTCTCTACTCCTTCTAATGTGTCCGCAACATTATCAAGTGTACGTTGTGTTGCTTTAAGCACTCCAGCTAAATACGCTACTAAAACTGCAAATGCAAGTGCTACAATAATTACTGCGATTGCTATTGCTGCATACATTGTTGTCAACTCCTCTTCTCCATTTAACTTTATTTAAATTGGTACACATTCAAGTATGTATCATTTTACACTATATAGATACCCAATTTAAACAGAATAAAACATGTATCTTCTTTATATAGTAACTGATTCTAGCTTTTTTTTCACGGGTTCTTATCATTTATTTGAAAAAAGATTAAAAATAATGAAAAAAAGCGTTTATCATGTTCCCTATAGATGAACACGATAAACTCTTTCTATTTTATTTCATAAAAAAATTATAAAGATTTTTCATACGCCTTTTGGAACTTTTGGATATCCCCTGCTCCCATAAAGACAAGAACACCGTCTTCAAATTGTTGTAATGTCGCAATATTATCCATCGTTAATAGTTTACTTTGTGAAACCTTTACTTGTAAATCTTCAATTTTCAGCTCTCCAGATGATTCACGTGCTGATGAAAATATATCACATAAATATACATGATCTGCTGTTTGTAAACTTTCGGCAAATTCATTTAAAAATGTTTTTGTTCGCGTAAAAGTATGTGGTTGAAAAATTGCCACTATCGATTTATTAGGATATTTTCGTCGAGCTGAATCAATAGTTGCTGTTACTTCAATAGGATGGTGCGCATAATCATCAATAATAATTTGTTTTTGTAATTTCTTTTCAGAAAATCTACGCTTCACACCTGTAAAACTACTTAAACTGTGAATAATAGATGCATCAATTCCTTCATAATGACAAAAAGCAATAATGGATAATGCATTTAAAATATGATGATTACCATGTAAAGGAATAGTGAATGTATCGTAATACGTATTTCTTACCGATACATCAAACTCCGTACCTTCAGGTGTTTCTTTAATATTTGTTGCTTGGAAATCATTTTCCTCTGAAAAGCCATAATAAATAATTGGCACTTTCGTTTGTAAGTGCTGTAAATGTTCATCTTCCCCACATGCGATAATTCCTTTTTTCACATTGTTCGCCATTGATTGAAATGCATTAAACACATCGTCAATGTCTGAAAAGTAATCTGGATGATCAAAATCAATATTTGTAATGATCGCATAGTCTGGATTATAATTTAAAAAATGACGCTTATATTCACATGCTTCAAAAGCGAAATAATCGCTATTTTCATGACCTTTTCCAGTACCATCACCTATTAAATAAGATGTTGGCAAATTATCATCTAATACGTGTGCTAACAAACCAGTTGTCGATGTTTTACCATGAGAACCTGTCACTGCAACACTCGTATATTGATTTATCCAATCCCCTAAAAATTCATGGTATTTATAAAACGTTGCCCCTAATTCACGAGCGCGCTTAATTTCGATATGATCATCTGAAAATGCATTTCCTGCAATAATAGTATGATCTGCTTTTATATTATCTGCTGAAAAAGGAAGAATAGATATCCCTTTTCTTTCCAACTCTTCTTGCGTAAAAAACTCTTTATCTACATCTGAGCCTTGCACTTCTTCCCCTGAATCATGTAAAATCTGTGCAAGTGCGCTCATACCAGTACCTTTAATACCAATAAAATGGTAAGTTGTCATAATGAACCTCCAAAACCGTCATTAGAAAATGCTCCTATAATGCGTTTTCTAATAGAATTTCTTTTATACTTAATTAACCTTCATACATTACTTCTTCTAAGCGTTCGTTCGGCCAAAACTTTCTACCTTCTTTAGCTGAATGTGTTCCGTCTAATAATACATTATCACCTGTAAAATGAATATTAATATGCAATAAGCTACTGCCAATTCCATACATATCTACAGGTACACCGCGATTTTCAAAGTATTCGATTTTTTCCTCTGTAAATCCACCACTTGCTACAATGTTCACCTTAGTGAAACCTTCATCATCTAAAGCTTTACGTAATGCAAAGATAAGCTCGGGATTTACTCCACAAGGATCAAACGTCCCCATTAAATGATCATTTCTTAAAAAATATTTATCTACCATTGTTTTAGACGTATCGACACGTACAGCGTTTAATTCATCGCCGAATTCACGAGCTAATTTCAATGAATCAGTTATGACATCATTATTATAATCAACTAGTGCCATTAATTCATCTTCTGGGAATATTTCCTGATATGCTTTTGTCGCTGCTACAACATCCCCGCGAAACATTTGAATTAAAGCATGCGGCATCGTTCCCATTCCTTGTTTACCCCACCATTCATTCATCGCATGTGTTGCTTGGGCAGATGACCCTCCGATAAAAGCAGCATAGCCATCTCCAGCTTGTTGTGTAAAATGATCATCACGGTCACCCATAAAAATAACTGGTTTCTGTGTCCCAGATGAACGTGCAGCTTTTACAACATTATATACATTTGTAGCTACAGAAGTTCGTCGAGATAAAATCCCGTCAATAATCCCTTCTAAATAGCCAAAGTATTGATAACGTCCTGTTATTGTTAAGACCGCTTCAAATGGTTTTATTTTATCACCATCTTTTAATGATTTTATTTCTAACGTTTCAGGATGATCCGCAAATGTATGAACTAAAGCTATTACTTCATCTGTGCCACACAGTACGGCATCATCTTTTTGAAAAAACTGCATCGTTACAATATTGTCTGGTGATTTTTCTTCAATAATTTTTTTCGTTTTCAAAAAATATACGGCAGAGAACCAGCCTTCTTTGACTCGTTCATCAAATTTAAATGTTTTATTCGTTAAACGATTAATTTTACCTTGTAACTTCTGTTCAATTTCTTTCATGAAAGAAACTCCCTCATCTGGATTCTATTATTTTTTATTATTGTAATGCTTCATCGACTTGTGCTTTTGTTACAAGTACATCACGCGGTTTTGAGCCATTTGCTGCAGATACAATTCCTTTATATTCTAATGAATCAATTAAGCGTGCGGCTCGATTATACCCTATTCTAAACCTTCTTTGCAATAACGATGTACTTGCACGACGTTGTTCGACTACAAATGAAATGACTTCATCTAATAACTCATCTTCATCTTCATTTTCAACTTCTAATAATAATTGTTCTTGTTCAAATAAATAATTAGGCTCAGCTATTTGTCTTGAATAGTTAGCTACGCGATCAATTTCGTCATCAGAAACGAAAGGGCCTTGTAACCTAACACTTTTACTTGCACCATTTTCAACAAATAACATATCACCTTTACCGAGCAATTTTTCCGCGCCATTCGAATCCAAAATTGTTCTGGAATCTACTTGTGATGACACACTAAAGGCAATCCTTGTAGGAATGTTCGCTTTAATTAACCCTGTAATAACATCTACAGAAGGGCGCTGGGTTGCTACGAGTAAATGCATCCCACAAGCCCGAGCTTTTTGTGCAATTCGACAAATCGCATCTTCTACTTCTTGTGGAGAAACAATCATTAAATCAGCTAACTCATCAATAATGACAACAATATAAGATAATTTTTCTGATGCACGATTTTCTTTTATCATCTTCTCATTATATCGTTGAACATTTCTTACTCCAGCATTGGCTAGTTTTTCATAACGTTCTTCCATTTCATTAACAGCCCATTTTAATGCTACTGTTGCTGCTTGAGCATCCGTAATTACCGGACTAATTAAATGTGGAATACCGTTATACGGTGTTAGCTCAACCATTTTCGGGTCAATCATCATGAACTTTACATCTTCATGATTTGCCTTATATAAAATACTTAAAATAATGGAATTAATACATACACTTTTACCTGAACCAGTAGCTCCAGCAATTAAGCCATGTGGCATATCATCAATCGTTGTAATTAATGGCTCACCTTCAATTGTTAATCCTAAAGCGATTGTTAAATCTGAAGCCGATTGTTCAAAAGCTTCCGATTCAATAATTTCTTGTAAGCCTACTATTTGAGGATATTGGTTTGGCACTTCAATTCCAATTGTATTTTTACCTGGTATTGGTGCTTCCATTCGAATATCACGAGCTGACATATTTAACTTAATATCATCTGCTAAATTACGAATTCGACTAACTTTTACACCTAATGCAGGTTGAATTTCAAAACGGGTCACAGACGGACCTTGTGTCACATTAACAACTTTAGCATCTACTTTAAAATGTTCTAACGTTTGATTTAATAGAAATTGCTGCTCTTGTAACCAGTCACTATCTCCATCATCTGGTAGAACCGGATCGTCTAATAAATGATTGGGCACTGTTGGAATATAAACATCTTCTTCGCTTTCACCAGAGATGTCTTCTTCAACCATCGTTAATTCAGAAGTAATAGGACTACTCACTAATTCATCGATTTGTTCGACCTCATCATGATTGATTTCTATCTTAGTTGCTTCTTCTTGTGACACAATTATAGAAGGCTCTTTCTCTACATCTGTCTCTTCTTGGTCAACTCGTTGCTTTAACTGTTCTATTTTCGCTCGACGAGTCGTGCGATCAAAGTAAGCTTGCTTTCGTTTCTTTTCTAAATCTGCTTTTTCCTGCTCTTCTTGCTTATCCTGGCCATCACGAATTCTAAACACACGATCTAATTCATCTGGTCTCGTATAACCTTCTAACGGATCTTTCTTTTTATTTTCTGTTTGTTCTATTGTAGTTTGTTCAGGCTGTTTTATTGCTTCTTGTTCAACCTGAGTATTTCTTCGATTATTTTCTCGTCTCATATAAGCTGGTATATCTTCAAGTTCTTTGTCAGTCGGTTGTCGTCCAGATTTATTTAACGGTGCTTGACTATACGGACGTCGTCTCTTTCTATTATGCGTACGTTGATGTTGTACCGGTGTTCGCTTATGCGTTTGATTATCTTGTTCATCAACCGTAACAGGGAAACGAAAGGATGACGGTCGTTTTTTTGAATATTGATAAGCAACACGTGTATCGACTGGTCTTTTTGAAGTAGGAGGTATTCGTTGCACACTACTATCACTAGAACTAGATTCCTCCATGTCTTGCACGATTTCTTCTTCAATTTCTTCAAAGAAAAAATCGCTCACACGCTTTTTCCAATTATTCGACATAATCATCACCTACTCTTCACTATAATTAGATTATCTTCTATTTTAGCATGTTTAATCATTATAGACAGTGTTTACTTAATCGAGTTATTCAGAAATCTATTTTTTCGTATTTCTTGGTTTATTTTGCGCCATAATAAAAATAGGCTCCAATGTATTATCTTCATAAATAAATGGCAATGATGTTACAGGAATACGACCTTCAGCAAAGAACTGCATCGTCATTTGAGCTAAAATATCATAACCGGTATCATTACGAATATCTGCAAGAATTAATACATCTTGATGCGGTACAGCTACAGCTAAATCTCCTGAAGCTTTGCTTTTAATTTCATCTAAGAAAGATTCATTTAAAATTCTACTCGCATCATATCCATCTTGAGTTGCTATAAAATAAAAATCATTATCTTGAACAGTGTCAACTTTATAATCAGTTTTTAAAGATCGCATATTAAATAAGGCATTTTCATGTATTCGTTCTGCTGTCCAATTCTCTGTTTCTAAAAAAGCTTCATCAATTAAACGATAAGATTTCCCTAAATCTAATGCGTAAAATATTCTCGTTTCTGCTGTATGTTCTTTCGTTAATAATTGTGTACCATCTTTTTTCTCTGTTGGAAAAGAAGTTGAACGAATAACCGGAAAGATATGTTTTTCCATACCTGATAATTGGTGTTGTTCATTCATAATTTTTAACGCTTCATGTAAATGATCAACGAGTTCATCAACTGCTGCTTCTCCGCGCTCATTATATTTAGCGACTAATTGTGGAAGGCGAACCGAAATTCCTTCTTTCGATTCTTTCCATTCTATACGAAACACATTATTATCACGATTATATGAAGTTCGAAACGCTTCGTCTTGAAGACGCTTTTCTAACTTTTTCTTCATTTTCATATTTGTCATCTTCATTAAATGATTCCTCCAAAATAAATAGGATTACATTTTAAAATTACATGTATAATCTCTATTTTACCACATTTTCATATTCGTTATAACCAATACGTTTATACGTATTATGAATAATGATATTGATTCTAACTTTTTCATCTATGATTATTTTATTTTTTAGAAGATTCGGCGTATAATGAGTTTGGAGGGATAAATATGGAATTAACAGTTTATTTAGCAGGAGAAATTCATACAAATTGGCGTGAAGAGTTACAAAAGCTAGCTGAAGAAAGAAAATTACCTTTATCTTTCGTTGCTCCACAAACAAATCATGATCGTTCGGATGATATTGGAGAAGCGATTTTAGGTGAACAACCTGGAAATTTATATAAAGACCATGCAGCTTCAGATATAAATAATTTCCGAACACAAGTAATGTTACAAAAAGCTGATGTTGTTATTGCATTGTTTGGTGAGCAGTATCGTCAGTGGAATACTGCGATGGATGCAAGTGCGGCGATTACATTAAATAAACCGACAATCATTATTCGTCCAGAGTCACTAATCCATCCATTAAAAGAACTGTCTAACAAAGCTAATGTAACAGTAGAAACAGTCGAACAAGCATTGGATGTATTATCATACATTTATGAATAAACAAGCAAATCCCCTATTGCCAATGAGCAGTAGGGGATTTATTATGTTTGTATAAACTTTTGAAAGGATGATGGAACTGTGACTTAAAAATATAACGTTCTCTACTAAGCTGAAAAAGATTTAATTTCTTTTAAATAGTTAGAAGATAACCACCACAGTCCGAATATATTCCGCTTTCTTACGATTAGTCAAGTTCTTTTTTAAAAAAGTATAAATGCATTGTTAACCAGCATGCTTAGCATAATTAATTATGAAAGATATTCCAACATTCAATGTATAAAATATAGCGGAGGAATAACACGGAGACTCCTGCAGGATAAGCAACAACCGAAAATCCCCGAAGAAACGGACTTTGTTTCTGAGGTAGTTGAGGTGTTGCCTGCGGAAAGCGTAGTGTTATTCCGTAGCGAAGTTTGATGAAATCATTCTTTAATTATATTTTAGATAATACTAGCTACGGCCTACGTTGCTGTTTACGTTTACGGCTTTTTAATTTTATCTCTTATTATTAAATCCTTCATTTAACTCCTGATATTCTTGTTGTCCTTTTAACAAAGTAATTATTTGTGCAAAGAGATTGGCGCGGTTTAAGTGGAGTGCTGTAAATATGCCGATTGCTCCTTCATGGTGGCGAATATCTTTTCTTTGTGTGTAATCATTCATCAGCTCACTTAATTCCACACCTGCATGAATTTTTTCAATAAAACTAGAAGGCAACACAATTCTTGCTCCTGAACCTGTAAATAGTGTTCCTTCTGGAGTAAGCATTGCTCCCCAATTCGTTAAATATAACTCATCTCGTAAAAACATCACTCCACCTTCTAAACCTATTGAAGTCATATGAGGATAATGTTTCTGTGCATTTTTAGCACGGTTAATTGCACCGAGCATTGTTTCCTCATCCCCAATTGGTTGTGGAGCTACACCTGAAGGAACAGATACAGGCTTAATTGTAGCGTTAGGATAAACCGTTGTTACAGCTTTGACTTTTGCTTCGTTTAAAGAAGCTATGACGATATTCATATCCTTCTCCTTTTATTTTGAACGAATCGCATCAACAGTCGATTGATCTGTTGCTTTAACTAATTTAACTAACAATTCTTTTGCTGCAGCATAATCATCTACATGAATAATCGATGAAGATGTATGGATATAACGCGAACAAATCCCAATCACGGCAGAAGGAATCCCATCATTTTCTGTATGAACACGACCTGCATCTGTGCCGCCTTGAGAAACAAAATATTGATAAGGAATGTCATGCGTCGCAGCTGTATCTAAAATAAACTCTCTCATTCCACGATGGGTAATCATCGTTCGATCAAAAATTCGTAATAAAGCACCTTTACCTAGCTGACCAAACTCTTCCTTATTTCCACTCATGTCATTTGCAGGAGAAGCATCTAATGCATAAAAAATGTCTGGTTGAATCAGATGGGCCGCTGTACTAGCACCACGTAAACCGACTTCTTCTTGCACTGTTGCCCCCGAATACAGTTGATTTGGTAATGTTTCATTCGCGACTTCTTTCATTAATTCAATCGCTAATCCACATCCATAACGATTGTCCCATGCTTTAGCTAATATTTTCTTTTCATTCGCCATCGGAGTAAATGGACAGATTGGTACAATCGTATCACCAGGTGTCACCCCTATTTCTAAAGCATCTGCTTGATCATCTGCACCGATATCAATGAGCATATTTTTTATTTCTATTGGTTTTTTTCGTTGTTCAGGTGTAAGTAAATGCGGTGGAATGGATCCAATTACACCTGTAATCGCACCATTTTTCGTCATAATCTGCACACGTTGTGCTAACATAACTTGATTCCACCAACCGCCTAATGGTTGAAAACGAATCATCCCATTTTTAGTTATTTGTGTGACCATAAAGCCTACTTCATCCATATGTCCTGCAACCATTACTCGAGGACCTTCACCATGTTTAACACCGAAAACACTACCTAAATTATCATAAATCATCTCATCAGCATATGGAGTTAATTGTTCTTTCATATAATCACGGACTCGTTTTTCATCTCCTGGAGCACCTTGTAATTCTGTTAATGTTTGAAACATCTTTAAAGTTGTTGCTTCCATTTTTTAAACTTCCTTCCATTGGTTTTTTATTTATTAATCGAGCTTGTCTCATAAAATTGTCATAAATACATTATATATTTTATGCAATTTTTTCTTATTTCATATATACTATGTATAAGCTAACTTTTACTATACTAAGTGGGAGGAATCATACGATGAGTCGGAAAAGAGTTTTATTCGCTACTGGATTAGGTATCGCAATTGGATACTTGCTCAAAGATCAAATAGTAGATACAAAAAAGATTACACCTGAAAAAGCACTACAATATGCAAAGGAATCTTTTCAATCAAATGGTCCAATCAATGGGTCTTGGATTTACATTCGTCCTGAAAAAATTGATAAAAATGAGTTAACATACAACACATATCGTGGTGGGATTAGCCGTAATATTGACGGAGAAAATAAACAATTTGATTTTTACGTCGATATTGATACTGGTGCAATCATTGATGTTCAACCAATCTAAAATCTGTTAAATAGCCATCCTCTCCTGGATGGCTATTTTTTATCCACTTTATAGTAATTGTCATACATTTATTCTTTATATTCTGTTCGCTCTCTTTTCACTTCATCAATTATATTTCCTTCATTATCAAATTTCAGAGCACGATAATAAGCATCATGATAAAATGTGTACCAAGCTTGACGTTTGTAACCAAAGTCCATCCATTTTTCTTTTTGATGAACAGATGTAATTGGATAATCATCATATGCCATTACCCATAGCTTATGCTGGTGACCATGTGTTGCCATAATATCAGCCATATGAATAAAACAATCTTCGCCATCTTCATAAACTAAGATACAATGACCATCACTATGACCACCCGTATGAATCATTTTTAAATTATCAGTAATTTGAATTTCATCTTCAAATGGTTCAACCTGATCCTCAATTGCTTCCCAGTTCATTTTCCAATATGTATTAGCTGAGCGAATATTTGGATTGCGCATTTCATTCCATTCAACTGCCGATGCTATAATCGGTATATTGGGAAAAACAGACTCATATGTATCTCCTGCTACCTTCGTTAAACCACAAGCATGATCAAAGTGTAAATGTGTCATTAAAACACAATCAATATCTTTTGTCGTCATATCTAGTTTAGCTAACGAAGCTTCAATTGTGGATTCTTCTAACACGCCGAAATTTCTCATTTGTTTATCAGTTAACTTTCCATTTCCCATCCCTGTATCAACTAAATAGTTTTTACCTTCTAATTGAATTAAAATAGGATCTGTGCGTAGTTCGATTTGATTCTTATCATTTACTGGATAGCGACGAGTCCATAATGCTTTAGGTACTACTCCAAACATTGCCCCACCGTCTAAAAAGTTCACGCCACCATTTAACCATGTTAATGTTGCTTTTCCTATTTTCAGTTGTTCCACACTATCCTCTCCCTTTTTTAAATTAAAGTACACTACTATAATTTATTTATGACACAATACTTTACTAATACCCTGTGAAACATGCTTCAAACACCAATTGTATCCGTATTCAAAACTCATTTATAAATATATACTGTGTATTTGTATATTATAACAAAATCAGGACATAATAAGATAGAGGTGATTTTAAAATGTGTCTTACACGACATAATCAGTTAACTCTTTTGCATGATTTACTACATGAACAACTAACATTAAAATCCGTAACACTAAATGAATATACTCAAATCAAAAAGCTCATACAACAATTAATAACTGATAGAACGATTGAAGATGAGTTACAGATGATATTACCTGAAATCTATAATTATGGTATTAAAGCAGAATTAGCTGCCTCCTTTGATACACATATCCAAGCATATGAGCATCGAATTCCTACTTGGATTGAGATCATCCAACAAACAAAAGGTAATATTTGCTCATAAATCATTTATCAAGCTTTGAAAGTTTATTTATTTCAGCAACTTGTAATGAAATTGGCTTGTTTGGTTTTTGAATCCGACAATACGTTGCACTACTTGTTTCCCCATCAACCTGCATTGGCACAGGTTGTTTTGTTGATGATTTTAATGTGATATCGCGTGCTTCAAATGTGGAAATACCTTTAAATCGTAAATGTCGCCCTGAAAAAACTGTGCCAAACAAAGCAAGGACTTTCCATTTTGATATCGAATCAACAACAATAATCGAATAAGTATCTTCATTATTTACAGCGTGAGGATTAACTTTCATACCCCCGCCAATATAAGGATGATTATTCACAATAAAAAGTAAACAACGGGAAAAAGTTTTTTCCTTACCATCTAATGTCACCGTAATCGAAATTGGTTTATAAAAAAACAGTTGTTTTAATAACGATAATATGTAGATAACTGAACCTAGAAAAAATTGATTAAACAACTTTTTATAACGAGATTTATTCGCACTAGCTGCAACAACAGCATCAAAACCAAATCCTATACAATTGATAAAACGTCTGTTTTGAAAGCCACTTGCAACAAATTCTCCTAGCCAATAATCAACTGTTCGTCCATTATTTCTAATCGCTTTTAAAGTGGCTTCTGGACTTTTTGAAAGTTTCATTCCTCTAGCGAAATCATTCCCCGAACCTGCAGGAATAAAAGAAATAGGGAGATGACGCAAATGAAGACCATTTACAACTTCATGTAAAGTACCATCTCCGCCGATAACTACAATTCCTTTTACTGGCTGACCATCTATTTCATCTGATATTTGTTCAACAATAACTTCTGCATGACCACTATATTTTGTAAAATAACAACGTGGGTTTAACTCGCGATAAATAGAATCATGTAATAATTTTTCATAAATCCTTTTTGCACGTCCATTACCTGCTGTAGGGTTAATAATAAATATATACATTTATTATTCTCCAATACTCCCGACTGTCATATATGAATCATCGTCATCACTTTCCCATTCTGGTCTACGGACATACGTACTATGACAATGTTTCAACAAAGCTTCCATTGCTCTTAATTGAACATTTTTTAACGGAGATTGTAGGGCGCGCTTCTGAGTAAACCACTCTTTATATTCTTGTTTTCCAACAATATTCGTTCGATAAGGTAATGTTAAGTACATAAAATCATTCGTTTCTGATAAAACTGTTTTTTGAATTGGTAAATTAATATCATATAACTTTAAAATACTCGCAACAATTTGTTCCGTTCGTTTTAATGTAATTAGTGGACTAACAATTGATACCACATCATGATTAGATTCAACTTGCCATGTACGTTGTTCGTTTATAATAACTCGTGCATCTTGAACTTCTTGAACAACATGGATAATCTCAATACCAATTGGACTAATTAAAATAATTTCCCCGTCAATGGGCGCTTTTTGAACAGAAAACAATGGATAATACATAACTAAATATATATCAGGAAATCGTTGGATAAAAAACGTTAATATATCGTCGTGGATATATTTCTTATCTGTATATGATTTATGAGTTAACGTTGATGTTGCCCATTTATATTGGAATGGTAATAACTGATTCAAAAAACGTTGAATTAATTGTTTTTTTCTAGCATCTAATTCTACATCTGTTAGATTTGTTTCATATGATGTCAAATTAGCTCTATCAAAAAAATGTTGCCAATTATCTTGTTTTAATTGAATAAATCTACTCGGATAATGAAATGGATTTGTTTCATAACGAGAAATATAATCATATAATTTAACTAATTGTGCCATCTCATGTCCCCCTATTCTATTAAAGATGCTACATATTCCATTTCGTTTTCATTCAATTTACGTATATCGCCAATTTTTAATTGATCATCTAATATGATATTGCCAATTCGTAATCGTTTTAAATATGTAACTTCCATACCAATAGCGCGAAACATTCGCTTCACTTGATGAAATTTCCCTTCTGAGATGGATAAAGTAATTTCCGATTGCTCTCCTGAAGAAATTATTTTTAAATCAGCTGGCTTTGTTTCATAACCATCGTCTAAAATGACACCTTGATTAAACTCGGCAATATGCTTATCTAAAACTTCTCCAGTAATTTTAGCGTAATATGTTTTATCAATATTGTTTTTAGGAGATGTTACGATATGATTAAACATGCCATCATTAGTTAACAAAACAAGACCTTCTGTATCTTTATCTAACCTACCAACTGGAGCTAAATGATAATGTTTATATTTAGCTGGTACTAAATCAATCACTGTTTTATCACGATCATCGACCGTTGCCGATACATAATCTTGTGGTTTATGTAACATTAAATAAATATATTGTTCATAATATACAACTTCATCATCTACTGTTACATTCTGATTTTCCGTATCAATGTGGATATTGCCTTTTTTCACTTGTTTACCATCTACTTGGACTCGATTTTTCTTTAACAAATCTCGAACATCTTTCCGAGTTCCATAACCTGTATGAGCTAATAACTTATCGAGACGCATCTTTTTTCCTCCTAAAACGACTAAATAAATTTATTTCACCTAATACATGGTCTAATAATGTAGATTTATATGCCATAAACAAGTACACTACACCACCAATTATAATGCCGATTGCTAACATGACAATCGATGCACTTCTACTAGTATCAAACGGTAAAACGAAGGCAGCTACATATTTTGTGAACTTAATTGTTAACCACATAATAAAGCTAAATATAATGACAAATAAAGTTCTTTTAGCAGTTTGTTTATAAGAAAATGCAAGTACCTTTTTAATTCGCCATAAGTTTAATAAGACTGCCACTCCAATTGCTAAACCTGTTGCAACAATAGATCCAACTCCAGCAAACTGATGAATTAAAACAGAGTTCAGAGAAAGTTTAATTATAAAACCAACAAGCAAACTAACTAATGCAAAGCGTTGTTCATTAATTCCTTGTAAGATAGCTGCTGAAACAGTATATAAGGCAAAGAATAAAGCAACTGGTGCATACCAAGCTAATAAATGACTCGTTAATTCAATATCTTCCATACCATATAACGATCCATATGCCTCATATGCTAATGAAGATAGACCAACTACAGCAGGAATAACTAATAATAATACAATTTGCAATGCTTGATTAATTTGTTTCTTTACTTTTTGACGTTCATTTCTTGTGAATGAAGCTGTTAAAGCAGGAACAATAGTTAATGATAAACCTGTCGCTAATGTTACTGGGATAATAATTAATTTATGTGCATTAAAATTAATAACAGATATAGATAATCCTGCAATTTCACCAAACCCACCAATAACCATCGCTTTATTAAACAAGAGTGTATCGACTGCTTGATATAAAGGAATCGTAATACCTACTAACACAAAAGGTCCAGCGTAACTTAATATTTCAATCATTAATTCTTTTGTAGATATTGTTAACGTTTCTTTTTGTGCACTTAGCTTGGCTTTACGTTCCGCTTTCGATCGTTGCCAAAATAGATATAATACAACAAATGAAGCAAGTGCACCAATAAATGCAGCAAATGTAGCTAAACTTACTGCTGTTACAATACTTCCACCATATAACCTAACAATAACAAAAGCCGCAATTAATACAAAAGCTATTCTTACGATTTGTTCGATTACTTGTGAAATAGCTGTCGGTTCCATTCGTTGATTTCCTTGGAAGAAACCTCTTAACACACTCATACTCGGTATAATCAATAACGCAAAACTAACCATTTGCATCACTTTTTTAACATCTTCTAAGTTACTACCATAGTCTTCTGTGTAAATAACTTTAGCCGCAAGCCATTCCGCTCCAAAAAATAGAATCAGAAAAGCCAACACACCTGTAACACTCATCAACATTAGACTTGAACGTAAAACCCGTAATCCTACTTCATAATAACCTAAAGAATTATATTTCGATACAACCTTCGATACAGCCATTGGTATCCCGACTGTTGAAATTCCTAATAAGATTGTATAAGGATTATATGCATAATAATATAACTCTACACCATAGGGACCAACAAAAGCATTAAATGGAATAACATAAATCATTCCTAAAAATTTTGATAAAAAAGCTGCCCCTGTTAATACTAATGTCCCTCTTATAATTTTATTCGACATTGATTCACCTACAATAACTATACTTCTATCTTATTTTACCACATTTTCATATTTATTTATAACGACCAATCCATTTTAGTGTGCCTGCACTATCCATATAAAGGGAATTGTGACAATGTATATATATTTCGTAAATCCTTAAACTAAAACAGATAAGATATTAACTTAAAGAAAGGATGATACCATTGAATAAATCAGACATGTGGATTACATTATTAGCTTCGCTTGGTGTTGGAGCTGCCGCTTATTACACTATATCAAAAAGTAATAAGCCGGTTGACAAAGCATTAGAAAGTGTTGTCCCGATGTTTTCTAATATGAATGAATCCAATAACTCATCAAGCTCTATTCAAGAAAATGAAAAACAAACGCTCGGTCCATATGGTATGAGCTAATAAAGAATCAATCACTTCGCTCCAGAAACCTACTTCGCTTGCCGTGGGCAACGTCTCAACTAACTTCATAAGTTCGCTGTCGCACACTTGTGAAGTGGATTTTCGGTTATTGCTTTTCCCACAAGAGTCGACGTAGGTTTCTTGCGCTATAATTTATTGTGTTATTACTAAGATCTCCAGACTTGTTTTTTTTAATGGTCTAGGGGTTGTAGAATTAATAGTATTAGTGAAGAACATTCACTAACACTATTTATATGTAATCTCCATTTTGATTGACCGTAGTTCATGACGCCTGACTCCTGTGAGAACAGCACGAATACGAAATCTTTGTATCAACACGTTAGTATTCATACAGAAGTTGAGGTCGTGCCTAACGGAAAGCAGTCGTCATGAACGGAGATCATAAAGCAACTTTTAATTTAATATATTGAAAATGTAAATCCTGAAATGAAACAATTTAATATTACTGACCAACATTTTTTGACAAATTAAAAAGCCCATCACTTACAATGTAAATGATGGGCTTTTGCCTGGCGACGTCCTACTCTTGCAGAGACAAAGTCTCAACTACCATCGGCGCAAAAGAGCTTAACTACTGTGTTCGAGATGGGAACAGGTGTGACCTCTTTGCAATAATCACCAGACTATATTCACTTATGAAGTATTTA
>JAPFDT010000007.1 GCA_026169815.1 Pseudogracilibacillus sp.
ATAATAAGTCCCATAAATGTAAAAATTATAAGGGAAACCATTGCAAGAGCGACTGTTATTGCCAATGCATAGTAAAGAATAATTTTAATTATTTCCCACAAATATTTCACCTTCTTTCTTCTGAAACTTGCTCTCCCATCCAGAATTTTGCTCTCCCTCCCGGAATTTTGCTCTCCCTCCCGGAATTTTGCTCTCCCAAAAAGTAAATAACAAAAAAAGCACTGTATGTGGATAACCCTACAAAGTTACTATGTAAAACCAACTTTACAAGGGGTAATACAACATACAATGCTCATATAAATCTCTTAATTTATTTTACCTTCTCAGGTTCTTTTGCTTCATAACCTTCTAATTCAACTGTCATTGATTCAATCACTTGATCTTCTTTCGGTTTATCTTGAGCACCTGTCTCAACCGAAACAATATCATCTACAAGGTCCATTCCGTCAACAACTTTTCCAAATGCAGCGTAGTCTCCATCTAAATGAGTCGCTTCATCTACCATAATGAAAAATTGCGAACCAGCTGAATCTGGACTTTGTGAACGTGCCATTGATAGAATCCCTTTTTCATGAGCTAGTTCATTCTCAAATCCATTACTTGCAAACTCCCCTTTAATTGCATAGCCAGGGTCACCTGATCCATTTCCAGCAGGATCACCGCCTTGAATCATAAATCCTGGAATGACACGATGAAAAATAAGCCCATCATAAAAGCCATCTTCAATTAAAGCGATAAAGTTATTCACTGTATTTGGCGCAACATCCGGATACAACTCCATCGTTACTTCATCACCATTTTCCATCGTCATCGTTACAATTGGTGTTTTACCAGTCTTTTCTGGTTTCTCCAGTTCTTCTGTCGTTTCTACTTCTCCTGGTGGTATCGTGTCTGCCTCATCATCTGAATTCGCTTGACATCCTGCAAACAGTGCAAAAACAACGACAATACTTAATATAAATAACAATCGGTTTCTTTTCATCTTATCGGCAACCTCCGTATTTTATTTTTTCTAATTAGAATGCATCATATTTTAGCGCGTACATGATAGGTCGACTTTTATGCTGGAGCATGTACAGGTGTAATCGTCACACCTGTGTTGGACGTTGAAATTTGCCAATTAGCTGATACTATTTGTTGTAATGTCTTTAATTGTTCTTCCGTTAATTGCAATTTAGATACGATAAATTCATCGACATCATAGTCAACATTTTCTTCTTTATGAAACATTAATTGCAGTAAATTTACTAATCCCGTAAATGTTAAAAACTTTATTTCATAGCCTTCTGTTAACAGTGTAGCAATTTTATCTGACAATGCATGGAGCTGCGTAAAGTCAAAATTTTCATGCACTTCTTGAAAATCCGCCGCACGTCCGCTTTCGACTTTTTCTATAATACTTTCATCTGAAAAACCTGCTTGACGTAAATGCTCAATTAAATATGTTTCCATTAATGTAATCTTTTCTACCATTATTCCATCCCCTTTATTTACTAACAATCGTCCGCCGAAATCTTCTCGTTTGATACGTCGATAAAATAACACCTGAAACAATTAATAATGAACCGAATAACTCTATCCCTGTAATTGGTTTAGCAAGTACTATCAGTCCAACAACCATCGCTACAAACGGTTCTAAATTTGAAAGCATCGACGCTTTTGATGCATCCACATTCCGAATATGATTATTCCAAATTAATGTCGCTATCCCATGTACGACGATTGCTGTCACAATTAACAAGGCCCAACCAGACATATTCGAACTTATTCGGATCGGATGATCAAGCAAAAAGACGAACGGCACAGAAACGACGAGTCCAATAATATTAGAATATAATGTTATTGTAAAAGGTTCAAGTCGCTGGCCTAAATAACGAGTGATAATAATCATAAATGCAAAGGTTACCATCGTCACGACAATCCAGCCTAACCCTTTATCTACTTGTACTGACGAAAGACTTCCATTCGTCACAACGTAAAATATACCAACAATCGCCATAATGGAACCAAAAATCATCCGGAGTGTTATTTTTTCATGTAAAAATATTGCTGCTAAAAACCCAGTAACAATTGGTGTTGTTGCTAAAACTAATGCCGCTGTAGTCGGGTCTGCCGTTTGCAATCCAGCAAAGAAAGACCATTGGTTAATGAACACACCAACAATTCCTAACAAACTAATAAGTATAATATCTTTCTTATAAGTCACTTTTTGTTTATCGTTTATAAAGAAACGTAAACTAAGTAAAAATAAAACGATCATCATTAAACGTAATGTCGTAATAACAGATGGAGAAAAATAATCAATTAGGATTTTTCCAAATACAAAATTACTCCCCCACACAATGACACAAAATGTTAACCATAAATAAGACCTTAACAATTCACTCACCTTTTCCTAATATAACAACTACTACAGTTTAAAGCATATCAAAAATCACGTAAACCGAATCGATTCAAGCAAGTGAGATTTTGACGATAATAGAATGACTTTGCTACAATCAAAGAAGAGTATTAGCTCGACGTAAATAAGAAAGGACGTAAACCTACATGACACTACTACCAAACAACATCGACCCATCTTGGCATGCATTTTTAACAGATGACATCCGCAAAGAACTACACAATATCGAGCAACAAATTGGCACTAACTATAATCCAACTGATCCTAATAAAATATTACGATTTTTAACTGTCCCACTTGATCAAGTGAAAGTTATCTGGCTCGGACAAGATGTTTATCCAGCTAAAGGCGTCGCTACCGGACGTGCTTTTGAAATTGGTCAGCTCGATAGTTGGCAAGACCCTTTTCGTCAAGCTTCATTACGAAATATCGTTCGCTTAATTCATAAAAATTATCATAACATTGAAAGGTACGAACACATTAAAAAATTCCAAACGATTCGTGACGAGATTACATCCGGTCAATTTCCATTAAAAGCACCCCCTGCTTGGTTCAACTCTTTAGAAGAGCAGGGAGTTCTCTTTTTAAATAGTGCATTTACATGCGAAGTAGATGTACCCAATAGTCATAAACAGATTTGGCAACATTTTTCGGAAAAAGTGCTCACATTTATTGCTAAACAACGACCTGATATCATTTGGTTTTTATGGGGTAAAGAAGCGATTGGTAAAAAGAAGTTTATTTCAGAAGGTGTTTTCATGGAAAGTCGCCATCCAAGCCGCTGTAGTGCCACATATGAAGATGACTTTTTAAAATTTACTGGCTTTGAAAATACGATGGATATGATTAATTGGTTGGGATAATAAATTAATTTCATAATGAACCATTAGGGAGAGCAATTTCCAATGCGGGAGAGCAATTTCCAACGCGGGAGAGCAAATTTCAACGTGGGAGAGCAAATTCCAGCGCGGGAGAGCAAATTCCAACGTGGGAGAGCAAATTCCAACGTGGGAGAGCAAATTCCAACGTGGGAGAGCAATTTCCAACGTGGGAGAGCAATTTCCAACGCGGGAGAGCAAATTCCAACGCGGGAGAGCAATTTCCAATGCGGGAGAGCAATTTCCAACGCGGGAGAGCAAATTCCAACGTGGGAGAGCAATTTCCAATGTGGGAGAGCAAAATTTCACCCGCGAGAGCAAATTCCAACGCGGGTGAGTTATTTGTTATTCTTTATCATTAAATTCTAATACAATATTCGGTGAGAAGTCTTCATATTCAAATAAAAATACAGTGTCGCTCATTTCTAATGTTTCACCATCTTTTTCTACCGTTGCTTCTACTTCATAGTGACCTGGTCCAAGTTTTCCAATCTCTATTTCGCCGTTCTCATCTGCTTCATATTCTTCTTCTAAAAAAGTAACTGTCGCACCAGGTTCTGTTACAATCGTCACATCATGTGGACGTACTCTAAGGACAATTTCTCCGTCTTCTTCTGCAACATAAACAGGTCCAATTGCTGTCACGTCATCATATAAATCATATTCTTTATTTTGTTTTCCACCAGCATCATAATGTTGTGCTTGAGCAGATAGTACACTCATAATTTCTTGGTTCTCGTCTTTATTATCCTTTAATTTGTTCACAATTCCACGCGCTTCTTTTACTGTCCAATATGTATCCTCATCCACTTCAGTCGTTTCGAAAAAATCTTCTCCATTTTGCATTTCAATATAATCACGAAACTTAGCAACTTTATTCGTCGCTGTTCCTTCTTCTGTTCCACAACCTACCATGACAAATAACATGATTCCTAGAAGGATCATTCCTACTAATTTACGTCTAATTTTCTCCATGATGGCTCTCTCCTATTTATAAACTATAAAATAATTACTTTATCTATTTTATCGAATATGTGATAGCAAGTAAACTACTGAATATAGCAGTAACATCCCTTTTCCCACTAAATATTAGACAACACTTACAGAGACAAGTCTTCTTCATTTGTGGCAAGTTTAGCACTTTTCTATTTCATTGTTTTCTTTTACTACTTTTAGGGTAAAATGAACAAAAAAGGAGGCATCGGCATGGACGCATTCATATCATTCCTCGTTATTGCATTTTTTTGTTTTGCGGCGGTATTATGGTTAAAGCGTGGAGAAAGTAAATATCGATTGGATAAAACAAAACTCGTAGATGGATTTATTAAAAAAAATAATATTGATGTGGCAAAATTTTATAGCGGAAATTATTGTGATTTAGTTCTCGATACAACGAATCGGTCTATCTGGTTTTTCGTGCTTGAACAGCTCACATTAAAATATAAACAAATCCCGTTTGATGATTTATTTTATGTTGCTTTAAAATACGATGGAAACCCAATTGATGTTTATCGTCGACAAGGTCAATTACGTAGAGAAATGCTCGGTGGGGAAGGATTAAATAAGCTTGATCTTGGAACGATTCAAAACGCAGCTGAATTTAAAATTATAAAAAATGTTTCCATTACGATGATTATGGATGATCGCCACGCTTCGACGGTCGATGCGTTATTTTTATCTCATGTAACTTTTGCTAATCCAAAAACGATAAAAGATGAGGAAGCAAAAACTTGGTTTGCACTTTTAGCGAATATAATACAAGACTCAGAAGCAGAACTTCGTCAAAGTGAATGAGTTCTGCTTCTATTTTTTCTTATCTTGCATCAACACTAACCTATCATTTCAAGATTTTTCAGACTCATGATTTCCCCGCAAAAGTCAGTCGTCTTCCATTCAAGTAAACTTAATTCCAAAGGGTAAAACGCACGTTCATAATGTTTTATATTAATAGAGGCGCGTTTTTAATTAAATGATCCTATTTTGAATTGATGCATCTTATGTCCACATTTCTTTTAACAATTCGTATGAACGATATGTATGATTTGGATCGTGTGTACTCGTAATGACCATCCATTCATCAGCTTCATAATCAGCTTGTAAAGCGAGCATTTTTTCTTTTACTTCTTGCGGATTTCCAATGACCATTTTCTGTTTCATGCGCTCGATTTTTTCTAATTCTTCAGTTGTGAATGGATAGTTTTCCGCCTCTTTGATTGTTGGTATCGTTAAATCTGTTGCTTGTTTATTTTGGTTAATTTTCCACAGAAGACTGCTCATTGCAATGCGTTCTGCCTCAGCTGTACTATCCGCACAGACAACTTCAATCGCACCAATAACGTAAGGTGATTTATTCGTAGCAGGTGAAAATGCATCTCGATATGTTTGGACAATCTTCGGTCCTTCTTCACTTGTCATAAAATGACCAAACGCATAGGAAAGTCCTTTTTCCGCAGCGAGAAGCGCGCTTTTTTCACTTGTACCTAATATCCATAACGATGGACTTACTTTTGGAACGGGTGTTGGTGTAACTTTTGCATACATTGATTCTTCTGGCATCGTTCCTGTTAAAAATTGTTCTAATGTCGTAATCTTTTCGGGGAATTTTCCTACTTCTTGTAAATAATTATCTACTAACGCTAATGATACTTCCGCCGAACCACCTGGCGCTCGACCTAAACCAATATCTACACGATTCGGATACAATGTTGCCAACAAGTTATACGTTTCTGCCACATGGAACGGTTGATAATAAGGTAACAAAACTGCACCTGCTCCGATACGAATTTTTTCAGTCTTAGAGCCAATGGCACTTAACATGACACTAGGGTTCGAACAAGCTAATCCAAATAAATCATGATGTTCTGCAATCCAATAACGCTCATAACCTAATTGATCCCCAAGTTGCGCAAGTCCGATTGCTGTTTCTAATGCTTCACGTGCCGTTTGACCCTGTGCAATCGGAGCTTGATCTAATATACTTAGCTTCAAAAAATCGTCCCTCCTCGTTTAATCTACTCGACCACGAGCATCCACTTTCCAGTGATCAACGACTTTTCCGTCTTTAATTACCGTGTAGGCATCAAACAAGTTCGCCACCGTACAAGCGTGATTTGGAATAATCGTCAGCAATTCGCCTAATGCTACTAGCTCTGGATATCTAGTTTCAATAATGCCATGCTCTTCTGATAATCGCTCGATAATTAATTCTGGATGTTCTTTAATATAACCATGACCTTGTACATTTTCATTTCCATGTGCACCACGATCTAAATTCAATGTTTTCGCACCTGCATCGATAATAATTCGTCCTGCTTTTATCGATCCAACTGATGCACAAACTGTTAATGCACATTGCTCTATAGTCGCAGCACCTAAGCCAACTTGAATCATATCGTAAAAAACAGCATTTCCCGGTCGAACCTCAGTAATCCCGTCTACTGCTCCTGCAACTTTATAGGTTGGTGTTGAACCAACACTACGATGAGGAATTTCAATACCATTTTCTTCACATAAATTAGCACTTGCCACAATAGCTTCCGCTTCATATTGAGCAATCTCACGTACTTTTTCTTCCGTCGTCGCAGCATATGAATGTCCTGCATGCGTGAAAATTCCTGTCAATTCAAGCGCGGATAATGTTTGTATATGCTCCGCTAATTGTAATACTTGTTCCTCTGGCTCTACACCACAGCGATTTAACCCTGTATTTACTTTTATCCACACAGTCAAGGTACGTTCATTTTTTGTGAAAAATTCATGTAATTTATTCGCCTGTTCGATTGAATCTACTGTAACAATGACAGATACTTTATCTAATAATGCTAAAACTCGTGATAACTTTTCCTCTGTAAATATCGGATAAGCTATTAAAATATTATCAATACCAGCATCAGCCATAACTTCCGCTTCTCCGACTGTTGCTGTCGTAATACCAATTGCTCCTGCTTTCATTTGACGCTTCGCAATTTCAGCACACTTATGTGTTTTAATATGCGGTCGATATTGCACATTATGTTGTTGTGAAAATTCAATTATATCCTGAATGTTTTTTTCAAGTTGATTAAGATCTAATAATAATGTTGGTGTATCTAACATAGAAGCACATCCTCTTTAAGTTAATTTGTAAAATAATATAGTACAGATTAAGTGTAATAACGGCACAGTCGTAATATGCTCCGTCCTTTTCAACCTGTTTTATACTATACCCGCAATTTCCGTACGTACACGTTTAATTTGTGACGCGGACACTGCTTCTTCATAATCACTATCAATTCTAACACCAGAACCAAAATGGAGTGCATTTGCTTGTGTCTTCTCTTGAAAAGCTCCTGCATCTTCAACACGTAGTCCTCCACCTGGCATTATCGTTAAATGTGTATCTTTTGTTCGTTCGATAAGGTTCGCTAACGTATTTGTATAATCAAGAGCAGAGCGTCCGCCTCCTGATGTTAATAGTGTCGTAATTTTTCCATATTGTAACAAGGTGTCTAATGCTTGCTGTTGGTCTTCCACTAAGTCAAATGCACGATAAAAGGTCACGTCTAAACTACCCGCGGCTTCGAGCAATTTTTCTAAAACAACTTCATCAATTTCCCCTTCAGTAGTTAACGCACCAAAAACTACTCCATCTGCACCTAATTGACGAATCATGTTAATATCTTCTACCATTTGTTTTACGTCATGCTCTGAATAAATAAACGATTTATTATGCGGACGCACCATAACATGAATCGGTATTGTTGAAATATGTAACGCTGACTTGATCAATCCATAACTTGGTGTCAATCCTTCTTCTACAATACTTTGACACAACTCAATTCTATCTGCTTCACCAGCATTTGCCTGAATTACATCATCCAAACTTACCCCAATCACTTCAATCAACATAACCGTCGCTCCCTCTACAACAATGTCTTTCTAGTATAACAAGAATGGAACAATTTTGACGAAAGAATCACCTTACAGCTTTATATGAGTCTGTCTGGTATGTGGCGTCGATTCGAGTTATGTGGTGTGAGCACAAACTAATCAATTTAAAAACGAACACGCTATTAAAATAATGAAATCACTCTATTCACGACCATAGATCACTTTTTATTGAAATGATTCCAGAGTCTTGGAATAGCGATAAGAAAGAGAATATAAATAAATACAAAAATCAAGTAAACCCAAATTATACGTGTGAGCAGGTCTTGCCAATGAGTTAATCCATTGTAGTGAATCACTTGTATAAGTATAAACATTCCTATTCCAAACATCGTTAATAGCCACATAATAATACGTCGTAATCGCTCAAAAGACATCTTTATTAAAATCCTCCAAACCTAAACAATCTGGCCCTTTTCTTCAATGTTAGGTGCAAGTTCTTCTTAAAGAATAGCGCCCGTTTGTTGAAAGAGTGACTTATATGATCCACTCTGACAATATTGTTTCTAGTTCAATTAAGTCATCAATTACAATATCGGCCTGTGAAAGTTCATCTTCTTGTGCAAAGTCAAAATTACAACCTATTGAAACTAAGCTATTGTCTTTAGCTGCAGTTATATCTGATAGGCGATCTCCCACTACTGCTCCATTGGTAATACCATACTTTTCTTTGATACGTCCAACTAGGTCTGATTTATTTAAGGAATCAATTTGTTGGATACTAAATGTTTCAGTGATCCATCTATCCAAATTGTAATAATCGACAATTGATTTTAGATAATCTGTTAAACCATTACTGGCTATGTAAATCGAAAAATCATTATCCTTTAAGTAGCTAAAGATTTCCTTTACATTCGGATATAAAGCACCTTTTCCTCCGCTTATATTTTCAATTAATCTTTCAAGAAAATACGCATCCGTTTGTTCTCTTTCTTTAATGGAATGATTAGGCATAAGAGTTTCCCATACCTTTGGCAAAGGGACACCCATAATTTCTCGGTATGTATCAATGGGGGTTAGGTCATTCCATTTATTCAGTGATCGCAAGTGATTAAACGTATCATCAAGTGATAATTCCAATATTTTATCTGTTTGAAATAGAGTTCCATCCATATCAAAGAATATTGATTTAGACAATTATTTTCCTCCTTTTAAATAACTTTATACTGCAAAATGGCCCGTTTATTGAATGACCTTTCTTAATATTTAGTTTAACATAAAAAAATAAATTCCCTCTAAAATGGATAACAAAAAGCACTGCGAAATGCAGTGCTAATTTGTATTAAATTCCAATGAGTTTTGGTATGCGATGCGATTCGCTATGTTATTTACTTGTTTGCACCTCTGAAGATAACCCGTTACTATTAAAAGTGTGCGTTACTTTTATTCCACAATGGATACAAGTACTGCTTTTTGTGCATGTAATCGGTTTTCCGCTTGATCGAAGACGACGGAATTGTTACCATCTATTACTTCTGACGTAACTTCGAGGTCACGTTTTGCTGGCAGACAGTGCATGAAGAGATAATCATCTTTTGCTCCTTGCACTAAATCTGTGTTCACTTGATAATCAGCAAATGCTTTCACTCTTGCTTCTTGCTCATCTTCAAAGCCCATACTCGTCCAAACGTCTGTATAAATCACATCTGCATTTTTCACTGCTTCTTTCGGATCTGTCGTTTGGATAATTTTTGCTCCACTTGTTTTAGCTGCATCTGTTACGATATCCATAATACTTTGTTCGACTTCATATCCTTCAGGTGTTGATACGTAACAGTCAATCCCCATTAACGCACAGCCGACGATTAGTGATTGCGACATATTGTTACCATCACCGACGTAAGCAAGTTTTAATCCTTCAAATTTACCTTTCTCTTCATAAATTGTCATGAGGTCAGCTAACACTTGGCACGGATGCGCATAATCTGTTAAGCCATTAATAACTGGCACAGACGCATTTTCCGCAACTTCTTCGACTATTTCATGACCAAATGTACGAATCATAATGACATCAACATAACGTGATAGAACTTGTGCTGTATCTGCAACTGTTTCGCCATTACCTAATTGCATATCACTACTACTTAAAAATTGAGCCATCCCACCTAATTGGTACATTCCAGTTTCAAAAGATACACGCGTTCTCGTAGATGACTTTTCAAAAATCATGGCTAATGTTTTGCCTTCTAAATAGCGATGCGGCTCGCCCATTTTTTGTTTGTTTTTTAATTTTATTGCTAAATAAATTAATTCCATTAAATCTTCTTTTGTAAAATCTCCAACACGGAGAAAGTCTTTACCTTGTAATTTACTCTTCATATTATCCACCACCATGGGATGACTCATTGTAAGATCACTTCCTTTTGTAATAAGTTTAACGATTCCTTTACAACATGAACATCCAATTCTTCTGTCATCATCGATGCACACGCAAATGCTGTTTCTACAGTCGACATGACGATTAAATTAAATTCTTGTGCTCGTTCGCGAATTGCATTACTTGTTTCTGTACTCACGACCGCAAATGCGGCATCTGTTTTCATCCATTCTTCTATCGTTTGAAAAGGTGTTTCATCAGAAAATGTTTTCACTGCAATACCAATTTGTGCAAATTTTTCTGTTAGTTTTGCGACTGCATATTCATCTTCTATTGCAATTAAGATTTCTTTCTCTTCTTGTTTCCACGCTTCATGTAATGATTCATTCCAAATAAATGCTTTCGTCATACTACCAGCAACTGTATCAGATACGGCGATAAGTTCACCAGTTGATTTCATTTCTGGTACTAAGATTGGATCAACACCAGGTAACTTCGTTGACGAAAAGACAGATGCTTTCGTCGTATAAAAATCATTTTCCGGTAATAATTTCACATTATTTGATAACGTACTTCCTAATAGCGTATTTGTCGCTAACTCAATCATATCAACTGACGTAATTTTACTCGTTACTGGAACTGTTCTCGATGCTCTCGGATTCACTTCAAGCACATAAAGAACCTCCTCATACATGACGAATTGAATATTGAAAATCCCTTTGAAATTCATGCCTTGCGCTACTTTTTCCGCGTAATCAACGACTTGTTTTTTCTGCTCAGACGTCAAATTTACTGGCGGCGTAATTGCCATACTATCTCCTGAATGGACGCCTGCTTTTTCAATATGTTCAAAAATAGTTGGAATTAAAATGTTAGTTCCATCTGTTACGACGTCAACTTCGATTTCTTTTCCTGGATAAAACGCGTCAATTAAAATAGGAAAAGCCGATTCAGTTACATTACGTGTCAAAAGTTGTTCTAATGCTTTTTCATTTTCAATTACTTTCATCCCTTTTCCACCAATTACATATGATGGACGGATTAACACAGGATAACCAATTTGTTGAGCTTTTTGTCGTAAATCTTCTGCTGACATTGCTGTTAATCCCGGAATATGAGGGACACCAATTTGTTGGACATATTGATAAAAACGTTCCCTATCTTCTAACATATCAATAGTATCTTGATTCGTACCGAGTAATGTAATGCCAGCCGCTTCCAAATCTTTCACCAAATTAATGGCTGTTTGCCCACCAAATTGGACAATCACTTTTTCGATTTGTTCATATTCCATAACGTGCAGGACGTCTTCGATCGTAATCGGCTCGAAATATAAGGTATCAGCTACTTCATAATCAGTACTAACTGTTGCTGGATTATTATTGATTAACACTGTTTCATAGCCTGCATTTTCTAACGCTTTTATTCCTTGCACCGAGCAATAATCAAATTCTACACCTTGACCTATGCGAATTGGTCCTGAACCAATAATCAGTACTTTTTCTCGTTTTGTACTAGATTGTTTCTCAGCAGCATTCATCTGCCATACACTATAGTAATAACTAGCTTCTTCTTCGATATCTTCGGTAAATGCGTTAATTTTTTCATAAGTTAAATGAATGCCCGCAGCAGTTAATTTAGCTTTTACATCTTGTTCCGTACTGTTCCAAACTTTAGCTAACCAACGATTCATAAAGCCGGCTTGCTTGAAAGCTATTAACTGATCAACTGTCACACTATTAAGTTGTGCTTGTTTTGCTTCTTGTTCTAATTGAACAAGTGTTGCCATTTCGTTTAAAAAATAGCGATCTATTTTCGTCGTTTTTTCAATTTGTTCTAGCGCAACACCACGACGTAATAATTCTAAAATAACAAAGAAGCGGCGATCATCTACATTTAGCACAAGCTTTTGTAATTCTGCAGTAGATTGTGTTTGTAAATCCGTTAACGTTACTCCATCTACATCAATTTCTAATGAGCGAATCGCTTTTTGTAATCCTGATGTAAGATTATGTTCAATTGCCATTACTTCACCAGTTGCTTTCATTTGAGTTCCTAAACGTCTGTCAGCTGTCGTTAATTTATCAAATGGCCAACATGGAAATTTCACAACGACATAATCTAACTCTGGTTCATACTCGGCTAGTGTCGTATTTCCAAACGGAATGTCTTGTAACGTATAACCAAGACTTAATTTTGTTGCTATTTTTGCAATTGGATAACCTGTCGCTTTGGACGCTAACGCACTAGAACGACTAACACGTGGATTTACCTCAATGACGATATATTGTTTCGTGTTCGGTTCATAGGCAAGTTGAACGTTACATGCTCCAACGATTCCAATCTGTTTAACGATTTTTAATGATGCTTCTCGTAATGTTGTTATTTCTGCTTCTGTTAACGTTTGAATTGGTGCCACAACAATTGAATCTCCTGTATGGACACCAACTGGGTCGATATTTTCCATATGACAAACAACGACCGCTGTATCATCTTTATCACGAATCACTTCAAATTCAATTTCTTTCCACCCAGCAATACTTCGTTCGATTAAACATTGATTAATCGGGCTAGCACGCAAACCTCTTGTGACAAATTCAATAAATGAATTTTCACCTGTTGCGATTCCTCCACCCGAACCTCCTAATGTGTAGGCTGGTCTAACAATGATTGGATAACCAACTTCATCACTGAACGATAATGCATCATCGACATTTTCTACAATCGTACTTTCTGAAATTGGTTCATTAATCTCGTTCATCATAGTACGGAATAAATGACGATCTTCCCCTTGCTTGATTGCATCAACTGAAGTTCCGAGTACATGTAAGTTATATTTTTCAATTAAACCTGTTTCTTCTAGTTTGAAAGCTAAGTTAAGTCCTGTTTGCCCACTTACTGACACTAAAATTCCATCAGGTCGCTCGATTTTAATAATTTTCTCAATTTGTTCAACTGTTAGTGGCTCAAAATATACCGTATCTGCCACTTGTTCATCTGTCATAATCGTTGCTGGATTATTATTAATTAAAACAACGTCGCATCCTTCTTCCTTTAATGTCATACATGCTTGCGTACCAGCGTAATCGAACTCAGCCGCTTGCCCAATCACAATAGGACCTGAACCAATTACTAATACTTTATTTATCTCTTTTATCTTGGGCATCCAAGTAGCCTCCTCATGCTGATTTTGTTACTAGTTTTGCATTATTTCTTTAATCATTTGAATCGCTTGATCAATCTCTTCTTTACTCACTGTTAGCGGCGGCAGTAAACGTAATACTTTGTCTCCTGCATTTAATGCTAATAACCCTTTATCAATTAATCCTGTTACGAGGGAGCCAACAGCTTCTGAACATTCAATACCAATCATTAATCCTTGCTGACGGATATCTATTACCTTATCCATTGGTGCAATTTCTTTTTCCAATAAATTAGCTATATAATTAGCTTTTTCTTCAACTTCCTGTAAAAAATCATCATTGAAAACTTTCGTCGTTACTGCTTTTGCTGCTGCCATTGCGATAGGATTTCCACCAAATGTGGAACCATGTGAACCTGGTCCGAAAAATTCACCTAACGATTCTTTTCCAACCATCGCACCAACTGGTAAACCATTTCCTAATCCTTTTGCTAATGTAAAAATGTCTGGTTCAATACCGTAATGTTCGAACCCAAATTTTTCACCTGTACGTCCGATTCCAGTTTGAATTTCATCAATAATTATTAAAATATTATGTTGTTTACAAAGTGTAACTACTTCATCAACAAATGATTGTGTCGCCGGGATAACGCCACCTTCACCTTGAATGACCTCAAACATAACTGCTGCTGTATCTTCATCAATTGCTGCTTTTACTGAATCTATATCGTTAAATGTCGCATATGAGAAACGTTCTAACATTGGACCAAAACCGATACGGACTTTTTCTTGGCCTGTCGCTGCCATCGTAGCAAATGTTCGCCCGTGAAATGACTTATCAAATGTGACGATTTTTTGTTTACCTGTTGCTTTTCGAGCGAGTTTAATTGCTGCTTCATTCGCTTCAGCTCCACTGTTACAAAAGAAAACATAATCTCCTAGACTATTGCTTGTTATCTCGTTTGCTACATCATGTTGGATTGGATTTTCGTATAAATTTGATACGTGCCAATAGGCTTCTAATTGTTCTGTTACTGCTTTTTTCACTTCAGGATTGTTATGTCCTAAGTTTGTGACGCCAATTCCTGAGCCAAAATCTAAATATGTTTTACCGTTAACGTCTGTTACAATCGATCCTTCTGCTGATTGTATTGCGACATTAAATCGATTATATGTTGGAAACATCCCCATCTATCTCGCTCCTATTTTGTTTGATTAATATTTTTAAAACTAACAATTATTGTGGATGTGTCCCATTCGAATCCACTACGCTTTCCGCGGGCAACACCTCAACTTCCTCAGAAGCAAAGAACGCTTCTTCCGGGATTTTCGGTTGTTGCTTTTCCCGCTGGAGTCTTCGTGGATTCGAACGGAACACAAACAATGAGTGCTAGTTTTCTATAATTTAACAACTTAATAACGCTATAAATTATTTAAAGTTCTAATACTTGGAGTTTTTTGCCCATAATTTGTATATAAGGTACTGATAAACTCCATATAATTAAATAACTTGCTATATATATGACGTAGCGGACGGAATTCGCCGAGACTCCTGTGGAATTAGCGAAGACATTTAGACCCCGCAGTGAGCGTTTTTTTCGAATGAGGAGGCTAAATGCGAGCCCACGGAAAGCGAGGCGAATTCCGGTAGCGAAGTCACTAAATTTAAAAGTAAAATCCTATTCATGCACTTTTTCAGTACCTAAAGTAAGAACCAAGTGAACTTGCGCAATATATTCCAGCTACGGTGGTTATATAACAACTTTATTTACTTCCTACTGCTACTTTAATCGTTGTGCCTGCTAATGTTGTTGTGTCTTTTAGTTCTGATTTCTTTCCGTTGACGATCATTACTTCTTGTACGTGGCTGTTTAATCCTTTCATAGCTGCTTTTACTTTAGGAATCATGCCGCCGTAGATTGTTCCGTCTTCGATGTATTCATTAATTTCTGTTGTCGTTACTTCCTCTTGGAGTATATCGTCTTTTAAAATTCCTGGAACATCTGTAACAAAAACTAACTGTCTTGCTAGTAATGCTGAGGCAACTGCTCCTGCTGCTGTATCAGCATTAACATTATATCGTAAGCCATCTGCGCCTATCGCGATTGGGGAAATAATCGGTGTCACTCCATCAGCTAGCAAATTATGAATTACCTGTACGTTCACTTGAGATACTTCCCCTACTAAACCATAACGTTCATATTCAATAGGTGTTGCTTTTAATAAATTATAATCAGAACCAGATAAACCGACTGCATTAAGTCCACTGTCATTGACACGTCTCGTTAAATTCGGATTCACATTACCAACTAATACCATCTCAACAACATCCATCATTTCATCCGTTGTTTTTCGTAATCCATCAAAAAACTCAAACTCTATCTCTAGTTTTTCTAACATATTAGCAATCGCTGGTCCGCCTCCGTGAACAATGACTGGCTTCATGCCCGCTTCTTTTAACGTTTGTAAATTAGTAAAAAAATCTTCTGATAATTCATCTATTGAACTGCCGCCACATTTAAACACGATTATCCCTTGCACAATTAAGCTCCTCTCACGATCTATAACTCGCATTGATTCTGACGTAATCATATGTTAAATCACAGCCCCATGCTTTTCCGGAGCCTTCTCCTAGATGTAAATCTACATATATATCAATCGTATCTGCTTGTAAATAAGCTGTTGCTTCTTCTTCATTAAAATCAGTTGGTTCACTATTATTCAGTAGTGCAATTGAACCTATCTTCATATCAATTGTTTCTGGATTAATTTCTACCCCACTATAACCAACAGCGGCAATGATTCTACCCCAGTTTGCATCTGTACCAAATACTGCTGTTTTTACTAATGAAGAACCGACAATGGATTTGGCAACTTTACGTGCATCGGCATCTGTTTTTGTTCCATTAACGTGTACTTCAATTAACTTTGTTGCTCCTTCACCATCTTGCGCAATTTGTTTTGCAATATCTTCACACGTTTTCTTTAACAAGGCGACAAATAGCTGCCAATCTTCATGTTGTTTAGATAATGGAGCATTTCCTGCTTCACCGTTTGCTAATACTAATACCATATCATTCGTTGATGTATCACCATCGACCGTTATACAATTAAACGTTTGATCAACTGCTTCTTTTAATGCTTGGTGTAATAATGCTGGCTCAACTGCTGCATCTGTCGTTATAAAGCTAAGCATTGTTCCCATATTCGGCTCAATCATTCCCGAACCTTTTGCCGCTGCGCCCATCGTTACTTTTTTACCGCCAATTGTTGCTTCATAGCATGCCGATTTTGCAAAAGTATCTGTCGTTAAAATCGCTTCACCAAATTGCCTAGCATCATTTTCTGTATCGCCAATTGTTAATTTTTTTGTATGAGAAGAAATTTTATCCATCGGCATTTCTAACCCGATAATACCAGTTGATGCGACTGCTACGTGATGTTCCTGCACACCAAATTGCTTCGCTGTATCAGCTCGCATTGTATAAGCGTCTTGTTCACCTTGTTTTCCTGTACAAGCATTCGCATTTCCACTATTAATAATAACCGCTTGGATCGTATTATCTTCTGCAATACTTTCTTTCGTCACCTTAATTGGTGCTGCTTGAATTTGATTTAACGTATATACTGCAGCTGCATGTGCTGGTGTTTGTGAATATATTGCCCCAAGATCATTACGTGAACGTTTCACTCCTGAATGTAATCCACCTGCCTGGAATCCTTTTGGAGTTACTATACTACCATTTTGCACATATTCGATTTGTTCATAGATTGATTGTTTCCCGCCACTCATCTTTATACCCCTTTGTATGCATCGACTCCACTATGGGAATACCGGCATAAAGTTAATGCCCGTTTTTTCGTCAATGCCTAGCATTTTATTCATATTTTGTACCGCCTGCCCTGAAGCACCTTTTACTAAGTTATCAATAACTGAAACAACTGTGACTCGTTTCGTTCGTTCATCATATGTTATCCCAATATCACAAAAGTTCGATCCATATACCTCTTTTGTGCTTGGGAAAGTTCCTTCTTCACGAATACGGACAAAATAATCATCCGCGTAACTTTCCTTATATAAGTTAATTAGTTTTTCTGCTGATGTATCGTCTTTTACTGTTGCATACATTGTCGCCATAATCCCTCGAGTCATTGGCGCTAAATGTGGTGTAAATGTTACAGCATTTACATTGTCATTCCAACGTTGTAATCCTTGTTCAATTTCAGGAGTATGTTGGTGTTCGTTCGCTTTATATATTTTAAAATTATCATTTGTTTCTGCAAAATGCGTCGCTTGGGATACCCCTTTACCTGCTCCACTAACGCCTGTTTTCGCATCAATAATTATAGAATTTTCATCAATTAAATTATGTTGTACTAACGGCACTAAACCTAATAATATAGACGTTGGATAACATCCAGGATTCGATAGTAACATCGTTTCAGTAACATCCACATCTACCCATTCTGTTAGTCCATACACCGCTTTTTCTAGTAAATCTTTATCAGCTGATTCTATTTTGTACCACGCTTCATAAGCCGTTTGGTCTTGAATACGAAAATCTCCCGATAAATCTATCACTTTAACACCTTTTTCAATGAACTGTGGAGCTAAGTCGCGCGCTACCCCAGAAGGTGTTGCTGTGAATACGAGATCAACTTCTTGCGCCATTTTTTCAACATCTACGCTTTGAAGCGGATCATCTACTAATGTTTGCATATGAGGATAGCTTCCAGATAAAGGTTCTCCATGCAAACTTGAGGCATGAACAGAGTGAATGGATACATGCGGATGTTGTCGCAGAATTCTCACTAGCTCTGCCCCTCCATAACCAGTTGCTCCAACAATTGCTATTTTCATCATTCATCCACTCCAATTTCTTTATAATATCTACTATTATATACTGTATAAAAATAAATGCAACAGTATAATTATAACTTTATTAAAAAACTTTCTTTAACATATGGTAGCATTAACACAGATGCTATTTTATTTTCCATTAACCTTATGCATAATAGATGTATATTCATGTGTATTTATGCATAATCATTGTATGCCTTTATTCGTAAATTGTGGTACATTAATATTAAGAAAGAATAATAGAAAGGAAGATGCGCCATGAGTCGTTCACCCTTTACATTCACTACGTCGGATGAAGTAAATATTCAAACATATCGCTGGCAATCAGAAGGTGGCAATCCAATTAAAGGGATTGTGCAAATTTCCCACGGCATGGCTGAACATATTTTACGGTACGATGCATTTTGCCATTTTTTAACTACACATGGATTTGTCGTGTACGGAAATGATCATCGTGGACACGGAAAATCTATGACTGCCCCTGATGATAGAGGATACTTTGCAAATGAACATGGTTTTGAAAAAGTCGTTGACGACATGTTTCGTTTAAGCTCTATTGCAAAAAATGAACACCCTAATGTACCATTATTTATTTTCGGTCATAGTATGGGTTCTTTTTTAACACGAAGATATATCGCTAAATATGGTAAGAAAATAGATGGAGCAATTTTAAGTGGAACTGGCGGAGATCAAGGACTGCTCGGAAAAGCAGGTTATCAACTTGCAAAAATCGAAAAACGACGTATCGGCGCACGCACACCTAGTCCCTTATTAGACAAACTAGTCTTTAGAAACTTTAACAAGTCTATTGAACAACCACGCACGGCGTTTGATTTTTTAACACGGGATGAAGCAGTTGTTGATGCATATGTTGCCGATGACAAATGTGGCTTCATCGCCTCTGCAGGATTTTACGCAGATCTTTTATACGGAATTAATTTCATTCATACAAAAGAACAAATCAATCGCATCCCAAAAAATCTCCCAATCTTTTTAATCGCTGGCGACAAAGACCCTGTCGGTAATAACGGAAAAGGTGTCCGCCAAGTGTACGAACAATATAAAGCACACGGAATTAATCATGTCACATTACGCTTATATGAAGGTGCACGCCACGAACTATTAAACGAATTAAACAAACAAGAAGTGTATGATGACGTATTGTACTGGCTACAAAGTGCGATTAAATAATGATAAGGATATTTATATAATGTGTGAACTGATTTTATGCGGTGTGAGACCAAAACGACAATTGCACGTTCAGGTCAACTTATTACCCGAAGGAGGATTTCATGAAAAAGATTAAAGTTTTTGAAATGGGTGGGACAATTTCTGCTCAAGGTGCGAATCGACTAGATATGAAAGATTATCAGTCTGGCATTTATACAGGCGATTATTTTGCAGAACAGATTCCAGAACTTAAAAACATTGCCGATGTTACATTTGAGTCTTTTTTACGGATTAGCAGTACTGAAGTCGATGCACCGCATTGGATACAATTACGTGAAAAAGTGATTTACGCTTTAGATGTGGAAAATTATGATGGAATCGTCATTACACATGGTACGAATACTTTAGAAGAATCAGCATACTTCCTTCACTTAACTGTCCCGACAGAAAAACCAATTGTTTTTGTCGGGGCACAACGTCCTTTCACCGGAATGAGCACAGATGCACACTATAATTTAGTTCAAGCTATCCGAGTGGCACAAAGCGATACCGCTAAAGGAAAGGGTGTACTCGTAGTATTAAATGATGAAATCAGTTGTGCTCGTGAAGTAACAAAAACAAATACGTATCGGCTTGAAGCATTTCAATCAGGACAGTTCGGTTACTTAGGTTTTATCGATCCAGACAAAAATGTCGTCTTTTACCGTGAACCGACCCGAAAACATACGTATGAATCTGAATTTGCATCATTAAACATAACAGAACTTCCTAAAGTCGAAATTATCTATTCTTATGCAGGTGCAACAGGACACCTCATTAATTATTTAGCAAAACAGAGCGACTACCAAGGTATCGTCACCGCAGGTACAGGAGCTGGACTCATATCTCCTACAGAACTTGAAGCAGTCAAAAACGCGCGTGAAAAAGGGATGTTTATTGCTCGTAGTAGCCGCGTCGGTAATGGTCGAGTCGTGCAAATTAACGGCTATGATCGTTACGATTTCGTTCATGCTGATAATTTATTACCACAAAAAGCACGCATCTTACTCATGGTCAGCTTATTAACATATGATGATACAACTTCATTGCAACACATTTTTGATACATATTAATTCGCGTCATCAAAAACCAAAAAGGCTTCCTACCTCAATAACGAGTAGGAAGCCTTTTTATACATTCTTTTCCGGATGAAGCTTTTCTATTTATTTTTATTTAGATACTTTTTGATCTAAGTGCATTGTGCCATTTTCTTTTAAGTTAGTATGCATATCGAATGCTTTATCTAGCATATGCGGTGTATGTCCACCTACAGTTTCAATTGCATCATCTAAATACTTCGTTAACTGGTCCTTATAAGAAGGATGCGCACAGTTTGCGATAATCTTTCTAGCACGCTCAACTGGAGCTAATCCACGAACATCTGCAAATCCTTGTTCTGTTACGATTACGTCTACATCATGCTCTGTATGGTCAACGTGTGATACGAAAGGTACGATTGTTGAAATATCGCCGCCTTTTGCAAGTGATGCTGTTACGAAAATTGTAATACGAGCATTACGAGCAAAGTCTCCTGATCCACCGATACCATTCATAACACGTGATCCACTTACGTGTGTAGAGTTTACGTTACCATAAATATCTACTTCGATTGGCGTGTTAAATGAAATCGTACCTAAACGACGAATCATCTCTGGATGGTTCGTAATTTCTTGTGGACGGAAAACTACTTTATCTTTATATTTCGCTAAATCTTTACCTAATGAGTCTACGCGTTTTTTCGATAATGAAAATGCTGTAGCTGAAGCAAACTTAACAACTCCTGCATCAATTAAATCGAAAATACCATCTTGTAATACTTCTGAGTACACTTCAATATCTCTAAACTGTGAATCTTTCATTCCGTTTAGCACTGCGTTAGCTACTGAACCGACACCTGACTGAAGAGGTGCTAATGATTTAGGTAACTTCCCTGCTGCTACTTCGCCATCTAAAAACTCTAATAAGTTATCAGCGATTTGCTGAGTTTCTTCGTTTGGATCGAATAATGGTGAAGGAATATCAGGTTGTTCTGATAAAATAATTCCCGCAACTTTTGCCGGATCTACTTTAATACCTATTTCACCAATACGGCCACCGACATCATATAGTGGAACTTCACGACGTTCACCTTGTTCATCTAATACATAAATGTCATGAAGACCTTCATATTCTTTTGGTGCTGTCGTATTTAATTCGATAATAACGTGGTCTGCTTCTTGTACGAAAATTGGTGAGTTACCTACAGAACCAGTTGGAATAATTAACCCATCTTCTGTAATTGCTGCCGCTTCAATAATCGCATAATCAATCTTACCTAGATTACCTTTTCTCACTTCTTCTGCTGTATGAGATAAGTGTTGGTCAATATATTTCATTTCTCCAGCATTGATTTTCCCACGCATAACAGCATTTCCTTGATAAGGTACACGTAAGTTAATGATACCAGCTTCTGCCATTGATTGGTCAGCTGTCGGTCCTAGTGATGCACCAGTATATAAGTTTACTTTAAAGTCTTCCTTTTCACCACGTGCTGACAACGCTAATGGAAATTCTTTTGGCTCCCCGAATAATGTGAAACCACTCATACCTAGGTTCATACCATCTTCAATCCAAGATGCCGCCTCTTCTGCAGACACAACCTTGCCTTCGAAATCTTTATTTCTAATAATTCCAGTTAAATCGATTCCCATTAAAAATCACCTCATAATAAGATTTGCATTTTGATTACTATTTTATCAATGAACGTTAGATTAATCATCTGTTCTGTATGAAAGGGCTTTATTTATTGTTGAATAACATATTTTCAGACATTACTTACAAATTCATATAACCCTCCTTTACTAATTTAGAAAAAATTTACGCACTACAGCAAAACATTCTCTAAAATTAGTTAGTAGATTCAATGGTTTTCCTTTGTAAAAGTATGTTTTATGTCATCTTATTTCTACAATCTCACCAACGCTGTAAGCGCTTTCCACTCTGTATAGAGTATATCGTGTTTACACAAGATATACAATGATTTCAACCAAAGATTTTCTTTTCTAACGCTAGTGGTTCAATATAGTTATTTTCTTCATCATAAACACGCATATTCCCACCAGAAATTTCATCGATTAACATCATATTATTCGTTACTTTATCGCGACCAAATTCTAATTTAATATCATATAATTCTAATTGATATTTCGCTAATTCTTCTTTAACAAATTGTGAGATTACTTTCGTTAATTGAACTAACTCCACATACTCATCATTCGATAAAATTCCTAATTGAACTAAACCGTCTTGAGAGATCGGTGGATCATTACGCTCGTCATCTTTTAACGTTACTTCGACAAAAGAATCCAGTGTTTGTCCCTCTTCACAATATTGTCCATAACGACGATAAAAACTACCAACCGCCCGGTAACGACAAATGACTTCAAGACCATTTCCGAACATAGCAGCGTCTTTTACTTTCATCGTCTCAGCTTCCAAATCAGCAGTTATAAAATGCGTTGGAATGTTTAACGCTTGTAATTTTTCAAAAAAGTAAGTTGTCATTGTGAGTGCTGATTTCCCCGCACCTTCCATCGTTAAACCGACTGTGTTAGCACCTGGGTCAAATACACCTTCTTCCCCTGTTACATCATCTTTGAATTGTAGTTGAATGTTACCATCAGCCAAACGATATACATCTTTTGTTTTTCCTTTATAAACGAGCTCCATAAGTCATTTCCCTCCGTACATATCATTGCTTATATTATAAAGTAATTTCATAAAAATAAAAAGATAAAAGAGCCACATCCCTTTTATCTTTTTTGTTATTCATTAAAAATAAAGCATATCATCGATTAAATCTATTAATGATTCAAGTAAGGATGCACCAATTACTAAACTAACAACCGTATAAACAATCGTCACAAAGATAATTGTTCCAATAAAGGTGTACACTTTTTGTGATGATGATTGATAGGAATTGACTTTTTCGTACATATATAAACCAGCTAAAATATACATTACAAAAGCAATTGATAAGAACATTAATGAAAAAGTGACGAATCGTGTTCCAATAAATGAGAATAAAAAGACCGCTGCTTGTAAATATACAAACGGAACGATTAAGCCACCATATTGTGCAACAATGTCTTTAAATGTCAATCGCTTTACCATCACTTTTTCCACTGCTAGTAAGGAAACCATTAATACAGATAACATAAATGCAATACCAATCAACGTGTAAAAGGATGTTTGAAAAATAATACTATTTACTTCTGAAGTAATACCATATTCATCTGAAAAACCACCAAAACCACTATATCCCATAGCATCTTTTGACGCCCTACGCATTACAGCAAAAATAATGAGTGCAAATGTAAGAGCATATAAACCGAGGTTAATTAAGCCATATGTAAACTTATCTTGTTGATGTTGAAGTGCTTTGCTTGGATTTTTTAATAATTCTACACTATATGTCCAATACGATTTAACAGCTGCTTTTGCTTCTGCAGTTGAATGTGTTTCAGCTGGCGTTGGAGCTGGTGCATCATTCATCGTAGAAGTTGCTGTAGCTTGTGCTTGAGCTGTTTTCACTTCTTCATTACTCGGTGTAACTGGTGTAGGCTCAGGAGTTTGAACTTCTTGTGATTCTACTTCAGAAACTAGGCTTTCCCTTACTTCCGGCTCCTCTACTTGTTCAATGATTTCTTCTAATTTAGAACCACATGCACCACAGAAATTGCCTGACTTTTGAAGCCGTCCACAATCTGGATTTGAACATTTTCTCATGTTATTTCCTCCTTTTAATTAACCTTTTTCTTTTTCGTATCGTTATATTTCACTTCTTTAATTTTATATTCGTCTTCAATGACTTCAACATAATAAGTCTTCACCCGATCATAGTCATAAATAATCCCGTCTGCATCATAAAAACGAAATTGTTCTTTTGTTTTCGCTTCAAAATTTTGTTTATCTTTCTTCTTCACACTCGTTACTGTATTATCTTTAAAGTCATAATAATAATCAGCTTTCTTCATATCATCTACGAACTCAATCAAATCTTTCTCTTCCTTACTACCTTGCTTCATATACGACTCTATGTAACTATAATCTGTATGATTGACCGCATCTTCATATGAATCACGAAAGTCTAAAATAAATTCAGCTACTTCAAATTGTTCATCTTCAGCGTCCTCATCTAGACTATCTTCTTCTAGCGCGATACGTTCATCAAATTCTAAGTATAAATAAGCGGATTGTTCCTGACCTAAATTAATGACTCTCGAACGATGCACTTTATCGTCACCATCTTTCCATTCCGCAAAAACAGTTATTTTACTATTTACCGGAACAGGACCAAGCTCGTCAATGTCGCTCACTTTTTCTTTCGTACTTTTACCATCTACATATAAAATAGCATCTTGAAAATCATGATTAACATCTATAGTATATGTTTCAACTGGTAAATCTACATCCATAAACGTTGCATCTGAATAAATCTCAAAAGTAACTTTTTCTGCGATATCCCCATACTCTGTCTTAGCTGATGCTTCTATTTCATATGTCCCTGGATGGAACATGCCAACGACTTCTTCTTCCGACACTTCTTTTAAGCCAAACTTATCTTCTAATACTTTAATTTCTGTATCTTGAAGATTTGTTATCGCTGTCACTTCTACAGGAATTGTTTGTAATGTATAACCATTAAAAAGTCCAAATAATATTTTTTCATTTTTCACATAAAAAACTGGGTCATCATAGCGCCCTAACAATTCTTTTTGCAATGGATTCGCCGAGGCCTTATCTTCCTCAATCAAAGAGACATAATTGTTTTTCAGAGCATCGTCCCATTCCTCTTTGATATAAGCAAAATATGCATCTTTATCAAATACGGCATCTTTATCAATTTTAATATGTTTCATAAACGCATCTGCATCGTTAGCTGTAATAGCCTCATCCATTTGCACAACTACGTTCATTGGATCATAATGATTTTCTAAGTACTTATAAGTCCCGATTGCTAAAACGATAATAAATAATAACAAAAACAATAAAATCTTTTTCCAACGTGCCATCCGTTTTTTCGGTTGTTGTGACGTTACTTGTTGAGCTTCTTTTTCATGAACTTGATTAGTCGATACTGTTTGCTCTGTTTTACTCTCTTCTACTTGTGGCGAAACCGTTTTTAAAGGGGGTTCTTTAACCACTTTAGCCGTTCCACACTGTTCACAAAAATCACTAGTACTAGCAAGTGCTGTCCCACAACTCACGCAAAATTCTGCATTCTCAACTACGCTCGGTTGGTGACTAACCGCATGACCACACTGTTCACAATATAAATCATTTTCACCAAGCACACTTTGACACTTTTCACATTTCCGCATACATTTCCCTCCTTTTCTCCATATATATACTTACTTAGATTAAACAATTTCACTTATAATTACAAGCTAACTGATAAATTTTACCTAATCCTTTTACACGTATTATCCTCTTCTTTTTTTAAAAAATCATTACAATAGTACGTTAAATTTATCTTTCACACGAAAAAACTCCATAATAAAAAAGCACTCTTATTCTACTCTTCGTAAAATAAAAATGCTTTATTTTTTAAGCAAACATCGGAACAACTAACATCATACCAAATACGATCCACATATAAAATAATGAATAAAAGAACACGGTATCCGCATATTTTTTATCATCATTTCTAAACACACCACGAATCGAATACACAAGCCAGATGACGTTTAATATTGTCGTAATAATAACGAATGGTGTTCCTAATGAAATTAAGAAAAACGGTAACGGCAACAAACACGCTACATAGACTGCATTTTGTCGCTTTGTCATATCGAATCCATAAACGACTGGTAACATTGGCACCCCTGCTGCTTTATAATCATCATGACGGCGCATCGCTATCGCAAATGTATGCGGAATTTGCCATAAAAATAATAAAATAAATAATACAATTGGTACAATGTGATACGCAGGATCAATGACAGCCCAACCAATCAACGGCGTTACTGCACCTGATAAACTGCCAATTACTGTATTCAATGTGTAACGGCGTTTCGTCCAAAACGTATATAATACTACATACGTAAACCAACCAATAAACGCATAAGCAAAAGCCTCTAATGATGTAAAAAATAAAATAGCATGTCCGATAATTGTTGCTAAAATCCCGAGCATTAACACTGTTGACATACTTAAATTTCCTGTCACCGTTGGACGCTGTTGCGTTCGTTCCATTTTCACATCTAAATCAACTTCATACCAGTTATTAAAAATTAACGCACCTGCTACGACTAACGTACTTCCAATTATCATATAAATAAAAGAATCCCAAACTTCTAAAAATGTAACAGAAGAAAACGACAATGCTATAAAAAATGTCGCAACAATTGGAAAAACATTTGCAATGAGAACTTTTCCTTTTGTTAAAAACTTCAATTCTGTCAATAACCCTTTAAAGCTTCTCACATTCTGCTTCTCCATTTCACATTCTGTTGAAAAACTCATATTCAGCACCTCTTTAACAATAAACGTACATACTCTAACAAACATTATACCACGGTCTCCATGTACTTACAAAATAACGGTACCTTTTATAAATGTGCACATTTAAACTAGATTATAATAGACTAAAATAGAGTATAAAAAGGAGTGAATTTTATGTTTGCATCTTTACATATCGCTGTGTTAGGCGGCGATGATAGGTACGTTCACGTAATGAAGCAATTATTAAAACAAGGAGCAAACATTACAGCTGTCGGCTATCCCGCAGAACTATTTAACGATGAAAAGATCACCTGTACGACAATCGCCAATGTAGCCTTTGAAACAGTCGATGCATTATTATTACCTGTCGCTGGCATGGATGAATATGGAAACATCAAATCATACAATAAACAAGAAACATTTAAACTAATTGAAAAAATGCTCCACAAAACACCCGAAAATTGTACAATTTTTACAGGAACTGCGAATAATTGGTTACGTAATTTAAGCAAACAAACATCTCGAGAAATGATTGTTTTATTCGAACGTGACGATATCGCTATCGCCAACTCAATCCCTACTGCAGAGGCCACCTTACAAATTGCAATGGTGGAAACATCTGAAACAATTCACAATACAAACGTACTTATTATCGGATATGGCCGGGTTGGAAAAACGATGGCACATTTATTTCATCAAGTCGGAGCGAACGTTAGTGTTGCAGCTCGAAAAGATAACGACTTAGCAGAAATCGCAACGAAAACATACCATGACATTGACATGAAGAAATTACCCGAACAATTAGCAGCACAAAAAATTATCATTAACACCGTACCAGCAGAAATATTAGGAGCAAATATTCTAGAAAAAGTTGCAAAAAACAGCTTAATAATCGATGTTGCTTCCAAACCAGGCGGAACAGATTTTATAAAAGCAGAACAGTTAGGCATTCACACTGTACACGCACTCGGTCTTCCAGGAAAAGTCGCTCCAACAACAGCTGGAAATATTATCGGCAACGTCCTGACGACATTGTTACAGCGTAATTTAGAAGGAGAATCATCATAAAAATACTGCAGGAGAGCAAAATATTGAATGGGAGAGCAAAATATATAACCGGAGAGCAAAATATATAACGGGAGAGCAAAATATATAACGGGAGAGCAAAATATATAACCGGAGAGCAAAATATATAACGGGAGAGCAAAATATATAACGGGAGAGCAAAATATATAACCGGAGAGCAAAATATATAATGGGAGAGCAAAATATATAATGGGAGAGCAAAATATATAATGGGAGAGCAAAATATATAACCGGAGAGCAAAATATATAATGGGAGAGCAAAATATATAATGGGAGAGCAAAATATATAATGGGAGAGCAAAATATATAACGGGAGAGCAAAATATATAACGGGAGAGCAAAATATATAACGGGAGAGCAAAATATATAACGGGAGAGCAAAATATATAACGGGAGAGCAAAATATATAACGGGAGAGCAAAATCTGCGCGTGACTGTCCGCGCAGATTTTGCTTGCTTTTACTTTTATTGAGGAAATCTTTCTTTGTTTGAAAATGTTTTTTTAGGGAATGTTAAATGACAAATAAGTACCGTTTCAATTCGTCATGACTTGATTTTCTCCATTAACTATCACACTTTTACAAAGGTTCATTTGTATTTTTTATAAAATCCATTGTTTCCAGCACAACTTTCATGTAACATATTCACTATTGCTGTTTTTTTACTGAAACCATTACAGCATACATACTACATGCTTTACATTTAAGGAGCGTAAAAAACATGAGTACAAATCAAACAAACAATAACATAGAAATGCAGGAGAGTAGGAAGTTTACAACTGTTTTATACGTTTCCGCTACTCTTGTGGCCTTGTTTGTTCTTTGGGGATTCATTTCTCCTTCTTCGTTACAAGACACTGCAAGCACTGCTTTAGCTTGGATGATTGACACATTCGGCTGGTTCTATATGCTGATCACAGCGTTTTTCGTGTTTTTCGTCATTGTTCTAGCCATTAGTCCATTCGGAAATATTAAATTAGGAAAAGAAGATGACGAACCCGAATTCAGTTTGTTTTCTTGGATTGGAATGTTATTCGCAGCAGGTATTGGTGTAGGTTTCGTTTTCTGGGGTGTTGCTGAACCAGTTCTTAACTATTTGCAACCACCTGTAGGATACGAAGCTGAAACATCAGAAGCAGCTGTCGCAGGACTTCGTTACGGCGTATTCCACTGGGCACTGCACCCTTGGGCGATTTTTTCTATCGTTGGATTGACACTTGCTTACGTTCAATTCCGTCTAAAACGACCAGCATTAATTAGTTCCGCGTTTTACCCCTTACTAGGGAATAAAACAAATGGTTGGGCTGGACAAACAATCGATACGTTAGCAGTATTAGCGACATGTACCGGAGTAGCGACGACATTTGGTTTAAGTGCACTGCAAATGTCAGCAGGTATCTCACATTTAACGTCTATTCCGAACAATATTTGGACACAATCTACTATTATCGTTATCGTAACAATCTGTTTTATTATCTCTAGTGCAACAGGTCTTGATAAAGGTATTAAAATTTTAAGTAACATTAACATCGTCGTTGCGGCGGTTTTATTACTATTCGTTTTAGCAATTGGCCCTACTGTTTTCATTTTAGAAAATTTCGTCACAACTATTGGAGGATATGTAACAAACTTCCTCCGAATGAGCCTAACATTAACACCATATAGTGGCAATGAGTGGCTCGGTGCGAACACTATTTTCTTCTGGGCTTGGCACATTTCATGGGCACCTTTTATGGGATTATTTATCGCTCGTATTTCAAAAGGAAGAACCATTCGAGAATTTATCGCAGGTGTATTAATCGCACCAGCCACACTCGCACTAATTTGGTTCACAACATTTGGATCAACTGCGTTAAATATTGAAATATACGGAAATGGTGGACTTGCTTCATTAGTAAGTGATGAAGTGGAAATTGCACTTTTCGCTATGTTAGCTGAATTACCATTTGGATTAATTACAAGTACGATTTCGATGTTTCTAATTTTCATCTTTTTCGTCACATCAGCTGACTCAGCTACATACGTGTTAGCGTCTATGACATCGAGAGGTACATTAAATCCTTCTTTACAAATAAAACTTATTTGGGGATTCTTAATGGCAGGTACAGCCAGTGTGCTATTATTAAGTGGTGGCGGTGGACTTGACGCCTTACAAACAGCATCCATTATCGCAGCCTTACCTTTCGGAATCATTATGCTCTTTATGATTCTCTCTGTTCTTATTTTACTACGACGAGATTGGCGGAAAAATTATAAACCAATACAAATTAAACCAACCGTACGTAAAAAGAGCGTCAACTTAAAAGATCAACCAGGGATGGATGCTATTTATGATGAGTTTACTGACGACATTTACGATAAAATGAAAGATGAATTATACGAAGAAATAAAAGAAGAGATAATCGAAGAAATGAAAGAAGAAATAAACAACGAGACTAATGATTCAAAATCAAATCAAACAAAAAACAAATAAAACAATACATATCGTCCAGCTTACTAATGAGCTGGACGATTTTTTATAAATAGAGCCTTCCATTGTGCTTCACTTTTCTGCTATAGTAAAGAAAGTAGCATGATAAGGAGGTTGGAATATTTGAGAAAACATGGTGTCCATTTTTATATAATCGGAATTATTGTTTTAACTTTAGGGATAGCCTTAGCTGTTCAATCAAAACTCGGAACATCTCCTTTTGATGCTCTTTCTGTTGGATTGTACCGAACATTCGGATTGTCAATTGGCAGTTGGGAAGTTGTCGTCGGATTTTCTATGATTATAATTAACGCTGCAATCGAGCGGAAAAAGCCGGAAATGTTTGCCCTTATTACCTCCATTATCACGGGAATTGGCATTGATTCTTGGTTATTTATTTTAGGAAATGTCATTGTTCCAAAAATATGGATGACGCAAACTATCTGCTTAATTTTCTCAATATTCTTTACAGGATTTGGTATTGCTATTTATTTACAATCTATCGTCGCACCAAACCCTATGGACCGCTCGATGATTATTCTCGCAAAAATGACTGGATGGAGTATGACTTCCTCACGAGCAGCTATTAGTGTCATTCTAGTTATTATCGCCTTTTTCTTCCATGGCGCAATCGGAATTGGCACATTAATAAATGCCCTCTTCGTCGGTATGATTATTCAATGGTTTTTACCAACATTAGAAAACATTCGCGCCAACAGTTTAGCTAAGTTATCTCTACATCATAAAGATACTATGGAATAAAAAAGACAACATCCTAATTAAGCATTATTATTTTTTATGAATTGGATAGGGAGAAACTGCTTCATTATAAAGAGGTATCGGAATCGATTGAACACCCGTTGTTTCTGATTCATATTCCGCTTTAGGCTCCTCTTTATTAACTTCTTGTTGCTTATTATTTTCCTTTTTCATTTTTTCGTCATCTGAACGTGGCATTTCATTAATAAATCCTAACCCTGAATGTTCATCTTCATTCCGCTCTCTTACACGATCACCTGCTACATGTCGTTCGCAATCAGCAGGAGGTCCAATTACACTTGTTTCATTTATAGGAGATAATACTTTTTCTAACGACATTTCATCTAAACAATAAATACTTGCCATTACTTCTTTCGGCGTTAATCTTAACAGGTCAGATCCGAAAATAGTTTGTAAATTATCTGTATCATGCGTCGCAAGTAAATGCGTGTTTTCTTCTAATGCTTGAGCACAATGCCAAAAACCTTGCGGGATTGACACTGCTTCTCCAGGCTTTAATGTAAATGATTGCCACTCATTTGGCGTTGGATTAATAAAGGAAATAGTCGCTGACCCACTTATACAATATGTTAATTCAGAAGCATTTGAATGATAATGTAAATCAACATAATTATCCTTACTTAAAAAAATATCTAGTAAATATATTTGCCCAACCGTATTTAATTGCTGAATACCTAGTCCGTTAATATAATTTTCATCATCCTTTGTAAAAATATTATTCTCACTCAAATCAAAGATAAATTCACCATTCACCCACGGATTTCTCATTTTGTCACCTCAACCTTTTTTCAAACTCATCACAGTCTATGCGTTTATCATAAAAGTGTCCATATAAATATTATTTGAAGATTCAAAAGAGTGACAAACATACTACAGACCGATACAATATACACATACATAAATCGGTAATGTCCTTATTCTTGTGTAAAATACTTATATGATTTAAATAGTCGCTACAGAAACCAACGGACATACCCCATAAATCAATGGTTTTTAACGAAAGATAGGATGTGTAAAGATGAACAAATATGTATATGGTTTATTAGTCGTTTTAACAACATCTTTAATGGGCTCGGCCTTCGCCATTGGTAAAATCGGACTCGCTTACTCGTCACCAATTATGCTAGTCGCCTTACGTTTTATTATTGCCGGAGTAATAATGGGCGCTTTTGTCTTCTTTTGGAAGCGCCCTCATCCTAAAACGACTAAAAATTGGTTCCATGTTTTTGTTATCGGCTTTTTCCAAACAGCTGGTGTGATGGGATGTATTTTCGTAAGTTTAAAAACAATTACCGCAGGCGAATCATCCATTTTAACATTCATCAATCCATTACTAGTCATCATCTTCGGCACGATATTTTTAAAATTTTCATATAGAAAACTACAATGGATCGGCGTCTCACTTGGATTTCTCGGCGTCTTCATTACCTTCGGCGCTCAAGTATCGATTAAAATTGGAACCTTATTAGGCTTCATGTCAGCTGTATCATGGGCAATTGGTACTTTACTTATCAAAACATGGGGAACGAAAATCGATATCTGGGTCTTAACCGCCTATCAAATGTTATTCGGAGGCATCGTTTTATTTATCGCCAGCTTCTTTTTAGAAACACCGTTCTTTCATATTAACACGTCATCGATGTTCATCTTATTATGGTTAGCAGTCATGGCATCTGTCGTCCAATTTGCTATTTGGTTTTACTTACTTCATATTGGAGACCCAGGGAAAACGAGCGCATTTTTATTTTTAGCACCATTTTTCGGCGTCTTATCTGGTTGGCTACTATTACAAGAACCGATCGAATGGTACGTTATATTAGGCGGATGTTTGATCTTTGTCGGAATCTTCCTATCCAACTGGACACCAAAAAGTAAATATCAAAAAGAAAATGTCATCAAACAACCAGCAAAAGTCGGCACATAATTTTTCAAAATAAAATGAAGCAATCACACATACAGATGATGTGATTGCTTCATTCACGTTTAAACCGCTTACCTTTATTCGTATAAATTAGCATAAAAAAAATAATTCCTACAAAAATCATCAACCCGACATAGAAAATCAACTCTATCTCCAACCACTCACCAACAAGCCAAAACACCACACTACCCGCCAGCGCAAACATTATCTTTCCCATAAACTTGAGCAAACGCCTTTCATCAATCTCCGCTTTCTCTTCCTCACTCATCGTATTAAATCCTGCAATAAGCGAACTACCCTTCCCCATCAAAAATGTAATACCTAAAATTAATAAGATAATCATTACAAACAACGTAATTAGCATATGAAACCTCCCAACAAAGCACATGAAAATATACTTTACACAATAATGATGAGCCTAATTTTACTACTACAATAACATTATTAAAAATCACTCTTACCTAAATATGATAAGAGTGATTTTTTCCTTATAGTACAATCACTGCAATTAATCCAAATATGAATAAAGGAATATTGTAATGTAAAAATGTTGGAACACACGTATCCCAAATATGATGGTGACGTCCATCCGCATTTAATCCCGAAGTTGGGCCGAGTGTTGAGTCTGATGCAGGAGATCCCGCATCCCCAAGTGCTGCAGCTGTTCCAATTAATGCCGCACTAGCTAGTGGTGACATCCCAACCGCAATTAAAACAGGCGCATAAAGAGCTGCCAAAATTGGAATCGTACCAAACGATGTTCCTATTCCGATCGTAATGACTAATCCTACAACGAGTAAAAAGAATGCAACAGACAAATGTGACTCACCTGTTATCTGTAGAGTCGTCTGCACTAATTCATCAATGGCACCTGATTCCGTTAATACATTCGCATATCCTGATGCAATTAACATAACAAATGCAATCATTCCCATCATGCCAATACCTTCATGCACAACACGTTCACCTTCATATATTTTAACAACACGGAACAAGAACATAATGACTATTCCGCCCAGAGCACCTAAAATCAATGAATCTGTTACAATTTGAATCACTAATGCTGTCAAAATCGCCAGTACCGTAAATGTATGTTGTATTCTCCATTTAACATCCTTTGGTTCCGTTATTCCTTCAGCTATATCAATATCTAGAATTTCACCTTGTTCTACAGATTCATCTGGCTCACGATCTTTACGATAGGTAATTAATAAAGCAACAAGTAATCCTACAATCATAGCCATACCTGGCCATATCATTGAAATCGTTACTTGCTTCAATGTTATGTCAATTCCATTTGTCACCATTTCTTCTTGGATAATACCTTGGAAAATTAAACCAAACCCAACTGGAATAGTTATGTAAGGGAACTTCAAACCAAACGTTAACGCAGTCGCGACCGCACGCCGATCTAATTTTAATTGATCAAATAAAATCAACAACGGTGGAATTAAAATAGGTATAAAAGCAATATGTACTGGTACAACGTTTTGTGAAAAACTAGCAATAATTGCCAAACTAAATACTAATACGAGTTTCTTACCAGAAAATACTTTCAACATTCTATTCACTAAAACGGACGTAATTCCTGATAATCCGATCATCACCGCAAATATTCCTAGTAAAATATAACTTAAGGATGTTTCTGATTGTCCTCCCATCCCTAATACCATTAGTTTAGTAGCTTCCTCTAAACTCATACCTGACATTACTCCAGCCGTTAAAGCTGCAGCTATCAAGGCAAAAATAACGTTCACTCGCAATAAGCTAATAACAATCATAACGATAACACTTACTACGACGGCATTAAAAAGCATATTGTCCCCCTCAATTCTGTAATTTTCTAGTCTATATAATATACCATCTTTTCAGAAAATTTTCTTTAAAAGATAAAATGTTTTAGAAAAAAGTGCTTGTTTGTTTTATTGTGACCTATAAAATGATAACCATTATTAAAAACACGAATAATACACTAAAACAAGTTGAAAGTCAAGAAGTTTTGGTTACTTTTTCCCAGATACACAAATAAATGATTACCGAACATACGTCTTCTATTCATAACCATTTTAATTTGTTATAGTACTTTTACAATATACTTTTGAGTAAAAAGAACCAAATTCGTAACACTATTTTTATTGTATTTTAAAAAGTAAAAAGCCGTTCATATAAATATGAACGGCGGAGACTGTACTAGCAGTCAACTTTTACGCTTTAAGCTTATTTTAACTTATCAGTGTAATTTTAGACAGCAACAAATGTTGCTTAAGTCATACTATAAGTTATTATAATAAATTTGTCAAGAGGAGATGAGATTTATGAGTAGGAAGTATTCAATTGGTCTTGATATCGGTGTTGCATCAGTAGGTTGGGCTTGCATGACTTCAGATTTTAGAATTCCTAAATACAATGAACGTTATGCTATTGGAGTTAGAGAATTTGAAGCTGCCGACACTGCTGAAGAAAGAAGAATTCAACGTGGAACTAGAAGAAGATACAACAGACGCATTAAAAGAATTCAATTGTTACAACAATCTTTAGAAGCACTTTTACAGCAACATCCTAACTTTTTAATGAAAACAGAAGCAACAGAAAAACACTTTTGGCGAAATAACAACCAATTTGAAAATCGTAGTCTATCAGAAGTATTAGCCGATTTAGGAGAAAACACAAGAAAATATCCGACAATATTTCATTTAAGACAAGCTTTATTATCAGAAAACAAACCTTTTGATTCACGACTAATTTATATTGTCTTACATAACTTAGTTAAGTACCGTGGTCATTTCTTAAATGAAAACATGGAATGGAATAATTCATCAAATAATGAAACGACTATTGATCTAACAAAAGAATATTTTTCTATTTTAACTAATCTAGGTTATGAGACAGATGATTTGTTAGATTCTAATCATGAAACAACATTACATGACATTATTCAAATCTTAAAAAGTAATGACTACACTAACAACGATAAAAGAAATTCGATTAAAAAATTAATTGGTAAGGAATTCCATGATCCTATTACACTGATTGTTGGTTTAAAAAGTGATATGCACAAATTATTCCCTAATTCTGAAGGAGCTGCAATATATCAAAGTGAAAAATTAAAAATGTCTTTCGCCGATGAGGATATTACAGAAGTATATGAAAAGTTAACTGACGAAGAAAAACTCGTTATCGATCAAGCAAATAAAGTATATCAACATATTTTATTAAATGATTTATTAGACGGTCATAACTCTGTTGCAGCCGCTAAAGTTACGTCATACAACCAATTTAGTGAAGATTTAAAATTATTAAAAGATGTTTTCAATAAGTATTTAGGTGAAAAAGCATATCGTGACATGTTTATAACAACTAGGAAAAAATGGACACAATACCAACAAACTAGAAAAAATAATTTATTATGTACATTTGATCAATTTCTCAAAATACATGCTACGGAAGATAAATTTTACAGAGACTTAAAGAAAACAATCGAAAACATTATTAAAAAAGAGCAAAACGCAGAATTACAAGCTGTCTTAGATAAATTAAATAACAATCAATTTTTACAAAAACAAAAAAGTTACTTAAACGCAGCTATACCTCATCAAAACAATGTTTATGAAGCTGAAACAATTTTAAAAAATCAACAACAATTTCATCCAGAAATCACTGATAATGTTATTGAAAAAGTGCGCGAAATTATTAGTTTCCGTATCCCTTACTATATTGGACCGCTAGTTAAAAAGGCAACGGACGATGATTTTGGTTGGGCAATTAGAAAAGACGAACAACAACATGTTTTACCATGGACAATTGATGAAGTAATTGACCGCTCAAATAGTGCAGAACAATTTATAAATCGAATGACAAGTTATTGTGCCTATTTAACAAATGAAAAAGTATTACCAAAACATTCATTAACTTACGAGTTGTTTGAAGTTTTAAATGAGTTAAATGGCATTCAAATTAGAAGAGAAAATGACTTACCTGATAAAGACTTTCGCTTATCAGAAGAAGAAAAACTTTGGATTATAAATAACGTTTTTAAAAAGTATAAAAATGTAACTCATACAATTTTATTACGAGAATTAAGGAATAGTGACCACAAAGAACTTGTTCTTGATACGGACACAGATAACTTAAAACAAGTTTATGGAACACAAAAGGAAAATAAATTTGGTTCTAGCTTATCAAGTTATATAACGTTAAGTGAAATTTTTAATAATATAGAAGAAGTCGATAACGATATGCTAGAAGAATTAATCTATTGGATAACTGTATTTGAAGATAAAGAAATAATTAAACTGAAAATCAAAGAGAAGTATAAAGATATTAATGATAAACAAATAAATCGACTAATAAATTTGCCTTTTGCTGGTTGGGGAAGACTTTCAAACAAGTTGATTAATGAATTACCTGCCGATAAAAATAGTGGAGAAACTATTTTAGATATTATGACAAAAGACGCTTTAGTTTTCATGGAAATACTAAGTATAGAAAAATATAACTTAAATGAAAGAATTACAACATTAAATCTGAAAAATAATGAATCTTATACAAAAATAAAATATAAAGACATCGCAGAACTACAAGGATCACCTGCACTAAAAAAAGGCATATGGCAAGCTATTTTAATTATTGAAGAATTGGTAGAAATTTTTGGAGAACCTGAACATATTATGATTGAGTTTGCTAGAGAAGATGGACCTAACATTCGAACAAAAAGTCGTCAAAAACATCTTGCTGATTTACAGAAAGCAATTTCAAAAGACGAAAAAGAATTAAAGGCCTTTTTAAAAGAACACAGTCATTACGAAGAACAAAAGTACAAAAATGACCGACTTTTTTTATACATTACACAAGAAGGAAAATGCTTATATACAGGTGAACCACTCGTTATTAGTAGATTACAAGACTATGAAGTAGACCATATCTTACCAAGAAGCTTTGTAAAAGACGATAGTATCGATAACTTAGCACTCGTAACTTATACAGCTAACCAAGATAAAGGTGATACAAAAATGCCTCTTGAAACTATGAATGAAGAGGAAAAATTCCAACAAAAGCAACATTGGAAAAAGTTATTTGATAACAAACTAATCTCACAAAGTAAGTATTTCAAATTAATGAAAGAATCTTTTTCTGACCAAGATAAAGAATCTTTCTTTGCTAGACAATTAGTGGAAACAAGGCAAATTACGAAACACGTGAAAGATTTATTGAATGACCGTTTTGAACATACTGAAATTCATCCAGTTAATGCAAACATTGTTACGAACTTAAGAAAACATGCTGATGTAGTAAAAATAAGAGATCTTAACAATAAACATCATGCTATCGATGCAGCCCTTGCAGTCTTAGTTGTACAATTTATCGTGAAACAATATGGTCATAATTTCTTGAATTTCAATTTCAAATTCCAAGAAGCACGAAAGAAATGGCGTGACATGTTAACGAAATATAATAAGAACTTCTTTCTATTTTCTGATATCGATAAATATGATAAATTTACGCATTATTCCACTGGAGAAATATTATCTGGTCGGGAATTTATGTCGACATTAAACAGCGAAATTCCTTGGCAAACAACGAAGAAAATAGGAAGTTCAGAATCTGCATTTTATAAACAGACATTACATTCACCACAAGTGAAAACAGCTAAATATAGCTCAGATAAAACAGTTCACGGCGTTTACGATGAAATGAAAAACGATAGCACGTATTTAATAAGTTACAAAGAGTTAAACAAAAAAGGAAAAGAAATAATTAAAAATGATTTCGTTGACCTTTACGTAATTGAGAAATATCAATTAAAGGAAAAGGGACAAAAAGATTTAGCTTTATTTCTAGCTTCTAAAACAGCTAAAGGTGAAGTAGTTGACGCTACAATTCACACTAAAATTGAAAAGTTTCAAATGGTATCTTATGAAGGACATGAATTTTATTATATTTCTAGTGGTGAGATGCATAATGCAAAACAACTTCTTTTGCCAAATAAAGTCATAGATACAATAAATAAGGTTAGAAGTAACCCGAATGAAAATAATGACCCGACTATGTTAGCCAACACTTTTAAAAATATTGCTAACGAAGTAATAAAACAATATAGTGAATTTTTACCTGATTCAAGAATTGATTTATTAAAAAACTATCACTCTGAAATCGTTGACGCGGAAAGCTTTAATCATGGAATCACAGAACTATTCAAGACAACTAGTGCAAGTGCAGCCCGCTCACAATTGTTTGGTGCGAGATACGTTAAGAAACCTAAACCAGAACAATTATTATTTAATCATTCATCAATCACAGGGCTTCGTTATCGCAAACCTAAGTCATATAAGCAAGATTTGTGGTCACAATGACTTGGCGCACAATAATTTTAACAAAAGATAGTAAAATTTATTTACGATTAAACCACTTAGTTGTACAAAGTGATACCGTTACTAAAATTCCACTATCTGAAATAGGACAACTCGTTATCGACAATCCTAACATTGTCATGACAGGGCATATACTGAATGCCCTGTCTAAACATAAAATAATGACAATAATTTGTAATGAAAAACACTTACCTTTTAGCCAATTAAATTTAGTTTATGGACATTTTAGACAAGTAAGAGTTATGAAACAACAATTAGAATGGCTGCCAGGTAGAAAAGATCGTCTATGGCAAATGATTGTTCAACATAAAATTCAAAATCAACAATCGATTTTGAAACACTTTTACCCATCCGAAAACTTAGATAACTTTAATAAATATATTGAAGACGTTCAATTAAATGACGACACAAACCGGGAAGGACATGCTGCTAAAGTGTATTTCAATAAATTATTTGGTCTAGACTTTATTCGTGGAACTGACTCACCGATAAACTGGGGATTAAATTATGGCTATAGTTTGTTAATGTCTTTATTCACTAAAACCCTTATTACTCGAGGTTTGCTAACAGAAGTAGGCATCCACCATCATAGTCAATATAATCACTACAATTTAACGAGTGATTTCATGGAAGTATATAGACCACTAATTGACCTTATAGTAAAAGATACTATTGAATCGGAATTTACTACTGTTGAAAAGCAATCTTTATTAGATGTATTCAACACTAAAATTATGATTAAAAATAAAAAACAATACCTTGCAAACTCAATTGAAATCTATGTTGATACATTAATTAACTATATGAATCAAGGTAACGAAGATAATGTAGCTTTTCCTAAAATAATATACTAGGAGTTGAGGAGGTTGTTTAGAATAATGCGCATGATTATTATGTTCGACTTACCAACTGAAACATCAGCAGACAGAAGGAATTATAGGAAATTCCGTAAGTTTTTAATCAATAATGGGTACACCATGATGCAATATTCAGTTTACTCTAAAATCATCTTAAATCGCTCTGTATTAAATTATCAAAAGCTCAAGTTACAAGAAAACTCACCATCAAAAGGACAAATTGATACTTTAGTAGTCACAGAAAATCAATACGTTAATATTGAAACAATTGTTGGAGATGCGGTTCGAACAGATTTAGAAGAATCGACAGATAGAATGATCATACTATGAAAATAGTTAGTAGTTTTATAGACGATATAAATATTGAAAAAGGAAAATATCATGCATTCACTTTCGAATCAAGTTATCTTTTAAAGTTATTTAAAATTCATTTGTTTACTTTTTTCAATAATAAAGCACAATCAGAAACTCAGTTTATAAATGTACTTGATTCTAATAATAATCCATTAAAACCTAAAGATTTTCACTTTATATCATTTGATTGTCACCATCTAGATTTAACGATAGAAAAAAACACAAAAGCGGAAATACACAAATTACTTTTCCATCAATTAGAAAATAATCCTAATATGGTTGAATCTTTTTTACAGTTTCAAAATCAATTAACAACTTTCACAAGTGGATTAGAGTTAATAGATGAAGATTTATTAATTGAATTTCAATTAAATGAAAAAGCTTTATTAAATTTAATAAAATCACTCGATATCATCATTGAATATAAAGATGATGATTACATTCCTAACTATAGGATTCGAGACTTTCTTCTTAAATCTATGTTGAAAATGAACCCTACTAATAAAGAACCAATTATGGTCATATCTCATCCCGAAATGGATATTGGTAGGAACGAATTTGATTATGTGATCGAACAATTAAAGAAACTAAACGTAACCACAATCGTTATTAGCTCTCAAGAAAACTTCTTAACAGCTGCTAATGATGAACACCTGTTTCTTATAAACAAATACGGAAATAAATATGATATAATTAATTTGAGAAAGGAGTTGGAAATCTTTAACCTCATTAAAAAGGAGTCTGCAAAGGAGCTAGCAAGATCTATTGCATTATTTGATTTCAATAAAAACTATCAATTATTGAATGAAGAAATAAAGAACTTTTTAATGAGTGACAGATTATAAAATGATCACAACAGCTTTTACTCTCACTTTTATTGGAATTTGAGGTTTTAGCTCAGTGTAATTTTAGACAGTAATGAAACTGTTGTTGCGGTGAGTTTAGGAAACACAACGTTTTAGCTCAGTGTAATTTTAGACAGTAATGAAACGTATGATGGTTTGCAATTTTCTCTGTAATTGTTTTAGCTCAGTGTAATTTTAGACAGTAATGAAACCAAAAGTCCAAGCGTTATGAATCATCATTTGTTTTAGCTCAGTGTAATTTTAGACAGTAATGAAACAATCAGAAAAACAAGCACAAGAAGAGTTAAGTTTTAGCTCAGTGTAATTTTAGACAGTAATGAAACTTTGAGGAAGCGATCCGATTCATTAATCTTGTTTTAGCTCAGTGTAATTTTAGACAGTAATGAAACTGATATTGAGAATAAGTTAAGAGATGAACTGTTTTAGCTCAGTGTAATTTTAGACAGTAATGAAACATCGTACTTTGAGTGGTTACGCTGTTAAATGTTTTAGCTCAGTGTAATTTTAGACAGTAATGAAACTACAGAAGAAGAGTACGGTCTTTTAATGGCGTTTTAGCTCAGTGTAATTTTAGACAGTAATGAAACTCTTGAAAGGAACACCTGAACTAATTGGTGGTTTTAGCTCAGTGTAATTTTAGACAGTAATGAAACGAATATCGTTGATAACATTTCATCTGTGTAGTTTTAGCTCAGTGTAATTTTAGACAGTAATGAAACTCGGCAGTTTTCATAATGCTTAAATTCTGTGTTTTAGCTCAGTGTAATTTTAGACAGTAATGAAACGATGTTCCAGAACATAAATACTTTTCGAGGGTTTTAGCTCAGTGTAATTTTAGACAGTAATGAAACGGCGGATTTCTAGATAAAGCCATGACTCTAGTTTTAGCTCAGTGTAATTTTAGACAGTAATGAAACATAACGCCTAGTACTTATAGAAAGGAAAACGTTTTAGCTCAGTGTAATTTTAGACAGTAATGAAACCCTGCATTTTCGGCAGTGTAAGTTCGTGCGTTTTAGCTCAGTGTAATTTTAGACAGTAATGAAACCCTGCATTTTCGGCAGTGTAAGTTCGTGCGTTTTAGCTCAGTGTAATTTTAGACAGTAATGAAACATTGTTTAAGTTCTTTCTAATAATCCAAGAGTTTTAGCTCAGTGTAATTTTAGACAGTAATGAAACTACAGCTTAAAAAGCTACAGCAACAAACTAGTTTTAGCTCAGTGTAATTATTTAAATGAGATGATTTTAATCGTTCACCTCCTTCTTCTTTCCATGTTATACTATACCCAACACCAAATACTCAATTAGAATAGAGGATACTATGAAACTTGCGATATTTGATTTTGATGGCACATTATATAAGGAAGAAACATTTCAATTGTTTTTGGATCGCTTAAAGGAACATCCTGAGTATAATACGCGACATAAAAAGTTTTACGCTGCTGCTTTACTGCCTTACATTGGTTATAAAGCGAAATTATATCCAGAAAGTAAAATGAAAGAGAATTTAACAAAAAAATATTTAAATGTATTATCCGGATTGTCCGCCCAAGAAATCCAAACATTTTTTGACGAGGTTGCGGGCGATATGGAACAAGACTTCAATACAAAAATTGTAGAACATCTTGAAGAACATGCTGCAAATGACGTATATACAATGATCGTTTCAGGCTCATTTACTCCTGTGTTAGAAACAGCTGTTGCACACTTACCAGTTGATAAGATTATCGGAACTGACATACCGATTAAAAATAATACATACGAAAAAAGCAGTTCGATTTATCACATACAATCAATACGCAAAAAAGTCGTCGTTCAAGATCATTTCCATGGACAAGAAATTGATTGGGAACATAGTTATGCGTATGGAGATAGTTATTCAGACTTGCCAGTACTAGAATTAGTCGGCAATCCAGTTGCTGTAAATCCTGATGATAAGTTACGTGAAGTTGCTGTCGCCCGTAATTGGGAAATAATCGAATAAGGAGACAACACCACAATGACAAATGCGGATAAAAAAGTGTATTGGAGTCATTTTCAAGTCAATGATTGGAGATTTTATCTAGCAAAAACAGATGCAGGTGTTTGCTATATCGGATCTCCTAATCGACCTTTTACAGAAGTGGAAACATGGCTTAATAAAAAGCTTCCTAAACATACACTGCTTGAATCTGACAATGATCTTCAAAAGGAAATCGATCAATTAACAGATTATATTAATGGCAAACGGCAAAATTTCACTATAAATATGAATCCTGTCGGCACTGAGTTTCAGCGTATAGTTTGGCAAGCTTTACAAACGATTCCATTTGGTGAGACACGAACGTATTCAGAAATCGCTGCCGACATTAATCATCCTGAAGCTGTTCGTGCTGTAGGAACGGCAATTGGTGCTAATCCGCTTCTCATCGTCATTCCTTGTCACCGGATTATCGCTAAAAATGGTAAGCTTTCTGGATTTCGTGCTGGAGTCGATGTGAAACAAACATTACTTCAACTAGAAAAAAATAACCAAGCATGAGTTACATACAACTCTACTTGGTTATTTTTAATATAATTATGCTTCTAAGCTAGATTGTTTATCTTAATTTGGCAATTGTTTTAACATATCATTTAATTGTTGCTGGATTTCTTTTCGCTTTTCTCCTTGTTCAATTAAGTTATGATCTAACTCTTTTAATTTATTAGTTAATATCGTTGATATCGTAGTTCCTCTTCCACTGTCACCTACTTCCTCCTTAATTTTGTTACTTTCTACCCATATATATTCAATCGCACTTTGCGGCGACTTTTTTAACATAGTCATTTGTAATCCACTCCTATTAAGCATTCTATTTTTTAGTAATTTACATAAAATGACTTGTAACGCTTATGACTCTTATCATAGCATAAATTAGGGCATAATGTATTAGTTAAGTAGTATGACGTTGAGTTTTTTAACTATATTAAAAAACTCTCGCAAAAATATGCAAGAGTCTTTAGCGTAATAATTGTAAGATGCCTTGAGGAATTTGTTGTGCTTGAGCTAGCATTGCCATGGAGGCTTGTGCTAATATATTGTATTTTGTAAAATTCATCATTTCCTTCGCGATATCGGTATCTCTAATTCGAGATTCTGCGGCTGTTAAATTCTCCCTCGTTACTCCTAAATTATTCACTGTATGTTCAAGGCGATTTTGTTTTGCTCCGATTTGGGCACGTTGCATGGATACTTTATTAATCGCACCTTCAAGTATATCCAGTGCATCATTTGCCCCTTCTTGTGTCAAAATGCCACCTGTTGTTCCACTTGCATCTGCGCGTGCGCGTAAGTCCTCTAATCCAAGTGAATCTACATCCATCTTATCAATCGATACATCCATATTTTGCCCGCTATTTGCGCCTGTATGAATTTTTTTATCAGTGAAAGATCCGTCGAGTAGCTTTTGATTATTGAATTCTGTTCGTCCTGTAATGGCATCTAATTCATCGAGTAATTCATTTACTTCTCCTTGCATCGCTTGTCGATCTACTTCTGTCATATGCGTATCATTCGCTGCCTGGAGAGATAGTTCACGAATACGATGTAAAATAGCATGCGATTCACTTAACGCACCTTCAGCCGTTTGTAACAGTGATATCCCGTCAAGTGCATTTTTCTCTGCCATTTCAAGTCCCCGAATTTGGGCACGCATTTTTTCTGAAATAGCTAAACCAGCTGGGTCATCTGCCGCGCGATTAATTCTCAGACCTGAAGACAATCGTTCCAATGATTTATTCATCATACTATAATTTGCTGATAAATTTCGATATGCATTCATTGCCATGAGATTATGATTAATAATCATTACACCAGCCCTTTCTATAAAGTTGTACTAACTATTTGTTATATCGGCTCATCCCAGCATATTGTGTAGTATTTAAGCATAATAAAAAAACTTAAGTGTGGAATGAATATCATGCTTCATCATCCATACTTAAGTTTTTTATTGATTAATCTAATACAGCTGTCATATGCGCCTTTGTCACTGCCCAATGTGTCGCTGACCAGTAAGATGCTTTATTTCTAATTGAAATAATTTGTGGTGATTCATGTTTTATATCTAAATCCGCTTCAATTTTATTCGATACAGGGCGTGACTCTCTCACTTTCACTAATGTATAATCAATTTGCTCATTTGGTTCTGCTTGTAAATAATCGTTATATTCATCTAACGCATTAAAACTAACAGGACAAGTCGTACTATGTTTTAAAATCACTTGTTCTTTCTCAGCTGATTTCTCTAAAATAGCGTCCCATTCTTCAATCGTTGTAATCTCTTTCCATTCCATCATGCAACCTCCTCTTCATCAATAAAGTATATATGAACTTATTTACTAGTTTACGTGATTCAGTAGCCCTTTTCAAAAAACGTGTTTCTATCTAAATCGTCCTAATGAAAAATTGGATAAATCATACCTTGTCTTTCCAAACATTGCTAGTTCTCCTAATGCTTCTCCTAAACTACTTGCGAATTTAAATCCATGACCAGAAAAGCCACATGCAAAAATAATCGCATCATCATTTGGATGTGTATCAATAATAAAATGATTATCTAGAGAGTTCGTGTACATACATGTTTTCCCTTGTACTAATTTTTGATTCGCATGGGGTATAAACTTTTGTAAACATCTTCGTAAATCCGCTTCATCCGCATTATATTTGCCAAAATTTTGTTCATGTTTATCTGGATTAATCGCTTGTCCACCATCATTGCGCCCAATTTTCAATCCTGTATGATCCACACTTGGAAAGCCGTAACACATTTCCGTTTCATTTTCGATATAAAAAGCAGGAAATTTCCCCGTCTGATATAAGTCTTCTTCTGCTTCAAACCAACCAAATACTTTCCGTGTCGGTTGAATCGGTAATGCGATATCAGATAATAGCTTTTGCGCCCAGGCACCGGCTGTTACGATTACCTTTTTCGCATAAAATGTACGAGATTCAGTTGTAATCATGACATTACCGTGTTCATTTTTTTCAATTTGTTGAACAGGTGTGTTTGTCACTAACTCTGCACCATGTTCCAACGCTATTTGCTTGTAAGCACGAATTGCGTTTTCACTGTAAATAAATCCCGAAGTTTCTTCAAAACAACCGATAAAATTTTCAGGTATTTTGAATCCAGGCCAGCGTTCATTTATTTGCTCATTACTTAATACTTCTAATGGTAAATTAAATGTGGAAGCTGCTTCAATCGTCTCTTTCATAAACGCCGAATCTTTTGCACCTAAGCCAATCACACCAGTTTGCTCAAAAATTGTTAAACCAGTCTGTTTCTCTAGCTTCTCCCATAATTGTTGCGCACGTTTTACTAAATCAACATATTGTCTACCTTCACCGTAAGCATGACGAATCATCCTCGTATCACCATGATGACTTCCGTTAGTATGTGGTGGATCAAAAGCATCGATTAATAAAGTGCGCTGTTTTTTCTCAGCAAGATAAGCTCCTGCCGCCATCCCCATCGTTCCTGCGCCAATAATCGCAATATCATATATTGTCTCTTTCGCCAATTTCCTCTCCCCTTACTGCAATTATCTCTACTATTTAAGTGTAAGCAAATAACACAAAGTTAGCTAATTTTTTAATAGCTTTTTTAACATAATGATAGATAAGGGAGTATATTAAAAGTAGTTATTCAAAGGAGGGGTAAGATAACATTACCTGAAGATTATATTGTGGCACTTACGATGTTATATTGCTTTGTCCACAAAAGAACGGTTGTCAAAATATATAACGAAAAAAATGATGGGCACATATCAGTTTAAAATATAATGCAACAATCAAAAGAACAATTAAAAAAGCGTTTCGTTTATATCGAAAAAAAGTACTTTATTCATGAATCTGTATTTCACTTCGATGAATTAGCTGAGGAAATAGAACGTAGACAAGGTAAACCACATTATATTCCAGCAACTGAAAATGAATTGTTAGAATACATGGATGATGACCATATCGAGAGAATAAAACAATTCCTCGATCTCTTAAAATATGTGCAGAAATTTATTTGTCATGGCGATCATAATCAATCAATGGAGATTTGTTTAGACATTACAAGAAAAATTCAAGTAGAGTTCAAGTTAACGAGGATTATTTCTGAATTTGAAGATTATGGAGTAATTTTTATAGGTGAGGAAGAACTTAATCAGCTTGCAGAACTTATCATGAATCATATGAATAACACACGACTTAGAAGTAATAAGGGGCATACACCGAAGGAATTAAGTGCATATTAACCACATTTCTTAGCTAAGACGTAGCCAGCTCCGAGTGATTTCGCTCATAAACTTAAAGATAAACAACAAACAAAACTTGAGTCTACCGTAAGTAAGATACGCACGAAAGTGGCCAGAAACAATTCCTGTTCTTGTGGCAGTGGCAAAAAATATAAAAAATGTTGCATGAAGTAATTCACTTTCAACCAACATCGCCTATACAATATTTAAGGTGATGTTGATTTTATTTCTGTCATGCATTTATTTCACTTTTTATTTCTTCGATTTTGTCTCGCTCTAATCCGGTCACTTCAACGATATCCTCTACTGAAAAGCCTTTTGTAAGTAAGTTTTTTGTTACTTCTAACTTTCCTTCTAACTTACCTTCCTTCTTACCTTCTTTCTTTCCCTTCTCCATATAAACCTCTGCTAATGTCATGATAACATCGCCTCCTTCTGGATACGTCGTTTCTATTTGTTCCACAACATGCACAAGATCTTCTTCAGATATATTTTGATGCACACTAAATACATAGCGCATCATTTAAATTTTCCTATTAAGGAAAAGCCTTGCACAAGAATTTTCTTATACAAGGCTTAATTAAACAACACGCTACAGTTAATCTTTTATTTCACTTTTTATTTCTTCGATCTGTTCTCTCTCTAACCCCGTCACTTCAACGATATCCTCTACAGAAAAACCTTTTGTAAGTAAGTTTTTTGTTACTTCTAACTTACCTTCTAACTTACCTTCTCTCTTACCTTCTTTCTTACCTTCTTCCTTACCTTCTTTTTTTCCCTTTTCCATATAAACCTCTGCTAATGTCATGATAACATCGCCTCCTTCTGGATACGTCGTTTCTATTTGTTCCACAACATGCACAAGATCTTCTTCAGATATATTTTGATGTACACTAAATACATAGCGCATCATTGTTTCTAAATAATCAATTCCTTTTTCCTTGCTTTCAAATTCCTCTAAATAATATAACGCTTTACGTATAGTTGGCAAAATATCCTCATCAGTCGTTTTTGAAAATGCTCTAATCATCACTAAATACATTTTCAACATTGCTTCACCAAGAATTTCCTCATCTGAACGGTGGGAAAAGTCGAATAATAAATATTCAAAATCCGGAATATAATTTTCCATTTCCTTTGGGATATTAGTATTCCCTTGCATCATATCTTTTAAACGTAACGGCGCATTCCACCGTGTCTTCCCGTGATACATAACGAGCGGAATAACTAAGGGTAACTGCCATTCATTTTCTTTTTGCGCCTTCGCATCCCAAATTTCTGTCATGTACTTTAACAATTGCAACATAATATTTTTACTCGGATAACTCTTATGTTCAAACAAAAAATAAAAATAACCTTCTGTACCTTGGAAATTTGCCTTAAACAATAAATCTGAAAAATTTTCTTCCAAATCTTTGTTCACAAAACTATCCTTTTGCGGCTCTAATGACTTCATATCAACTTGGCGAATTAATTCAGTCGGTAAATAATGATTCAAAAAATCTCTCGCAACAGCTATATCTCCAAATGTTTCTTTGAAAAATTTATCATGCGGATTCTCTATTTTCATTATATGCTCCATCTTTTATTTATTTAAACTTTGTAACTTAATTATACAATGAATGAGAGAGTATATCCATGTTAGGAATACATATTTTTTAGTAATTAGCAATGTGTATTTGAATAAGCATTATTGATAAATCCTTCCTTCACAAAACTTTATTCCATTCATCAATAAACCCTGGTCGTCTCTTGTATTCTTTAATCAACTTCTCAATTAACACTATTTGCTGTTCTTTTTATAGCATACTTTGCGATATTGTTTGCGGTTTGATAATGACAATGCTTCAGATTTAATATGTTCTGGATAAATATCAATCATGCCTTGTTCATAATGTTCGAACAATACATCTGCATATTCCTCTATATACATAGGCTGGTTCTCAACAAACTCCAATCTAGTGTATTTTCTTCCTTCCACATTTCAGCAAGTAGAAAACATACGGCAGCCTCGTGTTTACATATTGGTCCAAAATCATACGGACAATCACATGATGACTCTATAATATCTCCATTATTCGTTATCTGAACCCGTACTTTGTATGAACTACTTCCTACAATATGAATAATATATTCGTCATGATTATTTTTGTGCAAATCATTAATATTCATGACTTTCACCCCGTAATTGAGTTTCACTTATTTTACCATAGGTGACGAGGATAAAAACATTCGAAACCTTTAGAAAATAACAAGTCATTGTCAAATTAGATAAGCATATTTTACAGACAAATGTCATAGTGAATTTAAAATAAATAAAAAAACTGAATTGCCCACCATATGATGAACAATCCAGCCTCTATTCTCTCAATCTAGTTCTAGTTTCTTTTACTCGCCTTTTTCAATTAAATTTATTTTAGGATTATACGCACTTTCGCCTAATTCTATAATCTTTTCTTCGCCATCTTCGTCTTTAACTTTTAAAATAGACTCGACCACTTTACCATCCATACCATCTACTAATACGTTTTCTTCCCCTTCGCTAAGCTCAGAGTTAATTCGATATTCAGTAGTAGTTTCTGTTTCGCTTAAAGTCTCATGTTCCCATGTAATTTCAGGCGCTTCCTCTTTTCCATAAAAGCCCATATAAAGAATATTATCTACAAGTTCTGTCCAGATCAACATTGGATTATCTGTATTATTTTTAAATTTAAAGTCTTTATAACCATAAGCTACCGCAGCATCTTGACCATACGGTACATATGGAACTGGCATAGAGTGGTTATATCTTTCAACAATTTCTAAATCACTCACAATTGATGTATTGTAAAGTGTCGTTGCAACATTACAAACTCCTCCACCAAAATCTAACACTATTTCACCACCGACATAACCTTCTCCTTCTTTATAGCCCTTTTCTTCTGTATAAGGCCCTGCAATTTCATTTTGAGAAAACACTTCTCCAGGCTGTAAAACAGTACCAGAAATCGTACTAGAGGCAATAGCTATATTTTCACGTTCATCGTCTGTATAATCATTGGACACTGTAGCAAAACCAGCTATGAGCACGTCTGTATCATTTTCCTCTAGAGCCGCTTTAAAGTCCTCATCTTCATCCCACGGAAATTCCGTAACTTGTTGTGACTCTTCAGGTAAAGCAACTTCTTCCTCTTCTTCTACCATTTCATCTGTTTCTTTTGTGTCTTTTTCTTCTGCGCTAAGACTATCTTCTTGCTCAACATTAGCATTTTCACTACTACATGAAATGAGCAACATTGAACTTAATAACAAAAGCGCTAATAAAAAATAAGTTTTTCTTCTCATATTCTTCTCCCTTATCTCACGTTTGATATACTTTAAATCTTACCATAATTTATATATTAACCTAGTAATTTGTAAGAAATTTACAAAAATTAGATAAAGGTCTTTCCCATCTATTCGCTTTTCGTCTTCATACGGTTTCGGTTGAGGGGATCCTGATTACAATTAGCTCTGGAGGATTCAGCTCATTGAAAAGACTATTTCTAGGATTATACATCCACAGATTTTGACAATAAAAAATCCGTTACCATATTCAATTACATATAGGTAACGGAGTAACACTTCTATATAAACATGACTAGTACATGGTATTTTTAATTTTAATTTAAAATTTCAATATCTACCGTTTGGACACCCCAACTATTTGCTTCTTCTTTCGTCGGCACGTGGATATCAATTTTATTACCTTTTATTGCTCCACCAACGTCTCCAGCGATTGCCTTACCATAACCTTCTACATATACTTCAGTACCTAGAGGAATGACATTCGGATCAACTGCGATTACCTTTTTATCAGGATCTGCATTTAAATCTAGTCCAGTAGACGTAATACCTGTACACCCTTCACATTTAGCGGTATATGCTGTTGCTGTTACAGTCATTGTTTTACCATTTTCTTTTGTTTCGTTGTCTGCTTCTTGTTCAGCTACTTCATTTTCTTCTGCTGAATCTGTCTTAGTTTCTTGATTTTCCTCTTCTTTAGCTTCTTCTTGCGTTACTTCGACTGTTGATTCATTATTCGTTTGTTTTATTTGTAATGTTTGTCCAGTAACAATTAATGAAGATGATAATTCATTCCACTCTTTCAACTCACTAACTGAAACATTATACGTTGCACTAATCTCACTTAATGTATCGCCAGCTTTAATCTTATATGTCTCCGCATCCTCTTGCTGCGCTGGCTTATCACCGTCTAGACTAAGCCGCTGACTAGGAACTATAGTTGTTGATTCCAAGTTATTTTCATCCATAATTGTTTGTACCGTAGTGTCATTTTTAACGGCAATATCCCATAATGTATCTTGTTGCCTTACTTCATATTCTTCTGCCGACACATTTACACCAGCAACACCTAAACATACGATTGTTGTTGTCGCCATCACTGTAAAAAACTTTTTCATACCAACATTCCTCCTATCAAAATCATTATGCAAAGCATATCAACTTTTCGTATGTAATGCAGTTACAGGAAGATTAAATGTCAGTTACGCTATAGCAAGTTTATGACAAGTTTTGAAATATACGTATCCTTTTTATGATTAGATATCACTGAGATCTAGTCACTTTTACTATTTTCTCAGGTGTTCATCCTCATTTATTTGGTTATCATTGGTTCATCATTTAACGCTGATAACTAACGCCTTATTCATTGCATAACTGGAACTAATTTTTCCGAACAAATGGTTTGTTCTACAAGCATTTCACTTTCATAAGCTAATTTCATCCACTTATGAGAATGTGACTTTTTATTAAGATACGTAACATGTGCAGAGTAAGCCATATTTCTCTAATAAAGAATAAATTGCTTGGCTATAAAAGTTAGGTGCATAACCTAATATTTTGTTATCTTGCGTATAAACTGCAACAGCATTTGCATCATAAGCGTTAGTCAGTTCTTGAATTAACTTCACTGTGCTACCTTCTGTCAACCATGTAAACCAATCATCCGGTAGTTTTATACAATCTTAACTAATTACACTCACTTCATGCTATGATGAGATCGAACGTTCCCATCACAATGAGGTGACATAATGGACAAGCAGTACATAGTTAATTACGTCAAAAATCATTTTCCCACACAATCTACTCAATCTGTTGCAGATCATTTACAATTATCTGTAAGCCAAATCCGCACTATTGCGAAAAACCACAAGATCAAGAAATGTAAAATCTATAAAAATAAGTTGAAAAATCAATTAGTAATCAACAGGAAAAAATGGTATGAGGGTAATATTCCGGAGTTAAATATGTCCTTTTCACAAGAGCAAATCCTCCTCGGTTCTTTACTTGGGGATGGGTATATTAGTGAAGGAGCTGCAAGAAGTATTAATTGCTATTACCAAGAACATTTCGGCGAAAAGCAACGTAGATATCGGGAATGGAAATTATCACAACTCAATGACACACACTTCTCGATTAAAGGAAATTACTTAAGATCAATAAGCCATCCTTATTTTACAAAGTTACACGCACAACTGTATCAAAATAAAATTAAAACATTAACACCATCCTTTCTTGAAAAATGCACACATCCTCTTTTCTTAACAACATTATATTTGGATGATGGAAGTCTTATCATATCTTATCAGTACAACAAAAATACGCATACTGTATATTGCCATCCAAGTATTGTCATTTACACATTAAATGTAACAAGAGAAGAAAACAATCTACTAGCAACACATATAAACAAAACATTTCAAACAAATTTCGTCGTCTCGGGTCATCCTGATGGTCATAAAACATTATTAAAATTAAACAAAGAATCAGAAGTAACACACTTCCTTGAAACAATTAACGCTTATGTAAAGGACATTCCTTCTATGCAATATAAAACATCTCTTAAGAAAAACATTGCAGAAAAAACGGAGCATATACAAGAAAGATATGGAAAAGACGTTAAGATTCGGATTAGTTCATCAAATAGAAAACGTCATTACAGTGAGGAGGATATTGCGGTATTAATACAAATGAAAAAAGACGGAGCAACTGATCAAATGATTGCAGACCGCATTGGTAGGAGTTATTGGTCGGTTGTGGATAAGATTAGACAATTGAAAAGAATTCAACATATAATTTAAATGTATCTGTTAAAACCTTGTTATACTAAGTTATAAAATTATTTATTTCATTATAATTTAAGATTTTACTTCCTTTCATCTTGTAAAAAAAGATATAAATCTTTTTCTCTCTTAGTTATGTCATCATCAGCTCCTAAGTAAGATGCTATTGATAAAATCACTAAAGTAAGGATGGTTATCGTTTGTGATGTTTCTAAAAGTGATAATAATACATTGGAGTTCTTATCATACGAACCGTTCATAAGCGAAAACTGTAATGTTGATAATAATTGTTCTAAATATGTATTCGAAGATGACAATAATACATAAGCAATCTGATATAAAATAGTTATTTCTAATATAGAATGGAACGCCAATGAAAGTCTATCTCCTTTAAGTAAATAGCTATCTTTCCATTTGTGAACATAAATCATTTTTAATTTTTTTCTCATTAACTTTCCAATAAACAATAGATTCTGACTTTTTTTTGAGTAATCAATTATAAAAACTTTATCATTACTTTCAGTTATATCCTTGTAAAAGGCAATACAAATTTCTATTGTACGAGATACTAGCCTAGCAAAAAAAATTGATATCATTGTACTTTTAATAGGTTCTTTACTTAACAGTAGAAGTACTGAGTGGTTTCCGTCAGTATATTTACATATCAATATTATCAAGAAAAATATCATTAATAATGTACTTATTATTAAATTTCCCCAATTAGAGAAAATAATTAAATATTTGTTTTTTATTTTTATTCTATCCCATGAATAGAGAGATATTTTTTCTTTCCCACAGTAAATATATTTGCTATCATTCAGTTCGATTGTTTCTTTCTCTTTATTTATAATTTTTCTTTTGAAATACTTTGCCCAAAAATAATCAGGTGAAATAATTAAGTATAAACTTTTTAACCTTTGTTGGAAGATATATAATCTAAGAAAGTTCAGGGAATTATTACATTCTCCTTTTTTTCTTTCTGCTTTTAAAATAACTCGATTATATAAAAACTTTCTAATCAAAATTACTATGACAGCATATAAAACCCACCCTAATAAAAACCACATTGAGAATTGAAAAATATTATCTCTTTTCGCAAAAACATCCCCTTCTTGACTATACTCTAACCCTACTACACATAACAATATTACTAGAAATATAAATATCACTCCATATTTATATTTAAAGTATCTTTTTCTCTTTTCTTCTAAATTTTTATACATTTCTTTATCCTTATATCTTATGTTTGCTTTTTTCCTTTCAATGATTTCATTCCAATCTCGCATAGAACTATCCTTTCTCGTTTAAATAATTTGAGAATTATATCATGATTTCAAATCAATTAATATATTACTTTAAATTAGTAAATATTCATAGTTTCAAATAAAAAGAACCTCAGCACTGTGCCGAGGTTCCTTCTTACATCGTCAATTAATATTAACCTAATAACTGTAGTACACCTTGTGGTACTTGGTTGGCTTGCTTTGCCACTATGTCTTTCGACCATAGAATAGACTATATCTTCACCCTAGTTATGTCTAGGGGCTGGGCGCTTCGAATGATTGGTTAATCATCCTACGAATCTCATTGCCGTGGTTGTCACGTTAGGCAGTGCATTCTAGTCGTTGAACCTTCGTCAGAGTTTCCTCACAGACGGTTGGCTGCTGATTGTCCATTGTTTCATTGCCTTGTTTTTTAAACCTTCACGTTTGTCGTTTCCGACTGCGTTGTGGTACAAGACACTTTAGGATATTCCAGCAATTCACCCAGTTGTCGCTCTAACCTATTACTAAGTTAGACGCCCGGTTACAGCATTACTGGAGAAGTTGTAAAACTCCTTGAGGTACTTGCTGTGCTTGAGCTAACATTGCTTGTGATGCTTGAGTTAAGATGTTGTTCTTCGTGAACTCCATCATTTCTTTCGCCATATCTGTATCTCTAATACGAGATTCAGCTGCTGTTAAGTTCTCAGAAGAAGCACCTAAGTTGTTAATTGTGTGTTCTAGACGGTTTTGGATTGCTCCAAGGTCTGCACGTTGAGTTGAGACTTGGTTAATTGCTTCTTGAATTGTCGTGATTGCAGCATCAGCCGCTTCTTGATTTGAAATATCTAAGCCCTCTACCCCAATTCCATCTGCACTCATTGCCTCGATTGAAACTTCAATTGCTTGTCCTTCATTTGCACCGATGTGGAAAACTTTATCTGTGAATTCTCCACCTAATAAGTTTTGCGTGTTAAATTCTGTTCTATCTGCAATATCATCAATTTCTGCAATTAATGCATCTAATTCAGATTGCATTGCCTCACGGTCAACATCGTCCATATTCGTATCGTTTGCTGACTGAACCGCAAGCTCATTCATACGTTGTAAAATTGAATGAGTTTCTTGTAAAGCACCTTCCGCAGTTTGAATTAAAGAAATTCCGTCTTGAGCATTCTTAGTTGCCATATCAAGACCTTTAATCTGTGCACGCATTTTTTCAGAAATAGCTAGTCCTGCTGCGTCGTCTCCTGCACGGTTAATTTTTAGTCCAGAAGATAACTTTTCTAATGAACTAGATACTGCGTTGTTGTTAGCACCTAATTGACGATGTGTATTAAGTGCTGAAATATTGTGATTAATAATCATAATTAATCAACCTCCATGTTTTGTATTTGGGTCACATCCTTGTGTCCCATTATTTTAAGAGGGCTTCTCTGCCGCTCTACTTACTATATCGGAGTACTTTTAATATTGTTTAACCTTTTTAAAAATTTTTTTTAATATTCGTCGTTATTTGTGTCTAAATTGTGAAGCAATACTCATTATTTGCGTTTAGATGTGAACCTTCTATTTATATGATACGTTTATTAAATAATGCGATTAAAGTTCATATTTTAAATGTTTTTTTAATTTCAATACTGTTTTGAAATTCTATCACACTTTGTCACATACGACTCATTAAACTATTTATTTTTAATTCCGATACACTAAATAGTATGATTTTATCTCAATATAAAGGAGTGCTTACTATCACAAGTTCCAAGTTAAATTTAAACCAAGATCAAATTAATCAAATGAAAAACATATCAGATACTCTAATAGAAGCAACAGAACATTTTTCGAAATATATAAAAGACAGAGAGCAGCTACAGAGCATTAACATCTTTAGCGCTATTGTAGAAGGATTTCAAGCAATACAAACAATGTACATTGCTTATAAAATCGAAGATACTTCAATAATTACTAGAATTGAAAAAGATTTAATTGCTATCGGTAAAGAATTAGAAAATAATAATTTCCTGAAAACAGCTGAGATTATCCAATTCTCACTTATGCCAAGATTGAGGAAACTACATGGATCTTTCTCAACTTCTGCAAATAAGAAGACTATTACAATAGGAGTTTATCATGAAAAAGAAAATCCAAATTTATTATATACTAAGGAACGTATTAATGCGTTAAATAAAGAAAGTGTGCGCCAACACACTACATTGATTTATTTTTCAGCTGAAGGTGTTGACTTTGAAAATAAAAAAATCCAAGGCCTTACATTTACAGATAATGAATGGCAAGAAATAGAAGCGGACTTCCCAGACGTTGTTAATAATACCGATGCAACAAATAGACATCAACAAAGTATAACAGAACGAAAACTGCGTCGAATGATACCTTTTACTAGTTTCCATGTTGGGAATAAATTTTATCTCCCTAGAGTAATGGTTAAACATAGGCAATTTGCTAACCTTTTAGTTCCTTTTAAAATGGTTAGAAACAAACAGATTGTTTATGATTATTTAGAACAAGAAAAAATCGTTGTAGCTAAACCTATTTTAGGTGCTCGAGGTGAAAGCATCTACTTTATTCAAAAGAAAGGTAATCGTTTCACAGTAACGGATCACCGAATCGAACGAATTTATAACAAAGAAAAATTTGACGGATGGATTGACCAAGTATTATTGAGACAAAAATTCAGCTATATGGTACAACGATATGTAGATTGCCGTACAAAGGATAGAGAACCATATGATATTCGTGCACATATGCAGAAGAATGAACATAACGAATGGCAAATCACTAGAATTTATCCTCGAATTGGAAGTAAAGAAAGTATTCTTAGTAACATCAGTCGTGGAGGACGTACGCAAGAATTGACTGAATTTCTTATCACTCAATTTGGAAAGAATATCGGAAAAACCTACGATGAAAAATTACGTACTTTATCAGTTGATTTGACAAATTATTTAGATCGTATTCACAACTTTTCACTTGATGAACTTGGACTTGATTTGGCTATAGATAACACTGGACGCTTTTGGTTGCATGAAGCTAATAACGGACCTCAAACAACCTATCATGAAGAAGAACGGGCTGTAAACATGATTGGTTATGCAAAATATATAGCAAAAAACGGAATTGTAAAATCCAATCAATTTACTTTAGAAAAAGGACAATTCAATGCTAAAACAAGCGATTTACCTTTTGCAGATGTAGATGAACGATATCGAATTGGGATGTTAAAGAACAATAATGATGATGAAGAATTAGCTATTGCATGTGCTTATGTTGCTCATTATGAAAATGTGCAATATTATACATTTTCACCTAAAGACATTGATTACAACGAAATGCTTATTAAGGGAAGATTTTATGAGAGCAATAAATGGATTGAAAAAATTGTAGAGTATCCCGATGTTATTTATGACCGTTTTCGTTTACGTGGAGTAAAGCAATTTAATAATGTCTATGAAGAATTAGAAGGAATACCTTTTAATAATGAGTTTTATGGTAATTCTATTAGTAAATTGGAAGTGTACGATAAATTGAGGGAGACAGGTAAAGTAGATGATGTACTTATCCCTTATAAAAAGGTGGAAGATTTTAATGATATTCTACAATTTATTAATCAATACCATCAAGTTATTGTAAAACCAAAAGTAAGCTCATTTGCAGAAGGAGTTCATTATATTTCTTTGTCGGAAAGTGATAATTATCTAGTTGCAGACAAGCATGATAAGCAAGAATATAGTAGAGTCGCATTGCAAAAGCTATTTAACGGCTTCATGAAAAGTCACGAGTTAATAGTACAACAATATATCCCTTCTCGCACGATAGATGATGCGCCTTTTGATATACGTGTTCATTTAATGAAAGACGATGATAATAAATGGGCTTTGGTAAATTTATTCCCCAGAATAGGGGTTAATTATGTTGCCTCAACAGGGCTTTTTGATGGTAGTTATAGAGGTGAGTTTATAGGGTTAATCAAAAGAAACTTCCCTAAGCAAGATCCCGAAACTATTAAGAATAAAATTAAAAAAACAACACTGGAAATATCTCATATATTTGAAACGCTGTATGAAAATTCCTTTAATGAGATTGCGTTTGACATAGCTTTAGATGAAGAATGTAAACCACTTTTATTCGAATTAAATGTCAATAAACCAGGTATATTAAATTATGAATTCGATATCGCTAGGCACGCTATTCCTAATGCTATCTACATGGCTAAACAGGTAAAAACGAAATAATATCAGTGTTATTTCGTGACATAAACAATATAATATTTAGTTCTAATACATCATGATAGTTAGTAGGTATTAGTAGTTAACTTCTAATCCACTAGAAAAACTCCTATTATCTAATTATTTATATTTTATTATATTCAACACAAATATTTATCTATTATTTTATAGCCTCTCGATTATAATTGTAATAATTTGTTAATATATCTATTTTTGCTTCAATTATTCGAGTGGCTATTTTATATATAGGTTTTAATGTAGTTAATCTAACCACTAATAAACTAGTTTATTCATGTCATTTGATTCTTAAAACCTATATTCTCATTCTTTCTTGTCCATTAGTTTATTTTATATTAAAAGCTTTTCATTTAAACCTTCGTGTAATTTCCGCTATTTATTGAATCATTTTAATCGTACCATCATTTTTTAATGATTATCAATTAAATTTTTGTTTCTTCTTTCATTCACTTTGCTAAGTTGAACTTACTTATCTTCTAATAATTGAATAATTTTATTTGTATAACAAAGATATTATCAAACAACATTAATTTATTCAGCATCAGATTTTTTAAAATTCTTAAATTCGCTTTTATTATATCTTGATTATTTTCTCCTTTAATCATTTATTACTATTTCATTCTAACTAAACTTTCACCATAATTTAGGTAAAATTAATAATAACTGGATATTTAATCATAAACAATTCCACTAATTCTCATCATTCCACTATACAGCTACACACCCAAAAAGGTAGAAGACCCAAAGCCCTCCTACCTTAAATTAATTTTAACTCTACCTATTTATTCATACCTCAACGATTCTATCGGATCTAATCTCGATGCTTTGTTTGCTGGTAATAATCCAAATACTACTCCGATTAACATGGAGAATAGTATTCCTCCTACAATAACTGGCAGTGATACTAATGGTTGCCAGCCGGCGAAGTGGGAAACTAATAAAGCTGTGCCGCTTCCTAGTGCCATTCCAATTAGGCCGCCGATTAATGTGAGTGTCATAGCTTCGACGAGGAATTGGAATAAGATTTGTCCTCGTGTTGCGCCGAGTGACATGCGGACGCCAATTTCGCGTGTTCGTTCTGTGACGGAGACGAGCATGATGTTCATAACGCCGATTCCACCAACTAGTAGTGAGACGCCTGCGATACTACTAATAATAATCGTCATAATTCTTGTAATCTTTCCGATGCCGTCTGCGATTTCTTCCATGTTTAAAATTTGATAGGCGTCATCTTTTTCATGGAATGTATTTAACATCGCAGCTGCCTTTTCACCGGCGATTTCTAATTCATCTGCGCTGTTTGCTTTGATGGACACTTCAGTTATCGCTGTATCAGCGAAGACAGTTTGCCATGTGTTCATTGGGATGTAGGCGCTGTTCATACTGAGGCCGAAAAAATTGTCTTCTGCTTCTAGGATGCCGACAATTTCGATTGGCTGGTTATTCATGTACACGACTGTGCCTAATAATTCGCTTGCATCTTTCTCTTCCCCATCTTCGAATAATTCGTCTTTCATCTCTTCACTGACGATAGCGGCACGTGATCCGCCGAGAAAATCTGCTGCGACGAGATTTCTACCGTGTGCAATTTCTAATCCATGTACGTCGATATATGCTTGGTTAATGCCTATAACCATACTTTCGGTTGATTCTTGTTGATAGCGGACATTCGTTGATTCCGTACTGGATGAAACGACTTTTTCTATTTCTGGAATCGATTCAATCATATCGATATCTGTTTGAGTAAAGGCATCCTCATACAATATAGAAGGGTCTGCTTCGATTTCTTCATCTGATGGCATGTACATGAGTTCGATTGTATTTGCTTCGCCGGAGAACATTGACTTTAATACTGCTTCTCCGCCTTGACCAATCGCAACGACAGCAATAACGGAACCGACGCCGATAATAATGCCTAACATCGTTAATATCGAACGTAATTTATGGGCAAAAAGGGAGGAGAATGCCATTTTAATACTTTCAAATATACTCAATGTGTTGCCTCCTCTTCTCCTTTGGTGCCATCATCTGTTTCTGTCTCTTCAAATACGTCCTCTAAATTAACAAAATTTCCACGCTCGTTGTTTTGTTCTGCTGAATCATGTTTTGTACGTAATTTTTCTAATGCTTCGTGTCCGACAACTTCATCTGCCGATGTGAGTTCACCGTCACGGACAAATACAGTACGCTCGGCATAGCTTGCGACTTCCGCTTCGTGTGTGACTAAGATAACGGTCGTACCTTCTTTATTTAATAAGGTAAACATATCCATAATTTGTTCGCCCGTTTTCGTATCAAGTGCGCCTGTCGGTTCGTCGGCTAAAATAATGCTCGGTTCATTGACAATCGAACGGGCGATGGCGACACGTTGTTTTTGTCCGCCGGAAAGTTCATTTGGTAAATGATTCATTCTATCTTTTAATCCAACTTTATCTAAGGCATCTTCTGCTCGTTCGATGCGTTCTTTTTTCCCAATGCCCGCATAAATCATCGGTAACTCGACATTTTGTAGTGCGGTTAATCGTGGCAACAACTGAAACTGTTGGAAGACAAAACCGATAGATTGATTCCGCACACCGGCAAGTTCCTTTTCATTATAATCGGATACTAATTTTTTCTGTAAATGATATTCTCCTGATGTCGGTTTATCTAAGCAGCCGATAATGTTCATGAGCGTTGATTTTCCCGAACCAGATGGACCCATAATCGCGACAAATTCCCCTTGTTCAATCGTTAAATGAATATCTTTTAAGACGACGAGGTCTTCACCTGCGACGAGATAACTTTTGACGATATTATGTAGCTCGATCATTTGACGTTCACTTCCATTCCAGGAGTGATGTCGCTTACGTTCGTAATAATGACGTCATCATCTGCTGAAATACCGTCCTTAATTTCCATTTTCTCTGTATCAACTGCACCAACTTTTACATCGACTCGTTTCGCTTTTCCATCTTGAACAATATAAACATAATTGGCGTCATCTTCTTGTTGGACAGCTGCGATTGGTAATGTATCTACTTCTTCTTTGCTCGTAATAATGTCAATTAACATATTAAAACCAGGCTTTAAATCAATTTTCTCATCTAATGTGACACGAATTGGATAAACGACACTATCTTCTCCTGCCTCCATCCCCATTGTGCTATCTTCTTCTGGTAAATCGCCAATATAACTTACTTTCCCTGTCCATTCTTCATCAGCAACAGCATCAGACGTTAAAGTGACAGACTGATCTTTTTTAATGTTTAACGTTTCATATTCGGAAATCGTTCCTTCAACGACGAGATTATTTAATGAACCAATACGAATAATTGCTTGCTCACTAGCTTCTCCTTGGGAACTTACTTTTTCGTTTACAGATAAAATTGTACCTTTGACATCGGATGTGACGGTTAAGTCAGCCTGTTCTGTCTCAATGGATTCTTTTTGTAAATTTGCTTGCTCTAATTCAATGTTAGCAAGTTGATGTTGCATACTAATTTGATCATGTTCTTCTTGTAATATGTCGTTATCCTTGTCTTTATCAAGCTCTTTATCGATTTTCTCATGTTCTTTTCGCAGCTTTTCTACTTCTAACGCTGCAGAACGTATTTGTAAGTCGTTTTGCTTTTTATCTAAGGCTAACTGTTGATTACTATAACGTATGAGTGAATCGCCCTTCTTAATCTTGTCGCCTTCTTTTACTAAAATTTCATCCACTTCACCTTTTTCTGGTTGGAAATAGACGTATTGTTCTTTTTCTAATTTTAAGGTTCCAGGTGTCATCACCGTTTCTGCCATCGTTTCCTGCTTTAAGGACGCTGTTTCAACGGAGAGCATTTTTTTACTCTGTTGTTGCCATATATTGATGCCGAGAAATAAGACGACAAGCACAATGACACCAATAATGATCCATTTCTTTTTCATTATTTACATCCCTTCAAATAGCTCTAATACAACTGCAGATCCGACCGCGAACCCTAATGTGATAAGGAAAAATACGATGACAATTCCCCATGATAATCCTTTGGAAAGTTTAGCGACAACTTGGAGGCCAATCGCAGTAATAATCATGCCCCAAATCGTAAAGATTTCCAGCGATGATAAAATCGCACCTAACACGCCGTCAGCTCCAACAATGGAATTTAAACTCGTTAAATATACTTCAGGATCTGGATTCGTCATACCAAAAAAGCCAATCGCATTAACAAATATACTGATTACGGCAATGAAATAAATGAATGTATTCATCGAAAACATTTGTTTAAAAGTGACTGCTGATTTAGCAATTTTCGCGATAATAAAATAAATAACTGTATTAATTAAAATTGCAAATATTGGAATCAATAATCCTGTAATCGCAAACGTTGCTTGGGCAAAAATCGTCGCTATCATCACTTCTTCTTCCGTCATGTCAGTAAAAAATGGATCATCACCTAAAAAGTCAATTTGTGTCATCATGAGTAACATGCCAAGTACAGATAAAATCGTCACAATAATGAAAGGTACTAAAACTCTCGGATTTTCTTTGATCCGTTTAAATTGTGTGCTTGGTTCAGTAATAATGCCTAATAAGGATGGCTTTTCTAATACTTCTTGTTGTTCTTGTTCCTCTATTTCGTTAGTCATTTTGTATTCTCTCCTTCTATTCGTTTGATAATGTTCTTGCTAAACTAGCCGTTCCGGAAATATGTGTCGGCTTATATTCAAGTAAACTTGTTAGATAGGCTATATGGATAGCACTATAAACGTTTTACATAAGCATCATCTATTAATCTTTTTCTACTTCTTCCAGCTTTTCAGCTAAGTCTGTCATTTCTTCTAACGTCACATTCGGATTAATAAACCATAAATTGTACGTTAAACCATTTTCGTTCCAATTAATCATTTTCATCTCATCTAAATCAAGATAACTTCCCGGTTGATCCCGAACGGTAATGGCTTCACTCAAATCATCGTCATCAGTAAAGTCCTCATCGGAATCATCGGATTTTATAATCGACACATCCATATAAGGTAAACCGTCTTTATTGTAGGAAATATCTACACTTTCCATATTAAACTCATCATCGGCACTAATAAAATGGGTTACTTCTTCGATTGTTAAGGAATCATCTTCTTGAAAATACAAAAATGCATCATCCATTTTTTCAATTGCTTCTTCTAAGGTAATTTCTTCATCACTCAAATCATCTGAAAAATCTTCTATTGTCACATCGTCTGGTAAATCAAGTGTGAATACGTCATCGTCGATTTGTGCGTCTAATTCTAATTTCGTATATTCCATAATCGAATAACTATCTGCAGAATGGTCTGTTGTTTTTAAGACGAGCCAATTTTCTTTATCAATCCAAATTTCCTGTGTGCCAAAGAGCGATTTTTTATCCGGTTTCTTTTCAGCGATTAAATGAATTGCTTCTCTACCAGCGATTGTTTCATTTTCCTGCTTTTCTATCGTATGCGTATCTTCTGTAAGTTCAAGCAAGTTTTCCACTCGTTCTTTCGATGATAAATTCAGTTCAGTTGAATCATCAAATTCTGTTTCATATAACACATTAGACGTCACATCATACATCTTTATTGTATTACCTTCTTTCAATGTCACCATTGTTTCCCCTTCAGCTGTCGTCTCCTCTAATGATTTATCACCTTTACGCCATTCTTTTACGTCCATAACAAATTTATCGTCCGAATCTTCAATCGTCATTTTTATTTCACCGTAATATGGTGCTTCTTCCGTGCTAGAGGCGATTGCCTTTTCCATCACTTGGTCTGGTGAAAATTGATCGACTGCTTCCTGACACCCAACGAGTAAAACGAGCAATAATGGGATGAGGGTAAGTTTTTTCATGGTAGATCACTCCTTTCTCTGCTTAGGTAACGCACAAATAAAACATGCACCGTCATTAATTTGTGAACGGACATCAATTGTGCCACCATGTTTTTCAATAATAATTTGTGAAATTGATAAGCCTAATCCGGTACCGTGCGCATCTTTTTTACTACGGGCTTGATCGACTTGATATAACGGATCAAACAAGGCAGACTGCGCCGAATCTTTAATTCCTTTTCCTTCATTTTGCACGACGAAGTACATATTTTCTTCTGTATCAAATTTATAGCTCTCATGAACATAATCAAACAACCACGGTGGGATGGCGGTTATTTCAGAAAAAGTACTCATCCAAATATGCTCATTTTCCGGCGTATGTTGTATGGCATTACTCATTAAATTATCGGCAACCCGCATTATTTCATTTGGACTTACGTCAAATTCACCTGTCACCGTATTTTCTGTCGTTAATGTAATATTTTTTTCTTCACAAAGGGCATCATAATCGGAAATAATCATATCGAAGAACTCTTCTCCATCAACTGTTACGATGTTTAATTCATAACCTTTTGACAGTAATAATGTATGCGTTAATAAGTCATCTAACATTTGTTTCATAAAATCGGATTTATCGATAATGACATGACGATATTGCTCACGCGCTTCTTTCGTTAAATGTTCAGGTGACTCTAATGCTTCAGCATACGCTTTAATCGATGTTAGTGGTGTTTTTAAATCGTGTGAAATGGCGGCAACCATATATTCTTTATCTTTTTGTTCTTTTTTTACCGCTTCTTGTGCTTCAGTAATTTGTGTGCGCATTTCATAAAAGTGTCGCTTCAATTCGCCCACTTCATCGTTACCAGTTTTTGTTTCTGGATATGTTTTCCCGCTTGCAAATGCTGACATCTCATCCATTAGCCTACTAATTGGTTTATTGACCCTGTTATGAATAATGATAGCAACTCCAGCAAAAATCGCGATAAAGGAAAAGATAAAAATCGTTGTCACCCAGATGCCACGTGTTGTGACTGTTTCCGCAAATTCATTGCGAGCAATTTTAATTTCATAAATTCCAATCATGTCCCCCTCGTCAAATACAGGAGCTTTATATGTATAAGCACGTAAACTAGATTTAATCTCGTATAGATTTTTATATAACATCTCTGTTTTTGTAACGATTTTTTGCGAGGAACCATGTGAATTATAAAGTATATAGCCATCTTCGTTATATAATGTAACCGCAATTTGATCGTCTGTTAAGCTATCGAGTTGCGTCTTTTTCGTTAATGGATCATATAAGTCCTTTTGTTGTAATGACGGTTCGATTTTCTGAATCGTTTCATAGACCTTGTAATATGCTTCGACTTTTTCATCATTGTGCACATTCATCGTTGAAGCGAATAAATAATATGCCGATGCAAGTGGTAAAATCATCACAATGAAAAAAGCGATTAATAGCCACGACTTAATTTTCACAATGCTTCACCGATAAATTGATAACCTTTACCCCATACTGTTTGGATAAAGCAAGGATGTTTGACCGGATCTTTTAACTTCGCGCGTAATGATTTCACATGCACGGTCACAGTATGTAACCCTTCCTGATCGACCTGTTGCCACACATGTTCAAATAATTCTGTTTTAGAAAAAATACGCTCTGGATTTTGGGCGAGCACTTGTAATAAATCAAATTCTTTCACTGTTAACGGAATATCTTCCTCATTGATTTTTACTTTATTCTGTTCCCAGTAAATGACCAAACCTTCATTGTATTCCGTTGTCTGCGCATATGTCGGCATATTGTTATACCGTTTCCAGCGACGTAATTGCGATTCCACTCGTGCCTTTAACTCTGCCAAACTAAATGGTTTCGCAACATAATCATCTGCGCCAATATCGAGCCCTTTTATTTTATCTTCATCTTCCTTTTTTGCACTAATGATGACGAGCGGAATATCACTATTCCAGCGAATATTTTGACAGAGCGTCAGGCCGTCCATCTCCGGCAACATGAGGTCAATTAAAGCTAAATCATAATGAGATTCTTTAAAATCTTCCCAACCCTCAAGCCCCGTAGTTGCCCAGGTCACATCATATCCTTCATATACAAACATATCCCGCACCACTCTTGCAATCTCTGGATCATCTTCAACAAGCAATAAACGCGTCTTCATCCGTCACTCCTCCTGTGAGATTACTATAACATACGATAGAAAAAGAGGCAGAGAATTTTATAGATTATTTATTTTTGGAGAGAGCTAAATTTGCGATGTGAGAGTAGGTTCCGTGAAGGGAGAGCAAGATTCGCAGCGGGAGAGCAAAATTTACGGTGCGAGAGCAGAATCCATCGCGGGAGAGCAAAATTCACGGCCGGAGAGCAGAATCCAAGGCGGGAGAGCAGAAACCATGATGGGAGAGCAAAAAACAAGGCGGGAGAGCAGAATCCAGGGCGGGAGAGCAGAATCCTCAAACAGATTACATGAATAGCGCTTACAAGTGTAGTACAATGTGTGTAGGTTGTTCAGGAAATAGCATACTAATAAATATGAAGGAGTTGTTTCTTTTGAAATCGACGATGAAATTATTTAAATATAACCGAGCTTCGACGCTCATTTTTTTACCGAAACTGGATGAAGAACTGTGGGATATCCAGCCAGAAAATTTTCCGAATACGATTCGTTGGAATGCGGGGCATATTTTTGTAGAAGCTGAAGGATTTTTACATGCAGCGGATAATGAGTATAAAATCGTGAATCCAGATTGGTTTGATTTATTTTTAGATGGTACGCGTCCTTCTGAATGGGAAGGTGAAATTCCGTCGAAAGAGGAAATTATTGCTGCATTAACGGAACAGGAAAAACGAATTGAAACATTTTTTGCTGGAAAATATGACAACGCTGTTTCGAAAGTACGTGACTTAAATGGTGGCGTTACGCTAGATACAGTCGATGAATCGATGCAGTTTGTCACATGGCATGAAGGTATTCATTTAGGTATTTTAAAATCATTAAATCTTGCGGTGAAATAAACGAGAGCCTCTTCATCTTTAACGAGATGGAGAGGCTTTTTTTGAATAAAACTTGTCATCCTGTTTATGATACAATAAAATAAGAACAAATGATGAGAGGGTGAAAATGATGAACAAAAAATTGTTATATATCGGTTTGCGAACATTATTTGTCATTGCGACGATTATAGTAGGGATATTTGCGATTTATTTTGTCGGTCGCTTAACGATTCCGTTCATTATTGGATTTGTCATTGCGCTCATCATTAATCCACTCGTTGAATTTTTAGAATTGAAGACGAGAATGCCTCGTGGTTTTGCCGTATTAAGTTCGATTATCATTATTTTAGCCGTCATTTCGGGGGCTATTACGTTATTAGTGAATGAAATTATTTCAGGATTCGCTCATTTATCAAAAATCGTCCCAGATCATTATCGGACTTTTAACGATTTTGCGGAAAATCTCTATTTAACGAATATCGCACCAATTTATGAAGGGCTATTAAATATTTTCCGTGATTTAGACCATACACAAAAAAGTACTCTCTTTGAAAGTTTACAATTTATCGGCGAACGACTGACAGATACATTTAGTAGTTTACTGCAATCACTCGGAAATGGACTTTATTTCGTTATTCGCAAACTGCCAAACTTAGCGACGACGTTTATTATTTCATTATTAGCAGCATTTTTTATTAGTAAAGATTGGACACGCATCGTAAAGTTAATGCATAAAAAAATTCCAGAAAATGTTCATTCAAAAATCAATCAATTTCATGCTGGATTACAACGAGCTTTACTTGGGTTTTTAAAAGCAGAATTTAAATTAACGTTTATTTCAGCAGTGATGGTATTTCTCGGCTTAACGATTATGCGCGTTGACCATGCTTTGACGATTGCACTTATCATCTGGATCGTTGACTTCATGCCATATATCGGTGCGATTCTTATTATGGGACCGTGGGCGATTTATAGTTTTTCAACAGGAAATATTTATCTCGGTGTCGGTTTATCGATTTTATACGGCTTAATTGTTTTACAGCGTCAGTTAATTAAGCCAAAAATTCTCTCATCCAACATTGGGATTAGCCCATTATTGACCTTGCTTACGATGTATGTCGGTTTTAAACTCATCGGCGTTATCGGAATCGTTTTAGGACCACTAACATTCATTATTTTAAAAATTTTACACGAAATCGGTCTGTTCCGCTTCGTCTGGAACTTTATTATCGGCCGGAAAAAAATTCATACCGTATCTGGAAAGCCGTATGAAAAATAACCATCCCCAACTCGTCCTGTTCAAGGGAGTTAGGGATGGCTTTTTTAAGTAGAAGTTAATATTTAGTATCGATAAATTGCAGCGACACCAGTTTCTGATGGCATACGTTCTTTCGGGATAACAACAACTTCTCCTTTTTGTTTAAATACTAGTTCAGCAATATCGTCTAATACGTCATCCACTTCCGGATTCTCAATCGATGCATCGAGCAATTCTCCTGTTTCCAGATCAACTTGTCCAGGATAAATTTTATCAGCTTCGACTAAAATGCGGTGGATGCGCCCTTCTGTTGCGGCGCGTGCTACTTGTGCAATATCATCTGAACCTTCATCTTTCGCTCGGGCATTTTCAAATTGCTCGACGAGATCATGTGTTTTTTGAATATAAATTGGTTCTAACACTTCCCAGGCAGCCTTCTTTAAATCGTCTTCTTCCATCGCCTGATAATCGAACTTAATACCTTCTTTTTGTAAGTAATTATTTTTACTAACATTTTGGAAGAGCGTATGATATTCATCTAATGCAACGAGATAGACTGGTAACTGCATTGGATTAGAAAAATGCTTAATCACTTCACTATCAGCAATGCGGAAAAATTTTTCTGTTACTTTATGAATGACATCTTTTCGACTTCCTTGACCGTGCAACATCGTTTCATTTGTTGGCCCACTACCAGTTGCGGTGACGACTTTATCATCATAATCTTCGCCTAAAGCTTTTTTCGCTGTATTCTTTATTTCTTCATCCATGTCGATTTTTTCAACGTGATAACGATTTCCTTCGTATATAGCGAATGATTCACGGCTTAATCCTAATAAATGATAACGATCTGCCGATTGATACACACGGATTAACGGTTTGATGTGAAAACTATCTGCAACGACAGCAAACTCTTCTACTGGACGTTGTAATTTGTAAACAATACATTTATCATCTGCGGCAAATACAGCTAATCCTTCTCCTGCATGTTCCCAAAATTGATGATCTTCTCCTAATTCATAAAATGGAATCATTTTTTGTTCGATTTCTTCTTTAGAAAACTTCTCTTCTAATGATTGTTCGATTTGTTGGATTAAATTTTTAAATCGAATCAAATCTTGTTGATTTTCTGGTCCGTGTCGATGTGTCGGTTGATATAAAGAAATACAAGATGTTCCTTCTGTGTCTAACAACATTTCGTGTGGAAAAACATGTACTATTTCAAAGCTCATTTTTATACCTCCATCAAAGTTATCTTATATTATGTGATTGACGTAAACCTTCTATTCGCCGCTACTTCTACTTATTCCCGTCTGATTTATTTTTAACCTAGAAAATATCAATAATTTATGACAATTACAATTGAACAGCTAAGAGAGGTAATGGTATGATATAATTATTCAAATTAAAATGATTGTTTAACTAGTAGGAAGGGGAACTTCATGCAAGCTTATGGACAGCAATGGTTCGGAAATATTCGAGCAGATATTTTATCAGGGATGGTTGTTGGTTTAGCACTTATTCCTGAAGCTTTAGCGTTTGCTTTCATTGTTGGAGTTGATCCGCGTGTGGCCTTGTATGCATCTTTTACAATGGCAGTTGTCATCGCCTTTGTTGGTGGTCGCCCTGCGATGGTCTCAGCCGCAACGGGAGCAATGGCGCTAGTCTTAGTTAGTTTAATGGCAAATCACGGTTTACAATACGTATTAGCTGCAACGGTTTTAACAGGTGTCATTCAAATTTTCTTAGGAATTTTCGGTGTAGCAAATTTGATGCGGTTTATTCCTAATTCCGTTATGTTAGGCTTCGTGAATGCACTTGGTATTATGATTTTCATCTCGCAAATGCCTTATTTAATTGGTGGCAGTGTGTTAACTTATACGTTTGCGATTGTCACTTTAATATTAGTTTATGTCATTCCACGTTATTTTCGGCTTATTCCTGCTCCGTTAATTGCGATTGTTGTTATGACGACGATTGCGTTTGTTAGTGGGGTTAAGTTACAAACAATTGGTGATTTAGGGACGATGCCGAGTACATTACCAACTTTTTTCATGCCAGATATTCCACTTAATTTAGAAACGTTAAAAATTATTTTACCGTATTCTCTTGCTTTATCAGTCGTTGGTTTGCTCGAATCATTGTTAACAGCACAAGTGTTAGATGATATGACAGATACGTCGAGTAATAAAAATCGCGAAGCACGTGGACAAGGTATCGCAAATTTTGTGAATGGATTTTTCGGAGGAATGGCAGGTTGTGCGTTAATTGGCCAATCGATTATTAACGTAAAATCTGGTGGTCGTGGACGTTTTTCGACATTTTTTGCTGGAGTATTTTTATTGTTTTTAATTATCATTTTAGGCGATGTCGTCGTTGATATTCCAATGCCTGTCTTAGTCGGAATTATGATTATGGTTAGTATGACAACGTTCAATTGGGGCTCCTTCACCTTTTTAAAACAAGCACCAAAGTCAGAATCAATCGTCATGATTGTAACAGTTGCCGTTATTTTGTACACGAGTAATTTAGCAATTGGTGTAGTTGTCGGCGTTATTTTAAGTACATTAATTTTCGTGGCGAATATTTCTCGCGTACACATCGAATTAGTTGATGGCATATATAAAGTGAAAGGTCCATTGTTTTTTGCATCGACGTCTGCGTTTGTGAAAGCTTTTGATGAAGTTACGGCATCACGTGTTGTCATTGATTTTGAAGACAGCCAAGTGTGGGATGAATCCGCAGTAGGTGCTATGTTAAAAGTACGAGAAAAGCTAGAAAGCAAAGATATTGCCGTCGTATTTCAAGGGTTAAATTCGAGTAGTAAACAATTATTTGAGCAATTTACTTAAGGAGGCGTTGTTATGAAAATCGCTGTCGCTGTTGATGGCTCAGAATATGCTGTCCGTGCCGCAGAATTTGCAATCAACTTAGCAAAACATATGCCAGATGCTGAGCTGGAAGTCATTTTTGTCGCAGATTTTGATAAAGTAAAAGACGACCACTTACTGACAAAAAGTACGGACATCATTGAATGGAAACGTGAAAAAAAGGTAAATCCAGTTGTTGAACTCGCTAAAATAGATAACATTAAGGCACGTTCTGTTATTTTAAAAGGAAAACCAAATTTAGAAATTATCCAGTACGTTAATAACAATGCTGTCGATCATCTCGTCATTGGCAGTCGTGGACGTAACACATTACAAGAGATGATGCTCGGCAGTGTCAGTCACAAAGTCGTAAAACGCGCCAACTGCCCAGTTACTGTCGTGAAATAATTAACAAATCGGAGGAGTTAATGATGCAAGATAACATTAGATTAAGAACATATGAAGAAGAAGATAACGCCTTTATCCATGAACTCGTGAACAACCACGACATTATGGCATACTGGTTTGTTGAACCATACGTATCAAAAACCGCTATGGAAAAACATTTTGAAAAACAATGGAATGATCCAACTATTCGTAGTTTTATTTTAACAAATGGTGACGAACCATTAGGACTTGTTCAATTCTTCGACATCCACCCTGTTCATCGTAAAGCAGAATATGCGATTATGATTGATCCGAAACAACAAGGAAAAGGCTACGCACCAATTGCAACAAGGCTTGCGATGGATTATGCATTCAACATTTTGAATTTGCATAAACTTTATTTATATGTAGACGAAGAAAACGCAGTAGCCCAACATGTGTATAAAAAATGTGGCTATGAGGAAATTGCGACATTGAAAGAAGAATTTTTCGTAAAAGGATCTTACCATGATGTCATCGTCATGAACATCTTCAAACGAGACTATGAGAAAATGATTGAAGTAGAAAATTAATCCTTCCTAACTAGGGAGGATTTTTTTGTGGAGCACATGCAGTTGCTGTGGTGTGAGTATAACTGATGCGGCGTTATCTCCAATCTTAGACACAAAAAAGCACACACTTCATTTAAGTGTATGCTCCTTTCCTATTTATGCACGATCTTTTTTCACTTTTTGAAAGCAGACAAATGCGAGAAGCCCTGCTACGATTGTCCAAATCAAGACAATTCCGATGGCGCTCCATGATTCTGTTTCGCCCATCGCAACTAATTGTGGGATTGGCATATAATCTGTTATTTTAATGACAATACTGTCAGGAGAAAACCCTAAAAATTCAATCATTGAAGTGAATCCAAATATAAACATAATTGGCATTAAGTAAACTGTTGTCATGCCGACTGATTTCACGAACAATCCTACTGCAATTCCTAGAAATAAAAAGAAGAAAAATAAAACGAGTAAACCAATAATTTGTTGTATATCAATCATGTTAGTACTTTCCATAATAATAAACGAAATAATTAATGTAATAAATGTCATAAGTGCTGTAACTAGACTTTTTCCTAATAAAATTTCCACATAAGAAGCTGGTGACATAATTAAACCACGTAACGTTTTCTTTTCATTTTCTTCCGCCATTAATATCATCATCACGCCAGAAGTAACGGATGCATATGTAATTCCTACAATAGCATAAACCACGATAAGTGGTAACCCATCTCCAGTTTCCATCCGACTATATATTATCGCTAAAATAATCGTAATAAAAGGGGTAAAAAGGATGGTTGTATTTTTCGTAAATTCTTTCAAATCTTTTTCAAAAATTGCCATCACACGTGCTGCATTCATTTATACCAACTCCTTTCCAGTTATTTTGATGAAAATATCACCTAATGTTGGATTGTCTGTTTGAATCGCTTTTACTGTACCTGTTTTAATTAACGATGCTATTTTATCTGCACTTTCGGACTCATTTGGTAATTGTATTATTTCCCCATCGAATGTTTCAACGTAAAACATATGCGATGAATATTGATAACGTAAATTTTCAGGAGTATCACACTCTTTAATTTCTCCTTCGTGTAAAAATGCTACACGATCACATAATGTCGTTGCTTCTTCCATATTATGAGTATTAATAAAAATCGTTGAACCAGCTTCATTTAATTTTTGTAACACACGGTGAATTTGCGCTACGTTTCCTGGATCTAATGCTGATGTTGGTTCATCAAGAAAAATTAATTTCGGACGATGAATTAATGCTTTTGCTAATAAAATTCGCTGCTTCATTCCTTTTGATAATTTGCTAACGACTTTTTTCTTCGCATCTAACATATCAATCATTTCTAACATTTCATCAATACGATTTAATGGTGCATTGTACAATTTAGCGAAAAGCTTCAAATTATCATAAACAGTCAGTCGCTCATACAACACACTATTATCAGACAGTAAACCAATTTGTGACTTAAACGATGTTTGGTGAAATTTATCTGGAGTTGATCCAAGTACCCGAATGTCACCTGCCGTTTTATTCAGTTCGCCTGTCAACATTTTAATCATCGTCGTTTTACCTGCACCACTTGGTCCGAGTAACCCGAAGATTTCCCCTTCTTTAATTTGCAAACTTATATCTGCAATGGCTGTTTTAGTGCCAAAAGTTTTTTGTAGTGCTGTTATTTCTATACAATTGCTCATCTTCCTGCCTCCTCTTTATCACTGCCTTTACTTTACATTGACCTTTCCTTCTATGCAGTCGATTATTGATGAACTGATGAGGAAAAACTCTGAACTGTACTCATTTTAATTTAAAAATCTCTTGGATGACATGTAATTTAGTCCGAGATAAGGGAATCGTGGACTGTGCTTTATTATTAATTCGCAGTGAATATGTGTTTTTCGACCATGTAATGATTTCACGTACCTTTTGCAAGTTAACAATATAAGAACGGTGACAACGATAAAAGCCATATAACTCTAATTTTTTCTCGATTTCTGTCAATGTTAAATCTAATGCAAACGCATCTTTATTAATGTAAATATATGATTTTCCACTTTGGCTTTCAATATAATCAATTTCGGTTGGATCAAATAAAATAACTTTATCATCTATTTTTGCAGGTATTTTAAATAACTTTTCTACGACCGGACTTGTAATAGTTGCTGATTCAGCCTCCCGCTCCTCACTCTCCGTTTCTAATTGATGAAGTCCATCCGTTCCTAAACGATATGCGATATCTGTTAATAACAAAGCATGTTCCGCACTAGCAACTAAAATAAGTACCGAGCGTTTTTCTTCTAATATACGTTCGATAAGTTGAATAAAAACATTCATCGTCTGGACATTCACACTACTAATCGGATCATAAAAGACATTCCAACGCGCATTCGACATATAATATTTCGCATAATATATTCGCTGCATTTCTGATGGAGAACATTTACTCACAGACATGCCCGCACATTGCTGTAAATCAAACTTAACGAGTAATTCTGAAATAGGAATTGAACATTGAAACCATTTTCTGAAAAAGTGGATATTTTCTTGTACAGTAAGCCGTTCATACAATGCTTCTTCAAAATCGAATACATGAATATCCTTTTCGCGACTTAAAAAATCCATTAATGATATTTGTATATCAACATCACTATATATTGCTGTTGATGTATGTTTTTCTATTTCAACAGAGAAGCTTGGCAACACATCAGACGTTCTTTCTACATAATCTATTATCAAACTTGACATCATTATCCCTCAATTTTTATCCATTTAGCAAAAATACTTCTTCTATTATAAGTGAAGGGTCATTTTTTGTCATTATTTCCCGGGCAATAACATTGATATTTCTCGATAATTTTCATAAAAAACTGCATAAAAGGGAACTTTCCTTTCATGCAGCTAAAATCCCTTTATTTATTACGCTTCATATAATTCTCTTAAATCTTTCTTCAACACTTTTCCACTTAGATTTTTCGGTAATGATTCGATAAAATAAACGAACTTAGGTGTTTTGAATGTAGATAACTTTTCATGACAAAAGCTCATCACCTCTTCTTCTGTCAACGTTTCACCATCTTTTACGACAATAATTGCTGTTATTGCTTCAATCCAATAATCATTTTTCAAACCAATGACAGCTACTTCGGCGACAGCTTTAATTTGATAAATAAGTTCTTCTATTTCCCGACTGGAAACACTCACTCCACCTGTATTAATAATATCCTTTTTCCTGTCAACAATCGTAATATAACCTTCGTCATCCATCGTCCCTAAATCACCACTGTGAAACCAACCATTTTTAAATGCTTGTGCTGTTTTCTCAGGATCATTCAAGTAACCTAACATCGCATGTGGTGTTCGGTGTACGATTTCTCCAATCTCTCCACGCGCTACTTCTTTATCGTCATCATCAACAATTTTTGTTTCTACATGTAATGTCGGACGACCAGCTGAACCGAGTTTTCTTAGTTGATCTTCTGGTTGTAAAGCTGTAGCTAATGGAGCGACTTCTGTTTGTCCGTAAAAATTCCAAAAGCTAGCATTTGGCAATCTCTCTGCTAATTCTTTTAATACTTCACGAGGCATAATTGCTGCACCATAATAGCATTTTTCCAATGAATCTAGTACATACTTGTCAAAATCGGCATGACGTAAAAGCGCAATCCAAACAGTTGGGGGCGCAAATAATTGGGTTGCCTTTTGCTGTTCAATTGTTTCCATTATGACTGCCGGATCTGCCTTATCTAATATAATACCACTTGCTCCTAGGTAAATGCTCGGCCCTAAAAACACATGTAACTGTGCACTATGATAAAACGGTAATGCGTGGACTAAAACATCCGCATCACTCATTTTGCCATCGACAACACAACTCACATATTCGCTAATAATACTTTTATGAGATAGCATAACCCCTTTTGGATTAGATTCTGTTCCACTCGTATATAACACTTGCGCTAGTTCATCATCAAATAAGTCTGCTTCAACACTTTCTTTGTTATTATTTTCTTGTAACTCCTGCAATGGTTGCCATTGTTCAAATGAAGTCGATTCTTCTAAAATATAATAGTAATCTATCTTTCGTCCCGCCTCTGTGGTCGCCTTATCTAATATGTCTGTGTACTCTTTAGCAGAAAATAATGCAGTTACTTCCGCATGATTTAAAATATAAGCAATATCATGTTTCGTTAACATATAATTAATGGGAATTGTAACAGCTCCTATTTTTGCAGCTGCAAAAATGACAATGACGAAATCCAAACTATTTTTAGATAATAATGCTAATCTATCTCCTTTTTGAATGCCTTTTTCTAACATTCCGTGTGCTGTTTGATTTACTAATTCGTCCAATCGTTCATAGGTTACTATTCTCTCTTTAAATATAAAGGCTTGCTTATGTGGATTTCTAGCGGCAGTTCTTGTTAACAAATCTCCTAAGGTATTTCTGCGAGCACGATTCATCATAGATGTAGATTGATGTTCAGACATATTCAACATATAACCCCTCCATAAATCATCATAATGTCTATTATATTTCAGAATATTCCAATTAACAAGATGAACTTTTTATAATTATGAACATTGTGTTGCAATCATGATTGTTATATAGGAAACTAGCCTAAAACGTTGTATAATGAATAAGGATAAAATACTTGATGTGGAGTGTTTGATATGAAATTTAGAATGATATTTTTTATGATGTTTGTAGTACTTTTATTAGCGGCTTGTGGAACGAATGATAATGGAGCTCAGGACGATGAACTCGATAACCCTGATAACGTAAAAGCTTTAGTTGATGAATATAGTGCAGGTAATTTTACAGATGATCATAGTGCCTCCATTTCATCTTCTGAGTTAATTATTACAAATGAAGATGACACACAAGAAACATATGATTTACCAGAGGATGAATTTTTCGTTTCGATTGCGCCTTTCGTTAGCGAAACACACCCCTGTGATATCCATAGTTTAACAGGATGCCAAGGAGAACTCGTTGATGCTGATTTTGATATTTTAATAAAAAATAAGGCAGGCGATGTTGTAGTCGATGAAACGATGAACTCAGGCAAAAATGGTTTCATCGATTTATGGTTGCCCCGTGAAGAAGACTACGATGTAACTGTGAAATATGACGGGAAAGAAGTAGAATCGAATATCTCCACTTTTAACGGCGATGGAACGTGCATTACGACGATGCAATTGCTGTAAAATAATCACCCCCTAATTAAACGTTAAACATACGTTTGATTAGGGGATTGTTTTAAGCTTTTAATAATTTTGCATTAATCGCAACAATAATTGTACTTAAACTCATTAAAATAGCTCCAACTGCAGGGCTTAACATAATACCAATTGGCGCTAATACCCCTGCCGCTAGTGGAATGGCTAAAATGTTATAACCTGAAGCCCACCATAAGTTTTGCACCATTTTTCGGTACGTTTTTTTAGATAAGTCGATAATCGAAACGACGTCTTGTGGATTACTTTTTACTAATACAATGTCAGCTGTTTCCATTGCGACATCCGTTCCAGCACCGATTGCTATACCTAAATCTGCAGTTGCTAATGCTGGGGCGTCATTTACCCCATCGCCTGTCATGGCAACCTTCCTATTTTTAGCTTGAATATCTTTTACTCGATTAGCTTTTTCATCTGGTAAAACCTCAGCATATACTTCATCAAGACCGATTTGTTCGGCGACCCAATGAGCAACTTTTTCATTATCACCTGTTAACATAATCGAATGAATGCCTGCCTCTTTAAGCGAGCTGATTGCTTCTTTCGCTGACTCTCTAATGATATCTGCGAGTGCAATCATTCCTGTTACTTCACCATTTTTCAAAACAAATACAACGGTTTTTCCTACTTTGGACATTGCTTCAAAATGCTTTTTGTCATAATCTAATGTTTGTTTATTTACATATCCCGGACTGACGACATTTATTTTTTCTCCGGAAATTTTGCCTTCAATTCCTTGACCTGTAATCGATTGGAAATCTTCTACTTGGGATAATTTAATATCACGTTCTTGTGCTTCTGCGACAATACCTTGTGCAATCGGATGCTCAGAATGTTGCTCAATACTTGCACCCCATAATAAAATATCCGCTTCGTCATATCCTTCCATTGGAACTATATCTGTTACACCAAATTTTCCTTCTGTTAATGTACCTGTTTTATCAAAAACGACGGCATCTAGTTTTCGAGCATTTTCAAAGTGTGCACGGTTTCGAATGAGCAAACCATGATTTGCCGAAATCGATGTCGAGACCGCAACAACTAATGGCGCTGCTAATCCTAGAGCGTGCGGACACGTAATAACCATCACTGTTACCATGCGCTCAATTGCGACATCATAACTATATCCAAGACTGAGCCAAATAATTAACGTCAAAATACCAGCCGCTAAAGCTAAATAAAACAGCCATTTAGCTGCACGATTCGTTAAATCTTGTGTTTTTGACTTCGATTCTTGAGCTTCTTTTACTAATGTAATGACTTGCGATAAATAAGACGCTTCACCAATTTTTTCAACTTGAATCGTTAAAGAACCTTCATTATTAATCGAACCACCAATTACTTCTTCATCCACTGTTTTATCGACAGGAACAGATTCTCCAGTTAACATCGATTCATCAATCGTCGTTTTTCCATCTAATATAATCCCATCGACTGGAATTTTTTCACCGGGTTTCACGAGGACACGATCAGATTCTTGTAATTCTGCCACTGCAACATCCGTTACATTACCATCTTCATCTAATTTATGCGCTTCATTCGGCATTAATTTTACCAATTCTTCAAGTGCATTCGACGCCCCCATAACAGAGCGCATTTCAATCCAGTGACCTAATAACATAATGTCGACTAACGTTGCTAATTCCCAAAATAAATTATCACCATCAAAACCAAATACAACGAACACACTATACACATAAGCTATAATAATCGCCAAACCAATCAGCGTCATCATGCCAGGGTTCTTATCTTTTAATTCTTCAACTCCACCAGTAATAAACGGCCAAGCCCCATAGAAAAAGATGAATGAAGATAAAACGAGTAAAATATATTGATCATAACCAAATCGCCAATCCACACCGAGAAACCCTTGAATCATCGGAGATAGCGCTAATACCGGAATCGTCACAACGAGCGAAACAAAAAATCGCTGTTTAAAATCTTTTACCATATCTCCATGATCGTGGTGGTCGTGATGATTATGATGGTCATCGTGCCCTGCTTCTTCAGAATGTGCGTTATCGTTATGTTGATGTTCTTGTGTCATCATGCTTAATCCTTTCTATTAATATTTTATATATCTTTCCTAATCAGTAACTTATATTCGCTTATCCCTAAAAAGCTAAACGATCATATTTCAACCTAGCTTATCTTCATTATTCCTTTTCACTGTTTAAATAAACACTCAATAATATTTTCCAAGAAAAAACGGAAGCACCTCGTCATAGGTACTTCCGTTTTCATCTTATTTTAAAGCTTCAGCTAACAAACGATACGTATCCAAACGTGAATCAAATTCAGCATGGTTGGCGTTGATCATTAATTCATCGAAAGCAAATGCTTCTTTATCTGCCATTACTTTTGCTGCGACTTTTTCTGGTGTGCCAACTAAATGTAAATGACGATTACGCGCAATTAATGCTTCTTCGCGCTCTGATAACTTAACATCTTTTGCTTTTTCGGCACTAATAATTGGTACGAGTCGACCTGTCATTAAGCCAAGTCGGAATAAGTCAATTGGTCGCGCACGATATTCCGCTTCGTCTTCTGTTTCAGCTACTGTTGCTGCATAGGATACTGAAATAGTTGGATATTCCATAAATTCAGTTGGAATAAATCTGTTACGATACATATCAAAAATCTCTCGTGATGCATCACCGTTGAAAAATTGCGCAAACGCATATCCTAAACCTAGCTCTCCTGCTTTTAACGCACTGTTTCCAGTTGAGCCTAACAACCATCCTTCTGGTAACTCTACTTTATTCGGCGTAACCGACACGCCTTGATATTCACTTAATGCTGGTTGTGAACCTTCCATTAAGTTTAAAATATCCGTAATTTTATCGTATTGGTCACTATGTTGAATATATTGGCCTTGCGCCATTGCTGTAATCGTTGCCCCGTCCCCACCTGGCGCACGTCCCATTCCTAAATCAATTCGGGTCGCTGAAAGTGCTGCTAACGTATTAAAAACTTCCGCAACTTTTAAAGCTGAATAATGCATGACCATAACGCCACCTGAGCCAACACGGATTTTTTGCGTGGAGGCGGCGATGTGTGCCATGACAATCTCTGGAGCAGAACTTGCTAAACGATCACTATTATGATGCTCTGCTAGCCAAAAACGTTCATAACCAACTTTTTCCGCTTCTTGTGCAAGTTTAACTGTTTGTTCTAATGCCTCTGTTGCTGTCTGATGTTCGGCGACAGGAATTTGATCTAATATACCAAGTTTCATTTATAAAATCCTCTCTATATAACATTTGTTCCATCCATATTAATAGCTCTTCCTCTACTCTATTTTATCTCCGAAGCACTTTACAACTAATTAGCTTATTCTAATAAACTTCAGTAATTTTTTAAAAAAGCTTTTCAGTGAATTTTTTCATCTGTATAATACAACTATACAATTTTTTTCATATTAAAGGAGGTGCTCCAATTGTTAACAACTTCAAAACATTTCAAATGGCTACTTTTAGGAAGTTTAATTCTTTCTATCTTTATTCCGAAAAATAATGTCTCTGCCGCAACAAAGAGCCCTAACAATATTACTTACGTGGCAATTGGAGATTCTTTAACAGAAGGCCTGCTTGCTGATCGAACGATTAGTGAGACAAATGGCTATGTCGGGTATATTACAGATGCGCTTCACGCAAATGGATATCGAATACAAACATATAATTTCGCTAAATCTGGTGCTACATCTGCAGAAGTGCTCGCACAATTAAAAGCTATTAATATATTGCGAGATGATCCTAATATTGTGACTGTCAGTGTTGGTGTGAACGATTTAACACCTCATTTAAAACCAATTCAGAAAACAGAGTTTAAAGAAAATCTCTCTCAAGCACGTACAACTGTACAACTTTATCATACGTATTTATCTAACCTTCATGACTTAACGGTTTATACTGAAAAATCATATATCCATTTAGCTAACCATTTAACGATATTACAGGCAGTTATCGAACAAACAATAGATAAAACTAGTTATGAAGATGAATTACAAAAGTATATGACCACTATACATGACGCACAAAAACAGATTCAATCAACAATCAAAATGTTATCATCACAAAAATTAAATCAACGACAAGTTTCAGCAACAGACCTAGAGGAACTATCTAAAGTTGTTCAAACCGCAACAGATGATTTATCGCATATTCACGATGAGATCACAAGCAACTTAACAACATTACAACAAACCGATTTCCAAGGTGATTTCGCAAATAACGCTACAGCCTTTTTCGATGAACCTAACCTAGCTTTCGACGAAACATCTGAGCGAATAGACAAGATCGAGAAGCAACTACATTTAATAGACGAAAAATTACACGACACAAAAGTTATCGCAGATATTTTACCAGAGAGTGAAAAAACCATCAAAAAGAGCGTGCAAACAATAGAAACCTCTTTTAAAAACGCTCATAAAGAAATCGATACAATCGGACGCAAAATCAACACAATCATAGAACATACACAAGAAATCAATCCAGATGTCGATATGTATATACTAGGCTATTACAATATGTTTCCTTATTTATCAGATGGCATGCAACAAAAAACGACGCCATTATTTCTAGCTCTTAATAAAAAAATTGAAACAGTAGCTAATAAAAATGATATTACCTTTGTACCAACTTACGATGTGTTCGAAGGAAATTACAACACATTACTGCCAAATCAACATGATATCCACCCAAGTATCAAAGGGTATCAAGCGCTTGCTAAAGAATTTATTTCAGCTATAGATAAGGATTATCCACCGATTAACAACTTGAAATTTAATTCATTTTAAAGGAGTACAATGATGCAAACATTACAATTTGAAGCTGCGTGGGAAAATACGATTTCACCAGAAGATCGCCTAACGATTACTAATAAATTTGCTCAAATAAAATATAAGACGGCTCAAGGGATAGTACTTTCTTATTTATGGGAAGCAGAAAATCATTTAGGAGATTTATTAATTACAACATTTATTCATAACTATGACGACAAACCAATCCGACTAACAGATACGAACGTCGCTTATATAATAAATAAACAGCAAATTGCTCACGGAATATTCACTATTCCAGAAGCGATTCCGCCACAAACGACGATGCCATGGACCTTTATTTTTTCCGATAAAAATTCGACTGATAAAGCACCTGAATTTTTCATTAAACATGAATAAACTCCATAGTAGGATAATTTAATTAAAACACGAACGATTAAATATATAACCAAAAAAAGCATAATAAAAAAGGATGATACCTCTTATTAAGATATCATCCTTTTTGTTAATACCCATCTGTTTCTCGGCTTTTTTCAACCGCTTCTTTTGTCGCTTCATTTGCTGCGATGGATCCTTGACCATATTTACTTTGGCCAGAAGCACGTCCTATTTCTGGGTGATTCGTTGATTCTTTTAATACTGCGATCTTCTTGTCCATATCGTCTTTAACTCGTGCTCCGTAATCTGCATCTGCTTCTGTGAAATATTCAATCATTTTTTGTTGAATACTTTCTTCACATACAGCTAGAGCATCACCTAAATTATTAATTAACTCATCACGTTCCCAGTCTTCAAAACTACGGTACGTCTCACCAGCTTGCCCAAAATTATTCTCGCGATCAATTGGCGCACTCATCGCTTTCGCATTATATGATGGCCTATGTGGCGTATGTTTATCTTCCCCTAACTCCTCATATCCACCTATCATGGACGGTTCATAATTTATGTGCGGATTATCTTTGAAATCTTCTGCCTTTCGAAAATCCATTTGACCACGGCGTTGATTTGTATGGACCGGAGTTTTCGGAGCATTTACTGGTAACTGTAAATAATTAGAGCCAACGCGATAACGTTGCGTATCTGAGTAGGAGAATGTACGTCCTTGTAACATTTTATCATCTGAAAAATCCATCCCATCAACGAGGACTCCTGTACCGAAAGCTGCTTGTTCAATCTCTGAATGAAAATCGACAGGGTTTCTATCTAACACTAACTTTCCAACTGGAAACCACGGAAACATTTCTTCTGGCCATAATTTCGTATCATCTAATGGGTCAAAATCAAGTTCTTCATGGTAATCATCAGACATCATTTGTACGTATAATTCCCATTCTGGATAATTGCCACCTTCAATTGCTTCATATAAATCTTGTGTCGCATGTCCAACGTTTTTAGCTTGTATTTTACTCGCTTCTTCTTGCGTTAAATTACGAATTCCTTCTTTTGGTTCCCAATGATATTTAATTAAAACTGCTTCGCCCGCTTCATTAACCCATTTATAAGTATTCACTCCCGAACCTTGCATATGACGATACGTCGCAGGAATACCCCACGGTGAAAATAGAAAGGTAATCATATGCGTCGCTTCAGGTGTACGGGAAACAAAATCAAACATACGCTGTGGATTAGGCACATTGGATGATGGGTCTGGTTTAAATGCATGAATCATATCCGGAAACTTCATCGCATCTCGAATGAAGAATATTTTTAAATTATTTCCGACTAAATCCCAATTTCCATCTTCTGTGTACATCTTCACAGCAAAACCTCTAGGGTCACGTGCAGTCTCAGGAGAATCCTTTGCACCTGCAACAGTAGAAAAGCGCACCATTACAGGTGTCTGTTTGCCTTTACCTGAAAAAACTTTCGCACGTGTATATTTTTCAATTGGTTCCTCGCCTATAGTTCCATACGTTTCAAAATAACCAAAAGCTCCTGAACCTCGAGCATGTGCGATTCGTTCTGGTACTTCCTCGCGATCAAAGTGGGAAATTTTTTCGATAAAATGATAATTTTCTAAAGTGGCTGGACCACGCTCACCTATCGTTCGGATATTTTGATTATCTTCTACTTGCCGACCTTGACGTGTTGTTAATATATCTCTTTTTTTATCTGACTTTTTATCCAAGCTATGGCCTCCTTTTAATAATATTCCTCATCTACATATTCTCCATAATCTGGAATAGCTATTTCTGTAAAATTTTCTACAAGATAAGTTAAACTATCACCTAATTGTTCACCTGACATAGGTAAACCATGACCGGTTACAACAAATTTTGGCTGTAAAGCGGCTAATCTTTCAACAGATTGCTTTGATGCTTCCCAGTCTGCTGTTAAATATCGTGGCGGCCCGCTAATTTCTACTTCTTGCGTCATTACTTTATAAAGCTTATCTTGCCTCACCGTTACAAAAGCATCGCCAGCTAACAGCAATTTATCTTTATCCCGAAATAATGAGACATGACCAACAGAATGACCTGGAGTATGCAACCAGCGGAAATCAGGTAAATGTGGTACTGTGCCATCATCAGGTAATGGTTTTAAATAATCCCCTAAATCAATTGATTCGTTCGGGAACAATGGCGACATTTTAGCAACTAACCCGCCTTCTACAGTCGCATCAGGTTCAGGGTAATTTTTTTCTCCTGTTAAATACGGAAATTCTAATTCATGCGCATAAACAGGAATATCCCAACGTTCAATTAATTCAATCAAAGCTCCAACGTGATCAAAGTGTCCATGTGTTAAAATAATCGCACTCGGTTTCCTGCCTTCTCCAAACCGTTCTTCAGTCATTTCGATTATTTTATCTGCTGAATATGGCATACCTGCATCAATTAAGACAAATTTCTCTGCCATCTTCTCCCCGACATACACGACATTCACTATTTGAATCGTATGACTGTAAATATCGGGTAATATTTCTATACCTAATCCACTATTGACAGATGTAGTCGGAATATACTTATAATCACTTCCATAATTCATCTCCTGATCCAACCAACCACTTCCTCGCATACATAGTATAAAAATGCGTCTACTTAAATAACGGGTATGTGTTTTATATTAAATATCATCACGTGCTTCCATCTCAGCCGTTCCCATTGTTCCTCTAATATTATGTTGTTGTAACAAACCGAATATTTCATGTTCGAGCGACTGTAATTCACTCTCCGATATTGTTTGTTTCGGATTAGGGTTTAACCAATTAATTTCCCCTTCATAAAAATCACCTTTATATAATTCACCATCAATGTAAAATTGAAATTCATATCGTTCATACGTCCGTTCATCAAATTTCGTCACCACTTCAAACCCGTCTACCAACACTATCCCTCCATTTTATTATTCTATTCGCTGTTACTTTTCCCAGTTGTTTTTTTGTTATACACTTTTTCGAACAAAAAAGACGCCCAAAATTGAGCGTCTTCATTTAGAACAAAATATTATAATGTGCGTATAATTCATGCATTGTCAACACAATTTATGCGGCGTCAATGCCTACTAGATTTACTTCAGATGTTCAACGAGTATATGGACAAATTTTTCAAGATATTGTTGATCGACTTCGTCAAAGCGATTTAAAATTGGACTATCAATATCTAACACACCTAATGCTTCTCCATCCACAATGATAGGTACGACTATTTCTGATTGGCTCTGCGGATCACAAGCAATATGACCAGAAAAATCATGGACATTTTCTACGAGTTGCGTTTTACCTTCAGCAATAGCTGTGCCACAAACTCCTTTGCCGTGCGGAATTCGAATACATGCAGGTAAACCTTGGAATGGTCCGAGTACTAGCTCATCTTGTTTCCAAATATAAAATCCAACCCAGTTAATATCGTCTAAAAATTGATTTAATAATGCAGATGCATTCGCCAAATTAGCTATAACATCATTTTCACCATCAATTAATGCCTCAAACTGTTGTAACACTAGTTCATAATTTTCTGCGCGACTTCCTATATAAGATGCTTGTTCAAACATATAAATCCCCTATTCTGTTTCATTTTCTCTCATCATAACAGAAACGACGAATCATGTAGAGAATTTATATCCAAATCACTAGCAATATTGCGATGATAGAAGCAGAAATAAGCAGGAGTTTTTCTACTTGGGTTACGTTTTGAACGTTTTCTACATCTATTTTCATAACTAGACGAGCCATGAATGCGAGCAATAAAACAACAATTAACCCATGCCAAAATCGATTATAAAATAAGGTTAGTGCGACGACAGCTGCCAAGATAAGATAAATAATTGCAGGCACAACTGCCGCGCGTCTGCCAAACTTTTCGACAAACCATACGACAGATGTTCTTTTTATTGGATTAGCTTGTTGATCTGCTTGAACGTCCGGAATGTGGTGCACCATAACCCAAGCCATACAAATAAAAGCATTTATTATCGTGTTTTGATAAACCCAAAGCGGAATTGTGTCTAGTAACAACCAAGGAATCGCTACGCCGAGGAAAAATATTGCTGGAAATAAACTTAACCCTTCACCAATAAATGGTCGATAACTAAGACGTAATGGCGGCATAGAATAGGAATAAGCCGCCCATATACCGATTAAAATTAATAAAGTCAGTTTCATATATCCTGTCATTGCGAACACAAGTGCAACAATAAATAAACTAATCGTTAAATGAGTAGCTAATTGGTGAACGAGATACGGGGATAATAAATTTCTCTGAATAACTCGGCTTCCTCCTGATAAAATTGCAGGACTACGTGCATCTGTTCCAGATAAATAATCAGCATAATCATTATATAAATGCGTTAAAGCCCCATGAATAATAAGTGCTCCAAAACTAACTAATATAAACGTTAAAAAAATTCTTTCATGATTAATATTTGAATGAAAGATGAGCGGGAGCATACTTGATAAAATCGTAGCGATACTTGATGATATAACGGCAACAACTCGTAATAACGTCCAACTTGTTTCGATTACTGTTCGAGCAGTACTTTGCATATTTGTCACATCCTTTAAGGACAGCAGATAAATTCTACAAATAAAAAAACTGTCCTTTCCCATATTCGCCTAGAAAAAGACAGTTTATACCTATTTTATAGTTCTGTATTTATTGATGTTAATAACCCAATTACTCGATCGGATGCTTCTTCAATTTGTACATACGCTGCTTCTGCTTCGTGCATATTGCCTGCTTCATAATGTTGTAATGCTTCTTTTGCTAAACGATGCACTTCTTTATGCGGTTCTTCTAACATTTGAAATGATGGTGATGATGAAACTTGTGAACTTAAATCACCATAATACCAAAGGCCGAGGCGACACTCACTATGAGATGTTACGTCCGAGGAATGTAACTCATCTAACCCTAACAGTACGTTATGAACACGCCATTTCCATAGTAAATGATCCGTCTTAGACAGTTCAATAATATCTTCATCCATTAATCGAATATTTGATTCAATAAACATATTTCTATTCGCTTCCATTTGTTGACTTAATTCATAAATTACTTTCGCAGTTTCTTTTGCAATGTCTTGTGAACTATTACTTAAATTATAGATTTCGGAGTTATTAATCGCAATTTCGTTTACAGCAGATGTTTGTTCTTCTGACATTGCTGCAATTTGCGAAGTTGCATGACTAATCCCTTCCATCACTTCAACAATAGCATTTAATTCTTCACTCGCTACTTGAGCACCTGAAACACTTTTTTCAACCATCTCCTCCGTATCATTCATTTGATTCGTTACTAAATTCGAGACGTTTTGTAATGTTTCCATATTATCCGTAATAAGTTGTGTCTGTTCTTTCGTATGTTCTGCTAAACTTCTTACTTCATTAGCGACGACAGCAAAACCTTGCCCGTGCTCGCCCGCTCTTGCTGCTTCAATACTCGCGTTTAATGCTAGTAAATTTGTTTGCTCTGTAATTTGTCTAATAACGCCTACAATATCATACGTTTTTTCAATTTCTTCATTTAAATGTTCTACTTGTTTAACAACTTGTTGATACACCTGCCCTACTTGTTCCACATCTTCTAGTGTACGATGCACGACTTGCTTACTCTGCTCTGTTGATTGCAATGCTTCATCCGTTCCTTCTGCGACTTTAACAGATTGATTTGCTACTTCTTGAATCGATGCACTTACTTCTTCAGTTGCACTCGTAACATTGTGGCTTTGCTCATTCATGCTATCCATTTCTTCAAGTAATACTTTCGATGTATCTAATTGCGTCGTATAGTCCAGCGTACGAGAGACACCAAACAAGGGCGCTTTAAACGTTTCTTCCATATAAACATCTACAATAAGTTGTTGATCAAAAGCAGCTAACTTCTGAATCGCTAACACCATACTTGACATACGATTTGGTTGCCGATGCAATTCTTCCATGATAACTCGGATTATCATTCCTATTAACTGTTGATGGGCAGCAATAAAAAAATCAGGTGTTAGGTGAATCTGACTATGCTTTTTCCCTATTGCCTCTCTTGTTTCTATGTACTCTTTATTAAGTTGTGCTTCAAGGAAGTTTTCCAAATAATTGTACATGGCTCGCTTTAGACGATCGATACTTGAATGTGTTGAGATTAAATTATGAAAATTATCAATGCTAGTAATTCGCGCATAAAAACGATCAATTACTTCTTGTTTATAAGGAGCTAAAACCGTTGCAGCATCCCGAACACAGAGCAGATCTTTTTCTGTAATATTCAAAAAATTGAATTGCGCCTGTATATGTTCACCTACCCCTTTCACCTTTAACACAGCAGCTTCATTCATATCTTCATATAGTTGATGTTTTCTCTTGCTGAAAAATCCCATTGCTAGTCCTCCGTTACCTTATTAAGTTTTTACAAATTATTCATTTAGTTTTCACTTTTTCAAATACAATTGCCTAGTTCTTAGTAATTATATCATGTTCAAGAAACAAAAAAAGTAATATATGCCTTTTTATCTAAAAATTCATTAAAATGACTAAATTATCTCTAAGTAATCAGTCCTTTAGCGACTGTACTTTTCTTTATTCATAAATAAAGGTTATTTAAAGTTGGAAAAAATGTCTAAGCGTTTTAAGATAAGTGTAGTTATCGATTATTCGGGGAAAGTAGTAAAAGAATAGTTCGTTTCTGAAAGGAATGGAGCGTATGTTGCGATTAGAAAATATTGTAGTAAAAGGTGTATTAGAAATTGATGCTTTAACGTTAGAAGAAAATATCATTAGTATTGAAGGACAAAGTGGTAGTGGTAAATCAACTATTTTACGATTGCTAAACAATTTAGACACGCCAACGTCTGGTACGATTTATTTTCATGATAAAGATATTATGAAAATTGACTCGCTTCAACTTCGAAAACAAATCGTCATGTTACCACAAAGTGCTGTTTTATTTGATGGGACAATCCGTGACAATTTATTGATCGGGCTAACATATTCTGGCCAAGAACAAGCCACAGACGAAGAGTTAGAAAAAATATTAGCTGATTTATGGGTACATAAAAAACTAGACACGAGTGTCCATGATTTATCAGGGGGAGAACAACAACGCATGGCCTTAGCGCGTATTTTATTACTGAAAGAAGCAGAAGTATATTTGTTAGACGAACCTTCTTCAGATTTAGACGATCGAACGACCGATCACGTCCTCGATACGTTTTTTTCTCAAGCTAAAGAACGAAATCAACAAATTATTATGGTGACACACGATACATCTGTTTCTAGAAAATTTGCTGACACTGTTATTAATATGGATAAATATAGTAAACAAATTAAGAATGGAGATGAGTGATAATGGAAGATAATGCACTAGATTTCACTTTGTGGCAAGTCGGCCTTGCTTACATATTTTTATTAATTGTCTTACTTATCGTTCATTTGAAAAAGATTCCACGAAAAAAGTTTCTCATTATCTCATCACTTCGCATGACGTTACAACTAATTATCGTTGGATATGTTTTAGTCTATGTATTAGATAATCCAAATCCATTCATAACGAGTGGCATCATTTTAATTATGTTAACGTTCGCTATTTTCAATGTGTATCAAAGAACGAAACCGACGATTAAACTCGACTTAAAAAAGATGATTGCACTTGCGATGCTCATTGGAGTTAGTATTAATTTAATCTATTTCATGTTCGTGATTTTGCAATTAGACCCTTGGTATGATCCACAATATTTTATCCCTGTTAGTGGTATGATTATCGGAAAAACAATGACAGGTGTTTCTTTAGGGGTAAATAACTTACTAACCGGAATGAAAGATAAAAAAGATCAAGTAGAAGGTGCGCTCATGCTTGGAGCGTCTCCAAAAATAGCAGCAAAATCGATTGTAAATGATGCTTTTGATGAAGCAATGTTACCGACGATGAATGCAATGATTGGAATGGGCATTGTTTTTCTTCCTGGTATGATGACAGGTCAAATTATTGCCGGACAATCTCCTCTCGTTGCTGTAAAATATCAACTCTCTGTCATGCTAGGTGTCTTAGGAACTGTCGCTGTTACCGTTTTAATCTTCCTACATTTAGCGTATAAGATTTTTTTCAACGAACGACAGCAATTTTTATTAACAAAACGAGATTTACCGAAAGAAAAACAACCTGTCCGGTATGATTAAAAAATTAGACGGATATAATTAGTGGGTATTATGTATCCTTTATGTACTTTTTATGACTTTCTAGTTGCTTCTATTCTTGCAAATCTATAAAATGTTGCATTGTCAGTCTTTTTTAATTGGCAGTTTTTTACAGAATGGAAGTGTCGAAGATGAACAAAATGTTAAAGCCAACGATTATTTCGATTTCAATGGCGACTGTAATGGCTGGTGCGGCTATTTCACCTGCACTTGGTCTCATTGCCCAAGCATTTCCGGATGCGAGTCCGACAGTTATTAAATTAATTTTAACTGCTCCATCGATTATGATTATTCCTTTTTCATTTTTGTCGAGTTATTTAACGTCAAAACTACGAAAAAGAACCATTATCATGATTGGACTTATCATTTATGTTATCGGTGGAATTATTCCGCAGTTTCTTTCGCAAATTGAATTTATTTTATTTTTCCGTTTGCTTTTAGGAGCCGGTGTTGGTTTACTCATGCCTTTATCTATGTCGCTCATTAATGATTACTATTCAGGGAAAGAACGAACCCAAATGATGGGATATAATTCTGCATTTAGTAATTTTGGTGGGATTGTGACGATGCTTTTAGCAGGATGGCTCGCTACGTTCGGATGGCGCGTTCCTTTTAATGTCTATTTATTAGGATTCGTTATTTTCATTTTAATCTTCTTTTTCTTACCTAAAGGAGAAATTCAAGAACAATCCACAGCAAAAACGAAAACAAAAATGCCACTTGCTGTATATGGATACGCACTTGCGATGGGTGGTGTCATGTTAGCTTATTATTCTATTGCTACAAATATGGCACTTTATTTAGAACAAACAAAACTAGGTGGGGCTACTATTGCAGGTACTGTCGTTGCTTTTACAACAGTTGGTGGAATGACGACTAGTTTATTACTCGTACGGATTGAATCAGTTTTTCAAAAATTTGTCATCCCTGTCATGCTTTTTAGTATGGGATTAGCCTTTTTATTATTAAGTTTCACTTCTCATTTATCTGTCGTTATTATTAGTGTTTGTTTAGTCGGATTTGGTCAAGGGTCACTTTTTCCAATTATTGTGATTAAAGCATTAGACCATGTTACGATGCAACAAGCTGATCGTGCAGTTGCGATTACTTCAAGCTTTACATTTTTAGGTCAATTTTTATCCCCTATTGTATTAGATGGGATTGGGAAAATTGCCAATAATACAGCGATACGTTTTCAATATGGAACACTAGCTGTCATCATATTAACGATTGTACTTATTATTATGTGGCAAACAATACGTAAATCTAAACAGCCACTGACGACGAATTAATCGATATCGTTTAATATTTTGAGTTATTCCTTTTTAAAATGATGTCATTTCAAAAATAGGAAGTACATATCTTCTCGTTCATTTAAAATTCGAAAAAGTAATGGATTATTCTTGTCTTGTGCTATTAACTATCCTATAATATGGGGTGATGAGGTGAATAACATGAATAAAATTGAAAAAGGTCTACAATTTCTTATGTGGGCAAGTGTAGTTGTTTTAATCTTAATCGCTGTTTTGGTCATTATGGTAGGTCACGCAACTAATTACAATTTCTTATACGGCGTTGTAGATTTCACTAACATTTCAGTAGACATGCTAAGTAACGGAAAACTAATATTGTAACACACAATACAAAAACACTTTTTTCAAGGATAATGAGCTCACTTGAAAAAAGTGTTTTTTTATGACTTTACAATAAATAGTGTTGATGCAGAAAATTCACTAGCGCCATTTATTGTTTGTATCGATTTGTTTTATCTAAATAAATCGATGAGAAGTTAAGTTTACAGGAGAACTCCGTTAATTTTTAATCATTCATGTTTTATATCAAATCACTCTATTATGAAATTGATTCATCGGTATAATATCCTGTGTGTTAAATAATTTTGTTACTTTTTTCATCTTTTTTAAAATTACAATGCATAATACTAGCTATTTACTTTTTAGGGTGGTATGCTAAGAGCAGAATTATTTTTGTTCGGTGTAAATGAATGGTATAAGTAAGTAATCACTTTTGCTTTAATGAACACTTTGGACAGGGATAGTAATATTTTGTGCAAATGCACTAGGAGGCAACAATAATGGAACAAGGTACAGTAAAATGGTTTAATGCAGACAAAGGTTTTGGATTTATCGAGCGTGAAGACGGTGAAGATGTATTCGTACATTTCTCTGCTATTCAAAGTGAAGGTTTCAAAACATTAGACGAAGGTGAAGCTGTTACGTTTGATATTGAAGAAGGTCAGCGTGGCCCTCAAGCTGCAAACGTTCAAAAAGCATAAATTTTCATTTAAAAGCAATCATACTCTTAATTGAGTGTGGTTGCTTTTTTTATTTTTCTGTTTTACAGTAACATAAAATACAAATACTTTTTTCAGAATACGAAGCTTACAACTACTTGTTTATAGTAAGGATGATTTTATGCCAAACAATAATAATATAGGGTGGAATTTTGATGAAACCTATACGAATTTGCCTAGTATGTTTTACAGTACAGCAAAACTTGATCCAGCAACAAATCCAACCATTGTGTTTTTCAATGACTCTTTAGCGAAGGAACTTGGCTTAGATGCTAATGTTTTGCAAGCAGATGATGGTGTGAATACACTTGCGGGAAATTCCCTACCAAATAATAGTATGCCTATTGCTCAAGCTTATGCAGGACATCAATTTGGGAATTTTACGATGCTCGGGGATGGACGTGCGATTATGTTAGGCGAACAGCTTACACCAGATGAGAAACGATACGATATTCAATTTAAAGGGTCAGGTAGAACAGCTTATTCGCGAGGTGGCGATGGATTCGCTGCAATCGGTCCGATGTTACGAGAGTACATCATGAGTGAAGCAATGCATGGACTTAATATTCCTACGACTAGAAGTCTTGCTGTCATTAAGTCTGATGATCCCGTTTATAGAGATGATGTTTTATCTCGTGGTATTTTAACACGTGTTGCAAAAAGTCATTTACGAGTCGGGACATTCCAATATGCCCTTGCTTATGGAGATGTAGCAGATGTACAAGCTCTTGCCGACTACGCAATTAACCGTCATTATCCCGATTTTAAAAATACTAGTACACAGTATGCTGATTTTTTACGAAAAGTAGTGAAACAACAAGCTTACTTAGTTGCTAAATGGCAACTAGTTGGTTTTATCCATGGTGTGATGAATACCGATAATATGACGATTAGCGGAGAAACAATTGATTATGGACCTTGCGCTTTTATGAACTCATTTGCTCCGAATACTGTATTCAGCTCTATCGATCATCAAGGTCGCTATGCATACGGTAATCAACCTGCGATAGCAAATTGGAATGTCGCGCGTTTTGCAGAAACCTTACTTCCATTACTAGATAGTGATCAAGATAAGGCTGTTGAGATAGCGAAGGAAATTATCAGCAGTTTTCAAATGTATTTTTCGAACGCATGGTTAGCCGGTATGCGTAGTAAGCTTGGACTTTTCACTACAAAAGAGACCGACAACGACTTGATTAGTGAATTGGTACGAGCAATGGAAAAATATCAAGCTGACTATAACGATACATTTTTAGCATTAACGAGAGACACATTAGAAGGAGAAGTTTTATTTCAATCAGAAGAATTTAACACATGGTATCAACGTTGGCAAACACGATTACAAGAAGAAAATAAATCAAGTGATGAAGTAGTACGACTTATGCGTAGTTCAAATCCAGCCCTTATTCCGAGAAATCACCTCGTCGAACGAGCACTTACTGACGCAGTTGAACACGATAACTATGACTTCATGAATTATTTACTAAGCGCATTAAAAAATCCCTTTGCACATTCGCAAGCACAAGCCGAATTTGAAAAGATTCCAGTACCACAAACGCCGTATCAAACATATTGTGGGACATAAATTTTCGAGCGGAAATATGAGCTTTGTTTTAAGTTACGTTTAGCTACATTATTGGCAAACGTAACTTTTTTATTATTCGTTAGTGTTAGGGATGAGCCTTCGTGTCAGATTATGAGCTTTCACAAAAATTCATGATCCTTCCACTCTTTTTTGTTTTTTAATACAATGCTTTAAAACGGATGCTTACAGCTAAGTCGTGCAATGCTTGTTCTTGTTCGAACAATGCTTGTTCTGCTTCTTCTATCGTTACGAGATGAAAGAATAATTGATTCATCGGTAATGATTGAGCTAATTTTGCTAAATCGGCTGTGATTACTTGAGCGATTTTCGGATATCCTCCTGCTGTTTGCCTGTCTGCCATTAATACAATTGGTTGACCGCTTGTCGGTACTTGTATCGTGCCAAATGTTACACCTTCTGAAATAAGTTCGAATTCTTCCGTCATTTTTAATGGATGTCCTTCTAGTTGATAACCCATTCGATCTGCACGTGTCGTTACTGTATATTGCTCGTTAATTAAAGCATCAAGGCTATCTTCTGTAAATTCATCAAACTCTGAACCTTTCACAATACGAATCTGTTGGTGTTTTTTAAAATTTAAAAAGGTTTGATAGTTTACCGACCAATCATTCGACGTTGGACTTTGTAAATTACTAATTAACCCTTCACTTATATGACTTAATTCACCAAATTGTAAGGTGTCCCCTGCCTTTAAAGCACGTCCTTCATAGCCTCCAAGACTAGCATTTAAATACGTACTTTTACTTTCCAATACGTCAGGTACATCAATGCCACCAGCAAAAGCTATATAAGCACGTGAACCAGAATGGCCTGATTTAAATTGCAGAATCGAGCCTTTTTTGACTAAAATTGGTCGCCACATCGGAGCTGATTTCCCATCAATTGTTGGATATAATTGCCCTCCTGTAATAGCAATAAGCGTATCTTCATTAAATTCAAAAGATAATCCGAACAAAACAACTTCTAGTGCCCCTTCGCTTTGTTCATTTCCAACAATCATGTTGGCAATTCTAAATGAAATGGCATCCATAGCTCCACCGACAATGACACCGTATTTCTGAGCGCCATAGCGGCCTAAATCTTGAATCGTCGTTAAAATACCTGGTTGGCGAATGGTAATACTCATATCACTTCCTCCTTGTACGTTGAAAACTCTTCCTCTTCTATTTGTTTGAAACGTATTTTATCCCCCGCTTGTAACAATGTCGGTGGTGATGAATTTGGTAAAAACAAACTAGCTGGTGAACGACCAATGATTTGCCAACCTCCTGGTGTTTCTAAGGAGTAAATACCTGTTTGTTTTCCCGCAATACCGACGGAACCTTGTGGAATTGCCTGTCGTGGTGAGACCTTTCTTGGTGTGGCAATTCGTTCATCCATCCCGCCTAGAAAAGGAAATCCCGGCGAAAATCCAATCATATATACCATATATTCATGATTAAGATGAATATCAATTACTTCTTCTGGTGTTAAACTATTATACGTAGCAACTACCCCTAAATCAGGACCATATTCTCCTCCATAGATGACCGGTATTTCAATAACTCGTTGCTCTCTTTCTTCTTCTGGATTAACACGTTTAATATACTCTTCCATGAAAGCGCTAACCTTTTGGAACGCCGAATTTACTTGAGATTGTTGATTTTCAAAATAAATTGTAACTGGATTATAATATACAGTAACGCTATTATAGCTAGGTACCGCTTCAATGAAACCATGGAAAGGATCTCGTTCAATTTCAGTCATTAAATGGATAATGACATGATGAATATCAGGGCTAATACCTTCTCCAATTTGCACGACAATAGCAGAGTCTCCTAAAGATCTCATTTTTATATTTTGTTGTATATCCATTACAACAACCTCCTTTGTTCCATTTTACGAAACTATGATTTCAACAAATGGATTTAACTTAATTATAAGTCTATTCCGTTAAATTTCAAGTATTCACTGTAAAGTAAAGCATAAATAATAACTATACATTAGAAGCAATTTCATAAAAAAACTAAGTTAAATAACTACACGAACAAATATATATACAAAATGTTATAGACTTAGTTTACTTCAATGAATGCCGACTAACTCTTACAGAAAAGCATGAGCCCGAAGATTCTTAAGGATAGGACAAAACATATTTTATGCATAAGAAAGTGGAATAATAAAATTAAGTGATAGCAATATATTTAAATGAATCAATTTCATAATTCATATCTAGTCAATCAAACACGAACTTTATGTTTGGTGATAGCACCGTTTCCTTTCACTACAGCCGACTGCTTTCCGCGGGCATGGATTGAGCCTCCTCGGAAGAAAATCACTTCCTGCGGGGTCTCAATGCTCATGCTTATCCCGCAGGAGTCAGTCGTCTTTCGTTCAAGTAAACTCAGTTACCATTTAAAAAACGCACATTTACTTCTTTTTCAAATTAATCGTTCGTGTTTTTAAATGAATTATCCTATTATGAAATTGATTCAAATAGATAAATATTGTTATTTTTTACTGTCGCATTCTACTTCACACGCACAAAAAAATGTGTTAAGATTCTTTTACCATTAAATAAAACTAAAGTTCCATATGAAGAAACTAGAGCATCATAGGTATGAAATCCTGTGATGCTCTTTGTAAAATTGGGGGATGAAAAGTATGTACAAAGTTGATTTAAATTGTGATTTAGGAGAAAGCTTTGGTATCCATAAAGTACAAGAACAAAGCGATATTTTAACATATATTACCTCTGCAAATATTGCTTGCGGCTTCCACAGTGGTGATGCAAGTGTAATGCGAGAAACGGTAGAACTAGCAATTGAAAACAATGTAAAAATTGGTGCCCATCCTGGATTACCAGATTTAGTCGGGTTTGGTCGTCGTGAAATGAGTGTCACACCTCAAGAAGCTTATGATATGGTTGTTTACCAAATTGGTGCACTTCAAGGTGTACTGACAACTTTTAATGAACCGATGCAACATGTGAAACCACACGGGGCACTTTATAATATGGCAGCAAAAAATACTGAACTTGCTCAAGCCATTGCCCAAGCCGTATATGATATTTCACCTGAACTCGTTTTATTCGGATTATCTGAAAGTGAATTAACGAAAGCCGGTGAAAATATCGGGTTACAAACTGCACATGAAGTGTTTGCCGACCGAACTTATCAGTCAGATGGTACGTTAACAGCACGCACGCAAGGAGATGCATTAATAACCGATCCAGATTATGCCATTGAACAAGTCGTAAAAATGGTAAAAGAAAGTACAGTTATGTCACAACAACTAATCGAAATCCCTTTACGTGCACATACTATTTGCATTCATGGAGATGGAGAAAAGGCACTTACATTTACAAAAAATATAAAAAAAGCACTTGAACAAAATGATGTATCAGTCAAAGCGATTCAAGATTGGAAGGAGAGTTTATAAGTGAACAAACAAGATCAATTACAACAAACTGGAGGGGGAAATCCTAAAGTTTCCAAAAGCGTTTTAGCTGGAGCAGCTTTTCTTATGGCGACTTCTTCCATCGGTCCTGGTTTTTTAACACAGACGACGGTTTTCACACAACAACTTGCCGCTAGTTTTGGCTTTGTTATTCTTATCTCTCTTATTTTAGACGTATTCGCACAAGTAAACGTGTGGCGTATTATCGGTGTATCAGGATTACGAGGACAAGAAATTGCTAACCTCGTCTTTCCTGGCTTAGGGTTTGTTTTATCTATATTTATCGTCTTTGGTGGTCTAGCTTTTAACATCGGAAACGTTGCGGGAGCTGGACTTGGCTTAAATGCGATGCTTGGCTTAAGCCCAGTAACAGGTTCCATTATTAGTGCTATTTGTGCTATTTTAATTTTCGTTATTAAAGAAGCTGGTAAAGCAATGGATAAAGTAACACAAATCGCTGGTGGAACAATGATGTTACTTATGTTATATGTCGCAATTAGTACGACTCCTCCTGTTGGTGAGGCAATCGCACGTACATTTGCCCCGTCAGAAATTAGTCTCTTTGCCATTGTTACACTCGTTGGGGGTACTGTTGGGGGGTATATTACATTTGCTGGTGGTCACAGATTATTAGATGCAGGTATTAAAGGTCCTGAAAATTTATCTGCCATTACGAAAAGTTCTGTATTTGGTGTAGGAGTTACGGGAATTTTACGTGTCGCTTTATTTTTAGCAGTATTTGGTGTCGTTGCACAAGGATTAACGATTGATCCAGACAATCCACCCGCTTCTGTATTTTATTTAGCTGCCGGAAATATTGGTTACAAAATGTTTGGAGTCATTATGTGGGCTGCGGCAATTACATCCGTTGTCGGTGCCGCTTATACTTCCGTATCATTTATAAAAACCTTCCATCCATTAATTGAGAAATATCATAACTATGTCATTATCTTATTTATCGTTATTTCATCAACTGTTTTTGCTTTTATCGGACAACCTGTTAATGTGTTAATTTTTGCCGGAGCATTAAATGCGCTTATTTTACCTTTAGCTCTTGGAACAATTTTAATTGGTGCTTACAAAAAAGAAGTTGTAGGTCCAACATACAAACAGCCTATCTGGTTAACAATCCCAGGTGCTATCGTCGTTATTAGTATGGGATATTTAGCAATTGTTACATTGATTGAACAAGTACCTTTATTGTTTAAATAAAACCAACTATTGTAGGAGGAAAATCATGCTAAACTTAGAAAACATGCACGCATCCGACGTTCGACAACTAATTCGCAATGAGGAAATTACTGGTCCTACTGCTGGAATGGCAAAAGGATATACTCAAGCTAATTTAGTTATTTTAAAAAAGGAACATGCTTATGACTTTTTACTATTTTGTCAGCGAAATCCAAAGTCATGCCCTTTATTAGATGTGACAGATATCGGATCGTATCAACCGAAAAGATTAGCAGCAGATGCAAATATTCTAACAGACATTCCAAAATATCGAATTTATAAAAACGGTGAATATGTTGAGGAAGTAACAGATATTACAGCATACTGGGAAAAGGATATGGTTGGCTTTTTAATTGGTTGTAGCTTTACATTTGAAACTCCTCTATTGGAAAACGGGATTCCTGTTCGTCATATTGAGGAAAATTGTAATGTACCAATGTATAAAACGAACATGATGTGTGATGAAGCTGGCGTGTTTTCAGGTCCGACTGTCGTAAGTATGAGACCTATGTCACCACGTGATGCCATACGTGCCACACAAATCACATCTCGATTTCCAGATGTACATGGCGCTCCACTTCATATAGGCAATCCTAGTTTAATCGGCATTAACGATATTACAAAACCGGATTTCGGAGATTCTGTAACGATTAAAAAAGGAGAAGTTCCTGTATTTTGGGCTTGCGGAGTAACCCCTCAAGCTGTCATAATGGAGAGTAAGCCGTCGATTATGATTTCGCATGCACCTGGTTGTATGTTTATTAGTGATATGCAAGATAAAACATTAAGTGTCATTTAAACAACCAATTGGAACGTCGCCTTTCTTCGGACTGTGCTGACGTTCTTTTTTTATAGATAATAACCTTTCACGAAGTGGGGAATGTACAGATGAAAAAAGCTATGACTCATCCTACTGTTATGCTTATGATGCTCATTCTGTTTTGGGGTGCAAGTTGGCCTATTTATAAACTCGCTGTTCCTTATACACCGCCACTACTCTTTTCAGGAATGCGGGCCTTTTTAGGTGGGATATTATTAACGATACTCATTTGGAAATCACGTCGTGACATACAATGGCATAAACATTGGAAAAAATATGTTATTTCAGCTTTTTTTAATTGTGTTCTATTTTTCGGTTTACAAACGATTGGGTTAAACTATTTACCCGGAGGATTATTTTCCGTACTCGTCTATGTGCAGCCCATTTTATTAGGTGTCTTCGCTTGGGCAATGTTAGGGGAAAGCTTATCAAGCATTCGAATTATAGGGCTAATTATCGGATTTATCGGAATTCTTATCGCTAGTTGGGATGGATTAAGTCATCACGTCTCATTTATTGGAGTAGGGCTTGCTCTTTTAACAGGAATATCGTGGGCGTACGGTGTTATTTACGTGAAAAAAGTGAGTAAAGATTTGAATGCTTTTTGGATGGTCGCTATTCAAAGTATGATTGGTGGAGGCTTTTTATTAAGTAGTGGATTAGTAGTAGAAAATGCATCAGATATTGTCTGGAATGGAGCATTTATTTTCGGCTTAAGTTTCGGGGTTACGATTGGGATGTCAGTCGCTTATATTATTTACTACACATTAATTAACCAAGGAGAGGCAAGTAAAGTTGGAGCTGCTACATTTCTCGTCCCTATTATCGCAGTCTTCATTAGTGTATTATTTTTAGATGAAACACTTACAATAAAACTACTAGTAGGTATGACATTAGTTGGAATAAGTATTTATTTAGTAAATTTCAATGAAAATAAAATTAAAAGGAAAAAACGGATAGCATGACCGCTTCATAATATGACATCGCTACCGGAAGTCACCCCCGCCCGCTTTTTACAGCGTGTAAATGAATTCCGGTAACTAAGTCAAGTCAAAATTTACTCATGAATAAATTTTAATTGATGCATTAAATCAGGATAATCTCTACCGTAGAAGTCATGTGCTTTTTCATACACTTCATATAACTTATTATAAAGTTCCACATTTTCCTTTATCGGTTTAAATGTTTCTTCTTTTATTTTTGCCATTGTTGCTGCAGCACTTTCAACAGAGTTAAAACCACCATTTTCTTCGCCAGCAGCCGTAGCGGCATAAATCGCTGCACCTAAAGCAGTAACTTCAGATGAATCAGCAATTTTCACTTCACTATTTAACACATCTGCATAAATTTGATTTAACATATTATTTTTTTGTGGAATCCCACCACAAGCAAACACTTCATTCACTGCCACATCATTTTCTTTAAAATTCTCAACAATTTTCCGTGTGCCAAATGCCGTTGATTCAATTAACGCACGGTAAATTTCTTCTGGTTTTGTCGTTAATTTCAATCCTAATATCATACCTGATAAATTAGGGTCAACTAAAACTGAACGATTTCCATTCCACCAATCTAATGCAATCAAGCCACTATCTCCCGGTTTAAGAGCTGCTGCTTTATTTTCTAAAATTTGATGAACAGATTGATTCGATCGCTTCGCTTCTTCAAACACATAGTGTGGAACGTTGTTATCAACAAACCAAGAAAATGAATCTCCCACTGCGACTTGTCCTGTTTCATAACTCGTCAGACCTGGAATAATACCATTTTCTACAGTTCCACAAACACCTTCTACAAGCTTCTCTTCTTCCGTTAATAACATATGACAAGTTGATGTTCCAATTGCCATAACAAATTGACCTGGTTTTACCGCACCTATTGCTGGAACAGCTGCGTGTGCATCAATTATATTTACCGCGACAGACGTTTCTGGTAACAAACCTAATTTCTCTGCCATTTCTTCTTTCAAACTACCAGCCTTTTCACCAACTTGTCTTACTTCGCCTCGTAATTTCGTTGTAGCAATATTGTCTAATTTAGGATGTAATGCTTTGAAAAAGTCATTGTCAGGATAACCTTCTCGATAATTCCATAACGCCTTATAGCCTGACGTATTACTCGAACGAACAAGATTACCTGTCAGTTGGTAGACAATCCAATCTCCTACTTCCATAAATAAATCAGCTTGTTCATACACTTCTATATCTTCATGAACAACTTGTAATACTTTCGGAACCATCCATTCTGATGAAATCGTTCCGCCATACCGTGCTAAAAATGCTTCATCACGTTCTTTAGCGAGTTCAGTAATTTGCGCAGCTTCTTTATGAGCAGCATGATGTTTCCATAATTTCACCCAACTATGTGGACGATTTTTTAATTCTGGTTGCAAACAAAGTGGATCACCATTCTTATCAATTGGTAAAATCGTACACGATGTAAAATCGACTCCAATACCAACTACATCTTCTGCACTCACTTGTGATTGCTTTAATAAATCACGAACTATTAGTTGTAAAACATCTAAATAATCACTTGGATTTTGTAGTGCCCAATCTTGACCCAACTCTGTCCTATCAGGCAATTGTTCATCTAAAACCCCATGTTCATAAGCGTGAACAGCTAGCGCACATTCTTCACCTGTTGTTGTATTTACTAAAATCCCACGACCTGATTCTGTTCCAAAATCTATTCCAATTACATATTTAACTTTCATAAAAATCCTCCTAAAATATGTACATACCTTTTAATTTATAATATTTGCTTACTAAATTAATGTTTGTTAATAATATTTTTCAACTCTATTTTAACATATATTATTTATTACAATAACGCATTACTCTTGCTTTACTAATGAACTTAGTCGAAAAAGTTTTCTTTTTAGTTTATATAAACTTTTGCGCTTTAGACCATTTTACGTTACTATACTAACTAACTATTAAAAAATGTGACAAATATCGAGCATTTTTTTAACTGAAAGGATGTTTTAATCTATGAAATTTTCATCAAAGAATTGGTTTGTTCTTCTTATGTTAAGTGCTCTACTAGTTCTAGGAGCATGTCAAGGTGAGACAGAGAGCGATGAAACAAATGAGGATACAAACGATGCATCTGATTTAACAGAAATCGTTGGCATTGAACCTGGTTCAGGAACGATGAACATTGCCCAAGAAACAGTTGATGCATATGACTTAGATTTAGATTTAACACCAAGCTCAGAACCAGCAATGTTAACTGAGCTACAACAAGCATTAGATAATGAAGAACCAATTGTAGTTACATTATGGCAACCACATTGGATGTTTAGTGAGTACGATTTAAAGTTTTTAGAAGACCCGAAAGGAACATTAGGTGAAGAAGAAAATATTCATACGATGGTTCGAGAAGGACTTGAAGAAGATAAACCTTCTGCTTATCAACTGCTCGATAATTTCTATTGGGAAGTAGATGACATGAACGAAGTAATGGCTAAGTTTGGTCAAGATGATAGTGTTGAGCCACGAGATGCGGCACAAGAATGGATTGATGACCATCCAGATAAAGTAGAAGAATGGACAGAAGGAATAGACTCTGTTGATGGCGATTCTGTTGAGCTTGCCTATGTTAATTGGGATACCGAATTATCTTCTACAAATGTTGTTACTTTAGTTTTAGAAGAATTAGGGTATGACGTCACATTAACGCCACTTGATATGGGAATTGCTTTTGAATCGCTTGCAGCTGGAGATGTTGATGGAATGTTAATTGCTTGGTTACCTGTTGGAGCGGCAACATATAAAGAGCAGTATGACGATCAAATTGTTGATTTAGGACCTAGCTTAGAAGGTGCACAACAAGGATTCGTCGTTCCAGCATATATGGATATCGATAGTATTGAAGACTTACCAACGAAGTAAATTATATTTTCCAAAAAAAATGACCTACTTTACATTTTATCCGAATGTAAAGTAGGTTTATTTCTATTAAATCGTTCCATTATATAATAAGTCATCATGAAGATCAATCACTTTTAAATAGCTTTTATCTTTTACATAAATTGACTTATATTGCATGCGCTGGTTGTCATCATATAATAAAATGACGCGCTTATGTGGGTTGTCTGTCGCCACTTCTACATGATAATCAGCTAGATCGACATATTCTTCTAATATTGTCGTTTCTTTAAAAGTTGATAAATCAGTTTCAGTATTAGTTTTCTCTTTTGCTATTACTTCTTGATTCGTAATGACGTCATTGAATAATAAACCACCATTAAAATCAATTACTTTTAAACGGTTCTTTTTCTTTATGTAAATCGTTTTATACTGCGGATGATTTTGATCATCATTGAAAATAACAACTCGTTTACGCTTGTTATCCTCTACAACATCAGCATTAAAATCATCAACATGTATAATATCGTTTACTACTGCAAGTTCTTCATATTCCTCTTGATGCTCAGCTTCTACCTCTGCTTCAACATCTTGAACTTCCTCACGTGATGTCGTACTATGTTGTAATTTAACTTCATCCGTTTTATCCGCATTTGTTTGAATAGCAAAGCCAATTCCTAAACTTACTAAAAGGACGATGCTTACTGTTGTTATAAGAATTTTTCTCATATTGTTCTCTCCTCTTGTTTACTAATCTAATCATAATACGTTTAGATTAAAACAGACTGTGAACTATATTAAAATTTGATGAGAAAATATGGAAAACTTTATTTGCATGAAATAATTTCGTCATTCATTTTAGGTGTATGTCCGTTTATTTGTGTAAATATTAATTGAAGAAATAAAGTATAGCGAAAGAAACCTACGAATACTCCTGAGGAAACAGAATGAGCTGAAGACCCTACACGAACTTTACATTTGATGAGCAGCTCGTTTACTATCTAAAAACATTTACCTAACCGATTTGATTACGTCCGCGTTGTTTAGCTTCATATAACTTTCTATCAGCCTTATCAATTAATTCCGTTTCAGAATTAAACTCTTCCCCTTTTGTCATCGTTGCTACACCGATACTATATGTTACAAAATCTAACTCACTGTAAGGATGGTCTAAACGTGCGCCTGCTACTGCTTGTCTAACTGATTCCGCAATTTCATATGCTTCTTCATAATTCATACTTGGTAAAACGATCACGAACTCTTCCCCACCGTACCGAGCAAAGAAACTATTTTGCGGTAATTGTATGGCAACAACTTTTACTAACTTCTTTAATAACTCATCGCCTGCAACATGTCCGAAGTGATCATTATATTTTTTAAAATAATCAACATCTAGCATTAAAACAGATAAATAAAGTTGTTTTTCTTGCGCTTTTTTAAATGCTTTTTCCATAAATTCATTAAAACTATGTCGGTTATAAATACCAGTTAAACCATCTGTTAAAGCTAGCTCTTTCAAATCTTCATTTAGTTTATTCAACTGGGCAGTGCGTTCTTGTACCCGTCTATCTAACGATGTATTCAATGTGAATAATTGAGCGTTCAATTCTTCTGTTTCCTGAATCGATTGCGCAAATCCTTTACTCATGAAAACAAAATGCATAAAAACATAAATACCAACTGCCGGTAACATAAAACGGCCAGAATCATACCAATCACCCGCAATCGCAAAGTCATTAAAAAAGGCTACAAATACAATCGCAATTCCGATTAAATTCATTGCTGCATAACTACTATGTGTCCGTAAATTTTTTAACACAATATAAACGATATAGAAAAAGAATGGTATAGATAAATAAAACGTTTTGAAAAACAACGGTTGAAAGATTACTGGTCTAGTAAATACGGTAACTAACATTAACGCTGATAAAAGCATAATAAGTCCATATAATACTTTTTCGAGAAATTGTCTTTATACCACATCCATAATAAAATAATAAAGGTCATCGCCGTTAATTCAGTTAAAAGATATTCTAATTTTGTTCTAAACAGCCAAGAGATGTCTGGTATGAACAATGTGTAATAAAACGGTACGGCAAACAAGGCACGAGCAGCTATTAACATGGCAAATAAACCTAAAACGAGAAATAATCGTTCTTGTTTACGATATAAAGCGAAGAAAAACATAAACAATCCAATAATAAAGATACACCCAATTAAAAATAACGTCGTAGCCATTTTGTTAGATACTGTTCGGGTCACGCTAGATGAATCTCCGAGGTAAATACTATTTTGAAATCCTCCATCTGTGTAATTAAAATTAGACATTTGCATCGTCAAAACAAACTCATTATCACTAATTTTAAAATACCCTGATTTTGGACTCATTTCTGATACATGGGTAACTCCGTTTGTCCCCACTACTCCATTATTACCAATTTCAACATCTTCCACATAAAGGGAGTATGCACTATATTGATACGGAATATGGATTGCTAATGCTTTATCAAGAAGCAGATCAGATACTTTTACCTTTGTACTATATGTACCGTACGTATTACATTTTCCAACATGAGAAGCAAAGGAATTAGGAATCGAAACAAGTGTACCTTCTGCTTTATCTAAGCGTTCAGCACTTTCTTCTGGTGTTAATAATTCCTCTTCAAAAAACATCCATTGCCCATTTAAGTTCTCATAAAAATCATTTACATCAGAATGTTCGCTTAAATCAATCAAGGGAGCGTCACTAGCATAAGTAATTGGATGTTCCAATATCATTATAAAAGCAAATAAACTAAACAGGAACAAAGTTATTTTATGCAGCTTTTTCATCTAGTTCACCCCCGTTACCAGTCCGGACTATTTGTATTATTGAAGAGTTCATTTTACCATATATTTTATTAAACATGGTGAAAAAGCCACTCCTCATTTTGAAAGTGGCGAGTGCTAACATTTACTTAAAGTAAAATCGATAGTTTTTAATATGATCATAAGCTTACCTGTCCTTGGAAATCATTCATCATGCACCTCACTTAAACCTGTTTTCACTTCTGTCGGTAAGTCAAAAAACGGCTGAATATTTTGTACATACTCTAAAATACCTACAAATTCATCCGCATCATTAAACAGACCTTTATACGTAATATGAACATACTTACCTTGCTTCTTAATCCACATACTTTCTGAAAGGCGTTTTTTCGTTTTTAAATCTCGAACTAATGTCATTACTTTTTTCAAACTTATCGGTGGATGACAATCTGCCACATTACGTCCAATCGATGTTGGAGTACGAACAAGCATCATATCAGATGCTTCTGTTATCGTATTAAAATATTTGAAAATACTATTTTTATCAACAAACGTTATTTCTAATGGTAAGTTATTTAATATCAGGTTCGCTTCTTCGATTGATAAATAACCTCCACCAAAAGGTAAATCTTTATCTTTCATTTCACTGAATAATTCTTCTTCAAGTGATTGATTTACAGCAATATCTTCTGTTCTTTCCCACTCATCCACGTCGCCTATTAAAGCATAGCTAAATGCTTCACCTTCATTAGCAATTGCTTGCCAATCTTCTTCACTAAAAGTAGCTATAAGAACTGGTAAAATTAGTTTTTCTTCTCGATAAATCATATCAAGAAACTCTTTTTCAAAAGTATCATACATTTTCTGGACGTTAGTCAATTCAATATTAGGTAACTGATCAATTTGTCGTTTTGCTCCTTGATATAAGGCACGAATTCGATCATCTAAACGCCACATTAAACGAGTTGGTGTATGTTGACCATAGCGTTCAAATATTGGAAACAACAACTTCTCTTTTCGATGATAATGTTTATGAAATTCCCCTAAATGGAAAATATCCTCTTGTATAGTAAGCACATCATGTGGATTTACCTGTTCTTGTTGCTCTATCATTGTAAGGGTGTGGCGAATTTTTTGTAGTAATTGTTGAAATGCATTATTTTCTTCAATAAAAATCCGTACCGGGTGACCCACTATATCATACTGTAATGAATCGCTTATTTTATTTCCTTTATTATATAAATAATCTTGTGCTACAAAAAACCTTTGTACATCAGTTATAGTAATATCATAATTACTACTAACTAATTCATGTAGCATTAATAATAGTTGAACATCAGCGACATCTTTAAAATACATTTCATAATCTGCTTGAATGGATGGAGCAATCTCCCCGTCTCGTAAACGAACTATCATATCTTGTAATACTTTCATAAGTTTTACATCAAATTGAACTTGCAACATATTATTCACCTCAATGTTTTTATTTAAATCGTGTTTTTAATTAGACTTTCCTTTTATAAAATTAATTCACTTAATAATTTATTTTTGTTCATCATTTTTGATTTGTGCATTACATTACTTCTAGTATAAATTCTTTATAAACTTATACAATGTACATTGCTATTTTGTCGTTAATTCGTGCATTTCCTATGATCTCGTGTGATAAATATCACACATTGTAATGAAGATAAGCTCATATATTGATATATCGGAAAAAGATGATATGATAAGTGTATGGACATTGTAGAAATTTTTAAAGCTTTATCAAACGAGAAAAGATTACTAGTTTTAAAATGGTTAAAAGAGCCTGAAAAACATTTTACGCCACCTGTTGTGGAAGGAGCGGATTTTGACAATGCGGGTGTGTGCGTGACCCAATTGCATCAAAAGTTAGAAGTAACACAATCAACCGCTTCTCAATACCTTTCAATACTACTTCGAGCAGGGCTCCTTGAAGCGAAAAGAGTTGGAAAGTGGACGTATTATCGACGTAATGAAAAAGTTATTCAGCAATTATGTCATTATCTTACAAAAGAATTATAATGTGTACCGACATATGAAAATATGTCGCATACATTAGATAATATATCGTCAAATCGCAATATATAGAATGATAAATTTCACTTCAGAAAGAAAGTAGGTATATAAATGATTACAAGTTTAGATAGAATCAACCAATTAGCAAAAAAACAACGTGAAGACGGATTAACAGATGAAGAAAAAATCGAACAACGTCAATTACGTGAAGAATATTTACAACAAATTCGCGGACAAGTCTTAAATACATTTTCCGGTATGACAGTATTAGATCCTCTCGGAAATGATGTCACACCAGAAAAAGTTCGTGAAAAACAGCGTAGAGAAAATCAATTATTATCGTAAAATAACTACAGTGTTCCAAATATATCTCACACTAACTTATCCACTAAGTAGTGTGAGATTTTTTATATTCTTAAGATGCAACTGGGAATGTCCACACAGTAAAAGTCCATATTAGTTATTTACGAGGGAAAATTGAAAAACACTATACAAAACAGAAGTATATTCTCACTATTCATCATTTTAGTTATCAATTCAATAGTTAGTAGAGGTGAAGCTCTTGTTCAAACATTTGATTAACATACTAAACTTCAGTACTCTCTATTAAATCCAATGCCTCGGAATCATCTTGCTTTCACATTCTTATTTTATTTCATTTTATCTTCATCTGACTTTTCTGTCTCTCCATCTTCTTTATCATTTATTTATTTCTTTCCCTAAGGCTAGGAGATTTTGATCCCCCATCTAACTCTTGTTCATTCTCCCCTTCTTAATCTGCTGCATTTCCTTCGTTAAATCTACGTTAAATTATTAAAACATTTAAACTATTTTGTTTTAGATTATTAAGATGTGGAATAACACTATTAGAATTAAGGAAGGAGATGTTGATGTTGAAGAAATTATTACTATTAGCAGGTCTTCTAATTTTGGCAATGGCTTTAGTAGCTTGTGGTAATGACGGTGATGATGGTGAAGTAGGCGGAAATGATGACAACGGGAGCGAAGCGTCAGTAGATGAAGATAAAGCAGATGATATTTACCAAACTAATTGTTCAAGTTGTCATGGTGATGATTTAAGTGGTGATAATGGCCCTGATTTACAAACAATTGGAAATGACATGTCCAAAGATGAAATTTTAGAACAAATTGAAGAAGGTGGCGATGGTATGCCAGCTGACATCATTGAAGGAGACGACGCCGACACAGTCGCTAGTTGGTTAGCTGAAATGAAATAGAGAGGATTTATCATTTATATGGCAGAGTATAGATAAAAGTAGTTTGAATACAATCATTCAGACTACTTTTTAAAATGGGTAAAAAAAGCCGACTGACTCTTGCGGGAAAGCATGAGTCAGTCGACTATAATAAAAACAATCGCATCTCTTATCAAATGCAAAGTCCGTTTTTCAGATAATAAAATAAGGTTATGAAATTGAATCTATAATAATAATTAAGTTAAGCAATTTCGAATGCTTGTTCTGTTAGAGCAATCATACGCAATTGTTGTAGTGCTTCGATTAAATTGTTTTTCAATAAATTACCATTGATTTCATTGTGTAAAAAACTAGAAATATTAATCGAAATCATATCGTCTGTTAAAAAGTAAGCTAGACCATGACCATCTTCTGTCACTGGAGCAAACATACGGTACATCGCATTTTCATACGGCATACCGCTCGTTGAAATAAAGTCATGACGCAATGTTTTATATCCTTTGTCCGTAAAAATAGCAGGCAACTTCTCAATACCTAACTCTTCTCCGTAACGATAGTACATTTGTTCAAGTCCGTAGAGATGTCTTTCGATACCTAAACCTCTTTGGCACTCTCCTATACGCTTTGCATGGGCATCACTTGCCATTTGTAAAAGCGCATATAATCTGTCATTACTTTCTTGTCCACTTTCTATTGCTTCAACAACGTAACGTTTTTCCATACTTGTGGCACGTGCACACTCTGTTCGACCTTCTGCAAAGAAACGTACTGAAACTGGTTCATACACACTTTTAAATTCACCATATGTTCGATATTGCGCCAACTGTAAAGCTATATGGAAAAAAGCATCTGGACTAATATTTAAAGCTTTAATTTGTTCTGCACCAAAATCAGTAAACAGTTTTGGTAGTAAAGCATATTGATGTGCACGCTCGACATAATCATTTCCAATTTGTTCTAAACGTTCTTTCAGCTGATCCGTAACATCCCACAATTGCTGTTCGATAGTTGGATGTTCACCTGAGATATTGTTCGGTACTTGTTCACCTGCTAATTGCTTGCTAATATAATGAATCACTGATGCCATCGATGTACCATCAACTGCTGAATGTTCTACGTTAAAACCGATTTGTCCTTGTTTAGTAATCGCAATTTGAATCGTTTTATCAAAATATTTATTCGTAGGATGTAACATCACATTTTTTATTGCATCTTCTGCGTGTTCACTATCTTCATCAATTGAAATGACAACAAGTGCATCAGCAATTGTATTTAATGTATTTACATTTACTTCAGATGAAATTAGTTCATCATAAACTTCCGCAGCAACTTCTCTTTCTGCTGCTGTGAAAATACTCACATTTTCCGCTTCCGTATCATCAGAGAAAACAGTATCTTCTATCGCTTCTGCCAGCAGTTGCTGATCTAATATCATTCCTGTCATGTCAGTTACTGAGATTTTATAGAATCTATTTTTATAAATAAGTACGACATAATTATCTACTTTTGACAATTCTGCTAGGTAAAAATCATCACATGTAGAACGCGGAATTCTCATTGATCGAAACATTGATTTATATTGACTCATATCTAAAGGTTGACCACGCTGCATTACTGGTTCGAGCGTTTCATCCACAATACTATGATAAAATTCAGCAACTAACGTACTTACTTTCCCTGCAATTTCTACTACCGACAGATCCGCTTCTTCATTCGGTTGCAATAATACATTGAAATTTGAAGTCACAGGTAAAGAATCACGATGTTGTAAATATAAATCATTCCATAATGGTGCTAACCAACTACCACTTTGCGCGTCATCCCATTCATGGAGTTTTTGTTGTAACATTTCCGCCTCTCCCCCAAATGAAAAGAAACGTTCTATTTCAGCTGTCGTGTCCATAAATTGCGCTTCGCTTACTAATGGAGCTATCCATTCTTGCAGCTTTTCTTTTGTACTATTTAGTGATGGTACTGGTAATGATGGTAATGAGTGTTGATATGTATATGTTTTGTTCATATTTTATCCGTCCCTTCTTTACATAAGTTGTAATTCCTTTCGTTTGTTTTCAACAAAATAGACAGCAAAAAAACCTATGAATTGCAGTGTTTTTTTCCACTTTAAAAGACCATTACAATACGACTTTTCTAAAAAGTGTTGTAATGTTCGTTCATATTTTATTTAATTTGGCTAAGTGAATTGGCGACGTTGAATTTCGTACTATATTAGTTTGGGGGTTAAATAATTAATCCTGAATGCTTAATTGTACGATTACTTACACAGACCCAATAAGGGTAAATTGACTCTGCCTCCATATGTGGATGGAGAAATAGGGATGTTACTATTCGATGTGGTTTAAGCATAACTCAAATCTTACTTGCTTTAAAAAATAACATACATAAGAAAACCCGGCACTAGCCAGGCGACATGATGTTTGATGTTATTTTTTAAAACATGCATAAAAGATTATTTCATGCGATGTGTAAGATACTTCGAACGTACCTTATACTATACAACAATATCAAGTCCATTTCAAGTTTTATAACTTTATCGTTATTTTACTCTCTCGTTTACAATGTTATGTTTATACTTTTTCTTTTACGGTTATATATCTTAGATTTCCTTTTTATAACCGGAGTAATTATATGTCGTCAGGAGAATATAAATGAAAAATTTTATTACTAAAAAAAGCGTTACACTACTATTTTTATTAACCATTTTGGTTATTGTCTGTATCGCAATCGGTATATACCAAAATTATAAACCACTTCCAGAAGGCATATCTTATGAAAGCGAGATACATAACGCTGAGCATATTGAGTTATTAACGGATTTAACTTACAATAATTTTAATGATGTTACAATATATGAACAAGATATTTTTGCAGAAGTTTTTGACATAATAGAAGAAGCAGAAGATTTTATCGTCATCGACATGTTTCTGTTTAATAGCTATACTGATCAAAATAAAGATTTTCCTGATTTAAGTGGAGAATTAACAAAAAAGCTCATCAAACAAAAAGAACAGCACCCTGACATGACTGTTGTCTTTATTACAGATCCTATTAATACCGGCTACCATTCATACAAAGATGAACATATTAAACTGTTAGAAGAACATGATATTGAAGTAGTTATTACTAATTTAGATAAATTAAAAGACTCAAACAAAGCATACACTTCTGTATGGCGTCTTTTATTCCAACCATTTGGACAAAGTGGAACAGGATGGTTACCTAACCCATTTGCAAAAGAAGCGCCAAAGTTTACCTTGCGCTCTTATTTAGCATTATTTAATGTTAAAGCAAATCATCGTAAAGCAGTTATCACAGAAAAATGTGCAATTGTCACTTCAGCAAACCCACATAATGAGAGTGGTTTTGCTTCTAATATCGGATTTAAAGTGTCAGGAAATATTATTAGAGATATGGTAAAGGCTGAACAAGCAATCATTGATTATTCAAATGGAAAAACTATCATACCTTTGCCAAAGAAAGAAAAAGCGAAAGAAACAGATACAAATGTACAATACATAACAGAAGGAAAAATATTAAAGCATGTCGTGAAAGAGCTTGAAGAGACTGAAAAAGGAGATACAGTATGGATAGCGATGTTTTATTTAGCAAACCGCGATATTATTGATGCCTTACATGATGCGACAGAACGTGGTGTCGAGGTGAACTTTATCCTTGATCCAAATAAGGTTGCGTTTGGTAATGGAAAGACAGGTTTACCAAATGTTCCTATCGCCTCTGAACTTATTAAAAATAAACATATTAACATACGTTGGTTTCAAGCAGAAGAAAATCAATTTCATACAAAATTACTTTATATTAATAAAGGGGAAAACAGCGTAATAATTGGAGGTTCAGCCAATTATACAACACGTAATCTTAATGATTTAAATTTAGAAAACAACTTAAAAATCTCTGCCCCTACTGAAGTAAAGATTATGCAAGATACAGAGGAATATTTTCAAAGATTATGGAATAATGAAGATGGGGAATTTACTTATCCATATGTAGCTAATGAAGATGAACTAACAGCGATTTTAAAACTAACATATTGGGTACAAAAGTTATCTGGTTTAACAACTTATTAACATGAATCTTGTTGCGAGTTCACACTATAAAATAGGAAAGGACGAAATCCGATTAAAAAACCTTTTATTTCTTTCACTATCCTATTTTGTTTCCTAATCGCAGCCTGTCAATCTACTGAAATTGATCATGATAAATTGGAAGAAATCGAAGTAGTACAAACGACTGCAGAAACAACACAAGATGATTTTACATTTCGTCTTGTCAGTGAAAAAGAACAATATAAAGTAGGAGAAGAAGTCGTTTTATATGGGGAAATTTTTTATCAAGGTAAAAAAGAAGAAGTGACAATTAACCACTCTTCATCTGCTGTCTTTTTCCATATCATAGAAGAAATGAGAAGCTATGATATAGACTATGCGGTTCAAGATATTGGTGTATCAACAATGCTCCAAAAATTAGGTGAACCACATAAAGAACAATATAAAAAAAGCGGTAACTATAGTCCAGAAGATAGCCCGAAAGAGTTCATAACATTTATGGAGAATTTCTTAGAAGAAGACGGCTTCCCTGCCGGGCATTATACCGTAAAAGGAATAACAGACTTTTCCTATGCTCCAGATGACGATTCAGAACAACAAGAACATATAAATCTCGAAGCTATGATTGATTTTAAAGTGGTCGAATAAAGTCCTGATCCACATACTATTGCCATAAAGATATACGACGAATAATTATTCATTAAAGGAGTGGTACTTGTTGAGAGTGATAGGTTGGATAGGAATGCTACATGTCTTTATTATTACTGTTTGGCTTGGAATTAATGTTGTTTTTAATATTATGAATCCAATTACATTTGAAACAGGAAAAACAATCGCCGAAAATGGGATTGCGTATTATAGTGAATTTCCTGGATATTTAGGATTCGATCACGGTAGTAAAGCTTTCGTTTTCACACTATCTACTTTACTACCTATTGGATTATTCATCTATTTAAAACGATTAAAGCAATTCGACCTGTTAAATATTGTTGCGTTTATTTCTGGTTGTTTAGGGTTTGTTTTAACTAGCTTATCCCTTATTCTTCAAGCTGTCACAGTAGAATATGCATTTAACTTATACAATACACAAACAGATGAAATAGCTCGCGGATTTGCTACTCATTTATACGAATGGTCGATGCTTGAAGGTGGATTTTCAACTAGCATTTACATTATCGCTAATCTGGGGATTGCGATTTGGATCATTATTCATTCATATGGCTTAGCTCAATTAGCGAATTCGAAAAAACTTAGTCTCTTTGGTTACATTATTGGTAGTGGACAAATCATCAGTTTATTTAGTGCTTGGTTTTTCTTAATGCAAGGTAAACAGAGTATGCACACTTTCAATGAAGTGATAGGTTTTTTCATTATGATCTGGATTTTACTCATTAGTATTAAAATGATCCGAGGTAAAATTACTGTTTAACTTTTCCATGTAAATCACGCTTTTTCATATGCTTGATCTGCTTCTTGTAACATAGTATATGTTGCTTCATACGTTTCACAGCCATCACTTGGTACTGTATAGTGATTCGTGATCGTTCTCAGTTGTTTGAACTCTGTCGTAAGATCTGTGTGATCAACTGGTTGCTTGTTCACTTTTTCATTCATCTGTTGAAAAATATCGCACACCTCTGTTAATTCTGGATGATCAGTTCCGTGAACGCGTGCTAATATTGGTGTATATTGGGCTAACAACGGAAAATATTCTTTTGTTATTTCTGAAAATGTCATGTTATTTTTCCCCTTTCACTCTCTAACTACATAAATCATATCACTTCGTAAACAAGATACATTTGATGTAGGTCAAGTTTTTATAGAAAATGAACGAATAACTAATTGCACTACAAAAAAACGTAGTAAATCTTCTTGTTTCAAGAAAATTTACTACGTTTCGTTTATTCTACGTTTCCGATAGATAAATATTTCGTTTCTAAATACGGTTCGATTCCTTCTGTTCCACCTTCACGTCCTAAGCCACTTTCTTTCATTCCACCAAATGGTACGTGGGCTGCTGATGGTGCTCCGTCGTTCCAACTAACAATTCCATAATCTAATTGTTCGTATAGTTGGATTCCTGTCTGATAGTCTTCTGTAAAGAAATATGCTGCTAAGCCAAATGGTGTATCGTTAGCAATTTTTACTGCTTCTTCAATTTCTTTAAAACTAATGACTGGAGCAATTGGACCGAATGTTTCTTCATGCATAATCGTCATATCTAAATTCGCATTTTTAATGACTGTTGGCTGTACGAAATAACAATCTTTATCATAATTTGCTTCATATTCATTACCTGTTAAAACGTCGGCACCTTTTTCTACTGCATCTTCTAATTGATTAACAATTTTCTCATATCCGCCTTTATTAATAATCGGACCGATATCAGTACCTTCTTCTAAACCATTACCAACTTTTAACTTTTTCACTTCTTGCGCTAGTTTCTCTGAAAATTCATCTACAATGCTTTCATGCACAATAACTCGGTTTGCACAAACACAAGTTTGTCCAGCATTTCTAAACTTTGAAGCAATTGTTTGTGTAACAGCAAAATCAACATCTGCATCTTTTGCTACAATGACTGGAGCATGTCCACCAAGTTCCATCGTTACACTTTTAACTGTATCTGCACTATTTTTAATTAATAATTTACCTACAGGCGTCGATCCAGTAAAGGTAATTTTTCTAACATCTTTACTGCTTGTAAATACTTCCCCAATCTCTTTTCCAGGTCCGTTTACTACTTGTACAACATGTTCTGGAATCCCCGCTTCATGAGCTAATTCAACAAGACGGATCATCGTTAATGGTGTTTCTTCAGCTGGTTTAACAATAAAGGTACAGCCTGCAGCTAATGCTGGAGCTGCTTTTCTCGTCATCATTGCCGCTGGGAAGTTCCACGGTGTAATAGCAGCAACTACTCCAATTGGTTGTTTCGTTACTACAATTCGTTTTCCATCTTGATGTGCCGGAATTGTACGACCATAAATACGTTTTGCTTCTTCTGCATACCATTCAATATAGTCTGTTGCATAATTCACTTCGCCTAATGACTCTTTTAATGGTTTTCCATTTTCTAATGTCATAATCTTAGCAATTTCTTCTTTGTTTAATTGGATAAGTTCGTACCATTTTTTCAATAGACGAGCACGCTCATGTGCATTCACTTTTTTCCAAGAATCAAAAGCTGTACTAGCATTTTCAATCGCTAACTCGACTTCTGCTGTCGTATTCACTTTCACTTCTTCGATTAACTCACCCGTAGCTGGGTTATTTACTTTTATTTGGCTCATATACATTCACCTTCTTTTTTACTGATTTTCAAAAGCCGCTTCTAAAATAGCAAATCCTTTTTCTAATTCATCATCTGTAATAACTAATGGTGGTAAGAAACGTACAACATTACCGTTAATTCCCGCTGTTAATAGCAATAAGCCATTTGCATTTGCATATTTAGCAATTGCGCCCGTTTTTGCTGCGTCCGGTTGATTGCCTTTTTGATCTTCCACAATTTCTACCGCTACCATAGCACCTAGGCGACGAATTTCACCTACGAAATCATGTTTTTTGCTTAACTCTGTTAACTTATCTTCAATTTTAGCACCAATTACTTCTGCTTTAGCAGATAACTGTTCTTCTTCCATAATATCAATTACCGTTAATGCCGCTTCACATGCTACTGGGTTTCCTGCAAACGTTCCACCAAGTTGACCTGGTTCAGCTGCATCCATCATTTCTGTTCTTCCTACTACCGCACTTAATGGTAAGCCTGCTGCTAATGATTTAGAAATCGTCATTAAATCAGGTATAACGCCAAAATGTTTTTCAATAGCAAACATACTGCCTGTACGACCAAACCCAGTTTGAATTTCATCAGCAACAAAAACAATGCCATGCTCTTTACAGAATTCACTTACAGCTTGAACGAATTCTTTCGGTGGAATAATAAATCCACCTTCACCTTGGATTGGTTCCATTACTACACATGCAACTGACTCAGGGTCTACCGTAGAAACAAAGAAATCTTTAAACTGCTGAATCGAATCCGCAATATATTCTTCTTCTGAAACACCCGCTAGTTTCTGCGTCATATAAGGGAATGGCGCTTGATACACTTCTGGAGCAAACGGTCCAAAGCCAAATTTATATGGTTTTACTTTACTCGTCATTGCCATCGTTAAATTTGTACGACCATGGAAGCCACGGTTAAAAGTAACGACTGCTTGACGGTTTGTATGATATCTAGCAATCTTCACTGCGTTTTCTACTGCTTCTGCACCAGAGTTAAATAAAATAGCTTGTTTATCATGATCCCCTGGTGTGATTTTACATAATTGTTCCGCTAACTCAATATAGCCTTCATACATCATGACATTAAAGCCAGGGTGTAGAAACTTTTCTACTTGCTGTTTAATCGTTTCAGTTACTCGTGGATGACTATGACCTACGTTTAACGTACCAATAGCTCCTGCAAAATCAATCCACTCTCTACCATCTTTATCTACTAATGTTGATCCTTTACCATAGTCAGCAATATTTAAATTCCCATTACTAACTCCTCTAGGAACAAACTTTTTTCTTTTTGCTTGTAACTCTTCTGTTGTACTTACTTTTTGAACCATGATTCATCTCTCCTTTTTTATCTCATTCTACAAAACTCTATACGTTTACTTACCTAGTTTATCTACAATTTTTATAGTGGTTTTTTATCACAAATGTGATCGGACTTAAAAAACCTCTAGCTTGTGTTATATAATAGACTATCTTTGGTATGCTTAAAAGAACCAAAAAAATAATGTTGTTAGTACCAGATTAGTTTTTCTACTTTCTTGCTTCTATACAACAGATTCGTTTTATGATGAAATTGATTCAATTTTATGATTTATAATACAAGCATTTTAAAAGTGTATATGATATCATGTTATGCATTACTGAGTAAATTCAGACTATTAGCAAAGGAGTAGCGATGAATTACATAACTTACTCCTAATAAAACTGTTAATTCTGTTTGTTACTAGTAATAAAATAGTGTTTATAAGTTCTTTCTGCAAAACAGATAGTAGATGAGTACATTTCGGACAAATTGTACTTTGACACTCTATACACTTACTTACAACGAAACAACACTCTAGCAGTGTTTCACCTAGTTTTTGCGAAAGGAATGACTTACTTTGAGTGGAAGTAATTTAGCGGAAAAACACGTACCAGAGATCGACGAGGAAGAATCAGCATTAACGAGAACGAGTTTAACTTTGATGGAAGGTATTGCTTTAATAGTAGGTACAAATATTGGAGCAGGTGTTTTAAGTTTAGCATACGGTACTAAAAATGCTGGTTGGCCTGTATTACTATTTTGGATTCTTTTAACAGGAACATTAACGACAATAATGATGTTATACGTTGCTGAAACAACGCTTCGTACGAGGAAAGACTTACAACTTAGCGGATTAACTGCCAAATATGTTGGTAAAACCGGCTCTTGGATTATGTTTATTTCTGTAGCGATAAATGCGCTCGGTGCTATGACTGCATATGCATCTGGGAGTGGAGAAGTTCTTTCTGAATTGTTTAATCTCCCACCATTTGTTGGAAGTCTTTTATTTTTCATTCCAGCGGCTGGAGTTATTTGGTTAGGTCTTAAAGTTGCAGGAATTTCAGGAAGAGTTGTTACGATTGGTATGTTAGTTTTAGTTGCGATTTTAGTTATTGCATCGATTGTTGGACCAAAAATTCAAGCAGAATTTATTTTATATACGGATTTAAAATTTGCAATCCCTGTATTTAGTTTGGTTGTATTTTCATTTCTAGCTCAATATATCGTTCCAGAGTTAGCTAGAGGGTATGCAACAGATTCTAAAAAAGATATTAAAAATTTACCTAAAGCAATTATCTTCGGTATGTTAATTACTGGTTTCTTATTAGCACTTATTCCTTTTGCTGCTTTAGGTATTATTGGACCAGATGATATGACAGAGGTTGTTACAATTGCTTGGGCAGATGCTTTAGGACAATGGGCATTTTTCATTGCTAATGGATTTGCGTTACTAGCGATGTTAACGTCATTTTGGGGAATTGGACAAAGCTTTATGACGAATATTATTGATCAATTTAAATTCACATCTGAATGGGATATAAAATCACGATTAATTTCTGTAGGAGTTGTAACAATTACACCATTTATTATTGCTTACAGTGGATTAATTGGATTCGTTGATGCCCTATCAGTAGCAGGGTCATTTGCAGGTGTCGTCATGTCTATTTTACCAGTTATTATGATTAACAAAGCTCGAAAAGTAAACGAACAAGAGCCAGCTTGGAACTGTGGACGCTTAGCACACCCAGCAATCCAAACACTTACAATCGTTATCTTTATCGGAGCAGCAGCCTACACACTATTAGGTTTATTTAACGTCTTACCAAAAGGCTGGTAAGCGCAATATAATTAAGAGGTTGGGTCAAAGCCATATTTTCTGCATATGAAAACAGCTTTGTCCTAACCTTTTTTGGTTGTTTAGAAAACAGTATTGGTTATAATATTAGTTTGTTGAAGCGAAAGAAATATACGGAGACTCCTGCGGGACAAAAGGCCTCGATGTGACCCCGCAGAGTGTAGCTCGAGGCAGGCAAAGAACGTCACGTCCTGTGACAATGCCTGCATTTGCACGTCCTGTACTTCGAGGCACATTAGACGCCCGCAGAAAGCGGAGTATATTTCTGTAGCGATTTCACCTACACCATTTATTGTACAACCTTTTTGTTACCATATTTAAGTTACTTTATTTACGGTTATGTACACATTTTGGTATGCTTATAATAGACAAAACAATAAAATAATAAGCACCAAAAGAGGTGAATAAATATGATTTTATTAAATATCGATAAAGAGCAACATGGTGATTACTTATATCAACAAATCTATCAAGAATTAAAGAAAAAAATCTTAGAAAGACAATTTGAAGCACATGAAAAATTACCTCCAAAAAGAACGTTAGCGAAACAACTAGATGTAAGCATTAACACCATTACGAATGCCTATGAACAATTGTTAGCAGAAGGATATATATACGCTATTGAAAGAAGCGGTTATTATATCGAGGAAATTACCAAATTCGATAAGCATCGTCATGTAAGTAGAAATTTCCCAGAACATTTAAAAGAGGCTACAGAAAATAGAAATGGTTGGTTATCGTTATCACATATGACAGCAGATACAGCTTTATTTCCTTTTAAAGAGTGGTTGAAAAGTGAACGAAAAGCTATTGAAAATCATCAAAGAGATTTAGCTGAAATTAATCATCCACAAGGACCTTACTTAGTAAGAGAAACGATAGCAAAATTCATTGGACTTAGTAGAGGAGTTGCTTGTGAACCAGAACAAATTGTTATTAGTGCTGGAACACAACCACTTATGCAACAATTAATGTCTATTCAACCAGAAGATACAACAATTGCGATGGAATCTCCAGGTTATTCAAGAATCTACACTCTTTTATCACAACAATTGCAAATGCCTGTTGACCTGATTTCTTTAGATGACAATGGTATCGATATAGAACAAGTAGAAAAGTCAGCCGCCAACTTCCTTTTTGTCACACCGTCACATCATTTTCCAACCGGAAAGATTATGCCAATTTCTAGAAGAATTGAATTATTAAATTGGGCATTAAAAGAAGAACACCGCTATATTATTGAAGACGATTATGATAGTGAATTTAAATATGAAACAGACAATATCCCATCATTACAAAGTTTGGATCAGCACGATCGAGTCATTTATTTTGGTACTTTTTCTAAATCTTTACTACCTACCTTTCGAATTAGTTATATGGTATTGCCACCGAAATTCTTAGAAAAGTATCAAGAAAAACATGCCGATTTAATTCATTATAATAATACGCTCGTCCTTTATACGTTACATTATTTCATTCAATCTGGTGCTTATGAAAGTCATCTTAAAAGGATGAATCATTATTATGAAACGAAAAGAAATTTACTTATTACTGAATTAACAAATGTATTCGGCGATGATATTTTTATAAAAGACATTCCAGCTGGTTTACACTTTGTAGCTAAATTTAATACGAACAAAACATATGAAGAAGTGGAACTTGCAACGAAAGAATTAAAGTTAGAAATATATTCGATTAAAAGATTCTCGTTAAAAAATGAATATAAACATACAGAGAATATCGAACTTGTCATTGGATTTGCCATTATAAAGAAGGAAGACATTAAAGAAGCTGTCGCCAGATTAGCTAAAGCGATTTATTGAGTCCATTTTAAACAAGTACTTTCCGTTTGATAAAAGACTCGTTTACTATCATTACAGCCGACTGCTTCCAAACTAATTAATTTAAACTAAATTGATAATTGAGGGGAAACTTGAAATGTTTGAAGGACAGACCTTGCTTTAATCATAAAATAAAAACAAGGTTGGGACAAAACTGTTTTCATATATGAATATGGATTGATTAAATAATCGTTTCGGAAATATACTTCGCTTTCCGCGGGCGAGCGTTGAGCCGCGAAGCACAGGACGTGCAAGTGCAGGCTTTGTCACAGGACGTGACGGTCTTTGCCTGCCTTCAGGCTTCGCCTTTTAGTGTCTCAACCTGCTCTTTTCTCCCGCTGGAGTCTACGTATATTTCCTACACTTTATTTCAATTCTGAATTTCATATACAGAAAATATGGTTTTGTCCCAACCTCATTTTCACTAAAGTTATGCTTGTTTCAATTTATTTATTATACGGTCTGTTACTTCTTCTGTTGTGGCACTTCCTCCGATGTCTGGAGTCATAATACCGTCCTGTAACACGTCTTCAATCACATCAAGAAGCAATGTTCCAATTTCTGTTTCTCCAAAGTGATCGAGCATCATTTTTGCCGTCCAAATTTGACCAATAGGATTTGCGATTCCTTTGCCGACAATGTCAGGTGCTGAGCCATGAACAGGCTCAAACATTGATGGATATTTTCCGTTCACATTAATATTAGCAGCTGGAGCAATACCAATACTGCCCATAATTGCTGCACCAATATCTGTTATAATATCACCGAATAAATTACTACCGACAATGACATCGAATGTTTCTGGTTTAGAAACGATATAGGCACTTAATGCATCAATGTGAACAGACTGTGTAGCAACATCTTGATAATTTTGCGACACATCTGCAAATACTTCATCCCAAAAAGGCATAGAATGGATAATCCCATTTGATTTCGTCGCACTTGTTACACGCGAGTCTCTCGTTTTGGCTAATTCAAATGCATATTTCATTGCATTTTCTGTTCCTTTACGAGTGAACACAGCATTTTGAATTGCCATTTCATTTTCTCCCGAATGCATTCTGCCGCCTACTTCACTATATTCACCTTCACTATTTTCACGTACGACGACAAAATCAAAATCGTTAGGATTGGTTAAGGGTGAAGCAATGCCTTTCATTTGTTTAGCAGGACGAACATTAATTGCTTGTTCAAATCCACGACGGATTTTAACGAGTAGACCCCATAACGAAATATGATCTGGCACAAGATTTGGATCACCTACTGCCCCAAGAAATACCGCATCGCTTTGCTCTAATTGTTGCAATCCATCTTCTGGCATCATGACACCATGTTTTAAGTAATAATCACAACCCCAGTCATATTCTTTATAAGAAAAATTCAAACCACCATGGATTTGTGCGACTGTATCTAATACGCGAACTGCTTCTTTCGTAACATCTACGCCAATTCCATCTCCTGGAATAACAGATATATCAAATTTTTTCATCTATATTTCTCCTAATCAATTCCATAATTTTTTATAAAAATGCCATTTCAATTTCTTTTTTCTTTGCTCCCGTCGCTAATAAAACAGCTAATTTTAGCCGAGCTTTTTTACTGTCGTAATCATTACCTATAAGCACACCTTTATTTGTTAAATCATATACACTACCTTCGAAATCATAAGCATAACGAACTTCGCCTTCTCTGGAGCGAGTTGTTAAAACAACAATAATACCTTTCTCTGTCGCTTCTGCTATCGCTTGAGCCATTTCTGCAGTAACGTGCCCTCGTCCTGAACCTTCTAAAACAATTCCTTTTGCGCCAGTTGAAATGGATGTTTTAATAAAGCGATCATCGGCACCTAAATGAAAAGGAATAATATCTACAAGTGGCAAATCATCTGTTACTTCATAGCTTTCTTTTACTAATGGTTTTTGATAGATGTTCACTACATCTTGATCCACTGTTCCTAAATAACCGTACCCTGCCGAAGCAAACCCGTCTACATTCGATGCATGCACTTTTTGCACATAACGAGCTGAAAATAAACGTTCATTGAATAAGACTACGACACCTAACTTTTTCACTTGTTGATTCGCAGCTGCGAGGACTGATTGACGAATATTACTCATCGCATCTGAGCCTATTTGTGATGGCCCTCTTTGAGAACCTGTTACGATGACTGGCTTTTTATTATCCAGTGTTAAATCTAAATAATATGCTGTCTCTTCTAACGTATCTGTTCCATGCGTTACAACAATTCCATCTACCTCATCATTTGTTAATAACTCAGCAATTCGGTTCCTTAATTCTTTCAACCTGTTATTATTCATTTGGTTACTCGGGATTTGAAAAATAGATTCCACTGTTAAATTAATATCATCTGGTAATTCACACATGCTCGCTAATTCTTCTCCTGTCATGGCACCAGATGATAACAAACCGGTTTCAGGGTTGCGTTTACTAGCGATTGTTCCACCAGTTGTAAGTAACGTGACATTTTTCATTAGTATTCCTCATTTCTTAAATAATCTCTTTTATCTAATTATTGTCATTATATCATAATAAAGATGTGCAAATTACTGCACTTATCTATGTATAATCTGTTGTTATTATGCTACTACTTTATTAACAGATTCTTTCTTACCAGGTTTTACAAATACCATTGCAATCATACCTAATGCTGCTGCAACTGCCGCTGCAATAAACATAGATCCATATCCATAATTAAACACTAAAACACCTGTTAATATTGGTGCGATAAATGTTGCTGTGTTTGTAATAAAATGAGTGATACCGCCATATGTACCTGCGCGAATTGGTTCAGTATCAATAATTACAGACCAATATACAGAGTTTGGAAGCGAGTTAAATGCATTTCCAATTGACATTAATACCATAACTCCTACGATTGTTTCAGCAGTTGGAATTAACACAAAACAAATTGCTGTTAATAATAATGATACTATCGCTAAACCTGAACGAGCAATTCGTAAACTTCCTGTTTTTAAACGTAGGTAATCCGAAATCTTCCCACCAAGCAACACTGTAAAACATGCTCCAATCCAAGGTATCATACCTAAATACCATAGAGAAGATAATTGGAAACCAAATTCATCTTGCAAATACTTCGGTGTCCACGTTAATAATAAAAAATTAATATATTGGAATGCAAAATAACCTAAAGCATTAAAAATTAACGTTGGATTTTTAAAGAAATGATACCATTTAATTGAATCATCCTGTTCAGTAACTACCGTTTCATTTGGTAATAAATCTTGAACTGAACGAATCTTTTCTAGTTCTTCTTTAGATACTTTAGGGTTGTCTTCCGGGTAATCTGTAAACATTTTCGACCAAATGATAACCCACACAATTCCTAAACTTCCTAAAATAATAAACATTACTTTCCAGCTCGTAACTAATAATAGTCCTACTGCTACTGGCGCTGTTAACATAGCACCTAATGGCGTTCCTAAGAGGCCTAGAGATACAGCAAATCCTCTTTCTTTTGGAGTCGCCCAGTTAGCATTTGTTTTATTAATTGTAGAAAAAGTCGGTCCTTCCGCAAAACCAAATAAAATTCGAATAACTGCAAAACCAGTTAAAGCAGATCCGCCAAATAGAGCCATACCAATTTCTCCAGCAAATGCTGTTGCTATAACGAACACTGACCAACCTATTCCAATAAATACCCACACGAACTTCGGGCCTTTACTGTCAGCCATAAATCCTCCAAATAAAGAACCGAATAAGTAACCAAACCCAAAATATCCTAATACAGAACCCCATGCTTTTACATCAAAGCCGAACTCTCCAATAATTTCTTCTTGAGCATACGAAATTGCTCCACGATCAATATAGTTAATAACAACCATAATAACCATCATTAACATAATTTGATAACGATAATTCTGTTTCATATGAACACTTCCTCCAATAATTCATTCAAGTTTGTTGTGAAAAGTAATTTTGTGCGCCTAATCTAACACGATCATAATGATGCTCTAACGTTTTTTCTACACTATTCGTTCGTAATCCCTCTATAATGTCTTGATGCTCTTCTATAACTTTGTGTCTTCTAATCGGCATTTTCAACACGTTCATCGCTATTCGACGTACTAAATCATATATATGCTCACTTATTTTCAATAACTGTTTATTATCACTAAATCCATTAATAGTCTTATGAAATTCTTGATCAATTAATGTAAAATCATAATCCGATTGTTGTTCAGGATTTACATTTAATTTGTTATTTATATCGTTAAGCATTTCGAGTTGTTCTCCTGTAATACTGTTTGCAACCACTTTTGCGATAGCGGTTTCAATAATCAACCTAATTTGTAAAATTTCTTCTACGTCTCTCATTGTCAGAGCGCTTACAAAGTTACCTTTATATGGAATCGAGTAAACCCATTCTTCAGACTCTAATCGTTGAATTGCCTCTCGAAAAGGTGTCCTACTAATTCCAAACATTTCCTCCGCCTTCTTTTCTGTCAATTGCTCATCGTCCGATAAGACCCCTTCAATAATAGCTTCTTTAATAACTTCATAAGATTGTTCTTTCAATGACATTGGCCTAACAGAATATTTATTAATTTTATTTACTCCTTTCATATTTGTGTAAAACAACTTAAATTTTTAAGTCCATTTTCTGACTAATACTAATATTACATATTTATTTGCATTTGTAAATATATTATATATGACACAGAATATTCAGTTATTTATTGTCATATATTTTATTTCATTCGTAATATAACACCTTTCTGTAAAGTATTTATATTCCTATAAAACGGAAGAATCTGTCAATGGCAATAGTTATTGACAGTGTTTTTACATTTATGTAATATGTTGTAGTGACCTAAAAAAACTTGTAAACGCTTTTATTTTTTATTGTAAGTAATTTTATTTGTGCGAGGTGAGTTAACTTGATAAACATATTAGAATGGTTCGTTGGCCCATTTAATGATTTTATTTGGACGTATATTTTAATTGGAGTTTTATTAGTATTAGGAATCTATTTCACTTTCCGAACACAGTTTGTTCAAATACGATTATTCGGAGAAATGTTCAGGTTAATTTTTGAAAAACGTGATGACAAGGATGGCGTCTCACCTTTCCAAGCATTCACCATTAGTGCCGCTTCTCGAGTTGGTACTGGAAACGTAACAGGTGTTGCTTTAGCGATTGGTGTTGGTGGTCCTGGTGCTGTATTTTGGATGTGGGTAATTGCTGTAATTGGTATGGCAACTGCATTTATCGAAAGTACATTAGCTCAAGTGTATAAAGTAAGAGATGGGGATACTTTTCGTGGAGGACCTGCTTATTATATGCAAAAAGCACTCGGCTATCGTAAGTTAGGTACTGTTTTTGCTATATTGTTAACGCTTTGTTTTGGATTTATTTTTAATGCTGTTCAATCAAATACGATTAGTCAATCATTTATGAGTGTATTCGGTTTACAAGATTGGTTTATTGGTCTTGTATTAGTTTTCTTTACTGCAATTATTATTTTTGGTGGGGTTAAACGTATTGTTAAAGTTACTGAGTTAATTGTACCGATTATGGCAACCTTTTATATTATCATGGCACTTTATGTCGTCGTTACTAATCTACCTCAAATTCCAACAGTATTCAGCTTAATCATTGGAGAAGCGCTCGGCTTCCGTGAAATTGTTGGTGGTGGAATTGGAGCAGCTTTAATGGAAGGTATTCGTCGTGGACTATTTTCAAACGAAGCAGGTATGGGAAGTGTTCCAAACGCTGCCGCTACTGCAAGTATATCGCACCCTGCTAAACAAGGACTCGTTCAAAGTTTAGGAGTATTTTTCGATACAATTATTGTTTGTTCCGCTACAGCTTTCATTATTATTTTAGCTGGATTATATACTACAGGCGAACAAGACGGGATCATTTTAACACAAGCTTCTCTGGCTGTTCACGTTGGACCGTGGGCGACTTATTTCGTTGCGATCGCTATTTTATTCTTTGCATTTAGTTCTATTATTGGAAATTACTATTATGGAGAAACGAACATTGAATTTATTAATGCACATAAATCATGGTTAACGACATATCGTGTTTTAGTGCTAGTAATGGTTATGTTTGGTGCAATGGCCACAGTTGAGATCGTTTGGTCAATGGCTGATTTGTTCATGGGACTTATGGCGATTATTAACTTAGTCGTTATCGCTCTATTAAGTAATATTGCGTTTAAAGTATTAAAAGACTTTACTGCTCAACGCAAACTAGGGCTCAACCCTACTTTCAAAGCTTCCTCAATTGAAGGGTTAAAAAACACTGACTGTTGGGAAGACGACGCAGAGCATGATTATGCTGAAGAAGCTAAATAGGCTCACCAAATTTGAATAATGAGTATATTTTTTTACTATCACTAATCATTTTGCATTTCTAATATAGTATAGAAAAGAGTGAATAACTTCACATTTGGTTTGATATTATTACTATATTAAATATCGTTTAAAATTTATCCATTCGGGAATAAATAAGATAAGAATGAGATCATAAGGAGGTACATATATGGGAAATGCTATTTGGACATTAATTGGGTTACTTATCCTTTTTTGGATTATCGGATTTGTCGCTAAAATTGGCGGAGCTGTCATTCATTTCTTACTTGTCATTGCGCTTATTTTATTTATTTTCAATTTAATTGTTGGACGCAATAATCGATGACGTTAGTACCCAACCTCTTTAACATAATCACATGTTATGTTAAAGGGTTTTTTTAATGATTATAAATATATCGCTTAAGATATAATTTACTCTTTTTATGTTATGGTTATATTGTATACACTTTATATAAAACCAATTGAAATAGATTATTATATTAGGAGGAACAGCGTGGACTTATTAACAAATACATTGCATTCATTATACGGCTATATCACAGGGGAAGCATTGTGGATATGGCTAGGTAAGACACTATTACGAATCTTCGTTATTATTATACTTGCTTTTATCGTGAGAAATATCGGTTATAAAGTCATCGATACTATATTCAGAGATAAGAAAGCACTCCCGATAAGACTAACGACAAATCGACGCGAACAAACATTGAAAAACTTATCAAAAAACGTGTTATCTTATGCACTCGTTTTTATCGTTATTATGATGATTTTAGATACATTTGACGTTCCAATTCGGACGATGCTTGCAGGTGCTGGAGTTGCTGGTCTTGCCGTTGGTTTTGGTGCGCAAAGTCTTGTTCGCGACGTTATTGCAGGATTTTTTATTATATTTGAAGACCAATTTTCTGTCGGTGATTATATTGAAACAGGGAAAATTGAAGGGGACGTTGAAGTTATTGGACTGCGCACAACAAAATTACGTAGCTTTTACGGACAAACATACGTCATTCCGAATGGAAATATTGAAGTAGTGACAAATTATTCAGCGAGTAACGGATTTTCCATGGTAGAAATTAACATACCGTATGAATCTGATATTGTGAAAGTGGAAAAAATGATCGACGATATTTTAATTACATTACCAGGAAAATATGACTTCTTTATTGGCACCCCTGAAATAAATGGTGTGCAAGCACTTGAACTATCAAACTACGTCATTCGTATTCGGGCAGAAACAGAACCTGTCATGCAATGGGCTGGTGCGAGAGCAATTCGTAAAGAAGTGAAAGAACATCTATTCGAAAAAGGTATAGAGATTCCATCACCGAGAATGGTTATTTATTCGAATGATCAAGAACTAGAGCATGAACGTAGTAATTAAACAAAAAAATCTTCATTACGTCTAAGCGTGATGAAGGTTTTTTTCGTTATATTATCCATACAGATAAAAATACTCTACCAATAAAAACAGGCCGATGAAAATGAAGCCTAGCAGAATTATAAAGAAATGATATTTTCGCTGCAGTAAAGTACACCCACATAGATACGTTAATTAAAACAGGAAAGCTTTAGAAATTCCTTATTACTACCGCCACAGCTTAATTTTATAATTCATACAACACTACTCTCCTAAAACTTCCTTAATTCGTTTTGTACTAGCTAACAATAATGGAACATACTTTTCTATCTGCTCCTTTTGAAAACGGAACATTGGACCTGATATAGATATCGCTCCAATTAAACGATCATGTTGATCAAATACAGGAGCAGATAAGGCAGTAACATTTTCATTGATTTCTTCATAACTTATCGCATATCCCTGTTGTTTTGTTTCTTTTACTTTCTCTTTAAATGCTTGTAGTTCCTCCCCTTCTAATTCTTTCATATAATCTTGTTGAATCGTACTAGATAAAAAGGAGATTAAAGAACGACCAGTAGCTCCTGAATGGGCTGGATATATCGTTCCAACACCTACTGAACGACGAATCTCAAGTCGACTCTCATATTCCAATACACAGACACGTTTATAACCATTTAAAATATAAAAACCAACTGTTTCCTCTGTTTGATTTCTCAATGTAAGTAATTCTGGTTCGATTATCGATGCAAAAGGTAATTCTGTAGTGAGTTTATTTGCATATTCAATAAATATCGTTCCTAATGAATAAAGTCTTGTTTGCGTATCTTGAAAAACAAACCCTTGCATTTTTAAAGTCGCCAATAAGCGATGAACAATAGTCGTAGAAAAACCTAGATTATTTGCTATTTCTGTTACGCTTTGCGGACCGATATTATCTTTTAAATACTCTAATATTTCTAATGCCCGCAAAACAGTCGAAGATATTTCCGTTTTTCGCTTCGCCATATCTATCACATCAACTTTCAATATTTTAAGCCTTACTATTATGCTATTGTATCACCTATTTCGAATCAATTTCATAATTCACTTTATGTATTCTAAACACGAGCATTCAGCTTGAAGGTTACTCCGTTTCCTTTCACTACAGTCGACTGCTTTCCGCGGGCATGGCTTGAGCCGCTTCGGAAGAAAACCACTTCCTGCAGGGTCTCCGACGTGCATGATGCACTAGCGCAGGCGTTGCGACAGGACGTCGCGGTCTTAGCCTGTGTTCCTATACATGCATTTCCCGCAGGAGTCAGCCGACTTTCGTTCAAGAAAACTTCATTCTGCTTTTTAAATTCGGACTTTCCTAATCTTTGTTTATTAATCATTCGTGCTTCATCTCAAATTAACATATTATGAAATTGATTCAATTCAAAAGAGAACTCGTTACTATTTTACGCTATTACAATTCCTTACTTTTAATATATCTTGTTTTTGATTGTAAGTAAAAATCTAAAGATTCTTCACCTAGCTCTTTATAAGTGTTTGTACTAGATGACTTTCTTCCTCCAAACGGAGCTTGGAAGAATGTACCTGTTGTTGTCATATTAACTTTAATTATTCCAGCTTCTATCTCAGCTAATGCTTTATTTATATAAGGTAGATGGTTCGTACAAATAGCTGAAGAAAGACCATAATCAACATCATTTGCTACCGAGATTGCTTCTTCAATATTTTTAATTTTAATAATATTACTAACTGGACCAAAAACTTCCTCGCGAGCAATTCTCATAGTTGGACTTACATTTGTAAAAACAGTCGGCTCTATGAAATGTCCATTTTCAAACGCTTCGCCTGAAGGTACACTCCCACCAGTGAGTAAAGTAGCTCCTTCTTCTTTAGCACTTTCGATGAAATCAAGTGTAGATTGTAGTTCACTTTCGCTTACGTGTGGTCCCATTGCAACTGATTCTTCCAGACCATTACCTACTTTTATTTGTTTCGTATGCTCGACTAATTTATTCGTAAACGATTCAGCTATATCTTCATGAACAATAATTCGCCCTGTAGCAGTACATGCTTGACCTGTTTGACCATAAGCGCCTGCAGCTGCGATTTGTACCGCTTCATCAAGATCAGCATCTTCCATAACAATTAACGGATTTTTTCCACCCATTTCTAATAAACAACGTTTCATTTCTTTTGCCGCTTCTTGATATACACGATTACCTACAGAATTTGATCCTGTAAAAGTGACGGCTTTTACTGCCTTATGTTGAATCATCTTTGGCACTGTCTTTCCAGGAACTAGTACATGATTCACGACACCTTCTGGTAAGTCAGCTTTCTCAATAATCTCCATCAGTTTCATGGCAGTATAAGGTGTCTCAGAAGACGTTTTTAATACAGCTGTATTTCCACTAGCAATGGCTGGTGCTATTTTCCATGCAGGTATAGATAACGGGAAATTCCATGGCGTAATAATTAGTACCACACCTAATGCTTCTGACTTCGTTTCAATTTGTACATTTGGAATATCAGCATCTTGAATCGTTCCTTTTAAACGACGACATGCCCCTGCATAAAACTCAATAATACCAGCTGCATAACCTACTTCATTTACTGCATCATTATAAGTTTTTCCTTCTTCTCTTACAATTACAGTAGCTAATTCTTCTTTCTCTTGCCGTAATAGGCGTGCAATTTCAAATAAATATTCTCCTCTTTTTGAAGCGGGTGTTTTTTTCCAGGATGGATATGCAGCTTGTGCTATATCGATTACTTCTAATGCTTCAGCATCTGTTGCTTCTTGATAGGTATATACAACTTCCCGTGTATCAGCTGGATTATATCTCGTTTTCACCTTTCCTTCTACATGTTCTTTCCACTGTCCATTTATATAACTTTTCACTGTAATTGTCATTTTTATATTCTCCTTTTAATTAATCTACTTCTTTCTAACCAGCGCCGCGCTGTCTTGATTCCTCTGTTGCTTCTACTAAAGTGCCTTGACCGATTATTTTTAACTTCTCCCATAACTGACTATCTATTTCTTTTCCATAGAACATCGAGCGTTGATATTCTGCTCGCAAACGACTTGCCTCAGTCATTTCAATTTGTTTATTTTCCACTTCATTACGTAATTTTCTAATACATGAAGTAACAATAGACGTATCTTCTGTACATATTAACAAAAACTCTTGATCTGCCATTTCTTTGTCGGGAATATAATGAACCTTTTGTTTAAGTACAGATAAAATTGTTTCTTCTACTTCATGTCCTTCAGCAAACACAGGAAACTCTATTTCCGGTGCCGCAAAAATCCAGCGCTCTAACCCTCCATTAATACGATAATAAATAATACAACCTTGATTATTGTTAGATACATAATACGCCGGATACGCTAGTAATCTAGAACGAGTTGTATTTGTAACATGAACTTTAATATGTTTCTTTGATTGAATTTCACCAAGTGCATAATCTGCCATTAATTTTCCAAGTACTAAAGCACTTTGATTATTCGCATCAAATATCACTTTATCTTTATCTCTTCCAACTTCCTTAATACCTGTCATTCCTGTATGTTGCATTTCAGTAACTTCTTCATATAGAGCTGCTAATGCTGACAAGCCAATAAATTCGCCCCATGCTACTACATCTGCGCCATCTTCATCACATCCTACAGGAATTCCCTTTGCTCTAAACACTTTCTTACAATGTTCTTTTAACTCGACATAAGATACACGCATTCTCCTCACTCCCTTTTTCTTTGAAAGCTCTCTTTGAAAAATAAATACCAATTTTCACCCATAATTTTTTCAATATCTTCTAGCGACATCCCAACTTCTTTTAATCCTGTAATAATATTAGGAAAATCTTTAGGGGATTGAAACCATTCTGGCCACTCGGGCCAAGAAGGATTCTCTTTTGAACCTGCTCCATAATCGATTTCATGTGTCCATCTTCCCATACGCATCCAATGTAAAAAATCAATTGGCATATTATAAGTTAAATCTGTACCTAATCCAACATGATCAACACCCATAAAATCGACTGTTTCTTTAATCAAATAGCAGAATTCTTGTAAAGACGTATCTTTTCCTCCAATTAAATGTGGATATGCGCAAACTCCTAACATTCCTTTATTCTCTCGTAACGCACTTAGTACTTCTTTAGATTTATTTCTTTTTGTTGGATAAATCCAATTCGGGTTCGCATGTGTAATAGCTACTGGACGACTGGAATATTGAATCGTATCTAACGTCGTTCTCTCGCCTACATGAGATAGATCAATCATTACGCCATATTCATTCATTTTTTCAACTACAAGTTTTCCATAGCGTGATAACCCATTATCGTGTTCTTCATAGCAACTACTGCCAATTAAATTCTGATTATTATACGTTAATTGCATCACTTTAATACCCAATGTGTTGAATACAGATACAAGGCTCAATTCATCTTCTAAAGCCGATGTATTTTGCAACCCGAGGATGACGCCGATTTTTCCTTGCCGAAGCGCCTCATCCATATCCTCACCTGTTTTCACTTGATAAATTAGGTCAGCATGTTCCTCGAAAAACCTTTGCCATTCTCCGATTTTTGAGATTGTTTCTCTAGCATTCTCCCATAATCCGCAACTGGCATGAACACAAGTCACGCCGCCTGCTTTTAATAAGTGTAAAAACTCCTTATCCCAATGACTTAACACTAAAGCATCTATAACCATCATTTTATTTTTCAATTGCTTGACCTCCCTGCTCAAATTGGTAAAGATGGAAAAACCCAATGATCAAGATATGTTTTCCCAATCTCTTCTACTAATGGTGCACCTTGGAATAAGGTGATACGAACCCATTTATCTGATTTCGGATTAAACCGTTCTGCACCAAAAAAAGATAGTTTACAACGTAATAAGTGTAGGGGGTATAATTCTTTACTTAATAAATTTTCTTGTATTTCAGCATATTCATATCCTTCTAGTGATTGGATACGTTGAATAATTCCTTTAAATCTAGGATTCTCTAATATAAAAGAAGAAACTACTTTCTGTGGTGATTCATTTTGTAATCCTTCTTCTAATTGTTGTACTTGTTCAGCAATATTCAATGGCAATTCCCACTCTTCTCCAGGATCTAAACCTCTTACTCCTAAACGTGGCTCTTCCTTTTCCATAGACCGATACCAAAAATAATATTTCTCATTAGGATCGGTGAAATCATATTGAAATGCCCATCGATATTGCGTCCTTATAATCGAACGTAACTCCTCTAACGTCATTAGTGGATTTACTTTATAATCTTCAATGACATCCATGTAGTTTTCAAACTCTGTTATATGATCCGTATAAATTTCTAAAATAATAGTGTTAAATATTTCTTCCATTTCTATAGATATATGTTCTTTCGTTAACTCAGCTAGTTTAAACCATATATTATCAACTGTTTCTCCATTCATTGTTTGCTTTTCCATATATTCCTGAATCCAACTTCTAACAATTGTCATTTCTTCAGCTAGATCTTCATCTTTTTTTAATAATCCACGATCAATAAGATTTGTTTGATTCAAATAATCAGATATACGATAAATCCACATTACAGCAAGCTGTAATTCTTCTATAGACGGATTAATACTCTTAGCACGAGCGATAGCTTTTTCACGCATATAAATCCACTGATGGATTAAACGTGGATGCGCGATTAAAAAAGGGGCCATCCCTAAACCTGTTGCATTCCCTGTGCCAATATAACGTTTCACTTCAGAATCCATTGGCACAGCTACTTCACTTTGCACTTTCGCTATATGTTCCACAAGTTCAAAACTAAAATGTCTTAATAAATACACAGCAAACATTTGCGCACAGAAAGGACCACTGAATGGATGGTCTTCTTTAATTTTATTATATAAACCAAGTCCGAACTTCCCGTTTCCATAGACAGCTGTCGTCCTTAATAAGTATCCAACTTCATTTACAATTTCTGGATCTGGTTGTTTACCTTCTTTCAAACAATCCACAACATAAGAAAATACACGATTACTTTTATTTGCTCGGGACCAAACGATATCAAATGCATTCGCCCGGCCCGCTTCTTGTTTCGGTAACTCCTCTCGTAAAGAGGATATTTTATCTTCTTTTATTATTCCTTCACTTAATGCAAATGTTACATCCCATTCTGTAGAGATTACACGATCACTACGATTTTCATCTAACATTTCATTCGTAACGACCGTAAAACTAAACACGTCTTTTGGCGTATAAATAGTATAAACTGCATGACCATAACCATTTTCATCTAATGAAAAAATTCGATTCTTTATTTGCCAATCTTCACGCATCATTTTTCTTAATAATGTGCGTAAAAAACTAATACTTGTTTGGCGAAATACACCTAAACGATTTAACTTCATCACTTCATTAGCAGGTCGTATCGGAAGTGTTTGACTATTTGACCGTACCATACTCTTTACCCCCAATCCGCTCAATTACTTTTAACCTTTTCTTCCAATACTGGCTCCACTTTATTTACGTCAATTTGTTGTTCTTCCGCCATTGCCATAACTGTTTTTGGAGCAGTATAAAATGTTGTCAACATGAGAAAGACTACAGGTACTGCGGTAACGACTATAAAGGACTGTAATGCATTGATACTTCCTTCACCTATTGTTAATAATAAAATTGCTACAGCTCCCATTACTAACGCCCAAAACACACGAATCACTTTAGGAGGATCACCATGACCATATGTAGCGATTGCAATAGTTAAACTCATCGAGTCAGTCGTAGTTAATACGAAGATAATCGTAGCTAGTAAGAACAATATTCCAAAAATCATCCCAAAAGGTAATTGTTCTGTAATAGCAATCATAGCTGCCGGCGGTCCATTACTGATTAAAGCATCTGAAACCGAACCAGGTGAAAGCAACTCTTGATAAATACCTGTTCCTCCTACAACTGAAAACCAAAATGTCGTTACAACTGGTGCAATAATAGCAACTGCTGTTACGAGTTCTCGAATCGTTCTACCCCGTGAAATTCTTGCAACAAAAATCGTCATCATCGGCCCATATCCTAAGAACCAAGCAAAGAAGAACACAGTCCAACCACTTAGCCAATCTTGGTCTCCTCGATATAAAGTAGCTGTTAAAAAGTTTTCTACGTAAGTTCCAAATGACATGACAAAAGAATCGAAAATAAATAATCCTGGTCCTAATATGAGCATCGCAACAATTAAGAACAACGCTAACAACACATTAAAAGTACTCAAATAATTTATTCCTCGATGAATTCCTGTAGCAGCCGAAACACCAGCAGCTAATACTAACAAGACAACGATTGTCACATGTAAAAACATATCATTCGGTATATTAAACAATGAATTAAATCCAAATCCTGCTTGTAGCCCTAAAAAGCCTATTGGACCAATCGTACCAGCAGCAACAGCAATAATGGAAAAAGAATCGACAAATGTTCCTAATGGACTGTTTTTCATAATTTTATCCCCAAAAATAGGATATAATAAAGCACGTGGTTTTAAAGGTACCTTTTTCTCGTAATGTACATGCATCAACACAATGGTTCCAAGTGTCCCTAATATCGCCCAAGCAAGAAATCCCCAATCAACAAAACTCGCAGCTAATGCAGCCGGAACTGCTTCAACTGTCCCTGACTCAATCCCTGTATAATAAGGAGGAGTATCCATAAAATGAAACATCGGTTCTGCTGCCGCCCAAAATACTCCACCAGCAGCTAATAATGTACACATAATTATCGATATCCATCTAAATGCATTCATTTCTGGTTTTTCAAGTTTTCCTAAGCGAATTTTACCAAACTTAGAAAATCCAATAACTATAGCGATTAGAAATGTCCCTAATAAAACAATTTGATATAAAGCACCAAAATATTTTACAGAAAAGGCAAATGAAACATCCACTAAATTTGTAATAAAATTCAAATTAATGAAACCGATTACAACGAAGAGAATTAAAAGACCACCACTAACTAGAAACACTGGCACATCCATGTCTTTAAAAACAGACTTCATTATTCTTCCTCCTTTTATATTTCCGTTTATCGGAAGGTTATTCCGTTTTATTAATTTTAGCTTACTAAACTAAAGGAGTTTTGTCAATTGAATTTTAACTTTTCTGAAAACATTATCGTTGAATATGAAACTTTCCTTTCATAGAGTAATAGCCAAAAATAAAAATCCCCTAGTACTCTAATTATTTTAAAGTGCTAAGGGATTTTATATAAATGTAAGACTATAAACAATTCTTCTAACGTTAAATATATATTAACTTAATATAATTCGTACAATCCCTCCAAACCATTTTCCTTGTCAAAAGTTCGATAATTGTACATACACACCTATTACTACCCATGTTTTTCTGTGTTAACATTTTAATTAAGGAGTGGATAGGATTGCATCAAACTATAACAGATAATACTTTAATGAAAGAAGCAGCTGACTTTATATATAATTGTTACAATGAACTAGGATTATCTGAAGATAAACAAAGCGAAAGAATAACTCAAATTAATAATGAAATTGAAGAAACTGGAACATATACACATGAAACTTTTGAAATTGTACATGGAGCTAAAATGGCTTGGCGCAATAGTAATAGATGTATAGGAAGGTTACTGTGGGATACGTTACATGTATTTGACTATCGGGATGTACGTACTGCAGAAGAGGCTTTTGACAAGCTAATCGAGCACATTAAATTTGCTACTAATGACGGGAAAATCCAATCAACCATTACAGTATTTCCTCCAAGAAAAAATGGTGAAGATTCGATTAGAATATGGAACCATCAATTAATTCGTTATGCCGGATACAAGGAAAACGACAAGATCATTGGAGACTCCATGTCAATTGAATTTACCAAAGCATGTGAAGAACTTGGTTGGAAAGGAAACAAAACGGACTTTGATATTCTTCCATTAGTCATTCAAGAAGCTGGAAAAGAACCAAAAGTATTTGAAATTCCAGAAGATCTTGTTAAAGAAATACATATCACTCATCCGGAGTACGAAGATGTTGAAAATTTAAATGTGAAATGGTATGCAGTTCCTATCATTTCAGATATGCGCCTTGAAATTGGCGGGATAGATTATCCCATGGCTCCCTTTAACGGTTGGTATATGGGCACTGAAATAGGAGCAAGAAACCTTGCAGATGCCGATCGATATAATTTACTACCTAAAATCGCCGAAATAATGGAACTTGATACAAAGTCAAATCGTTCACTATGGATTGATAAAGCTTTAGTTGAATTAAACATCGCAGTACTACACTCTTACAAGGAAAATGGTGTAACCCTGGTAGACCACCATACCGCTGCAGAACAATTTAAACGTTTTGAAAAAAATGAAATAAAAAATGAGCGTCCTCTCACAGGTAATTGGGCTTGGCTCATTCCACCGTTATCACCAGCGGCTACGAACATATATCACAGACCATATAATAATGAAATTGTAAGTCCTAATTATTTTTATCAGAAGGATATTAAATTTGATTAAGTAACTATAGTTGAAATGCAGTATAAAATACTAACTTAATTTTTATCTATAATAAAAAAGCAAGTGCGTCAGACTCTGTCTAATACACTTGCTTTTTTGATCTACATGAATACCCTTGCTCCTTATTTTGTTTCTTTTTTATAATATCATGATACACTTTCCAACTTGCGTAATCGTCCATAATTTTAAGTGTATCTGGTTCTTCAAACAGTTTTACATAGTCACCTTTGATCTTAATATTATTAACAACAAAATCCATTAACCTTGCAGAGAAACTATATCTAAAATTATCGTACGTGTTATTTTCTGCAGCTTTTTTTACTTCTTCGTTTTCACTCATATGTCTTTCCATTTCCTCTCTAAGTTTATCTGCATGAGTGAAACCGGTGCCAAATCGTTCGTTAAAACGTTCTAATATAACAGACAGTCGTTCTTTTTCCTCTTCGATAACAGAACCTCCTGCATGTTGGGTTGGTTCAAGATCAACTTGTCCTTCTGCTAAATTAATACTACCTTTTAAAATTAAAAATGATGTGCACTCCTAGAATTAGACCAAAATCTAATTCTAGGAGTGTTTTACATGGAAAAATATAATCTAGCATTAAAATCACTCGTTGTAAAGGCATATTGAGCTGGAGGAAGCTAGATATAAATCTTTAGCTAATAAATTTGGCTTTTCTGATAAAAGTACAATTAGAAAATGGATTCAAAATTATGAGGTTTTGGGATAATCTGGGTTAGAACAAAGGACGTCGTATAAAAATTACTCTATTCAATTTAAGTTGGATATTGTAAACTACGAGTTAAGAACTGGTGAGTCTTACTAAAGTGTGACTTTAAAACTTGGCATGCATAAACCTTCCATCGTTTCTAACTCGATGAGTGTTTGAAAATAACGATTTAATAAAGTGATTGAAAAAGTCATCAAATAAATTAATGAAATAATCACGGTAATTACGGATATCGACGAATTGATTTGAGGTTACGAAAACCGAGGTTACATCGTAAATCATAAAAAATCCTATGAATAACAAATAAACTTAGTATTACATGTACTATGTTCACACGCAAATCTCGCAAGTTCAATACGTACAACGGAACCGTTGACAAAGTCGCAACAATTCTTATCACTTCATTTCTCAGAGCGACCAAATGCACAAGCTGTATTAGATGCACTAGATGAAACAATTGAGCTAACCAAGATGTGTCCATATCATACAACCATCTATAGTAACCAAAGATGGGACTATCAAATGAATGCCTTTGTGAAAAAGCAGAAAAAAAACAGTATATTTTAAAGCATGACTCGAAATGGAAACTGTATCGATAATACTCCATTGGAAAATTTCCTTGGATTATTGAAACAAGAAAAGTATTATGGGAAGGTTTATCATTCTTTTGAAGAATTAAAAATAGCAGTTCCAGAGTATATTTATTACTATAACAATAAGCGAATAAAAGCAAAATTGACTGGTCTGAGTCCAGTTGAATACCGAAAACAGACCAGCCAATTTTCCGCTTGAAATTTAGTCTAATCTTAAAGGGCAGTACATAATCCAAAAAGCTAGATCGGCTTTTATATTGTTTTTTTAGTGGATGAAACGGCACCTTAGCATAAAGCAATTTTACGGACTCAGTGAACAAGCACTTCATACTCAAGTTTATATTGCAATGATTGTTTATTGATTGAATGTTCTCGTCCCAATACAAACGCTGACCCGTCGGACTTACTTACAAATAAGTCATTATCTTAAGACTTCCCTCTGGAGGTCAGCATGTATTTGGATAAGTAAAGTTATAGAAAAAGACGTCACACGATAATCAGTATATTGCATGTTTCCACCGTCTAATAATTATAGTAAATAAAATGGATATTTTCTACCGTTAATTTGATGATTTAACTTTTTCCTTTTTAGTTTAAATCATTAGTCTGATTAGTTTGAATAAATTCATGCACCCCTGAAGAATATCTCTATTTTAATCTAGTTATGGATTTAAGTTTACGTCATATTATTAATTATTAAATTGATTATCACAGAAGGAAAAACCTTTGTTTATATAACTTAAAAAGAAGCAATTTACGTTACTCAAACCTAAGAAAGAATGGTGCATTGCATAGATAGAGGTTCACTATATTGTGCTAATGAACGCGTTGATACATTGAAAGCATCAGAAGATAGATATGGGTCATTAACAATATATATTATACAAGCATTATGAATAATCTTTTATCATTAAAATTAAAATTTAATCTAAGTATTGTTGATGTTGAACAAAATCTTCTACACTACGGTTGATGTGCTTAGTCATTATAGAGCGCGCTTCCTCTGGTGTTCCTATACAAATAGCATCTACAATATCTTGGTGCTCAGATATAGACTTTTCTATTTGTTTAGGGAGTAACATAGGTAGATGAGGAGGAAGCCCTTCCCATAGATAGTTTAAAAAGGTCTCTAATCTAGAACTTCCAGATGCTGCCCATATAGTTTTATGGAAAATTTCATTAGAAGATACGTAATGAAAAAGATCGTTAGATTTTGCAGCTTTTTCAGTATCTTTTAAGGCTATTTTAATATCTTCAATATTTTCTTGTTTAATAGTAGCTCTTGCCGCAGCTTCGCCTTCTAACATAGCACGGATTTTTAAGTGATCTACTATATCTTCAGTTGTTAATCCTTCTACAACTGCTCTTCTTTTATGAATAGTCAATATGCCTTCACGTTCTAAAATTTGAAAAGCTTCCCTCACAGGCATTCTTGAAGTACCTAGTTTTTCTGCTATATTCTCTTGATTAAGTTCTTGCCCTTTTTTTAATTCACCTGTAAAAATATCCCTTCTAAGAATTTCAGCAACTTGATCCCGTGCAGGTAGTAAAGAAACTTTCTTCATACTAAAACCCCTCCAAAAAATGATATTAAGTTTAATTTTGATTAGTTCTATTAAAATAAATATACATTAAAATAGGATAATTTGATAATAGCTTACGATCATTCTAACACAAACAAGAAGATATTTTCACATCTAACTATACTTGAAAGAGATATAATTATTATTTTAAATTAATAATAAGTTTTGAAAATCGCTGTTGGATTAGCCTTTAGAGTCCTTAAGTGAAATATTATTAAATAAACACTCTTAAATAGATTGACAATTCCTAAGTTTCTAATTTATACTGTTATTGTAATCTTGGATACAAAGTTACAACATTGTTATGAGAGGGTGCTGAAATGGAATTAGTTAAAAATAAACATAAAAATAAGCCTATTCAAATAGGTATCGTCGGTTTTGGAGAAGTTGGACAAATATTTGCGAAAGGAATACTAGAATACAATAAACATGTATATGTTTATGATATTTTATTAGAAAAAAACAAAAAATTAATTATTGATAATATCAATGAAATAGGGGTTAAACCTATTGATAACATAGAAGAATTAGGACAAAAGTGTGATTTAATATTTTCTTTAGTAAACAGCTCTGCTTCTATTGATGTAGCTAAAAAGATAAGTTGTAAAATGAAAGAAGATACAATCTTTATAGATCTCACTACAAGCACTTCTAAAATGAAAAGTGAAAGTGAAGAAATAATTACATCTAAAAAGGGGATCTACGTAGATGGAGCTATCATGGGAACTGTTGTAATTGATAAAAATAGGGTTCCGTTGTTAATAGCAGGAAACAACGCTGAAGAAATTAAAACTGAATTAGAATCGTTAGGATTTAAACCTCAAACGATTAATCAACCTAATGGTGGAGCAGCCAGTATTAAAATGTTAAGGAGTATATTTATGAAAGGACTTGAAGCACTGATATTAGAAACGATGATAACTGCCAAACAGTATGAAGTCTCAGAAGAAGTACTGAATAGTATTTCAAAAACAATTGATAATAGTAGTTTTACTGATTTTGTAAACGCTTTAATAACTACTCATGTTATACATAAAAATCGGCGTCATAAAGAAGTTACAGATGGATTAAATTTAATACAAGATATAGAAGGTCCTTCATTTGTAACAGAAGGAGTTATATCATTTTTTTTACATTCGACAAGAAAGGAGATGTCCGAATCAAATAATATTGATCAAATACTAGAAGAGTATTATTTGAAATAAAATCGATAATAACAAGTGGAGGTATAGCATGTCAAATATAGGTTGTAAAATAATAAAGAATTTTAATCGACCAGATAAAACTATTACAGATACTTTAGGGAAATATCCAGTTTCGAATATTGATGATTGTATGAATCGATTATCCTCTGTTCATAGAGATATAAAACCTATTAATGATACAAAATTATTTGGTACAGCTTTTACAGTCAAGGTACCAGAAGGAGATAATTTGATGTTTCATAAAGCAATGGATATGGCAAAAGAAGGAGATGTAATAGTTATTGATGCTGGAGGAAGTACACATAGAGCAATATTAGGTGATTTAATGGCCAATTATTGCAAAGTACGAGGAATTGCAGGAGTTGTTGTAGATGGAAGTGTTCGTGACTATGAAGAACTCTCTAAGATGGATTTCCCTGTTTATGCCAGAGGGATAACTCCTAGGGGGCCTTACAAAAATGGTCCGGGAGAGATTAATACAACAATTAGTTTTGGTGGTCAAATGGTATCTCCAGGAGATATTGTTATAGGAGATGGTGACGGATTGATATTTATTCCTCTAGAAGAATCCGAAGAAATACTTAAAAAAGTGAAAGATGTATATAAAAAAGAAGATGAAATATTAAATACAATAAAAAAAGATGGTACGTATAGTAGATCATGGGTTGATACGCAACTTGAAGAAATAAAATGTGAATATATAAAACAATAACCTATTTTATAAAGGAGAATTAACATGAAAAAGTTTTCATTACTTTTAGTAGTTTCTATTTTATTCGTTCTTGTCGCTTGTAGTGGTAACGATGATTCAGAAGGTACTAATGAAGAAGAGTATGTTTTTAGATTTAATGCTAATTTCAGTGAAAATGAACTAGAAAATACACCTGCACTTCATAGTATTAAAGAGTTTAAAGAAGAAGTAGAGAAAAAAAGTGATGGTCGTTTACAAATAGATTTATTCTTTGATGGTCAGTTGGGAAAATCTCCATCAGAAGTCATTGGCGGGGCTCAAAGTGGGGCATTTGAAATGTTTAACTTAGTAAGTGCTAGTTGGGGAGAATATACAGATGCATTCTTACCATTGAACATCCCTTATTTAATAACGGATGCAGAGGTTGGGCAGGAAGTATTAAATGGTTCAATTGGTGAGAGCATGGCAGAAAAGGTTTTAGAAGATACAGAAGTAAGAATTGCTTTTTATAGAGATCAAGGCTTTCGACATATGTCTAACAACAAAAAGCCGATTGAATCCCCAGCGGATTTAAAAGGGTTAAAAATGAGGGTTTTAGATGATCCATATACTATCGATACATATAAAACCATGGGAGCTTCAACTGTATCTATTGCATACAGTGAGTTGTATACTTCAGCACAACAAGGAGTAATTGACGGTTTTGATAACTTATATCCCAACTTACTCAATGCTAAATTGCATGAAGTCCAGGAGTATTTAACGGCTACTAAAAACGGATATACTCCTATAGTAGTTGGAATTCATGATGAGGTCTATCAATCTTTACCAGAAGATTTACAAGAAATCTTTGATGAAGCTGCTTATAATTCTCAACAAAGAACAGAAGAGGACGATTTATTTATGGAAGAGGTAATAGAAGAATTAGAAGAACATATGGAATTTAATGAGTTAACCCAAGATCAATTAGATGCTTTTAAAGAAGAAATGGCTCCTATAGAAGAAAAAGCGAAAGAGAATTTAGGAGAAGAGGAATGGAATAAGATAATTGATGAGATACAAGAAATTGAAGCAGAGTTAGGTATAGAATAATAGAAAAAGAAGGGCTGAGTGTTCATGTTATAAATACATTGAGCCCTCTATTATTAAAATCATTGTATCTTTATTTAATAAAATCTATTATAAAACTGTAATTTTCAAAGGTTTAATTAGATTTCCATATATAGAAAAAGGAGATAAATTAAATGAATAAAAAAACAAAAAAGTTTTTAAACGAATTTGACTTATACATTGGAGCTGCCATATTGTTTATATTAACGATTTTGTTAACATGCCAAGTCATACTGCGATATGTCTTTGGGCATTCATTTAGCTGGATAGAAGAAGTTTCAATTATTTTGTTCATTTTGATGACTTACTTTGGGGTAAGTTCAGCTGCTCTATATGGTAAACATTTAAAGGTGGATTTTTTTATAGAAAAACTTAGTTTCAAATATAAAAAGTGGGCTCTCTTTTATACAGATTTGATTACTATAATATTTTGTAGTTATATAATTTTCCCTCTATTGCAGATTATCAATGAATTCACAAAATCAAATAGTAAAACAATTATCCTAAATATTCCTAAGGATTTGATTTATTATGTTATTGTATTCTGTTTAATCTTAACTATAATTAGACTAATTCAGCGAAACATAATTATTTTTAAATCAGGTGATGATTATGAGAACACAAATAATGATTCAATTTTTGATAACATAGAGGAGATAAAGAAATGAGTGTAATTATTTTATTTATTGCAATGGCCTTTCTTTTATTAACCGGGATACCTATAGGGGTCGCACTTGCAGGCGCTATGTTGATCTTACTTATTTTTGATCCTGTAACAAGTGTAGAGTTTATTGCACAATCACTCTATTCGGGGTTAGATAGCTTTATTTTAATCGCACTTCCCTTTTTTATAATGGCAGGCACTATTATGGAAAAAGCAGGTATATCACAAAAGTTGGTAAATGCAGCTAATTCAATTGTTGGTAATGTTACAGGGAGTTTAGGAATGGTTTCGATTATAACTTGCATGTTATTTGGTGCGGTATCTGGTTCAGCTATTGCTACAGTTGCTGCAGTAGGAAGTATAATGTTACCGGAAATGGCAAAAGCGGGTTACGATAAAAGGTATGCTACAGGATTAATAGCCGTCGCAGGAAGTTTAGGTATGATAGTACCACCCAGTTCTCCTATGATTGTTTATGGAGTAACTAATAATGTTTCTATTAATGCATTATTTATGGCAGGAATAGTTCCCGCTTTAATTTTAAGTTCTTTACTTATGATAGTAAATTATTATTATAGTAAAAAAAATGGTTATACAGGCAATGATGAAAAGTTATCAATAAAAAATATCATTAAAAGTTTTTGGGATGCTAAATGGGCACTTTTTATGCCTATTTTGGTTTTAGGAGGAATATATACAGGGATTTTCACTCCTACAGAAGCTGCAGTTATTGCATGTACTTATGGTCTTATTATAGGAATTTTTATTTATAAAACATTGAACGTTAGAAAGATTTGGGATTTATATAAATCTAGTACTAGTTTTATAGGTGCTATATTATTTACATTTGCCCCTGCTGGTGCTTTAGGTGCAATTTTCGCTTATTTAAAAGTACCTCAAAAAATAACTGATGGCTTTTTAACGATTACAACTAACCAGACAATTATATTATTATTAATTTTTGTATTATTAATTATTGCTGGAATGTTTATGGAAACTACTCCACTAATAATTATTTTATCACCTTTATTACTAACTGTTGCAACAGCCATCGATGTTAATCCAGTTCACTTTGGTATCTTTATGGTCATTTCAGTTACGGTTGGGTTGGTTACGCCGCCAGTGGCAATGAATTTGTTTGTCGCCCAAGCAATGACTAGAATAAATATCATGACAATAGCACGTGCAGCATTACCATTTATATTAGTCTTATCATTTACAGCTTTATTAATTATGTATTTCCCTGATATTTCTTTAGCATTACTTCGATTACTTGATATACCACATTAGTTATATATTTGATATAAAAGTTAAACTATATTAATTTTTATATCTTAAAAGGTGAAGTTGTCATAGAAGTACAAGTAATAAATAAAATTTTAGTATAGCATCATGGAGAAGTTGCAATTCGTATAATTTAGAACTTGTAAAGAACTAAGCATTCATACAGTCTCTGTTCATACTAAGGAACATGCTTCTTCTTTGCAGCAATACAAAGCTGACGAATCATATTCTATTTAGTAAAAATAAAGGACCAATAAAGGTTTATTTAGATATATTTGACGATAAAGTGAAGGCGAAATCAGCTGTTGGAAATGATGAAACATATAGAAAAATGCATTTTAAATCCCATGCACATTGAGTACAAATCTCAGGGATAGTGAAAAAAATGTAGTACATTAATATAAAAGAGATAGTTCGATTCAAAGACGTCACCAAAAGTAGTAGTTACTCCAAGCACCTCCTTAAAGAGGAGTTATGAGATTGAATCTTTAAAACAGATGAAGATGATCCATCCGAAACATATAGGATCAAATATGCCTGGTCTGTCATTAAAACGCTGTGTGAAGCAGATGATAAAGTAGTAAAAGGTGTGATTATCTAATTATTACAGAACCAATGAAAATGAAAGCAACGAATCAAGCACCATTTAAAGGTGTTGTAAAAGAGTATATGTTAAGAATGGAGATGCTATAGAAGTTAATGATTTATTAGTAGAATTTTAATAGCATTTAACATTACCTAGATGTTTATTAAAGGAAGTAAAATAAACAGAACAAGATGTGTGAAAGTTTCATTATAATGAAATGATGTTAAAGTAAAATGATATTACATGCGTGAATAATAAGAGGTTTAAAAATATTTTCTTAATTAATTGAAATAAATGCAAAAGAGAATACTCCATTATTCAATGCAGAAAACAGAGATATGTGTAAAATATTTCTCTGTGGTAATTAAGTTTAATTTCACTAGTAAAAAAAGAGAAAGCACTCTATCATAAACGTATGCCTTGGCCTGCAAATATACTATGAAAAGAGGCTTTCTCATAGGGCTTATTATAACAATAACTTATAAATTATTAAAGGAAACAGCAAATCTGATTGAAGTTGAAAATCAGTTATAATTCTCGATGTATAAACACAAATGTTGCTGTAATCACCTCGGAATATAAACAATAATCAATGGAATTTTCATTTTATTTTCAGACAATAAAAAATCCTTTATAATAGTTGGTAGGTAGTAAACTATCCAAATTCAATATAAAGGAAGAATGTTTAAATTAGGATACACAAAATAATGTATTTGCACAATGGTTATCTCCTATAAATCAAATTTTATTTGATAATCCTAGTTTAGAAGTATTAATTTGGTTACTATACGAAAAAATTGTTTATGAAACCCTATTATTTCATTACTTCTTCATGCTCAACTACACAAAGCCGTAAACTTACAAGCAATTAGCGATAGGCTCTTTTCTACAGTGCTGCAATAATCTATTGAATTACATTCCTTCAGCAGTTTATAATCAAGTATATATCGCAATGCTTGTATATTATTTGAACGCCCTTACTCAAATTTATACAAAGAGTCATCGAACTTATTTACAAATAAGTCTTTATCCCAAGACTTCCCTTTGAATGCCAAAACATATTTAGCTTAGATAAATAAAAAGGTGCCGTAATAATCAATATGTTGCCTGTTACCACTGTCTAAAAGTTATAAGAAGAAGATGGATATCTACTACTTAACAAACAACCTTAAAGAAAAAACCTCTGACTAAGTTGATAAATTAGTCAGAGGAATATTTTAAATATACTGGTAAAAATACAGTGATTTTACCGATTATGACGCCAATCATGACCAAATGAATAACCACTAAATTGTTTTGTATGTTCTAAGCATTGAGATAATTGGACTTATGGAGAGGTTATTACATCATTCCCGGCATACCCATGCCGCCGCCCATACCGCCCATGTCAGGCATTCCGCCGCCACCCTCTTCAGGGATATCTGCGACTACTGATTCAGTCGTTAGGAACATTGCTGCAACTGATGCTGCGTGCTGTAAAGCTGAACGAGTAACTTTTGTCGGGTCTACGATTCCAGCTTCGATCATGTTTACCCACTCGCCTTTAGCTGCGTCAAAGCCCATGCCAACTTGTTCGCCTTTTAGACGTTCTACAACGATAGAACCTTCTAACCCAGCGTTTTCAGCAATTTGACGTACTGGTTCTTCTAAAGCACGTAGTACGATGCTTGCACCCGTAGCTTCGTCACCTTCTAATTCTAATGAGTCTACTTTGTTGTACACGTTAATTAATGCAGTACCACCACCTGAAACGATTCCTTCTTCAACCGCTGCACGTGTAGAGTTTAACGCGTCTTCCATACGTAGTTTACGCTCTTTTAATTCAGTTTCTGTAGCTGCACCAACTTTAATTACTGCAACTCCACCTGCTAATTTAGCTAGGCGTTCTTGTAATTTATCACCATCGAATTCAGAAGTTGTTTCTTCTAACTCAGAACGGATTTGTGTCACACGTGATTGAATAGCTGCAGGGTTACCTGAACCTTCAACAATTGTTGTGTTATCTTTTGATACAACAACTTTAGCTGCGCGACCTAACTGTGTAATTTGTGTTGACTGTAGGTCTAATCCTAAGTCTTCTGTAATTACTTCTCCGCCTGTTAAAATTGCGATATCTTCTAACATTGCTTTACGACGATCACCAAATCCAGGTGCTTTAACAGCAACTGCATTGAATGTTCCGCGTAATTTGTTCACTACTAATGTAGCTAACGCTTCCCCTTCAACATCTTCAGCGACAATTAAGATTGGCTTACCATCTTGTACAACCGCTTCTAATACTGGTAGTACTTCTTGAATGTTCGTGATTTTTTTGTCTGTAAGTAAAATATATGGATCTTCTAAAACAGCTTCCATTTTATCTTGGTCTGTAACCATATATGGTGAAGCATATCCACGATCAAATTCCATACCTTCTACTACTTCTAGTTCAGTTGAGAATCCTTGTGATTCTTCAATTGTAATAACACCGTCGTTTCCAACGCGCTCCATCGCTTCTGCAATTAAGCCACCTACTTGTTCATCTCCTGATGAGATCGAAGCGACTTGTGCGATAGATTCTTTGTTTTGAATATCGTCAGAAATCTCGTGTAATTCTGTAACAGCCGTTTCTACAGCTTGTTCGATTCCACGACGGATACCTACAGGGTTAGCACCTGCTGTAACGTTCTTTAGTCCTTCACGAATCATCGCTTGAGCTAAAACTGTTGCCGTTGTAGTACCGTCACCAGCAACGTCGTTTGTTTTCGCCGCAACTTCAGATACTAATTGTGCACCCATATTTTCAAAACTATCTTCTAATTCAATATCTTTAGCAATTGTTACCCCGTCATTTGTAATTAATGGAGAACCAAATTGCTTATCTAAAACAACGTTACGACCTTTTGGCCCTAATGTTACTTTTACTGCGTTCGCTAATTTATCTACACCGTTTAACAACGCTTTACGTGCGTCTTCACTAAACTTAATTTCTTTCGCCATAATTAATGAACCTCCTTGAAAAATTTCACCATTTACATGTTTATATGATTATTCGATTACTGCTAATACGTCATCTGCATTTAAAATTAAATATTCTTGACCTTCATATTGTACTTCTGTTCCTGCAAATTTCGAGAAAATAATATGGTCCTTCTCTTTTAACTCTGCATTTTCTAAAGAACCTACTGCTACTATTGTTCCTTCTTGTGGCTTTTCTTGTGCAGAACCAGGTAAAACAATTCCACTTGCCGTTGTTTCCTCCTGTTCAACAAGTTCAATCACTACACGATCTCCTACTGGCTTAATCATGTAAGATACCTCCTTCATTCATTTGCAATATTTTTCTACTTTAGCACTCAACGTGTCCGAGTGCTAACAACAATTATTATAATAAATAATTTCCATTAAAATTGCAAGTGATTCAGTCTTAAATCATTACTTTTATTTAAAAAACTTATTTTACGTTGACTAGTTACGTTTTATTTATAGATTCAGAGAAGGTAATTACTATCATTTAATTAGCCCTATTGTAGATTATTGTAGGTGATGCCCTTATTCTTGTGTAAAATACTTATATGATTTAAATAGTCGCTACAGAAACCTACTAGGCTTTCCGAGGGATCGGCTTCAGCCTCCTCGCTCACAAAAAACGTTCGCTGTGTGGGGTCTTCAGCTCGTTCTGTTTCCTCAGGAGTCTTCGTAGGTTTCTTTCGCTATACTTTATTTCTTCAATTAATATTTACACAAACAAACGGACACAATCCCATCGTACGGCACATATAAAAAAGTTAGACAAAAAAATAAAGCTGCATAAACAGCTTTACTGTAAAATTGAGATACTCCTTTTTTCGATTGCTTCTACTAAATACTCTATTTGCTTTTCGATACGGTCATAAATACTTTGATCAATGATTGGATTTTTTTCTGTTTTATTAATTTGTTCATCTGTAATAAATACACCGTTTAAACTTTGGCCTTTTAAAATTGCAATAAGGGGCTTTAATGTATATTCGATTGCGAGTAAATGTGCAAGGCTGCCCCCAGTCATAATTGGCAGAACTGCTTTATGCTTGAAAACATCTTGGGGTAAAAGATCAATGAATGCTTTTAGTGCACCTGTATAAGCCGCTTTATACACTGGTGATGAAATGACAATTGATTTTGCATTGGCGATTTGTTGAACCGCATTTTTAATTTTTTCATGATTGTAATGACCGTACATTAATGCCTCTGCTGGTATATCTGTGACACTAATCTTCGTGACAGAGTAACCACTATGTTGTATAGTTGAACCGATAAAATCCAATACCTTTTCAGATCGTGATTGAACAGAAGGACTTCCCGAAATTAATACAATATCACTCAACAGTTTTCTTCCTTTCTTTTTTATACTTCAGTATAATTTGTCACAAACTGATTGACAGGCTTTTGTAAACCGAGATGATCTCTTAATGTATCTCCATCATAATCTTTTCTGAAAATACCTCGCTCTTGTAATATTGGTACGACTAATTCAACAAAATCTTGTAAATCACGTGGTGCTAACGGAAATTGAATCATAAAACCGTCTGTTGCTTTTTCGCGCCACCACTTTTCCATTTCGTCAGCAATTTGTGTTGGTGTACCAATAAATCCATCTTTTCTTCCTGGTCCAAAAAAACGCCCATATAAATCACCGACTGTTAAATCTTTATCCTCATCAATAATTGCCTTCATTTCTAAAAAATTACTTTGAATACTATTTACCTCTGGAAATTCAACTTCAGAAGCTGGAGTATCCAATGCATATTTTGAAAAGTCTACATTGCCCATATACCCTGAGACAAATTTCAAACTTTCATATGGATCTGTTAAGGCATACAATTCATAAAACCTCTCCTCAGCCGCTTCTTTCGATAAGGCAACAATGGGAGATATACCTTGTAAAATGATTAATTCATCTTCTTTTCGATTGAAATCTTTCAGTTGGTTTTTCAATTTTTGATAATGCTGTTTTGCCTGATCAATATTATCCCACATAGTGAAAATAGCTTCTCCTGTCCGAGCGGCTAACCGTTGACCTGGCTGAGAGGCACCTGCTTGAAAAACAACTGGCTGCCCTTGTTTAGAACGTGCGATATTTAAAGGACCTTTCACTTGAAAATATTCACCTGTATAGTTTATTTCATGCACTTTTTCCTTATCGTAAAATATGTCGTGCTTTTTATCATAAACAAATGCATCATCTTCCCATGAATCCCATAAACCTTTGACAATATCGACAAACTCCTCCGCCCTCTTATATCGGTGATCGTGTTCCCAATGGTGATCTCTGCTAAAATTTTTCGCAGTTTCACCTGTAGCATCTGCCGTTGTTACGACATTCCATCCTGCTCGCCCCTTACTAATATGGTCGACTGAAGCAAATTGTCTTGCTAAAACATATGGTTCACTATATGTCGTTGATGCTGTTGCCGCAATGCCAATCTTTCTTGTTGCAGTTGCCAGTGCTGTACTTAGTATGATTGGATCAAATCGATTCACAATTTGTGGGTGTGATTCATGATTGATTGCTAAACTATCTGCGGAAAATACGAAATCAAATTTTCCCTTTTCAGCTAATTGTGCTTGCCCGATTAATTCATCGATATCAATACTTGCATTTGGACTTGCAAGTGGATGCCGCCATGATGCTACATGCATGCCTGAACCTACTAAATATGCACCAATATTCATTTGCTGTCTATTAGTCAATTAAATCATACCTCCTTAATTTTTATATGTTTCTTTATACGTTGCTAGTTCTTCTAAAGTAATAGATATCGGTAAATAGTTGCCATGATATGTGTCCTCGATAAATTCCTTTGTTGATTCAGACTGATACAACTCTACTAATTTTTGTAATGTTTTATCATCCTTATCTTCAGATTGGGCTGCGATGATATTGATATAAGGTTTTGCTGTTTCATTCTCGTGTAAAATAGCGTCTTCCAATGTTAATCCTGCTTCAACGGCCACCCCATTTATAATGATTGCCGTTCCAGTATCCTCCATTGATTGTGGTGTGTGGAATCCATCAACAGCGATGATTTCTAAATTCTTTGGATTATCCTTTACCTTGTCTTCGCCGCCAATACCATCAAAGTCATCCACTACTGTAAGTAATCCAGCCTCTTGTAATAACAGTAATGCCCGCCCCCAATTGGCTGGGTCATTCGGAATTGCTATTTGCGCTCCATCCTGTATTTCTTCTAGCGATTTGTATTCATTGGAATAGATTCCTAGTGGAGCAATAATTGTAGTACCTATTGGAACAAGGTCACTTCCCGTTTTTTCATTAAAGGTATCTAAATAGGCGATATGTTGAAATGCATTGACATCAATTTCCCCATCATCTAATGCATCATTTGGATCATAGGCAGATGAGAACTGCACTAACTCAATATCCAACCCTTCTTCCTTAGCTTTCTCCGTCAAATATTCCCATGTCTTAAGCTCTGAACTCCGAATTCCGACATGGATTGTTTCATCATCTGCTGCACCACTTTTTGATGAGCAACCTGCAAATAGAAGTAAAACAATCCATATCGCAACTAGCTTTCTCTTCTTTTTCTTCAATGCACCCGCTCCTTACACAGTAATCTTTAAGTGAATCTATTTATCACCAGAAAATAATCAATCATTTTTTCAGACGACAATACGTTCATTGGCAGTTGTTAACTAGAATCTAATAGGGTCCTTCACTCTTCTACCATTACTTTGTAAAATAATTAGGCAACACATAGCCATCGAATTGTTCATTTGTAAGAATAGCGTCTTGGAACTGTTCTGCATGATAAGCATCAATAATGTCTTTAACAAATTGCTCATCTTCATTTGTTTCTTTTACCGCAACTACATTAATATAAGGATCATTCATTTTTTCTTGGTGAAATGCTGATGTTAATCCTATACCACTAGAGATAGCGTAATTTCCTTGGATTGCAACATAATCAGCATCGTCTAATGCCCTAACTCCTTGGGCGGCATCCATTGGACGTATGTCAATGTTATAATGATTTTCTACTATATCTTTTTCGGTAACACGTAATGGATCAATATCCTCTTTTAATGTGATCCAGTCAAGATCTTCTAAAATATTCAATGCCCTTGTCATATTTACCGGATCACTTGGCATCGCTACGACCGCATTCTCTATACTGTCTAATGAATCATGTTTCTTTGAATAAATACCCATTGGCGGAGTCGGCACTTGAACAATACCTATCAAATCTATTTCTTCTTCAGCATTAATCGATTCCATATATGTCGTATGTTGAAATATGTTCGCATCAATATCTCCGTCAGCAACTGCCACATTAGGTTGGATACCATCTGTAAAATCTGTATAAGTAATTTTATAGCCTTTTTCAATTAATTGTGGTTCAATACCTTCTTTAAATTGATCAATATATGGACCAGGGTTAAACCCGATATTTAACTCTTTTTCATTGTCTGTTGCGGCTTCTTTGTTACAACCTAATAGTAAGAGGATAAATATGACACAGAGTACTAGCATGTAACGATTTTCCCTCATGATTCCCACCCCTTTTAATTCACTTTGTTTTCTATTTATGAAAGTTCTTATTATGAATAATTGAGTGATAAGCCTTAGCTAGTGAAGCAATGCCACGCTCAATTTGTTCCTCACTACAATAGGAATAACATAACCTTACACAAGTACGATGAGGTGCCTCTTTGTAAAAGCTATCCCCAATAACGATACTAACACCATGATTGAATGCCGTTTCTAATAAATCTTCCGGATCAACAACTTCTTTTAAATGTAACCAAATAAAGAAACCACCATCAGGTATATGGAACGTTACTGTTCTACCGAAATATGTCTGAATGTCACTAATCATTTTATCTCGCTTACTTCGATAAGTAGTTGCTAACTCGTGTACATGTGGATCAATTGGGAATTCCTCCAGCATCGTTCCTAAAATTTCTTGGACGATTGGACTTGTTTGTGGTCCAAGCATGAATAACTTCATTTTATCGATGAAAAACTTAGTTGCAGCGATCCAACCAATACGAACACCTGGGGCAATCACTTTGGAAAATGTGCCGATATATAATACTCTCTCAGGTGCAAAGGAGTGGATTGCTGGTACATGTTTTTCAGTGAAATTTATTTCAGTGTACGCATCATCTTCTATAATATAAAAATCATATTTTCGAGCTAAAATTGCGAGTTGTCTCCGACGTTCCAATAACAATGTCTTCCCTGTTGGATTATGGAAATTTGGCATCAAATACAATAGTTTTGGGATTCGTTTATTGTTTTTCACACGATCTTCTAACTGTTCTGTTATATAGTTAATATCTATTCCCGCCGCATCCATCGGTATCATTTGTACATTTGCATCAGCTAAATGAAACGATTGGAGAGCAAAGAAGTATGTTGGTGCTTCCACCCATACTTCATCATCAGGGTTCAGCAATAAACGAGTAGTAAAATCAATAGCTTGAGCCGCTCCTGCTGTAATTAAAATTTGGTCCTCATCAAGCGTAAGATTACGTAATTTTCCGCGATCAATAATCCAACTTTTAATACGTTCTGCGCCTTTTCCACCTGCATATTGCAAAGCATCAATCACATTGGTACGCAATACTTCCTCCGTTGCATTCCGCCATGCTTTTACCGGAAACAAATTAGGATCAGGTGAACCGAATGACAAATAGACATGGTCCGGATTCTGTGACTGCCTATCTCTCCCTATAAGAGGCTCAAGTGTTGCGAGCTGTTTTGTTATCGCAATATCCGTTTTAATTTTATTCATTGTAGATGAACACTCCTAACAACAATCAAACACGGCGAATTTTGCGTTCGAATGTATTGCCAATACTTTGTAACACTTGCACAAAAGCAACTAATAAAATTACGGTAACTAAAATGGTTAATGAATCAAATCGTTGATATCCATAAGTAATAGCAACATCACCTAATCCACCACCACCTACTGCTCCCGCCATTGCCGTAGCACCGACTAAACTAATCGTAACTGTCGTGACACTTAATATAAGGGATGCGAAAGCTTCTGGTAATAGAAAACGACGAATAATTTGCAAAGGTGTTGCCCCCATTGCTTTAGCCGCTTCAATAATACCTTCATCAACTTCTAGCAAAGAGTTTTCTACTAAACGAGAAAAATACGGGCCAATATGCAATACCAGTGGTACAATCGCCGCCGATGTACCAATTGATGTTCCTACAATTAAACGTGTAAATGGAATAATGGCAACGAGTAAAATGATAAATGGAATCGACCGAAAAATATTGACGATTGGATTTAATATCGAAAAAATAATTTTGTTTTCCAATATATGACCTTTCCGTGTGACGACTAATGTAATCCCTAAAAATATGCCGATTATACTCCCAAAGAAGAGTGCAACACTAACCATGTACAACGTTTCCCAAGTTGCGTTTAGGATAATATCTAATCCGACTTCCATCTTTTGTAACCTCCTTCATCATAACTTCTTGATCTGCTGCAAATTGTAACGCTCTTTCCATTTCATGTTGAGAACCGGTTAATTCAAGTAATAAATTACCGAATGGAATATCACCAAGTTCAATGACATTTGCGAGTAATACATTCACTTCGACATTAAACTGTTTCGCGATTTGCGAAATAACTGGTTTACCAGAACTAACACCTAAAAATTTAAATTGAAAAACTCTCCCCTTATACTCTTCAGATGCTAAATCTTTGTAAACATATTTCGGTATTCCGTCGCGAATAATAGATTTGACGAAATTGTATGTTGTTTTTGTTTGTGGATTTGTAAACACATCTAATACGGTTCCTGTTTCAACGACTTCCCCTTCTTCCATCACTGCCACTCGATTACAGATTTCTTTAATTACTTCCATTTCATGTGTAATCATTAATATCGTTATATTGTACGCCGCATTCACCTTTTTTAATAAGTTTAAAATAGAGATAGTCGTTTGTGGATCTAAAGCCGATGTTGCTTCATCACATAATAATACGCTTGGATTTGTAACAAGAGCCCGAGCAATACCTACTCGTTGCTTTTGCCCTCCAGAAAGTTGATCTGGATAACTATCAACTTTCTCACTTAAGCCAACAAACTCTAACGTCTCTTTCACTCGTTTTTCAATTTCAGACTTTTTCACATTACTTAGTAATAATGGCATGGCAACATTATCGAAAACTGTTTTAGAGTTTAATAGATGAAAGTGTTGAAAAATCATACCAATCTTTTTTTGGGCTGTTCGTAATTGTTTTTTAGATAAAGCTGCCAAATTCTCCCCATTAACAAGCACTTCTCCACTCGTTGGCCTTTCTAATAAATTTACTAAGCGTAATAGTGTACTTTTCCCGGCACCACTAAACCCAATAACACCAAAGATATCTCCCTCATTAATCGTTAAATCAACATTTTTCAATGCGACTACTTCTTTATTTTTACCCGTAAACAGTTTTGAAACATCGTGAAACTGAATCATTTTAAAACTCTCTCCCTTCCACCTCTCTACTGTTAAAACGCTGGAACAACTGCCCCTTTATACTCCGCTTCAATAAACTGTTTTACTTTATCTGATTGAAGATGTTTTACAAGCGTTTGGACCGCTTCATCTTCTTTGTTATCTGGACGAGCAACTAGAATATTAACGTATGGTGATTCATTGCCTTCGATTATTAGTGCGTCTTCTAGTGGATTAAAATCACCTTCTAATGCATAGTTCGTATTAATTGCTGCGGCATCAACATCATCTAATGCGTGAACTAACAACTCACTATCGACAGGAACAAATTCAATTTCCTTATCATTTTTGGCAATATGTTGTAATGTATAATCTCCCGCTACATCTGCTTCTAACTCAACGATTTCATTAGCGTCAAATAATTCTAGTGCACGAGAGAAATTAACAGGATCTTTCGGTAAGGCTATTTTTGCTTTATTTGCTAACTCGTCTAAATTCTCTATACTTTGTGAATAGACACCAAATGGTTCGATATGCACACCTGCTACTTCTACTAAATCAAGTCCGCTATCCTCATTCACTTGCTCTAAATATGGTGTATGTTGAAAGAAGTTAACATCGAATTGTTCGTCTGCTGTTTGTTGATTTGCTTGAATCCCATCAGACAAAATCGATAAATCTAACTTTACTCCGTCCTGTTCTAAATCTGAGGCAATTTCTTCTAATATTTCAGCGTGTGGTACAGATACTGTACTTACCTTTAATGTTGTTATGTCGTCCTTACTCGCTGCTCCTGTACCGCAAGCACTTAATAGGAGTACGCCTAGTAACGCTATAGTCACTACTTGAAAAACTGATTGTTTTTTGTTCATTTTCTTCTATCTCCTTTTTATAAAGTAAATGAATAACAGTGAATCACTTTACCGGATTTGTTAAAATCGTATGCTTGATGACGTTTGAAGCCATATTTTTCATACAGCTTCACTGCATCTTTCATCATATCTGTCGTGTGTAATGAAATGAGTGTTGCTTCGTTTTTCTTCGCATATTCAATTGAACAATCTAACAGCTTCTTAGCAATTCCTAAACCACGTCTTTTCGGATCTACAGCTAGAAAGCGAATGATTGGATGATTCATCTGTAATGCTGGGTCATTGTAGGCGACGGCGCCATTTGGAAAGAGCTGCACCGTACCAAGTATAGTGCCTTTTGCTTTTGCTACGATTAAAGAATCGATTTGGTCATTATCTACCGCTGTTTTTAATTCTTGAAAATATTGCTTCCATCTTTCTGTTCCAAGTTCATCTTTATATTGGCTATAACTATTAATTAATAAATTTCGGACTGCTTCTATTTCTGTTCGTTTTCCTTCTTGAATCGTTATATACTCTATACATGACTTCATTACAATCAACTCCCATCCACTTACTCGGAATTATGGATATAAAATTGTATTCTTTTCGTTAAGAAAGTGTGCCAACTTTTATAATCTATGATTACGTAACTTGTTGTAATTTCTGCTTGTACTCGTAAGCTTCTCCTAATAATTGGAAGGATGTTGTTCGTGCTTGTCGATCTAATAATGGAGTATGGAAAATAAATTCATCAATATTATATTGATCATGCAATGTGTCTAGTTGTTTTTTAACTTGTTCAGCTGTACCTGCAATGACAGGAACAACTCTTTCTCTTACAGTAAACTCATCCGTTGTTTGATCTTGTAATGCTATAACTTGTGTGTCTGATTGGACGGTTAACGTCTTTCCATCCGCAAACGTTATATCATAAAGTTTAATGCTTTGAGCTAACTCTTTTGCCTTTTCTTCGGTTTCTGCTGCCAAGACTGCGAGTGCGACAATAAGTTTTCGTTGTGAATTATGTTCCTGATGCAATTTAGTCACTTTTTGTAAAACGTCATCTGAATGATTTAAAAAACGTGCAAACACGAAATGAGCATCTAATTTCGTTGCGAATTTAGCACTTGATTCACTACTACCTAACAAAAAAATAGGTAACTTTTCATCTGGCAGTGGTGTAGCTTGCACACCATGTAGAGGATGACCAACTGGTACATGATGATCCAAGAATTTTTTTAATATTGTTAGTCGTTCTTCAAAATCGGCTCCATCATTCATTTTTCCAGATTGTAACGCCTTAGTAGATAAATGTAAGCCTCCTGGTGCTTTACCAATACCGACATTTACCCGATGTGGTGCAAGGTTCGCTAAGATATGAAAGTTTTCTGCTACTTTATATGGGCTATAATGTTGGATCATGACACCACCAGAGCCAATTTCAATCGAATTTGTCTTTGCAAGAAGATATGACATAAAAACTTCCGGTGAGACACTCGCAACCTGTTCCATGTTATGATGTTCTGCAACCCAAAAACGTTTATAACCTAATGACTCTGCAGTTTGAGCCAGATGTATAGAATGTTGCAATGCTTCAGATGGGGACTCCTTATCCATAACAGGACATTGATCTAATATGCCAATTTCATAGCTCATTTTATCGCCTCCTAAATGTAATATGTAACCTTGTAATTCGTTGATTTATCAACAGGAAGAGGTTTCCTTCCGATGCATCCGGAAGCAGAAAGTAAAGTCTTTACTTATCTAAACACCCAATTATTCGTAACTTTCAAATAATTGGATGTAGAAGAGCTTTAATAACCCGCTAAGTCTTCTTATACATTAGTTACGATAACTTTTTCGGTTTGGAACAGTACGAGTGTCACCTGTTGCCGCTACTTCACAAGACCAGTCCTTCCACCTCTTTCTTAATAAGAATTTATAGACTACCTCTTAGCTCTCTTTTCATATCAAATTACTCGGAATTATATTGATTAAAAATATAGTACCCTAATGTTAGGATACTGTCAAGAGGTGAATATCATTATTTTATAATTCCGAATATGGATGTACACTCCTATAACCGATAAGAAGATAAGACATAATTTGTTAAAAGGTTTACTTTAAAATTATATATATTTTTAAACCTTTACGTAATAATGAACTCGTTAAAACACTTCCGTCCATTCTTCACGTTTAGCGAGCATGTCTTTCGCTAATTGCTGCGCACCTTCTAAACTATGGCTTGCTGCCCAACCGCATTGGACTTCGTTACAAGCTGGAACTTCTTTAGCCACGATGACATCTTTTAAAACTTTTTCAATTAAATGTAATATAGCTTCATAATCATCGTCGTTAATTACTGATAAATAATAACCTGTCTGGCATCCCATTGGACTAATATCAACCACTTTATCCGAATAATTACGACTTAATTCAGCCATTAAATGTTCAAGCGAGTGGATGGACGGCATATCCATATGTGCTTTGTTCGGTTGCTTAAAACGTAAATCATATTTGTATATCTCATCCCCGTTCTCACCTTTCGTCACACTTGCCAAACGAACATAAGGTGCCTTAACTTTCGTATGATCCAAATTAAAACTTTCAACATTTAGCTTCTCAAGCTCACTCATTTCAGTTCCCTCCAATAATATTCTCATCCGACATTTAATTCGGACTGTTTCACTAGGTTTATTTTATTGTATCAAATAAAATGAAAATTGCAACAACAAAGGTTACCGATTGTAGATTGAAGTAGGTACTGAAGGACGAATATCAACCTTGAGCAACATATATCAATTGTGAGCCATCATTTTACATTGTTTTTGCATATAATATGTTATTATATTTAATATATGTCATTTTGTTAAAGGAGTTTAGACTGTTGAATAAAAGATATTGGTCAGTCATTTTATTATTCATTGCGGCACAAGTTCTTTCTGTTGCCATTCCAATTGGATTACACTTTACGACTGGTTTTAATAATATAACTGGTGTTCTCTATATTAATATTGCTGTTTTCGTACTTGCTGTATTTGGTTCGTTGGCTCTTTTACGACCTCATTTACGACAGGAAAAGGAAGCCAATCCAATTTCAGCCGGAAAACTTATTGGTTGGACAGTTATTGGAATATTTTTAGCATACGGGGCACAATTAGTTGCTATGACAATTGAAATGAATGTTTTAGGAATACCTCAAGGGTCAGAGAACACATCTGATATTGTTGAATTAACAAGAATAAATCCACTTTTCTTTATTATTCCTGTTTTTACGGCACCAATTTTAGAGGAATTAATCTTTAGGAAAATTATTTTCGGTTCTTTACATAAACGAATGAATTTCCTTTTATCTGTGTTTATTTCGTCATTAATTTTTGCACTTGTGCATTTAGAGTTTCAACATTTACTCATTTACTTTGGAATGGGCGTTGCACTAGCTTATGTCTATGTAAAAACTAAACGGATTATTGTGCCAATCCTTGTTCATATGGGAATGAATGGGATTGTCATTTTTGGACAATTAATGATTGATCCAGAAGAGTTAGAACGTATGCAACAAGAGTTGTCGCTTATTTTATTCGGAGGTTGATTCATGATGGCTTTATTATATTTTGCATTAGGGATTATTTTTACTTCTATGGCATTTACCTACGCTGAGGAAACGGTTTTTAATCCCATTACGATTATTTTATTACTTGTCGCTGCCCTTGATTTCGTCATTGGCTTCCGTTACTTAAAAGCCCGAAAAGACAATAAGAAATAAAGGAAGCTTATGGAGCGTCTTCTTACTGACACTTCATAAGCTTCTTTTTATGGTTGTACGACAAATCGTGTTGATAAAAGTCGCTACAGAAACATACTCCGCTTTCCGCGGGCGGCTAATGTGCCTCCTCGAGTTTCGCTCTGCGGGGTCACATCAAGGCCTTTTGTCCCGCAGGAGTCTCCGTATATTTCTTTCGCTTAGACAAGCTCGTATTACAAGCAACACCATTTGCTGAACAATCCTTTTTATACTGGATAATGTTTCATGAAATAGACTAATGACTGTAATTCCACAGATAAATCAATATGGTGAATCCGCACATGATCTGGGATTGTAAGTCTAGCAGGTGTAAAGTTTAATATACCTTTTACACCACTCGCTACGAGCCTGTCTGCTATTTCCTGAGCAACTGTTGCTGGGACAGTGAGGATTGCTACTTCTACATTACTAATTTTTTCCTCTAGTTGATCAATATGATAAATCGGAACTCCGCCGATAAATGTTTCGGCTTTTTTCTCTGAATGGTCGAATGCCATTGCTAATTTTGTATTATGATTTCTTGAAAAGTTATAATTTAATAGTGCTGTGCCTAAATTTCCGACACCGATAAGTGCGACATCAACCGCTTTATGTTCAGATAATGTTTCTTTGAAAAATTGTAATAAATAATCGACGTTATATCCGTAACCTTTTTTACCAAGTGCACCAAAATATGAAAAATCGCGGCGAATCGTTGCTGAGTCCACTTTTACTGCATCACTTAATTCTTTTGATGAGACACGTGTTTTTCCTTGATGGTGTAAGTTCGTTAAGAAACGATAATATAATGGTAAACGTCTAGCTGTTGCTTGTGGTATTTTATTTTCCAATGTATTCCTCTCCTACTTGCGCTTAAAGTCACCTGATTTGCCACCTGTTTTTGATAGCAAATACGTTTGTCCAATAACTATTCCTTTATCAATTGCTTTACACATATCATACACTGTTAATGCGGTAGCCGATGCTGCTGTTAATGCTTCCATTTCGACTCCTGTTAACCCTTTTGTTTTTACCGTCACTTCAATATGTAAATGATATGACTCATCTATTTTCTCCCAATCAAATGCAATATCAACGCCACTTAATTGTAATGGATGACACATCGGAATCCATTGTGACGTGTTCTTTGCTGCCATGACTCCTGCTACTTGTGCGACTGCTAATACGTCACCTTTTGCCATATCGTTGTTGGAGACTTTTTCATAAATGGTGTCATTTACAATTACTTTTGTTGCAGCAACTGCTGTTCTTACTGTTGTAGTTTTCTCCGTTATATCAACCATTTTTGCGCGTCCTTGCTCATTAAAATGGGTAAAATCTGCCATTATATGCTCACTCTTTCACGTTTATTCTGTCTATAGTTTAGCAGATATATACGAATAAGTCTGCTTCTAAGAGTTATGTGCATTGCGATTATCTATGAACATACGTTACAATTGATTAAGTAGAGGTGAAAAAGATGATTCTCATGCAAGTTAATAATTTAATGAAATCATTCGGGGGATCCGTTTTATTTCAAAACATTCAAATCGAAATTCAAACGAATGACCGCATTGCAATAGTCGGTCGTAACGGTGCTGGAAAATCAACGTTATTAAAAATTTTAACAGAAGAGATAGCTTATGATGAAGGTGAAATATATAAACCGAAAGAATTAGAAATTGGCTATTTAGCACAACATAATGATATAACATCTACGAAAACAATTTGGGATGAAATGATGACGGTTTTTGCTCATTTACAAAGAGAAGAGAAAGAATTAGAAACTTTTGCAGCTAAAATCGAAGAAATGAGTCAGCAGGAAAATTATGATGATAAGCTCATTCATGAATATAGTCGTAGGCAAGATCAATTTGCTGAAGATGGTGGTTATCGATATGAGAGTGATGTTCGCGGCGTATTGATTGGATTAGGTTTTACAGAGGAGGAGTTTTCCTTTCAAATCAGTGATTTAAGTGGTGGACAAAAAACACGACTCGCGCTTGGTAAACTTTTATTACAACAACCTGATGTCCTGATTTTGGACGAGCCGACAAACCATTTAGATATTGCGACATTAACTTGGTTAGAAACGTATTTAACAAGTTATCCTGGTGCTATAGTTATCGTCTCACATGACCGTTATTTTCTTGATAAAATTGTGAATATCGTCTACGAAATCGCTCATAAACAAACAACGAAATACCATGGCTCGTATTCACGCTTTTTAGAACAAAAATCATTAAACTACGAGCGCGATATGAAACGATATGAAAGACAGCAAAAAGAAATTAAAGACATGGAAGACTTTGTCCAACGTAATATTGCCAGAGCTTCAACAACGAAACGCGCGCAAAGTAGGCGAAAACAATTAAATAAAATGACAAAGTTAGATCGTCCATTAGGAGAAGAATCAAGTGCTAGCTTTTCATTCGATGTTGCTAAAACGAGCGGGAATGATGTGTTGAAAATAGAAAATTATTCATTCACGCATGAAGGTGACAGAGAACCACTATTTTCCAATATTAATTTAACTATCCACAGAGGCGAACGAGTTGCGTTAATCGGAGAAAATGGTATTGGAAAAACAACTTTGTTAAGAGCTTTAATGGTAGAAGATAGTGCGATTACACTCGGATCGAATGTCCAAATTGGCTATTATGCACAAGAACAAGAGAAATTAACAGATACAAATACAGTATTAAACGAAGTATGGGATGATTTTCCCCATAAAACAGAGGAAAATATTCGAACTGTACTAGGTAATTTCCTATTCTCTGGTGAGGATGTATTAAAACATATCCACACATTAAGTGGTGGGGAAAAAGCGCGTGTCGCTCTGGCTAAACTAATGTTATTGCGAGCAAACTTCCTCGTATTAGACGAGCCAACGAACCACCTTGATGTGATGAGTAAAGAAGTGTTGGAAAATGCTTTACAATACTATGAAGGTACTGTTTTATTCGTTTCCCATGACCGTTATTTTATTAACAAAATAACCGATAAAATTGCTGAATTGACGTCCTCTGATCTAACCGTCTATTTAGGCGATTATGATTATTATGTAGATAAGAAGGTAGAAGAAGCTGAAATTAAAAAATTAGAAGCTGAAAAAGTACCGCAAACAGCAGAAGTAAAAACCACTCCAGCAAATATGTCATTTGCTGAACAGAAGAGATTACAAAGTGAGCAACGAAAGGTTGAACGACAAATCGATGAAATCGAAACGAATATTGAAAAGTATGAAACACAAATCGAAGCACTTGAAATGGAAATGACGAAACCAGAAGTTTTCCAAGACCATGAAAAGCTATTAGAATTGACAAAAGAAACAGATGAACTAAAAGAAAAAGTCGAACATTTAATGGAAGAATGGACTGAACTTCATTAATAAAAGAAAAAACTTGTAAAGTAGTTAGAACAATAAGTCACATTGTTCTTCTCTTTACAAGTTTTTTTAATTAATCAAATTTATAGCGGGATAACTTATTTAAAACGACGAATGATTGGCTACCTTAAATTATCAACAAACATTTTTGATCCCTAAGTAAACGAGTATATCATCAAACGTAAAGTTCCTGTTTTAAGTTAATAAAATAAAGGATGAAATTGATTCCTTTAATTAAATAAGAAATCTTGTTGTCGTGACTCTTCCACGGCAATTCGATATATAATTCCAAATCCAATCATTGTGGATAACGTCGTACTTCCTCCATAACTTATAAACAGAAGAGGAATTCCTGTAATTGGCATAATTCCAATCGTCATTCCAATATTTTGGAAAGTGTGCAGTAAGACTAAAGCCATAAATCCAAAACAAATATACGACGAAAATGGACTAAATTCATAACTTTTCATACCTAAGGTAACTAAGCGATATAACAATAAGAATAACGCAAAAACGACGACTGCCGTTCCAACAAAGCCGAAACTCTCCCCAATGATCGAGAAGATAAAGTCAGTATGAGCTTCAGGTAAGGCAACTTCAGCACTTCCCATGCCTTTCCCTGTTAATTGTCCTGAACCAACTGTTAATAAGGAGCGATCGATTTGGAAACGATCGTCTGCTACTTGTTCTGTTGGATCAAACCAAGTCATTACTCGGTCTATTTGATATGGCTTTATCCCCAATACTTTTGTGGATAACTCCGGAAAATTAACGACGAGTAAGACGGATATAACCGAAAAGGCAGCACCACCGAGAATGAGTGACGTTAAAATCTTCCAGTCTATTTCAGATAACAAAATAACAATACCTGCAATAAAGAAGAAAACAAGTGTTGTTCCTAAGTCAGGTTGGTTAATAATAAACGCTACTGGAATAAGTGTAATAGCAACAATTTTTAAAATAAGTAGTAAATCATATCTCGCTAAAGGATTTTCATACTTATTTTTATGTTTGACAACCATTGCTGCTAAAAAGATAATGAAAGTTATTTTTGTAAATTCTGATGGTTGAATGGTTAATGGCATAAAGTCGGCGTTAAACCAACTCTTAGCATTGTTTACTGGTCGTGCAATAGAAGTAGGACTAAAATAAAGCACTACTACTCCAATAACACCAACAATATATAAATATAAACTCGATTTGTATAATTGATCTAAATCGATAAATTGTAAAGCTATCGCTAATACAATTCCGATTATGTAATAAATAAACTGTTTTAATGCATAATTTTCTGTTCCATATTGTCCCAGTTGTTGTGCATTATAAATAGCTAATATACTAACCGATATAAATATGACTAATAAAATGATTAAATCCAATTGGATATAATGTGATTGTTTTTTTGACATCTTGGTCTATCACCAAATTTCTAATTATAAATTCCACGCCTTATATTATAAAGGTTTTCATCATTAATTACGAATTATCTATCCTTTAAGTGGATGTATAACTTATCCACAAATTAAAAAGTTGTTATATTTGTTTCCACAAGATTATCCACATTATAAACATTGATATTATTGTGATTTTTTATATTATTCACATGCCTGTGAACAGTGTGTGGATAACTATGTGAGTAATAGTGAAGGACGCCCATTTAAATCCCATGAAGCAAACTGTTTTTTCTCATACAAAATGGCTCCTGCAGCTGCAATCATTGCAGCATTATCCGTACATAATTCCAAACGAGGAATATGCACAGAAATATTTGTTGATGAAAATTTATCGAATATTGCTGTGCGTAAGCCATTATTTGCGGCAACACCACCTGCAACGATAGCTTGTTTCACATTATACTCTAAGGCGGCTTGATACGTTTTTTCTGTTAATACTTCAACAACACTCGCTTGGAAACTTGCTGCTATATCTTCTTTGCACAGTTTATCCCCACGTTGATTCACATTGTGTACATAATTAATTACAGCTGATTTCAAACCACTAAAGCTAAAATCATAACTTCCTTCTTCTAACCAAGAACGAGGAAAATCAATCGAAGCTTCTCCTTTCTTACTTAAATGATCAATTTCCGGACCACCTGGATAAGGTAAATCTAATACACGAGCAACTTTATCGAAAGCTTCACCTGCGGCATCATCTAATGTCTCGCCGATTAATTCATATTCACCATGATCTTTCATAACAACTAATTCAGTATGTCCTCCTGAAACAATTAATGCTAATAAAGGAAATTCAAACGATTGTTCTAAACGATTTGCATAAATATGTCCTGCTATATGATGGACAGCAATTAGTGGCTTATTTTTTGCGAAGGCTAATGCTTTTGCCGCATTAATACCAATTAATAAAGCACCTACTAAACCTGGCCCTTGAGTCACAGCAATTGCATCAATCTCATCCCAACCAACTTCTGCTTCTTTTATAGCTGTTTCAATAACAACTGTTACTTGTTCAACATGATGTCGTGAGGCAACTTCTGGTACAACACCACCAAACTGTTTATGAATGTCTATTTGTGATGTGACGACATTAGAGAGTATTTCTGTTCCATTTTTTACAACAGCGGCTGCCGTTTCATCACAACTCGTTTCAATTCCTAAAATAATACTTTGTTTATTCAATTTAAATTCACCCACATTACAATCGCATCTTCATTATTATCTGGATAATATCTTTTACGAACTCCGCCTGGTACAAGTCCAAATTTACGATATAATTTTTGTGCGATAATATTTGATTCACGTACTTCTAAAGATAACCTTGAAGCACCTAGTTTCATTGCAAATTGCATAGAGAATCCAAACAACTTTTCGCCTATTTTATATCCGCGATATTTTGGTAATAAGGCGATATTCGTAATTTGTGCATCATCTTCTACAATCCACAAACCAGCATATCCGACAACATTCCCGCTTTCTTCCATAACAAAATAATAAGCAAAATCATTCTTTTCCAGCTCTTGTTCATATATCTCTCTAGACCAAGGAGCAGAAAAACATACTTTATCAATGTGCATTACTGCTGTTATATCATCGGATTGCATTTCCCTAATGGAGAATTCAGCCATTTTACTCACCCTTTTGTTTGTTCTCTAAGTTTGCTTCTGCTTCTGTTCTTCTTAAATAATTCGGTGCTACTTGATGCACATCTACACTATTTATCCACTTTAACATTGTAAACATATTAGAAGGAAATGGACGTTGGAGTGCATCAGTGATAACTATTGCTCGTTCTTTCATTTTTTCGTTAATATTTTTCTCAAACATATCAACATGTGGACTAATAAATAAAATTGGTTCATCGTAGTCCTGTAATTGATCTAACCAATCATCCATTAATACGTTTCTTTCTCGTTCTACTTCGACTAAACGCGTACCTTCCCATTTATATAAACTCGTAAAAACTAATCCCCTTCTTGCATTAAAAAATGGACATATATAATGTGAAGATAACTGCCCATTCATTGCTAGTAATGCCAAGCTTGAAACAGTATATATTGGTATGTTTAAAGCCCAAGCCATCGTCTTAGCAGTTGTAATTCCTATTCTACTTCCTGTGTAAGAACCAGGTCCGTGCGTTACAATAATCGCATCTAACTCAGTTTGGTTCATATTTGTCCGACTCATCATATCAACAATTGCTGGCATTAACCTTGTTGAATGATCTTGTTTAGAAGACGTAATTAATTCACCGATTATTTTATCATCTTTTGCGATAGCGATGCCTAATTCGTCATTGGAAGTATCGATTGCAAGTATATTCATTCTCTAACCTCCATTACTTTCCAATAATTCTTGTAACTGTTTTACAACATCTTCATAATGTTTACTTCCAGCTTCCATAATTATTTTTCGCTTCGATTCATCAATCAATTCCATATGAATACTCAATCTATCTTCAGGTAAAAAATCCTCAATAAATTTAGCCCATTCCACTACAGTTACACCTTCGCCCGAAAAATATTCCTCAAAACCAATATCTTCATCTGAAAATTCTAAACGATAAACATCCATATGGTATAAAGGGATCCGTCCATTGTATTCTTTTATAATTGTAAATGTTGGACTCGTTACATGCCTTTTCACACCTAAACCTACACCTAAACCTTGAGTGAACGTTGTCTTACCAACGCCTAAATCTCCCTCTAAAGTTAATACATCTCCTGGCGATAGAAGTTCCGCAAGTGAAATTGCTATCTCTTTTGTCAGCTTATCTGAATCCGTTATTATCTCAAGTTTCATCATTTGTTCTCCTACTCATATGAATATATCCTAATTGTTCTAATCTTGTTGTTTGTTGGTCTTTTTTTAAATATACAGTTGGATCTGTAGCTTGTTTATAAGTTACTTCTCCTATTTTAGATACTTTTAAATTCATTTTCCAACTTATTTCTTTGATAACTTTCCAATGTTCGGCATTAACTGTACCGACTAATTCAAAATCTTCCCCACCAAAATATTTCCACCTAGTTTGTTCTTTATCTGTAAATTGATACAAACTGTCATGAATCGGGATGCATTTATCTTCAATTATAATATCTACATTAGAGGCATGAGCGATTTCCTGTAATTCATTTCCAATACCGTCTGAAACATCATTTAATGCTACACGTTTAATACCATGTAATTGTTGTGCAAATTCAACTCGCGGCATTGGCATTCGATGACGATGAATCAAATACTCTTTATCTTTTACATTGAGTTTATTTTTTAAAATATGTAAACCAGCACTTGAGTCACCTAACGTACCAGTAACAAAAACTATATCACCATTACATGCATGTGAACGATAACGAATTCTATCTCTTGCAACATGACCAATAATCGTTATTGAAATGACTAGCTCTTTACCAGATACTGTATCACCGCCAATTAAATCCATCTGATACCGAGACGCAAGCCCCTTCATACCCGTAAAAATATCTAATAAATCATTTTGATTAAACGAATCTGGTATGACAATAGATACTAGATAATACTTCGGTAAAGCTCCCATAGCTGCTATATCACTTATATTAGCCGCTAATGCTCGATATCCAATTTGATATCCATTCAAATATTCCCAAGAAAAATGAATATTGTCCACAAACGTATCTACAGCAGTTACTATATTATTAAGTGGAGATTGGATAACTGCTGCATCATCTCCAACTCCTTTTATAACAGTATTTTGCTTATATGTTTGTTGCTTAATCATTTCAATAAAATCAAATTCATCCATTATATTATATAAGCTCCTTCACAACATAAAATGATACAATATTATATTTAAATAAAGCGAGCTGGCTACTTGTTCTATTATAGTAATAAGTTTATCTCATTGTATTTTCTCATTAATGAAAAGCTAATTCAATAGTAATACCATTTAAATTAGATTTATATTTACTCACGACTTAAAAATGAACATAAAAAAATACATGTTATATAAACATGTATGACTTTAAATAATATGGCGATCCGGACGGGACTCGAACCCGCGACCTCCAGCGTGACAGGCTGGCATTCTAACCAACTGAACTACCGGACCTTTATAATATAATTGGTTGCGGGGGCAAGATTTGAACTTGCGACCTTTGGGTTATGAGCCCAACGAGCTGCCAGACTGCTCCACCCCGCGATATGATATAAGTATACAGCCTGGCGACGTCCTACTCTTGCAGAGACAAAGTCTCAACTACCATCGGCGCAAAAGAGCTTAACTACTGTGTTCGAGATGGGAACAGGTGTGACCTCTTTGCAATAACCACCAGACTATATTCACTTATGAAGTATTTATACCTCAAAAACTAAATAAGAACAATCAAATCATCATCATAAAAGTTAGTTAAGTCCTCGATCTATTAGTATTCGTCAGCTTCACGTATTACTACGCTTCTACCTCGAAC
>JAPFDT010000040.1 GCA_026169815.1 Pseudogracilibacillus sp.
ACGAGTAAAATTAATGCAACAAATTTTAGGCTACATCTGGCTAAAGGAGGTAAAAGTTCAAAAAGGATTTATATTCTTAGGGAACGGGTCTAACGGAAAAAGTGTTTTAGCGAGTGTAATGCAACATCTATATTCCAAAGAAAGTTTATCTAGTACTCCGCTTTCTTTGCTCGAGAAGCGATTCGGCTTACAAGAAATGCCAGGGAAACTTCTAAATATTTCGAGTGAAAACGAGTTCGAAAAGGAGTTTAATACGGAGAATTTCAAGAAGCTTACGAGTGGAGACCCTATGTCAGTGGAGATGAAATACCAAGATTCCTATACGACAACCTTATACACAAAACTAATCATTTTGTTAAATAGACTTATGGATTCTGATGACACTTCTGATGGTTATTTTAGAAGACTGGTGATTGTCCCCTTTAACAAACGCTATTACGAGCTGAAACAAGGTGAAGAGCCAAAGCAAGGGATTTCTTATATGGATGTTGATTTAGTAGATAAATTATTAAAAGAACTTCCAGGAATATTTAACTTTTCATTAGAAGGTCTCCACGACTTAATGAGCCATGATTACCAATTTGTACGGAGTTCAGCTAGTGAAGCAGAGTTAGAAAAATATAAAGCACGACAAAATCCTGTCATCACCTTCATTGAAGATTGTATAGAGTATCAGCCGGGAGGAAAGATCCGTAGACCAGATATCAAGCCAGCATACAATGACTGGTATTCACAACATGGTGATGGTATTTATCGAAAGCTTCATAGTAATAAAGTATTGGAAATATTAAAGAATGAACTTACTCGTAAGAATTGGTCTATTGAGGAAGTGAAAATTAATGGACATATTTATCTAAAAAACATCGTGTTAAAAGAACCAATTGGCGGAAAAATAGACTATGTTCTTCCGACTATATAACTTTTTGAATAGCATTAATGGTATTCAAATTGATTACTTGTTTCCGTGCGACTAATCCCCTTGTATAGCATCATCTAATCAAATATATATTATACTTTTGACTTCAGTAAATGAGGGCAAAGGGGGTAGTAATTATTTGAATTACTGGAGGCGATGCAAAATGTTATTACACAAACTGGCAGTTATGGGCACAGTTAAAATGGCCGTTGTACGGTGTTGGTCTAACAGCACTAGAAACGGCCAGTATTAATGGCCAGTAAATCGATTGAGAAGAGGGGATTAAAAATGAAAGTAGCATATATCAGAACGTCAACAAAAGAGCAAAATCTTGACCGACAATTTGATGCGGTGAAAAAAGAGAACGTAGATAAGATTTTTAGTGAGCAATTAAGTGGTAAAGATACGAACAGACCAGTCTTTCAAGAGATGATGGATTATGTAAGGTCAGGCGACGAAATAGTAGTTGTTTCCCTGGATCGTTTAGGTAGAAATTATACAGACATCATCGAGACGGTTCGAATGTTACAGGAACGGAATGTGCAACTAACAGTACTAGATGCTCCGTTTTTAAGGTTTAACACGGGTAATCAAACGTTAGATAAGGCAATGTCTGATATGTTTATCTCGTTACTTAGCTACATTGCAGAGAATGAACGAACGAAAATATTAGAACGGCAGAAGCAAGGAATCATACAAGCAAAATTACGGGGTGTTTATAAAGGAAGACCTATAAAATATCATGCACAAGCTAAAAAACCAAAAGACAAACTCGTTTTTTTCAATGTTAGTCATCAATTAGAACGAGAGATTCCAATCAGACAAATTGCAAGAGAAAATGGCATATCAAAAACGACAGTATATGAAATAAAGAAGCGTATTGAGGAAGGGGTCAGTAGTCATGGTTAAAGAATCGACAACAGCAATTGACGTCACGTTTCTGGAATCAGATGATGGCAAACATAGATATGCAACGAAGCGGGTGTGGGACGCTGAAAGCCCATTGGTTACTGTATTGACACTTTATCCAACTAATTTTAATTATGTAGAGAATGACCTGACAAACTTCTTGATTACCAGCAATGTTTACAAGCTTGGTTACGGTGGCTATTACAGTGCAAACTTGTTCTCTGAAAAATTAGTAGATAAGAAAAAATACAAGTACATGTCGGACGATGTTAACGACGAAATCATCGTTAATAGTGTCAAAGATTCGGAAGTCATCATTTTAGCCTACGGTAGCATGCCAAAGAAGAGCAAGCGAGTGCGTGAACGATTAGATGAATTATTGGATTTATTAAAACAGAAGAAATTAGATAAAAAACTAAGAACACTTACAGATGAAGAAAAGACGAATTGTTACCATCCGTTGTCCGTGAAAGTAAGAAAAGAATGGGTCATCATGTAGCAAATTAAACAACAAATAGAGAGGGGAAATCGTAATGGTTATGATTGATTACAAGAAATTGATGGAGTACGGATTTAAACAGAACACTGCAAGATCAATCATTCGAGAAGCAAAGATTAAATTAGTCAACGATGGCTTTACATTCTATGAAAATCAACGTTGTGGTGTAGTGCCAGTTGAAAAGGTAGAGGAAATTTTAGGTGTTAAATTTACTAATAAGGCGGGGTGAATTTAATTGGCAAAGACAAAATATCCAGGGGTATACAAGAATGAAAAAACAGGTAGATTCTTTTATAATGTTTGGTTAGGTGTAGATAAAATTACAGGTAAAACAATACAGAGGAAACGATCTAGGAGTGAATTAGGTGAGCCGTTTTTAACTGCAAAAGCGGCTCATATTGAAGCAACAAAAATAAAAAGAGAGTATCATCAGGTGCATCAATACAGGAATTATAACATGACATATGGTCAGTTTTTGACACAAATTTATTTACCTATTTATAAAGGGAACGTAGAAAAATCAACATGGCTATCTAGGAAGTCCGTATTTAAAACGATTAAGAAACGATTCAAGAGTAAAAAACTGAGGAGTATTACCGTGGAAGATTGTGAGATGTTTCGGGTATTCTTGCTGACGGAAAGTGGTTATTCACAGAGCTTCTCAAGTATGGTGTACAGTACGTTTAGACGAACGTTAACGAAGGCTGTTAATTTGCAGTATATAGAAGTGAATCCATCTATGCGTACCAAAGCAATTCCGAAGGGGAAAGCTGTTGTTCCTTATTGGACGAAGGACGAATTCGAAAGGGTTATATCATCTGTTTATGTAAAGGATTTTTATGAGCACATGTCGTTTGTTATGTTATGGTTGTATTACACGACAGGAATGCGAGTTTCGGAAGGATTAGCATTAACATGGGATGATGTAGATTTTGAAAAGAAAATGCTACGGATCCACGGTACTTTGGAATGGTACACAGGTGAATATACAGTAAAGCCCTACACAAAAACCAAAAGTAGTATGCGAATGATATCTTTAGACAATGACACAATTTATATTTTGAAGAAGTGGAAAGAACGTCAATTAAAACATGGTGTGACCAAGTTTATTTTAAGCACTACAGAAAGACCGCTTGTTAGAGGTACAGTGAATAATATTGTCAATCGCTATGCTGACGCAGCTGGTGTGAAACGTATCCAAGCAAAAGGCTTAAGGCACAGCCATGCAAGTTACCTTATTAACCAGCATAACATTGATATTTTAGTTGTATCACAAAGGTTAGGACATTCGAGTCCTGAGATAACTTTAAAGCATTATGCACATCTGTGGAATCGGAATGATACAGTAGTTGCAGAAGCGATAACAGGTGATATCGACATTAATATTACGGATAAAAAATTAATAGGATTTTACGGTAATCAACATGTTAAAAATTAAAAAATAAACGCCTTGGATGAATTTATTCCAGGGCGTTTATTTTTAGGAGATGAGAAAGATGATAGTTGGGACGTCCAATGCACGGAAACAAAGGAATGCAGTTGTTATCACGATACCTGCACGCTTTAATGTTGAAGTCGGTCAAAAGTTTTACATTATAAAGGAAGATGACACGATTAGGCTAGTACCTGAAACAGAAGATTTCTTTATGAAGATAGATGAGCTAAATTTACATCAAGAGTTAGAAGAGTATGCAAAAAAGTATGTGCCCTGAATGGAGAGTAAAGGTTAATGAAGCAAAAAGATGTCATATCAGTTGAAACATACGATGAAGTACTTGATCGGTACAATAAGACAGAATATGTGGTTTTGAGTAGGGATGAATATAATCTTGCCGTAAAACAGGTATTGGTATGTAGGGTTATTTATGTAACAGACATGAAACCTTATTTTATTCCAATTAGGATTCCTGGATTAAGAAGAAACAGTAAGGTTAATACGCTAAACATTTCCACATTAGAATTCGCCAACTATCTAAAAGTTAAATCAGAATCCATAGGAGAAATCTCAAATAGAGAATTTCTGGAAATCGCTCAAGCAGTATCTTTGAATTTCAAATTTCCAATATAGAACATTATCTTCTATGGGTATTAAACCAGTAGTTGTTTAGTAAGTAGAGAGAAGAGGAAGTCATTAACTGTGCTAAATAATACTGCAAATCAAAACCACCAGTTCACACTGATGGTTTTGATTTAGATGATATAACTGTTCAACAATTGCACACATTTGTTGTTTGCGAAAAAGAATTTACCACTGTTTAAATGTAAAGGTTATGTAAATAATTAGTTTTTTTATTGAAAGTGATCATAGTGTATTATATATTATCGATATCGGATAACGATATATAGTTTCGATATTGATATTGGAGGTGATATTATGGAGGATAAAGTGTTGCGTAAATTATTTCTTGGATTTATTCATATACACATATTACACCATGCAAAAGAGCATCCGATTTTTGGTGTATGGATGTTAGAAGAGCTCAGAGAACACGGCTACAGTATCAGTTCAGGGTCTCTCTATCCTATACTACATTCAATGAAGTCTGATGGACTTCTAATAAGAGAAGATAAAAACGTGGAAGGAAAAGTTAGGAAGTATTACACGATAACTGAAAAAGGAGATTTAGTTCTTAACGAAGCTCGGAAAAAAGCTTATGAACTCTTTAAAGAAATTAAAGAATAAAAGGAGATAATAATGAATCAAAGTAACCCGAATAGAGGATTTAAATCACTCTTGGAGATATTTTTAGTTTCAACACGACTTGGATTAACTTCCTTTGGTGGACCAACAGCCCATTTAGGGTATTTTCATGAAGAATATGTACGAAGAAGAAAATGGATGGATGAAAAAAGTTATGCCGATTTAGTTGCTTTATCACAGTTCTTACCTGGTCCCGCCAGTAGCCAAGTTGGAATCGGTATAGGTGTTATGCGTGCAGGGATATTAGGTGGAATAACATCTTTTGTTGGGTTTACATTACCGTCTGTTATTGCTCTAATCCTTTTTGCTTTACTACTCACTGGATTTGATATAGGAAATGCTGGATGGATACATGGATTGAAAATCGTAGCAGTAGCGATAGTTGCGCATGCCATTATAGGGATGGCTAAAAACTTGACGCCTGATTTAAAAAGAAAAGCCATCGCCTTATTTGCACTAATAGGTACGCTTCTTTGGCAATCAGCTTTCACTCAAGTAGGTATTATTTTAATTGCTGCATTCTTTGGATTCCTATTATTTAAACAGCATGATGAGATTAAAAAAACTAAATCGAACTTTCCGATTGCCAAAAGGTTATCGATGATCTGTCTACTGTTATTTTTCGGTTTATTATTTTTTTTACCGGTTATTCGAGAAATAACTGGATCCTATTGGATAGCTTTGTTTGACAGCTTTTATCGTTCAGGTTCCTTAGTTTTTGGTGGGGGTCATGTCGTATTGCCTTTATTAGAACAGGAACTTGTACCAAATGGCTGGATAAGCGAAGAGTCCTTCTTAGCAGGATATGGTGCTACACAAGCAGTACCAGGTCCCTTATTTACATTTGCAGCCTATTTAGGAACTGTTATGAAAGGCTGGCAAGGTGGTTTAGTAGCGACAGTTGCCGTTTTCCTACCTGCTTTTCTTCTTATTCTAGGTGCATTACCATTTTGGGATAGTTTACGTAATAACCCTAAAATTAAAGGCGCAATAATGGGCGTAAATGCAGCAGTTATCGGTATTTTAATCTCTGCTTTTTATTTTCCGATTTGGACAAGTTCAATCTTGGCACCTATTGACTTTGCTCTAGCTGCTATTTTATTTAGTATGCTTGCCTACTGGAAGCTCCCACCTTGGATTATTGTACTGACTGGTGCAATTG
>JAPFDT010000004.1 GCA_026169815.1 Pseudogracilibacillus sp.
CTCCCCTTCCGGGGTACTTTTCACCTTTCCCTCACGGTACTGGTTCACTATCGGTCACTAGGGAGTATTTAGCCTTGGGAGATGGTCCTCCCGGATTCCGACGGAATTTCTCGTGTTCCGCCGTACTCAGGATACACTTCGGAGGAAATATATTTTCGATTACAGGGCTGTTACCCTCTATGGCTGACCTTTCCAGATCGATTCGTCTAATATATTTCTTGGTAACTCCATGTGAAGTGTCCTACAACCCCAGTAAGTAAACTTACTGGTTTGGGCTAGATTCCATTTCGCTCGCCGCTACTCAGGAAATCGCAATTGCTTTCTCTTCCTCCAGGTACTAAGATGTTTCAATTCCCCGGGTATGCCTCATCTATTCTATGTATTCAAATAGATGTACTATTCCATTACGAATAGTGGGTTGCCCCATTCGGAAATCCTCGGATCAAAGTTTACTTACAACTCCCCGAGGCATATCGGTGTTAGTCCCGTCCTTCATAAGCTCCTAGTGCCAAGGCATTCACCGTGCGCCCTTGTTCACTTAACTAAACCTACAATTCATATCTTACGATACGTACTATATAATAATAAAAAAATTGATGTCGTTGATTATCTTGCTCTTATTTAGTTTTCAAGGTACAAAGTTTGAGAGACTTACTCCCTCAAAACTGAACAATCAACAATAAATGTCATTCACGAACAACGTTCGTGTTCCGTGGTTACACAACAACGAATTGTTATGTAACCATATCCTTAGAAAGGAGGTGATCCAGCCGCACCTTCCGATACGGCTACCTTGTTACGACTTCACCCCAATCATTGGTCCCACCTTCGGCGGCTGGCTCCCAAAAGGGTTACCTCACCGACTTCGGGTGTTACCGACTCTCGTGGTGTGACGGGCGGTGTGTACAAGGCCCGGGAACGTATTCACCGCGGCATTCTGATCCGCGATTACTAGCGATTCCTGCTTCATGTAGGCGAATTGCAGCCTACAATCCGAACTGAGAATGGTTTTATGGGATTTGCTTCACGTCGCCGTTTCGCAGCCCGTTGTTCCATCCATTGTAGCACGTGTGTAGCCCAGGTCATAAGGGGCATGATGACTTGACGTCATCCCCACCTTCCTCCGGTTTGTCACCGGCAGTCACATTAGAGTGCCCAACTTAATGCTGGCAACTAATATTAAGGGTTGCGCTCGTTACGGGACTTAACCCAACATCTCACGACACGAGCTGACGACAGCCATGCACCACCTGTCACCTTTGTCCCCGAAGGGAAATCCCTATCTCTAGGGAGGTCAAAGGGATGTCAAGACCTGGTAAGGTTCTTCGCGTAGCGTCGAATTAAACCACATGCTCCACCGCTTGTGCGGGCCCCCGTCAATTCTTTTGAGTTTCAGCCTTGCGGCCGTACTCCCCAGGCGGAGTGCTTAATGCGTTAACTC
>JAPFDT010000037.1 GCA_026169815.1 Pseudogracilibacillus sp.
GGGTGTGAAGTTGACCAGTTTCCAGCGACAAACTCAAAGGTTTCAAGCGATTTACGGTCTTCCTTCACTTCTACTATAAAAAAATAGTAGCACAAGACATCGGCCAATGTCTTGTACTACTAATCTTAGTATGTTTCCGCGAGCGAGTGTCAAGCCTCCTCGGGCTATGGCCCTGCGGGGTCTTGCCGAACTCTTTTCTCTCGCAGGAGTCTCCATATATTCGGTCTGCTTTGTATTCGTTTTTCTAATTTTATTTACTAAAATCACTTTTTCAGTGACTTTATTTAAATTCTTTAGGGTTTAACTTGTCTGCATTAACTCTTACATTTAATTAAAGTTCTTATAATAACTTTTATAACTTCTCAAAAAGTGAAAGGAAATTTATTGGATATCTCCACTTTTAATATCGGCAGTTTGGAGCGGAGAGTCGTTTACTCCTGTGGGAACAGCACGAGTCCGAAAATCCCTGTAGCAATACGGATAGTGTTGCTACAGAAGTTGAGGCCGTGCCCACGGAAAGAAACGACCCGGAGCGACAAAATGCCTAACACTAAACTAAATTATATTTTTTACGTCACAGTTCTTGTCTTGTGTGACGTTAATTTATCTTAAGGTAGGATGCGCTTTCATCATGAGGTAAGTTAATAGATTATTGCTTGATATTACGTCGCTTTTGGAGCGGTGACTGAAAATGTTGCCCACTGCGGTTTTTGATGCGTAATTTTTGCAACCACTACTGTAATATCATCATGAATAACGCCTAATTCCCCCCGCACAAACTCTTCTAACAACAAATCTGCAATCTCTTGTGGTTCATCTGTTTCCATCTCTCGTATTTTTCTCTCTAGCCAAATATCATTATGAACAACGTGTTTTGGTCCATCAAAGAGACCATCACTCATCATCACTAAAACATCTCCAGCCTTCAATGTCGTACTGACAGTATCTAACTCAACATGTTCAATAATACCAATCGGCAAATTGTTACCAGCTAATTGAATTACTTCATTACCACGCTTAATGAAACTTGGTGATGAGCCGATTTTTAAAAAGCGCAATGTCGCATTATGCAAATTAATAATTGCTAAATCTAATGTAGCAAATACTTCATCTGTCGTCCGTAGTGCTAAGATAGAATTAATCGATTTTATCGCAACCTGTTCAGAAATACCTGATTGCAAAATTTGCTCAAGTAATCGTAATGTTTCTCTACTCTCTTCTTTAGCACGTAGTCCATTACCCATTCCATCACTGATTGCAATCGCGAATTTCCCTTTCCCTAATTCCATCATTGTATGTGAGTCACCTGATATTAATCCACCACCTCTTGCCGCTAAAGCAAATCCTGTCTCGACTTGATATCGTTGAGCTGATCCCAATGTTAAAAAGCTCACCCCATTCGGAAATGGCGAAATATCTTCTTCAATTACGACAACAGTTTCATCCAATATATCTGTAATAACTGGTGCGATAATTTTCGGTCCTTCTCCATGATAATCATAAAAAACAACCGACATTGAAATATCGACATTACCTTTTTCTAATTGATATATTTCTAACTTTTCTAACTGGATATCTAATTGTTTCATCGCACGAATAATTTGAATCTCTTGTTTTTCATGCCGTTTTCTTTCTTGCATCATTTCTTTCGCAAAACTGTCCATTACATCCGACACACCTTGTAACTGATCAGCAACAATCTTCTTACTTTCCGACACTTGTTTTTTTAAATGTTTATTTACTTTTAATAAATCTACTTCTTTGTCCATAATATCAATTACCTTTTTTGCTTTTACACAATAATTTTCAAATTCATTCGTCTGGGCTGGTGTTAATTTGTCGGTGACTAACAATGATTCTTTAATGTCTTCCATCAAACTATACGTTGTATTAAAGTTATTTTGCCAACAACGTTTTTTCATGAAACATTGCTGACATGACTTTTCCGTTACTTTACTTAAAAAATAATCCGTTTCTTGAATATGTTCTTTATCATCAGTCGCTTCCGTTGATTGAATAAAACTATCTGATAATGCAGCAAAAACAGACGAAAACTGTTCAACACGCTGGGCTGTGACGTCCCGTATCTTTTGTAAATATTTTCGTTCTTCAAACGTATATTCATTCGTTCCAGGAATATATTTAGATACATTATGTAACCAGCTCGTAGGTGTCGCATAAAAGAGTAAAATAGCAACTCCTGACTCTGCTAAGGTTACTGTTAAATTGGTCGTTTCCCCATAAACCCCAATTAATACTGTACCGACTAATAATCCTAAACTAGCACCATGCTTCTTCCCTTCTTGTAATAAGCCTCCTAGCAATCCAGAAAAAGCGAGCAAACTCATTTCATATACATTTAACACATTAGCTAATGATAATACTAACCCTGTTACAACACCTACCGTTGAACCTATGGCCGCCCCTCCAACAAAGGCTATTGCAACTACAATATATCGGGAAAATACATTTTCTAACGCTATTCCGTAAATATTCCAGCCAATCAAACCAGTTAATACGGAAGCAAATAAAATGAGCAAACAAATAATTTCTTCACTTTTTAATGCAGGTTGATATCTTTTATGTGCTAATAATGGGAAGCTTTGCATAAAGATAAGTAACAAGACGATAGCAAGCGTTCCTTCAATAAAAATATTCATCCAATCAAAAATGGTAATTTCATTAACAATGGATAAAAGAAAAATCCTTGTCAACACTGTCGATAAAAAAACAAACAAAATAATAAACTTTATATGACTCCGATCGTGTAAAAATCTAGTAAATATAAAAAATAAAATAGAAGATAATAGAACGAAAGTTCCTTGTCCTACCGAAAAAGTAACTGCACCGATGAACGTGAGGACAACTAGTGCCATCATCCGCTTCTGACGTGTCGACCAAGCTGTTGCTAAAAAGGCTAGAGCAAACGGGGAGATGTTATATAATATGACAGCTCGTCCTAACAATAAGGCGATAATAAAGAGGAACACTTTCTTCTCAATAAATATAAATTGGAATAGCTTGATGATAGACCATTCATTACTTTGTTTCCTTCTCTCTAAAACTCGATTCATTTTTACAGCTTCACTCACATTGCTTCTCCTCCTACATTTAATCTTCGTAAAAACGATTAAACCATATTAAGTGGAGATTTCTTGTCATATTTTCACAATGATTCATAAAACATTTCGACCCTTTGTTACGAGTTACATAGACTTTTGACAAATCATTTTTATATTCAATGATATAATGATTTTTTTGAAGTAATATGAATTAATTTCATCATTCATTTTATTATCTCAAACACGAACTTTACATTTGATAATAAACTCGTTTACTTTCATTACAGCCGCCTGCTTTCTGCGGGCATGGCCTCAACCCTTAATACAACACTAACGTGTTGTATTAAGGGTTTTCGGACTCATGCTTTTCCCGCAAGAGTCAGTCGGCTTTCATTCAAGTAAACTTAGTTACTTAAGCTAAACACGTATGATTATAACTAAACGTTCGTGTTTTAATTAAATTATTCCTTTATGAACTTAATTCATCTAAAAGAACAATCTATCTAAAATAAATCTATTGACTTATTCTGTGACTTCATGTAATATAACTAATGTTGGTAATTTTTATGGCGGTGTAGCTCAACTGGCTAGAGCGTGCGGTTCATACCCGCAAGGTTGTGGGTTCAATTCCCTCCGCCGCTATCTTTGACAAAGCTTTACCATTTTACAGTTTCATTGCTTATTCCTATCTGCAATTGAAACAAACCCTTTGCTGTAATCAGTCGTTTACTTATGTTAAACGATTTTGATTACAGCCTTTTTTTTATGAATTTTTCCAACAAAAAAGCAGTTACTACGTAAATATAGTAACTGCTTTTTCATATATTTTTAATAGAGCATTTTATCAGACAGCAAAATGCTATCCTCTTTTAGCACCTCGACCTCCACGTCTGGATTCCGTATGTTTCTTCAGTGATGCTAAACGATCCTCAGAATCTTTTAAAAACCGATTCATTTTGCTCTCAAAAGTTTCTGTTCGATCACGAGAACTCTTTTGGCGCACCGGTTTATCTTTTGCCTTTTTAATCGATAAACCTATCTTTCCATCTTTTTCTACATTAATCACTCGTACTTCTACTTCTTCACCTACAGATAAATGTTCATTAATATCTTTAACATAACTATCTGCAACCTCACTAATGTGAACAAGCCCTGTCTTACCTGCCTCTAACTCTACAAATGCACCAAAATTTGTTATCCCTGTAACCTTACCTTTCACTTTGCTGCCTACTTCTATTGACATAAAAGAAATGCTCCTCCTTGGTTATTATAAAATACTATCTTTATTTATTATATGTATAAAGCGTCGTCATGTCAATAAGAGCGCTCTTCCGATTGATCAACCTGGAAGATAAGCTCTCCCTTTTTCGATAGAAAGTAATTTGTACGTGCAATATCTAGTACATATTCTTGATCATTTAATAAGTCTATTTCCTCTAACAAGCTGGCTTCTTCTTTCTGTAAGCTGGCAATTTCCTCTGTTAACTGCTCTGACTCCTCTTGCTTAGCAGCATAACCACTACGCTGAGTAACATGATAAGAAACCATCACACCTAAGGCAATGACAAATAACGTTGTGAATACTACTAATCTTTGAAGCAAACCTTTTTTGCGCTTTTGCTTTAATTCCATATGGGCATCATACTGGCGAACATAATCTGATTTGATTCGTGTAACACGTTTATTCGGGTTGTTCATCTTATCCTACCTCCACTTCTTCCATATCTTTTTCCGATAACTTTTTAATTTATTTACTATTGTACTACAAAATGTTGGTAATTTGGAAATAATATTCAAAATTCTTTTTGGAAGATATTTTTTAAGCAATTTTATGAACGGAGAAACGATAATGTATAGTATTTTTATAATAAAACGACATATGGATAATAGGATGAGGAACAATAAACGTCCCAACGAGTAAATCGGCCGAATAACTAACTGATAAACTGCTTGCGATGTCCAGCGAACAATGGATTTAACGATACGAATAATCTGTTCCAATACTTTTTCATACCAAAAACTACATAACACAACGTACATACTGTAACCTAATAAACAAGCTAGTCCAAATAATAGCCTAACTTCTCCTGCATTCATTCGGTACAATATATAAAATAATAAGCTCACTTGCATTATCCAATAAAATATCTCAAATCCATACCGAACGACAAGTTTATGACGCCATATAAAAATAAGTCTCCGATAAGTTGTCGTAGCAAAACCAACATATAAACCGCTAGCTACCATAACTAACATCGTAACGAACTGTGTTTGTAACGTCATTTAAATAACTTGCCAAACAGCCCTTTAGCTCGCTCCCCGCCATGTTCATCCACATATGTCATCTCATATAACTTCCCTGTAATTTGCAAAAAACCCTCTTCAACATTCAAGTTTTTTAATTGTAAATGTTGTCCACGAACGACTAAATATCCCATTGTCGTTTGCAATAAAAACTCTTCATTATCAAAACTATCAAGTTCTTTTACACCACTAATTTCGATTTCTTTACGCTGATTAATCTCTACTTTATGTTCTTGTCGCGTCATTGTATGATGGCTCATATGTTCATCTCGGTTCATTTTATTCCACCTGCCCTATTTGATAATTGTCATTTACTTTATTCTATGTCAAATAGGACAAGGTTAGAACTAGACATTTGCCTTCTAACTATTCGCGCGCTCTTCCTTTACTACTTCATACAACATTGCTGCTTCATCTTTCTTCACATGGTCTTTTAACATCATTACTTTCACCGTTAAAATCGTTTGTCCAAATGTAATTTCAATTTCATCGCCTACCGCAATATTTACAGATGGTTTGGCAATTGAACCATTCACTTTAATTCGTTCCCTTTCTGCAATTTCTTTTGCTAACGGACGTCTTTTAATAATTCGTGATACTTTTAAAAATTTATCTAAACGCATTTATTCCCTCTCCCTTATCTTAGCGATATCCCAATAATGATCTAATTCAGCAAAAGTACATTGTTTTAACGCTTTGCCTTTTTCTCTTGCTTGCTGTTCGACCTCAGTAAATCTTGCAATGAATTTTTGATTTACTTTAGCTAAAGCTACTTCTGGATTTATCCGGTAATGTTTTGCAATGTTTGCTAGGACGAATAACATATCGCCAAATTCAAGTTCCATCTCTTCTCTGTCTGTTTGTTCAATTGCTTCTTGAAATTCCGCCTGCTCCTCATTAAACTTCTCCCACATATATTCTATCTTTTCCCAATCAAATCCTACTTTAGCAGCCTTTTTCTGTAATTGATAAGCTACTTGAAGACTTGGTCCTGTGGTAACAACACTCTGTAATAAAAAGTCATCTGCCGCTTCTGGATTTTCTTCAAGCTTTAATTCGTCCCATGTCTTCCCAGTATCGTTTGTGCTAAATACGTCTGGATGACGATGCACCATTTTATCATGAATTCGTTGAATGACATCATCTATCGTAAAATAACCACTATCTTCGCCAATCTGACTATGAAGCATGACTTGCAACAGCACATCTCCTAATTCCTCAATGATTGCTTCATCATCTTCATTATTAATCGCTTCAATTAGTTCATACACTTCTTCAATTGCATACTCACGTAAAGATTCGTGTGTTTGTTTCCGGTCCCAAGCGCAACCATTTTCACTACGCAATGTGCGAATAACTTCCCGCATACTCGAAAATTGATGTGACAATATATCTGCAGGAGCAGGTGGTACGTACACACTTGTCAAATTACTAAGTGACATCGTTCTATCTAAATCCTCAAGCGGTAATGTTTCCATTTTTTCTTGTGCTGTTCCAGCTGCTTCAATAATGATCACTTCATATTGAGGAGGTAAATCTTCTAATAATGTAAGTTTTACTTCTGAAGCAATAAAGGCATCATACACTTGGCAAAACACGACATGATGTCGATAATTTAATTCCTCACGTTGAAAATCCGTTCCATCGACAAACTGAAAACCATCAATTGGATCAATTTGCAATGCCGTGAATAAATCATCTAAATAACTATGACCTCCAACAATATCAACTGGAACTTCCGTTTGCTCTAACAATAACTGTACTGTTTTTTCAGCCAACATTGGATGCCCTGGCACTGCATATAACACGTCGTCCTCTTTCGCCGCCGCTAACAATGTCGCAACAATTTTCTTATAAACGATCGCAAATTGCTCCGACTCCTCATATAGTGCGTCTAAACTTATAAATTCCATGCCATCTTGTTGTAATTCTTTCACGACAGGATGATCGACTGTACGTAAAAAGACCTTTCCTGTTTGTTTTGTTAACCTTCTATATACTCCTAAAGGAAGCTGTTCTATATCTCCTGCCCCTAAACCAACTATTTCGATTTTGCCACTCATACTCGTTTCACCTTTATCCTTTCTTCGCTACTTTTTCTGCTAACTTCCAAATGAATGTAGCAAATGGTAATGCTTGAATTTGCTTTGATGTAAATACTCGATAACGTAATAATAGCAATAAATAAATCGATGCTCCTGAAGCAATGACACCAATCATATAAATAAGCAACAACCCGCGCCCGAGCTCAAATGATGTAAATATTATATATTTACTCAACATGAGATAACTAATCATTCCTACTGTCGCAATGAGCAAAGCACCCCAACGTACGTGTTGCATAAATTTTATTTCAGGTAATTTTTTATGTAAAAATGTGACGATAATCATACATAAAAACAACATACTTAAAACCGTCGCAGCAGCACTACCTCGAATATCGTAATGAGGAACGAGCAATAAGTTCAAACTCACTTTCATCGCTACTGCTCCAGTAATACTATACATAATCCACTTCAGTTGGCCTAAACTTTGTAAAACAGCAGCCCCTGTTATCGTTAATGCCGTAAGTACAATCGTTAATGACAAAATTTGTAAACTACTCGTTCCATCACTATTTGTGAACAATAGCATATTAGTTTCCTTCATCAACGTAAATAATCCGGCTGTTGCACCTACCGTTAAATAAAAGCCAAACAATAAAGCATCCCGAATTGACTCCGCTTGTTTTTTAATATGAATCGTTTGTTGACGAACAACATTTGGAATTAATGCTAACGCAAAAGATGAACCAAACACAACACCAAATTGAATAAGTGGCTGTCCTCGATCAAAAATCCCTTTCGCTTCCATTGCCATAACAGATGATAAGCCAGATGCCATTAAGCTAGGTACTAATGTTAACATATCAACCATTTGCATCAGCAGTAACACAAGGTGATTAAATGTCGCCAAAACACCTAACGTTAAACATGTCGTGACATAATACTTCCAAGGAATCGGTTTGTCAGGTAATGTGCTGGCCTGTTTATGTCGATTTTTCGGGATGAATAATAAGAGTAATACAATAGCGACAGTCATGCCGATCAAGGTAGCCAGCACACCTGCCTCACCAATTTGATATATATTCAACTTGTTTTTATAGATGAGATAACTCGCTATTATAATAATCGTTACACGAATTAATTGTTCAGCTACTTGTGAATATGCTGTCTGTTTCATCATACCTTGACCTTGATATGCTCCCCGCAAAAGTGCAATAAATGGAATCAGTAAAAACACAAATGACGCTAATCGAAAAGCTTGTAGTAATGCCTCATCACCAATCCAAACAACGATAATCGGAGCAAGACTATACAATATAGCAAAGAAAATACCATTAATGACGAATAAAACAAGAAATAACGGAAAATAAAATGTGCTCCACGTTAACGGGTCATAACTCGCTTGGCGCTCTGCGGTTAGTTTAGATATAGCTACAGGGAATCCATATAACGCTAAAATCATCACTGTTCCGATTAGTGGATAAACTTGTTGGTATATATAAAAACCTAAATCACCGGTTAAATTTTGTAATGGAACACGATATGTTGCGCTTAATACTTTGCTCAATAATCCTGCAATTGTTAAAATAAGCGCCCCATGCACGATATTATTTGTTCGATTCTCCTTCATCACTACCCGCCTATCCATCATCACTTCTCTCTTTATTATACCATAGCTAATATAAAGCTTGCGACAGGACAGTAGTAAACTGTGAAGTAATTTCCATTTGTAATAACTTAGTTTAGCGTTAGGCAGTTTGTCGCTTCGGGTCGTTTCTTTCCGCGGGAACAGCTTCAGCCTTCGACGCACAGGACGTGCAAGTGCAAACGTTGCGACAGGACGTCGCGATTTTAGTTTGCCTCGGAAGCAAAGGACACTTCCTGCGGGTCTTCAGACTCGTTCAGTTTCCGCAGGAGTAAACGACCCTACGCTCCAAACTGCCAATATTGAAAGTGGATATATCTAATAGTATTTTTTTCATTTTTTAAGAAGTTATATGAGTTAATATCATATTCTGAAATAAATATTTACAGTTTAAAGTAGATATAGTTAAATCTTTAAGAATCGAAATATAGTCACTGAAAAAGTGGTTTTAGTAAATAAAACTACAAAAAACTAATACAAAGCAGACCGAATATATGGAAACTCCTGCGGGAAGTAAGAGCCGATGTGAGACCCTGCAAGGCGAAGCCTGAAGGCAGGCAAAGAGCGTCACGTCCTGTGCTTCGCGGCTCACTGCTCGCCCGCGGAAAGCGGAATATATTCGGACTGCGATAGTTGTTTTCTAATTATCGAATATAAATAAATCCTTTTTCATCTCAGTGGAAAGTACAATATTTTTCTAGAATACTGTTACGCTGTTCCCATCATCTATTCATAATCTAACGCAAATAACATTGTGCATCGAAAAAATTCCAAGAAAAAACAAGGCACCTGGATAGATGCCTTGTTTGTATGATGTAACATTATTCCATTTGTTTTCCTAAGAAATTAGCCGCTGTTTCAATTACTTTATGTTCAATATCAGTGATCGCTTTGCCTTCTTTAGAAACAACTAACACTGCCCCAATCGGATCTCCATTTGCGATGACAACACTTACCGCGTATGAGTCAATCGCTTCTTCTTTTCCTCGAATAATTTCAATCGAACTCGCTGTAGACTCGAGTTGATTAGTGCGCTCTTCAATCGCATCTTCAATTAAGGAACCAATTGCTTTATCTAAATAATCCTTTTTTGAATCGCCACTTATAGCAATAACTTCATCACGATCACAAATAAAGACAGGAAAATGTAAAGAATCGAATAATGACTCAGCATATTCTGTAGCAAAATGACCTAATTCGCTTATCGGAGAATATTTTTTCAGAATAACTTCTCCCTCACGTGCTACGAATATTTCTAATGGATCACCTTCTCGAATGCGTAATGTGCGTCTTATTTCTTTAGGAATTACTACTCGACCTAAGTCGTCAATTCGTCTGACTATTCCAGTTGCCTTCATACTATTCAAACCTCTCATTCTGGATAAACTTTTATGATGACTTTTCATATACGAACTGTGAAAAACCACCAATATTGTTTTTAGTATGAAGCATTGGAAAATAACTATACATCCAATTACCAAACTCATGCAATTTCATTGGTTTTTATTTTGCAGATGACGCTTCTTCCGCTTGTTTGGTTTCATCATTTTCCGTTTCTTCTATGTCTACATCTTTTAATGCTTCAATAAATTTCCCAACAAATTCATAGCGCTCTTTTGTCGTTTCATTTTTCCATTTAAAAATCACTTTCAAGTTATCTCCAGCCGTACCTAACTGCACTTGACGACCATACTCGTTTGCTAACATAAACAACTTCGTACCATCTACTTTTTGGCTACGATCTGCTTCTACAGTAAGTTCAATACGTTTACCATTTTCGACAATCGATTCAACCCGTTGTGATTTGGCCACCATTTTTAAATATGATACTAAAAATAACTCTGTTACTTCTTTTGGATACTCACCAAAACGATCGATTAATTCATCTTGAAGATCGCTAACATCATCCATTGATTCTAAACTTTGAAACGCCTTATACATATCAATTTTCTGTTTTTCATCTTGGATATACGTTTCTGGAATATAGGCATCAACTGATAACGTTAATTCCGGATTAAATGGCTGGACTTTCTCAACTGGCTGACCTGTCTTTCTTGAATCAATAGCTTCTTTCAACATTTGAGAATACAAATCAAATCCAACTGAATCAATAAATCCATGTTGTTGTGACCCTAATAAATTACCTGCACCACGAATAGATAAGTCACGCATAGCAATTTTAAAACCTGAACCTAGCTCAGTAAACTCACGAATCGCTTGTAATCGTTTCTCTGATACTTCTGTTAAAATTTTATCCTTTTGATACGTAAAATACGCATAAGCAACACGATTAGAACGTCCAACGCGTCCACGAAGTTGATAAAGCTGACTTAATCCCATATGATCCGCATCGTACACAATGAGCGTGTTAACATTCGGAATATCTACTCCTGTTTCAATAATCGACGTACTTACTAACACATCGCTTTCTCCTTCGAGAAAATCTAACATGACATTTTCTAATTCTGTTTCATTCATTCGCCCATGTGCTGTTGTTACTCTCGCAGATTCAACTAACATTTCTACTTCACGTGCGACTTTGTCGATATTATTTACCCGATTATATAATAAAAACACTTGCCCACCACGTGCAATTTCTCGTTCAATCGCTTCTTTAACAAAAGCTTTATTATGTTCTAATACATACGTTTGCACAGGGAATCGATTTTCTGGCGGTGTTTCAATAACAGATAAATCACGAATTCCTAACATCGACATGTGCAATGTTCGAGGAATTGGTGTCGCTGTTAACGTCAGTACATCTACATTTGTTTTAATGTGTTTAATCTTTTCCTTATGCTTTACTCCAAAACGTTGCTCTTCATCCACAACCAGTAATCCCAAATCTTTGTAAATAACGTCTTTAGATAATAAACGATGAGTCCCGATGACAATATCAACTGAACCATCCTTTAGTCCAGCGATTGTTTCTGTCTGTTGCTTTTTCGTACGGAATCGACTTAACAAACCAATATTAATTGGATAATCTTGAAACCTTTCTTGCAACGTCTGGAAATGTTGCTGTGCTAAAATAGTCGTTGGCACTAATAAAGCGACTTGTTTCCCTTCAATAACCGCTTTAAAAATCGCACGAATCGCTACTTCTGTTTTCCCGTAACCAACATCCCCACATAGCAAACGATCCATTGGTCTTTCCTTTTCCATATCTTCTTTAATTTCTTCCACACATTTCAACTGATCATCTGTTTCTTGATAAGAGAATGCATGTTCAAACTCATCTTGTAATTCAGAGTCCTTTTCAAACGCATAGCCTTTTTGTGCTTGTCTTTCTGCATATAATTTAATTAACTCATCTGCAATATCTTCAACCGACGATTGGACTCTGCTTTTCACCTTCGCCCATTCCGCGCCACCGAGTTTATATAACCTTGGCTCTTTACCTTCTGAACCGACATATTTTTGCACTAAATCGATTTGGTCAATCGGCACAAACAGTTTATCATCTCCTGAATAATGGATGACCATATAATCTTTATGCAATTTATTTACTTTTAACGTTTCAATACCAACATATTTACCAATTCCATGATTTCGATGTACAACGTAATCGCCGACTTTTAACTCTTGATAATTTTTAATTCTTTCCGCATTCGAAACATGTTGATTACGGCGCACTCGAGTTTGTTTCTTTTTAAACAGTTCACCTTCTGTTATAAGCGCTAGTTTATGCATTGGCAATTCAATTCCATTTACAACATTACCGACTGTTATAATCGGTTTTTCCACAGGTAATGTAAAGGACTCTTGAATCGCTACTTCCATATCATAATCTTGTAAAATACTTTGCACTTTTTTCGCTCTTTTTTCATTTAAAGTCGTAATAATAACGGAGAAACCTGCTTTTTCCCAACGTTCTAACTCTGTTTTAAAGAGCGGCATTTGTCCATGAAATTCCTGCATCGCTCGTGTCGATAAGTTAACGACATTTTCAGGTTGTGTATTCGGAATATTCCGTAAAAAGATGGACATATATATTCTTTGCTGTGTCATTTTTTCTCTTAATTGTGTCCAAGTAAATGATAAAGGTACACCTGCTACCATGTCCTGTCGCTCTAATAATGACGTCGTAAACTCCGCTTCTTCTCCATCAAGGTGCTCTGCCGCTTCTTGAATGCGTCCCATTTCATCAAAAATAAGTAACCCATCTTTTGGTACATAATCTAACAAACTAGTAGGCTCGTCATAAAATAAGGAAGTATATTTGTACATGTCACTAAATGATTCAGCTAATTTTAACTGATCAATATCTGCTTGAACAGTTTCCATTAATTTTTCTTTATCAGCTGAGGCTTTCATTTTCTGTAACGACTTCGCTAAAGATTGTTCTAATCTTTCGCCACCACGTATCAAATCTTCTTTCGTTAATAAAAGTTCTGTTGCTGGTCCTACTTTACAATCTGTTAACCTCTCTAGTGTTCGTTGAGTATCTGCATCAAAATAACGTACTGAATCAATTTCATCGTCAAACAACTCAATTCGAATCGGATGTTTTTCTGTCGGAGGGTATATATCGATAATCCCGCCACGCATACTAAATTCCGCTGGTGTTGTTACCATGTCCACTCGTTCATAACCCATATCGACAAGTTGAGCTAAATAATGATCAATATCAATACTTTCCCCTTCGATAAAAGGTAATTGATATCTTTGCCAATATGACACAGGTGGTAACATGCGCTTTAATGCCGCTACAGGTGCAATTAAAATACCATTATCACTTTGTAACCACTTCGTCACAGCATTCATTCGTTGCGAACGCATTTCTGGACTAGCTACAGCCATCTCTGCTGCAATTAATTCATTTACTGGATATAAATAGATGTCGGGGTTATCTGAAAATTCAATCATGTCTTCATATAGCTGTTGCGCGTGAATTAATTGATGCGTAATAATTAATTTCCTTTTTGGATATGATTGATCAACTGTTGCCACAAACAAACTGCGCGCTGTTCCGGTTAATCCAGCAACTAATTGTTCTTTAAATCCATTCGATATACCATTCATTACGGATTGAATATCTTCTTTATCCTTTAAAAATTGATACAATTCTTTCATACATGAAACCCCCATAGTATATAGCCTATTCCCGAATCCTATTATATAGTATTCCTTATATCGCAATTTGTTCATTCTATTTCCATATGTCAACGTCATATAACGAATTAACTATGAAGCGCAAAAACAGCCTTGGCATTCCACCAAAGCTTTTTTGCACTTTTAAAATCTTCATGCCTTAATTCTTTAGTTTATGAAACTAATATCATGTTCGCTGTTTATTGTAAAAAATAATCTAACTCATAATAAGTTGGATGTTGTCCTAATGATGCTTCGCAATTCTCACAAATCGTCTGTACATGTACATCGCCATTATCTTTGTATTGAATCATTCTTGCTTTATCTTGAACCGACAATCGATCCCAGCCAAGCATAGAGGTCGATACTACTTGTTGCTCTAGTTGTCCGATTACATGTTTACAATGTTTACACTTATATACGATTGCCATTTAACTTCAAACCTCCTCAGTACAAACATCTATCTTTAGTTTGTCCGAGTCTAGAGGTTTTATTCATTGGGACAAAAACACCCCTACACATAGATATAGATTAATTAATCGCTTCGGAAATATACTCCGCTTTCTGCGGGTGAGCGTTGAGCCGCTTCAGGCTTCGCCTTGCAGGGTCTCAACCTGCTCTTATCTCCCGCAAGAGTCTACGTATATTTCCTACGCTTAATTTTATTTGTTCAATTTTTTATGCATAAAATATATTTTTCCTAGCCTCAAGTATTTTCGCATTCATGCTTTTATACAAGTAAACTTAGGTACATGAACTTAAACGTATGTTCATAACATTTTGTATCTAATCATTCATGTTTTAATCAAATTATCTTATTATAAAATTGCTTCATACAGACAATTATTTCTGATTGAATTGATTCATTGCATCATTGAATGATGTTTCAATCCATTTTTCGCTTGCGTCTGCTGCAATCATGATAGCGTGATTTACATCATCCATTTCTGATTTTGCAAACGACTGCAATACATAATCTACTATCGGCTGTGCTGTTGTAGGTCGGCCAATTCCAACACGGATTCGTTTAAAATCTTTTGTTCCTAAATGTTGAATCAGAGAACGAATACCATTATGCCCACCATGTCCACCTTTTTCACGTAAACGGATTTTGCCTGTCGGTAAATCTAAATCATCATAAATAACGATAATATCTTCAACAGCAATTTTATAAAAATCGAGTAATGGACGAATACCTTCACCGCATAAATTCATAAATGTTTGTGGTTGTACAAACAATACTTTTTCTTGCTGTAACATCGTCATATCATAATCACATTTAAATTTATTTTTAGACAACTGGATGTGATTCCTTTTTGCTAATTCATCGACAACTAAAAAACCAATATTATGGCGTGTTTTTTCATATTTCTTCCCTGGATTTCCTAAACCGATGACACACTTCATTTTTCTACCCCATTTAACATTATTAATAACCCTCCTAAACAAGAATATATGCCATTTCTTTTTAGGAGGGTCCAATCATTTACAATATTCAAAGTTATTGTGCAAAGTACACTTGCTTACTTGCACAGAAAAGGGTAATTAAACTATTATGCTTCCTCTTCTTCTTCGTCTTCATCAGCGCCAACTAATTCAGGCTCTGCACTAAAGTCAACGTCTTCATCAGTTTCTTCTTCCTCTTCTTGAGGTGCAAGTACTGTTGCAACAGTTGCTTCAGCATCATCAGTGAATTCGTATAGATCTGACTTAGGTAAATCAGCAACAGAAATACTGTCTCCGATTTCTAATTCATCTACATTAACAACAATTTCTTCTGGAATGTCACGAGGCTTCGCACGTACTTGTAATTCGAATAGTGGCTGTTGTAAAATTCCACCTTCTTTTGCACCTACTGCTTCTCCTTCTAACGTTAATGGAACAGCTACGTCCATTTCTTCTGACATATCTACTACGTAAAAGTCAGCATGAATAACGTCACCTTTAACAGGGTGTGTTTGATATTCATGTAACATAACGTCAACTTTTTCACCATTTTCAACGTCTAAGCCGATAATAGCGTTACGACCTTCATCACGAACTGCTTTTAATAATTCTAAGTTATTTACGCTAATTGATACAGGCGCTTCTTCCTGACCATATACAACTGCAGGGATAAACCCGTCACGTCTTAATTGATTTGTTGTTGCACGTGTTAAATTTTCACGCTTGCTTGCTTTTAATGTAATTGCCATTTTTATTTCCTCCAAATTATTTATACTACATTCTATTATGATGTAATAATTATTTTAAATGTATTTATACTATTGATTAATCAAACAAAATACTTACTGATTGATTTTCATAGATGCGTGTAATTGCTTCGCCAAGTAAAGGTGCTACAGATAGTTGGGTTATTTTATCTATCTGCTTTTCTTCTGGCAGTTCAATTGTGTTTGTAACAACTAATTCTTTAATCTGCGAGTTTTGAATTCTCTCAATTGCTGGACCTGATAATACAGGGTGTGTGATACAAACATACACTTCTTTTGCACCTTTTTCAATTAGTGCATCTGCAGCTAGCTGTATTGTTCCTGCTGTATCTATAATATCATCTACAATAACAACTGTCTTACCTTCCACATCACCAACAATATTCATCACTTCTGCTACATTTGGCTTTGGACGACGTTTATCAATAATACCAATTGGTGCTTGTAAACGTTCAGCCATTCTTCTAGCACGGATTACCCCACCATGGTCAGGTGATACAATAACTAAATCTTCCAAGTTTTTTTGTTTAATGTACTCTGCTAATAATGGAACCCCTTGTAAATGATCAATTGGTACATCAAAAAATCCTTGAATTTGTGGAGCGTGTAAATCTAATGTTAAAATTCGGTCCGCTCCTGATGTTTCGAGGAGATTAGCTACTAATTTCGACGTAATCGGTTCTCTTGAACGAGCTTTACGATCTTGACGTGCATAACCATAATAAGGAATCACAATGTTAATCGATTTAGCTGATGCGCGCTGTAATGCGTCAATTAAAATAAGTAATTCCATAATGTTCTCGTTAACAGGTTCAGATGTTGATTGAACGATGTACACTTCACATCCTCGAACACTTTCTTCAATATTAATTTGCGTCTCGCCATCACTAAACTTAGTTACTGTACACTCCCCAAGCGGAACACCCATATGCTCAGCAATCTCTCTTGCTAACTTTTTGTTAGAATTTAAGGTGAATAGTTGTAATTGTCCGCGGCTACTTTGTGGTGACATGAAAGAATTCCTCCAGTTAGTTTATATTTTGCCTAATAATTTACTTGCATAACCTGCTTTTGATGATTCTCTTGCTCTTGCTATCGCTAGTGCATCTTTTTCAACATCGTTGGAAATAGTTGATCCAGCTGCGACTAAAGCTCCTTCGCCAATTGTTATTGGTGCAATTAAATTCGTATTACATCCAACGAATGCTCCGTCTTCTATAATAGTTTGATGTTTATTTATTCCATCATAGTTAACTGTTACCGTACCGCAACCGACATTAATATCTTTTCCTAATGTTGCATCCCCAATATAGCTAAGATGAGACACGCTTGTATCTTCACCAATTTCGGATTTCTTTAACTCTACAAAGTTACCGATTCTTGCTAAATCACCTACAGATGTCTCTGGGCGAATATGTGTAAACGGCCCAATGCTCGTCTCATTTCCTATTTTACTATTCTTTAGGACACTTTGTCTAATGACGTTATCTTTCCCAATCTCACAATGATCAATTTCACTATTTAGCCCAATATGTGTCCCTGAACCGATTGTTGTGTCACCTGTTATCATCGTACCAGGTTCAATTGTAACATCTTGTTCGATTGTTACATGCGGTCCAATATAAGTTGCATCCGGATCTACAATAGTGACTCCATTGCGTAGATGGAATTCATTCAGACGTCTTTTCATGACTTTTTCCGCGTTTGCTAAAGCAACACGGTCATTTATTCCTATCGTTTCGGATTGATCTTCTGTAATAAATGCGGCTACTTTTTCACCTTCTGCTTTTAAAATTTCAATAACATCAGGTAAATAATATTCGCCTTGTGCGTTATCATTACCTACTCTTTCTAATGCAGCAAAAAGCGCCTCATTATCAAAGCAGTATGTTCCCGTATTTATTTCATCGACTAATTTTTCATCATCTGTTGCATCTTTATGTTCAACGATACGTGTCACATTCAGGCTTTCATCACGTAGCACTCGCCCATATCCAGTAGGGTCATCCACCTTCGTCGTTAAAATTGTTGCCTTTGCTTGCGCAGTTTCATGATATTCGAAAAGGTTTTCGAATGTTTCGCTCGTAATTAAAGGAGTATCCCCACAAACAACAATTGTTGTACCTTGTTTGTCTTTTAACAATTCCTTTGCTTGCAAAACAGCATGTGCAGTACCTAATTGTTCCTCTTGTACAACGAATTCACTCTCATCGCCAATTTCAGCCATGACGTCTTCTGCGCCGTGTCCAACTATTGTCACTAATGATTGTATAGCTGTAGGTTTTAGCGCATCATTTACATAGCGAATCATTGGTTGACCTAAAATTGGATGGAGTACTTTATATAATTTTGACTTCATGCGTGTTCCCTGGCCAGCAGCCAAAACAATTGCATAACGATTCTTCATGAAGCAACCTCCAATTCCTTTATCTCCATTATAAAATAATAACCGAAATAACGTTCAAATTCAATAAATAACATTTATATTAGAAAAAATCCACTAAAAAAGACTAATTTTAGTAAATTAGTCTTTTTTAGTTCCTATTTTTTTATGAAACACTTACTTGTTTATTCTCTATTATATTTGTTTCCGACTTCTCATTCATTTCATATGCTGAAATAACAGCTTCTTGAATAATTTCACGAGTTTCTGAATTAATCGGGTGAGCAATATCTCTAAACTCACCGTCTGCCGTACGTTTAGATGGCATAGCAACAAACAATCCTTTAGTTCCTTCAATAATCCGTACATCATGTACAACAAATGAATCATTAATTGTAATTGATGCAATCGCTCTCATTTTACCTTCTACATTAACTCGACGTAGACGAACATCAGTAATTTGCAAGAATTTCACCACCTTTGAAGTAAATAATCCATGTGTTCCATAAAAGCACTTAAATCTATCAAAGTACCTTCTTGAACAACTCCTTATATGCATTATTCAACACAAATAAAGAAAGTCCTGCTTCATATTTAAAAATAATTTAAATATTTAACAGGACTTTCCTTATATTAATCAGTTTCATAGTTCATTTTAGTATCTCAAACACGAACTTTACGGTTGATGGTAGATTCGTTTACTTGCGTTACAGCCGCCTGCCTTTTCAACTCTTAATGCCGGGCCAAAACGGTCTGCATACATTAATGTAAATTGATTAATTAAACGTTCCGGAAATATACTACGCTTTCCGCGGGCGAGCAGTGAGCCACTTCAGGCTTCGCCTTGCAGGGTCTCACATAGGCTCTTCTCTTCCCGCAGGAGTCTACGTATATTTCCTCCACTTAATTTTACCTTTTCACTTTCTTATACTCTAAAAATGTTTATAACTAAATGTTCGTGTTTTTAATCAAATCATCTATTATAAAATTAATTTATTTATTAAAAAAATTACCTAATGTTACATTAATTTGTTTGTTTTTTACATTCATGTTAGCTACTTTTACTAATGAAGTATAATTATCAATCATTCTTGCTTCTTCTTGATCGTCTTCGCCTTCAGCAAAAATTCCAACACCGACGACTTTCGCTTTAAATTCTTCCAATAAACTAATCATACCTGAGACAGTCCCACCAGCTTTAATGAAGTCATCAATAATACAAACATTCATACCTTCTTCTAAATGTCTTTTTGGTAGGATCATTGTTTGAATACGGTGCGAACGTCCCGAAACATAGTTAATGCTAACAGACGAACCTTCTGTTACGCGCATATTTCTTCTAATCACTACGACAGGAACTTGTAAATATTGTGCTACAGCATAAGCGAGAGAAATTCCTTTTGTTTCTACCGTAACAACAGCGTCAATTTTTTCATCATGAAATGCTGTCACAAATGCTTTAGCAATTTCCTGAACAACGCTTGGATTACCTAATAAATCACTCATATAGACATAACCACCTGGAAGTACCCGCGATGGATCCTCTAATTGGTTACATAAGTCTGTAATTACATCTTTACTTTTCGCTTTATCAAAGTATGGAATATATTGGACTCCTCCAGAAACACCTGCCGTATTGACAATATAACCGATACCTTCTTGTTTAAATTGTTTATGAATTATATTAACATCCTCGCTAACAGACGACTTGGATGCATTATACGCTTCTGTAAAGTGAGTTAATTGAGTTAATTTTCTTGGATGATTAATAAAAAAGTTCGTTAAACTAATTAATCGTTCACTACGCTTCATCATAACACTCCCTAAAACCCGAATATTTACCTTATAATATAGCACTATCGTTCGTGTTTCATCAAGTAATACTCATTTTATCCATCATAAACACTTTTTTATTCGGAGTTCATCAAAAAAAAAGACAGGAATAAACCTGTCTTCATACAAAAGTTAGACTATAAAGGAAAGATGAACCTCCTGCATATGAACATAAAACATCGCAGCCCGAACATATTCCGCATTCCCTAGGTGAGTAGCGAACTTCCCACTGAAGTCTCCATATGTTCAGGCTACTTTATATGACGTTTTTAAATTATCTTGTATTAATAAGCAATCACTACTGAATCAATTTCATAAAAGGATTATGAAATTTACTCTGTTATTTAAATTTGCTTAATTCTGCTTCAAGTTCTTCTAGAATCGCTCCAGCTTTTGCAAAGTCTCCTTCTGACAATGCGTCTTGATATGCTTCAAACAGCTCTCCTGCCTGTTGAATAGATTCTTCAGCATTCAACATTGGTGGCTCTTCTACTTGTTCCTCATCTTGTTCTGTTCCTTCTTCGTCCGTTGCCGCTTCGTCTTTTTCTTCATCATCTTTGTCTTTCTCATCATCTTTTGGCTTTTCAGCAGTTGGATCTGTAAAGGTTAAAATCTTCTCCAACGCTTTATCAAACGATTCTTCCATTACGATATGATCTTCATACGCCATAATAACTTGTTTCACTTCTGGCAACGATGTTTCGTTCGAAGATTCAATATAAACAGGCTCTACATATAATACAGTATCTTCAATCGGAATAACGAGTAAGTTACCTCTAATAACTTCTGAACCACCTTGTGACCATAAGTTTAATTGTTGTGAGATGACACTATCTTGGTTAATCCGGTTTTCGATTTGCTGTGGCCCGTAGATATTTTTCTGTTTCGGGAAACGATAGACAAACAGTTCACCATAGTGATCGCCATCATTTCGTACACCCATCCAAGAAATCATATTTTGCCTTTTCTTCGGAGTGTAAGGTGTCATTAAAATAAATTCTTCTTTATCGTTTTCCGGTAATTTCATCGTAATATAGTAAGGATCCATTTCAATATCTTGATTGAAATATTTTTCTGTCGGGAACTCCCAGAAGTCTTCTCGGTTATAAAACACTTCTAAGTTAGACATATGATAAGTTCCGTACATTGATGTTTGAATTTTAAATAAATCGACCGGGTAACGGAAATGCTCTTGCACATCTTCTGGTATTTCATCCGTAAATAAAGTCGGGAACATATTTTGATATGTTTTTACTAATGGATCTTCTTCATCGACAACGTAAAAGTCTACTTCCCCTGTATAAGCATCTACAACAACTTTAACAGAGTTTCTAATGTAGTTATTATTTCCTTTATACGCTTCAGAATAAGGGTGTCCTTCCGCTGTCACATAAGCATCAATCATCCATGCTAACGTACCATCGTCACGCACGAAAATATATGGATCGTCATCATATGTGAAGAATGGTGCTATTTCACGGATTCGATCATTAATATTTCTCGTTTGTAAGAGCTGACTTTCATCTGTTAATTGATCAGATACAAACATTCTTGCAGACGCTTCTTTCACCGCAAATAAAAATTTGTTCAATCCTTGTAGTGGAATACCACTTTTTCCTTCATAACGATTTGTCGCATTATCATCGCCTGTCGGATAGTCAAATTCATCTACTTTGGAGTTAACAATAACGTTCGGATAATCTTCTTCACCAAAATATATTTGTGGACGTTCTACATCTAATACACCTTCTACAGGAATATTATTTAACATATATTCAGGCTGACCTTGTTTAGTCACTTTGTTCACATGACTCATCGCAATTCCATAACCATGCGTGTAGCGTAAGTTTTTGTTTACCCATGTTTGGGCTTGTTCTGGTAAATCATTTGTACTTAATTCACGTGCACCAATGAACACTTGTTCATATTCACCATCAATTTCATAACGATCAATATCCATATCATTGAACTGATAGTACGTTCTAAACGTCTGTAACTGATTGTAAATATCTAACAAAGGACGTGAATCATTTAAACGCACGTTACTTAATGTTAGCTCATTCCGCTCTAACATATCTTCACTTAACGTAGCATCACCAGGATTCTCCTTTACATCTATTGAATCTAAATCATAAGCAACCCGTGTAAAATCTAAATTATGCTGTAAAAAGGGCTCTTCTTTAGAAAATTCATTCGGTGATACAATAAAGTTTTGTACTACGATGCTTCCTACTTGGAATAACACGAGCATAACAATATAAATTGATAATGGTTTAATGCTCGATTGAATATTACCTCGAAAGAGTGACACGACAATCCAAGCTGTCATAGCTAACACGACAACAGCGAGCACATATGCTTTCGGTAAGTTCACTATTTTATCTGTATAACTTAATCCATGTACAACACTCTTTTGGAATAAATTCACTTGATTGGATAACAGTGTATTGTAACGGCCTAAAAAGTGGATTGCCGCTAAAACAATACCTAGTAATCCAAATGTCGTTGCTAAATGAATTTGTGCATGACGACTAATTCGATACATATTAAAAACAGAATATGCTCCGATTTGAATGAGCAAAAATAGGAAAAGTAAATTCAATAATGTATATAGAATAAATTGAATAAACGGTAGCTCGAAAATATAAAACGATACGTCCATGTTAAAGAACGGATCGGTTACACCAAATGTTGTATGGTGAATAAACTTCAATGCCTTTTCCCAGCCTATCCCTTCGACAATTAGGCTTCCTGTAATTCCTATAATGATAGAAGCAAGTGTCATTAGTGCATAAGCATAGCGCCCATTCGAAATCACGGTCGGCAATTGCACGTCATTAAATTGTTTCGTATAACTTAAACGGATCCAGTAAAACGTAAGAAAAGATAAGACAAAAAATAAAATAAATCCTGATACACCTAAAGTAACTTTACTATATAAAATTGTCGTATAGACATCGCTAAAGTTTAATGTATCCATCCAAATATATTTTGTCGCTATTTCAAAACCAAATGTTCCTATAACTAAAATGAGTACAAGAATAATGATAAGCGAAGAAAAACGCTTACCAAATTGTAACATTTGCTCTAACGCTTTATCTGAAATGAACTTTTTATTATTATCATTATTATCCATCGATTTTATTTCCCCTCCTGTCCTTTCATAATAACAGAACAAGGGCTAACATTTCATTATTTAATGTTTATTTTATTAAAAAAGACAAACCCGATTAGGATTTGTCTTTTCCACGCATATTCTCTTCGGCCATCTCAATTGCTCGTTTTACCATATTTCCTGCATCTCGGGACTTGATTCCGCCCCAACCTTCTTTTTGCACTGTATCGTAAAACCCTAATTCTTTGGCAATCTCTTCCTTCAACTGTTCGGACATCATACTACGTTTCCTAACCATGAAAGAATATCTCCCTTCTATTTGAGAACGATGCGATATCATTATTATATGAAAAAAAGCCGTATTCAAACGAGTGAAAATATAGAAAGTACACCTTACTTTTCCTATGTATAATTAAAAGGCTACACAAGATTCATTTCTTGTGTAGCCTTTTAATTCACTTATTATTATTCAATAAATAAAAGTAGCATACATTGCCACTACTCAAGCACTGCTTCACTTCGCTCTTCATCGAAGTTAATTTCTACAGCTTCTGTTAGAACGTCTGCATAACTGTACGACACTCTTTCAAAAGCATTTTCATCTTGGTCTAACTCTACAACAAAAACAGAAGGATATATTTCTGATAAAACTCCTGATCGAATAACTGTCTTTCTTCGACCACCGTTTGCTGTTAACTTCAAACGTTTACCAATCTGACCTTCAAGGCCTTTCTTTATTTCCATTAATGTTTTCACTTAGACTCCACCTCACTGTATCCTATTATAGTACAGCCTTCCTTTTATGTCAAATAAAACATATATTATAACAAGATGGATATGAAAAAGCAACCAGTTAACTCCTTTTTTTATGAGTATTTAATCACAGTATATCGCTTTGTTTAATATAATTTTATTGATCAACCTATACGATAAATGCATTTGCCAGTTTTGCAAATTCTTCCATTGATAAAGACTCTCCACGTCTGGAGCCATCTATATCCGCTTCATCTAATCTTTTACTTACTTCATCTTTATCATATTTATTTTTGAAATAAGTTAGCAAATTATTACGTAACGTTTTACGTCGATGGACAAAACTAGCTTTAACTATAGCGAAGAATTGTTTCTCATCTTTTACATCTACAGGAGGAATAGCTCTTTTCTCTAATTTTAAAACACTTGAGACAACGTTCGGTTGAGGAACAAACACAGTCTTAGGTACATCCATCAACACCTTAGCTTCTGTGTAATATTGAACCGCAATGGACAATGAGCCATAAGCTTTCGTATTCGGAACAGCCGCCATTCTATCTGCCACTTCTTTTTGCAACATGACCGTCATCGATTGGATTGGTGTATTTTGCTGTAATACATTCATTAGAATTGGTGTTGTAATATAATACGGCAAGTTTGCTACTAAATGAACATCCGTAACATCAGCAAGATGCTCGTTGATCGCTTCATTCAAATTCGCCTTTAACACATCTTGATGCACAACCTCTATATTGTCATAATCACTTAACGTATCTTCTAAAATTGGTAACAGACGTTGGTCAATTTCATACGCTAACACTTTTTTACTATAACGTGCTAGTTGTTCTGTCAATGAACCAATACCCGGACCAATTTCGATTACTCCTGACGTTTCAGTAATCTCGACCTGCTCAATAATCCTTTCTAATATATTTGCATCAATAATAAAGTTTTGTCCTAAACTTTTCTTAAAGGAAAAACCATATTTATGTAAAATCTTCTTCGTTCGACTTGGTGTTGCAATAAATTCTTTAGGCACGCTCATTCTCCTCTTTTAGTATATGCAGCATAGCCACATTTAATTCAGTTTTTTTTATTTGAAACATTTGTAATCGATGTAATAATTGTTTGCCATTTGTATAACCGATATGTAAATAATCGCCTAACCGCTCTCTTTTTTCCCGAGCACCTTGGCCTCCTAATAAACCATGATATATTAAATCAGCTTTTGTAATATCACTAGCGATAACATCATCAGTTAATTCATACACATTTTGTAACGCGATTTGAATTGCCTCATTTGAAGCATGTTCAATACCGACGCTTTTTCCTTCTCTCCGGGCGATGGCTTCCTTTTTTGGTAAAAAGGCATGTTTACAACCTGGTACGGTTTCATCAATAATATGACGAATTCGTTGTCCCGGATAATCCGGATCTGTAAAAATGATCACACCTCGCTTATCTTGAGCATGTTTAATCAACTGTAACGTCGCTTCATTAATAGCCGAACCATTCGTTTCAATCGTATCCGCCTGCACTGCATGTTTAATTTTATTCGTATCACTTTTACCTTCTACAACAATCACTTCTTTTATCTTCATCTGAAACAGTCCTCACTTATTATTCTATCCATCGTTCATTATCAGTCGGCGTCCTTTGTTTACTAGTATAACGTATTTTAGATATTCATACCTTATCAAGCGTATAATTTCATGATAAGTAAAATTTCAAAAGCTTCAACTATGTGGAACCATCTTTACATGCTTCGAGCGGTTTCACATTAAGTTGGAGCGATTCATATCATATAAAAATGCCCTTGCCTTATGAATAAGACAAGAGCATTTTATTTATTGATTAATTTAATATTTTTACCTTTACTGTTCTGCGACCCCATTCACTTGCAGCTTGTGCTTCTGATGGGTAAAGAACGTCAATGATGTTTCCTTTGATTGCTCCACCAGTATCTCCTGCAATTGCTTCCCCGTAACCTTCAACCCACACCTTTGAACCTAGTGGGATAACGCTCGGATCAACTGCAATTACTTTTGCAGAGCCATCTTTTAAATTCATACCTGTTGCTGAAATTCCAGAACAACCAGCACAGTCAGGTCCATATGCTGTAGCTTCCATCGTCATTTCTTTTCCACCAGATGGTGCTGCTGATGATTCAGATGATGATGATTCATTCGTTGAAGTAGGTGTTGCTTTTACTTCTTGTTTCTTTTCTTTCGTGCCTACTTTAACTACTTTGTTTTGTGCCTCTTCTACGACCTTCTCATCAATCATTTCACGGTCGCTTTCTTCGCCGTTTTCATACGTTACTTTATAAGTTTTAACGACAGTTCCTTCTTTACCTTCTGTTTCTGTTTTTGTTTTACCTTTATCTAATGAAGAATCTTCTTTTTCTTCTGTTTCAAATGAAATACTTTCTTCTTCTTTCACTTCATCTTTTTTTACTTTAGTAATCGTAATTTCCATGTCTTCTTTTACTTTTTTCTTTAAACCAGGCTTCACTTTGTCTTTCTTCTTATAAGAAATATCATTATCTTTTAATAGCTCTTTCACTGTTCCGCCTGTTGTCCATACTTTCTCTTCATCTTCTTTACCGTCTTTAACTACTACTGGAAATGCTTGTTCCACTTCTATTTCTATATTATCGCGTAAAATTTCAACTTTGTTGTGAGAAATTTCATCGTGTTTTGAAAAAGTTAAATCTTCCTCTTGGAAAAACTCACCAACTGTTGTTGCTGTTGTATGATGTTCCTCCGTGTCACCATCAATAGTTAACAGGACTTTATTAGCTGTATCTAATTCGATTGTCATCCCATCTTCTATCTCAGTGCTTTCACCATGCGACAACTCATCATGCTTTCCAACTTCGATACCTTGGTCGTCTAAGAATTCGCCAACTGTATCTGTTGTTGTTTTCACTGTTTGTTCTTCACCATCTGCTGCGAAAACAACCTCCGCCTTCATGCCGTCAAAAACCGCCCATGTTGAAAAAAGAGTGACCATTATGACTGACACTACTGAATAAAGTGATTTTGCTTTCGTAGCCATAAATGGTCTTAATATTTTTTGCATTTGTATAGCCTCCTCGAATACGATACCAATTATAGAGAGTATTAATTTTTAAGTCAAAATCAGTTCGATTACGAATACTTTACAAAACGGTTACACGTCGTTTTAATTTTCAGAATACTAAATTCCCCCTTCTGCCATCATTGATATGACAACAATTCTACTAGTATTCTTGTAATCTAGTTTTTTAAAAAACCATAAATAATCCGTGAAAAGTTTCGTAAAAATAGAAAAAACAGCCTAGCGAAAGCTAAACTGTTCTTAGTATAGGCGATTTTCCTTTATTTTATACGGTAAACATCACAAGCATTTCTCATCGTAATCTCGCAAACTTCTTCATATGTCATTTCTCTTAGTGTAGCAATTTCTTCAGCGACTAGTTTCACATAAGCTGGTTCATTTCTTTTTCCACGATATGGATGTGGGGCTAAATACGGTGCATCTGTTTCAATTAACAAACGATCTAATGGAATAATTTTGGCAATTTCTTTTGGCTCTTGCGCATTTTTAAATGTAACAGGCCCTGCTAATGAAATATAAAAGTTCATCTCTAAACAAGCTTCTACTTCAGCAACTGTCGCACTATAACAATGCATAATCCCGCCAACTTCAGATGCCTCTTCCTCTTGTAAAATACGAATCACATCATCTGTTGCCTTTCGATTATGGATAATAATTGGCATATCGAGTTCTTTAGCTAAACGAATTTGTTTACGAAACACTTCTTCCTGTTTAGCTTTAGGTGACGTATCCCAATGATAATCTAATCCCATTTCGCCAATGGCAACGACTTTTGGATGGTCTGATAAAGATTTTATCCAGTCTAAATGTTTATCTTCATAATTAATCGCACTGACTGGATGCCAACCAACTGCTGCATAAATATGGTCGTATGTTTCAGCTAATTCCATCGCAAGCGGTATTGTCTCCTCATCAAAGCCAACTACAACCATTTTACTTACACCAGCTTCTTCCGCTCGTTTAATCACTTCATCACGATCTTCTGCAAATTGTCTCGCATTTAAATGTACGTGTGTATCAAATAACATGCTTTTTCCTCCTTAAAAAGAAGACAAGGTCTGACTCCAAACGAGTTTGACCTTGTCTTTACTGTTTTATTCTACTACCGAACCATTTGGTAAACTTGCGTCTGTTGTAGCGAGCGATAGTGTTCCGTCTGGTCCTTCTCCAGATAACACCATTCCTTCTGATAACTCACCACGTAATTTAACTGGTTTTAAGTTTGTCACACAAATAACCTTTTTACCGACTAAATCACTTGGCTCATAAAATTCTGCAATACCCGAAATAATCTGTCGCTTACTTGCGCCCAAATCAACTTGTAATTTTAATAATTTATCAGCATTTTTCATCTTTTCTGCGTGAACGATTTCTGCTACGCGCAAGTCTAACTTCATAAATTCATCAAAAACAATTTCTGGCTTACCATCTGTTTCTTCCACTTCTTCCTCAGCTGGTACAGTAGAAGTCATTAAACCTTGAATTTTTTCTACTTCTTTTTCCATTTCTAAACGAGGGAAAATTGGTTGCCCTTTTATCACCTTTGTGCCAGCTACAATGCTTCCGTTCTCAGTTAAGCTCGTCCAATTTTGTAAGGCTTCATCAGCGATACCTAACTGGTTAAAGATTTCAACAGGAGCTTCAGTTAAGAATGGCTGTAAAAGAACTGCTGTCACACGTAATGATTCAGCTAAATGCGCCATAACATTTCCAAGACGTGCTTGCTCGCTTTCATCTTTCGCTAATGCCCACGGCGTTGTTTCATCAATATATTTATTCGTACGACTCACTAATTGCCAAATTGCAGTTAAAGCAACAGAAAATTGCATGTCGTCCATCGCTTCTTCGACTTGTTTCACAGTATTAGTGATAAACTGCTCTAACTCTTCATCGACAGGCTGTTCACTTTGTACATACGCAGGAATCTCACCGTCGAAGTATTTATCAATCATCGTCACCGTACGATTTAATAAGTTACCTAAGTCGTTTGCTAAATCATAATTCACCCGCTCAACAAAACCTTCAGGTGTGAATACCCCGTCTTGCCCAAAAGGAACTTCACGTAATAAATAATAACGTAGTGCATCTAAGCCATAGTTGTCGATTAATACATTTGGATCCACAACATTCCCTTTTGACTTCGACATTTTACCATCTTTCATTAAAATCCAACCATGTGCAAAAATCTTTTTAGGTAATGGTAGATCTAATGCCATTAAAATAATTGGCCAATAAATCGTATGGAAGCGAACAATTTCTTTCGCCATTAAATGAACATCTGCCGGCCAATATTTACGGAACTTAGCATCATCATCCGTATCATATCCTAATGCTGTAATATAGTTTGTTAATGCATCAATCCAAACATATATAACGTGCTTTGGATTTCCTGGAACTTTAATTCCCCAATCGAATGTCGTTCTTGAAACAGCTAAATCTTCTAAACCAGGTTTAATGAAGTTATTTAACATTTCATTTTTACGACTAACCGGTTGAATAAATTCTGGATGGTCTTCGTAATATTGTTGGAGACGATCAGCATATTTACTCATTTTGAAAAAGTAAGATTCTTCACGTACTTTCTCCACTTTTTTACCACAATCTGGACAATGACCATGATCTAATTGTAAATCAGTAAAAAATGATTCACATGAAATACAGTACCAACCTTCGTATTCATCTAAATAAATGTCACCTTGATCAACTAACTGCTGAAAAATTTTCTCAACAATTTGTTTATGACGTTCTTCTGTCGTACGAATAAAATCATCATTCGTTATTTTCAATTTTTTCCATAAATCTTGAATCGAATCAACGATGTCATCTAAATACTCCTGTTCACCTAACCCAGCTTCGGCAGCTGCATTTTGAATCTTCTGACCATGTTCGTCTGTTCCTGTTAAGTACATGACATCGTATCCACGTAATCTTTTGTAACGCGCCATTGCATCTCCTGCAACAGTAGAATAAGCGTGCCCGATATGTAAATCTCCGCTCGGATAATAAATTGGTGTCGTAAGATAAAATGTATTATTTTTTTCTGGCATTCGACAATCTCCTCTTCATAATAGCAATGTGAAACTTTATTATTTCTATTGTAACGACTTTTCTTAACCTTTTCCAACTTGACAGTATGATACATGAGAAACTTTGTTGCTATTTATTGTAATTTGTTACCTTTATTTTTTATCTTTAATATGAATTTCATCATATATGTCTCTTCGTGATAGATTTCTATCAACAGCAACTTTTTTCATTGCTGCTTTATGCGCTAAATTTTCTTCTGTTTCATAATAATCGACATGTTCGGCAATCGACAAATGAGCCCACCATAATGCATCTGTCACTATTTCTGTTCCACCTTCAATCAGAATACAACATTCTCCCTTAATCGTTTCGTCTTGAAATGATACACTAATTTCCTCAGCTGAACCGCGAATAAATTCCTCATGTAATTTCGTTATTTCCCGAGCAATAACGATTTGACGACTGCCCCCTAACGTTTTTGCGATTTGTTGGACAGTCTCTTTTACACGAAATGGTGATTCATATAAAATGACTGTAGCTGGATAATTGCCTAAACGCGTTAATTCGGTAACCTTTTCTTGTTTCTTTCGTGGTAAAAAACCATAAAACAAAAATTCATCTGTCGCTAATCCTGATCCTACTAACGCATTGATTGCTGCAGTAGCACCTGGTAAAACAGTAACCCGTAACTGATGTGTAATGACTTCTTTCACTAAATCATTTCCAGGATCAGATATAGCTGGCATTCCCGCATCACTTACTAAAGCTAACGTTTCCCCTTGCTTTAATTTATCCAAAATCTGTTCTGTTCGTTGTGCCTGATTATGTTCATGATAGCTTAATACATTATTTTTTATCTCAAAATGATTGAGTAACTTTTGTGTATGTCGTGTATCTTCTGCTAAAATCAAATCTGCTTCTTCTAACGTTCTTAAAGCACGCAATGTAATATCTTCTAAATTACCAATCGGAGTTGGCACAATATAAAGGATACCTTGTCCATCATCTTCAAAGTTCTTTTTTCGCTGCATTATTTATCCTTCCTTTTTAAACGCATGAATTAGTGCTAACTTGTCTTTCCGTTGTAATTTCTTAATTTGTATTTCGCGACGCAATGCATCCCCTTTTGTAGTTAGTACTTCTACATAGACGAGTTCAAATGGACCTCGACCACGCGTATATTTAGCACCTTTACCACTTTCATGTACTTTTAAACGCTCTTCTACATCAACAGCATAACCAGTATATAATGTGTCATCATGGCATTTCAGCATATAAACAAAATGTTCATTCGCCATAAATAATACTCCTCATTTCAGCCGTGTACCTTCCATCAGCTTCATAAGTATATAATGGATCTAACACTTGCAAACCGCTCTTTCCATCACGAATGCCTTCAATTAATAACATATTAGCATCTTTTCCTGCTTTCGGATATACGAACTGTAATCGTTTCGGCTCTATTCGATAAGCCCGCATATACGTCAAAATATCGACAAGGCGTTCCGGACGATGTACGAGTGAAATCTTACCGCCTGGTTTTACATAAAGTTTACATGCCGCAATAACCTGTTCTAACGTACAACATACTTCGTGCCTTGCAATGGTTAAATGTTCATTTTCGTTATGTTGTGTCGGATGTTTCGTTTGAAAATAAGGTGGATTACACGTCACAACGTCATAAAAGCTTTGTTGCAAAGCTGTTTGTCGCTCTGTTAAATCTCCTTGTATAATTGAAATTTTATCTGTTAAATCGTTTAATACTATACTGCGCTTTGCCATATTTGTTAAGCGTTCTTGTATTTCTAATCCGACAATTTTTCCATGCGTTCTTTGTGACAACAATAATGGTATTGCTCCATTACCTGTACATAAATCCAATATGTTTCCTTTTTGAATTGGCATATATGTAAAATGTGCTAATAAAACAGCATCTAACGAATAAGAAAACACAGTTGGACTTTGGATGATTCTTATTTTTTCATCTTGCACTAAATGATCAATCCGCTCATCACCATACAATGTCATATTATCATTTCCCACCTTAAAAAATAATTTATGGTTTGATTTTATGTAAAGATAGTATAATGCGCTATCTTAATTTTTATATAAAACATAGATACATGAAGCAATTTCATAACTCATATTTAGTAGCTAAAACACGAACTTTATGTTCGAGGGCACATCCGTTTTCTTTCATTCCATCCACCTGCTTTCTGCGGGCATGGTCTCAACTCTTGCTACAACACTAACGTGTTGCAGCAAGGATTTTCGGACTCATGCTTTTCCCGCAAGAGTCAGGTGGCTTCCATTCAAATAAACTTAGTTACATGAACTAACAACTATGAGAATGAATGTTAATAACTAAATGTTCATGTTTTTAATTAGCTTATTCTATTATAAAATTAATACTTCTTAGTAAATCAAACAGCAAAATGAAGCGGAAGAAACCTACGTAGACTCCTGTGGGAAAAGCAACAACCGAAAATCCACTTCATAAGTTTGCGTTAGCGAACTTATGAAGTTAGTTGAGGTGTTGCCCACGGAAAGCGAAGTAGGTTTCTGGAGCGACGCTTTCACTGCTTCCTAATACTTTAACTTATCTCCAACATTATTTATTGGACACCCTTTTAAATCTTACATATTATGTAGCCTTATCGTTAAGCTGAAATTGACTGTTGCTCTAAACAGACAGACATAATCAAAAAATATCCCCTAACAAAATGGAAATCTTCCATCTTTAGGGGATTGTTCATTATGAGTTAGTTTTATAATAAATAAAACATAACTCTTTTCGTATAAAATTAATCAAACAACTCTAGACAAAACAAGCAATCTCCATCTGTTCTTGGACTTCCAAATTGCATATGGCAAATATGAAAACCTTCTTTATAAATCCGTGCTAAGTTATCGAACCCTTCACCTGGAAGAGTCGCCTCCCCTTCTTCGGATGATGGCGATGAATCGCTTAAATTGTTATCTAAGTATGAGCGTAAGTGTTTGTTTTCAACATTTAAGCGATGGTTTTCTTCAATAATGGCACTTAAATCTCCCTTTAGATGACCAAGCTGTTCATATAATTCTCCAATTTGCTCTTCCATATGGGACACTTGATCAAATATTTGCCTCTTATTCACTCCTAACCACCTCTTTATTCTGTGACAGGTACAGAAATTATATTTTCCTCTATTAGTTCATCTAATGTATATTCTATTATTGTATCATCTTCATATAATTTTATTTGAATAAGCGCTTCTAATAAATTTAAGCCAATTACTTTTCCACGGCCATAACTTGTCGCTATGTCCTCTCCTATATCTGGTAATTGTTTCTTCGTATCTTCATAATGATCATTTTCATACTTTAAACAACACATTAATCGACCACATAACCCCGATATTTTAGCTGGGTTTAATGATAAACTTTGATCTTTTGCCATTTTAATTGATACAGGATCAAAATCTCCTAAAAAAGTAGAACAACATAGTACCCGCCCACATGGACCGATACCACCTAAAAGTTTCGCTTCATCTCGTACACCAATTTGTCTTAACTCAATTCTCGTTTTAAATTGAGCTGCTAAATCTTTTACTAAATCTCGAAAGTCAATTCTACCCTCTGCTGTAAAATAAAAAATCACTTTATTACGATCAAATGTATATTCAACATCAACTAAATTCATATCTAATCGATGATAACGTACTTTTTCGTTACATACACGTAATGCTTTATAAGCTAAATGTTCATTTTCTTGCACATTTTTCACATCTGCCTCACTAGCAATTCGCTTAACTTTCTTTAATGGTAACACAACATCATCTTCATCGACCAATTTATCAACAATGACTACCTTACCAAACTCGATTCCGCGAGCTGTCTCTACAATAACATAGTCATCTAGTATAATCTCATATGCATTCGGGTCAAAATAATATATTTTGCCTGCTTCCTTAAAGCGCACTCCGATTACTTCTATCATGATAACCCACCTTTAAAATTGAAGTACCAGTTGTTCCATCACTAATGTTGGATGAATATTTTGATTCATCTTCTGTCTAGCATGTAAAAGATTTTTTAACATTTGAAGTAATCTCTTTTGCGTAAACTGACTAACAGCCTTTTGCAATAGGCCGTCTCCTGATTGAAATAAAAACGTATGACTTTCTCGTCCAAGTTGAAAATGAACGATATCTTTTATAGCAATAATAAGTAAATCTAAACCAAGCTCTTGGTCTTTACGTTCTTTCAATTGCGGTAACCATTTTTGATGAACAAATAAATAACGTTCTTCGTAACGGACAAGCAACTCATAAATAAGTTGTGTCACGACATCACGAACGTCATAGATAATTCCTTCTTCATGATACTGAACCGCATCATCTATATTATTCGTTAAAGCACTTAATAAACGTGCATTATTTTCGTTAATTGATACTTCTTCTAATTGAATCAATCTATTTTGAAAAGCCGATTCATCTAACGGCTGTAAATCGATAATCTGACAACGAGACCTAATCGTTGGAATAATGCTTTGCCCATTATTAGTAAGTAAAATCGCAGTCGTATCCATACCAGGTTCTTCTAAAAACTTTAAAATCCGATTGGCAGCATTTACTGTTAAAGCTTCGGCACCTGAAATAATATATATCTTTTTCGACGTCTCTAATCCTGTATAAACAAATTCTTTTCGTAATAAATCTATCTGTTCATTTCTAATCGTTCTACCATCTGGCTCAATCCAATGAACATCCGGATGGTTACCAGTCAAAATCCTTTTACACGTGTTACATGTTTGACATGGTTCAATCTGTTCCGGTTGTTCACACAAAAGTGTCATCGCTAATAATAGCGCAAATGACTTTTTTCCTGTTCCGCGCGAACCTTGCAATAAATAAGCATGGGACACACGGTTTCTTTTTAAACTGTTCATCATTATTTTACTTGCTAATGGTTGAACTTCTTCTAACTCATTCCATGTCTGCATTTAAAAGACATCCTTCATTACGTATATATATTTACTAATAGACCACGAATCTCGCCAATAACACCTAGTAAATCAACTGTCTTCTGTTCTTGGTCTAACACATCTTCTGTTAATTCCATTAACTTTTCATCAATTTCTTCAACCGTCGTCAACTTTTGACTATAGTGATTCGCAGTAAAACTCTGTTCATGATTTAGTTTCAATCCTTTATATACCGTTTCTTGGAGAAACTCTTTAATCATTCGTTTAAACTTTACTAAATCACGAAAAGAACGAAATTTTGCTAACTTTTCGCCCTGTTTCGTAATATCATCTAATAATTGACCTAACTCTTCACGAACTAGCTTATGTGATTGAGTTTGTACCATTTTATCAAAAGTATTTTTCCCTTCGTGCTTTTGTTGCATAGGGGCTTTCGTTACTTTTGGTTGCATTTCTTGAGAAATCTTCATTGCGATGTCCCCTCTCTAGTCCATCATGTTGTCTTTCACTGCATAGTTTCTTATCAACAACAGCTTAAAAACGATAGAAGGATTCGATTGGTAAAATAAACACTGTTGCTCCACCAACTTCAACTTTAACTGGCTTTGGAATATATGAATCTGCATTTCCACCCATTGGAGAAATTGGCGCTACCATCTGTTCTCTTTGTGAGCAATTATCTTTAATTACTTTTAACGCTAAATCAATGTGGTCATCTTGACAACCTATCATTAACGTTGTATTTCCCTCTTTTAAAAACCCACCAGTAGTCGCTAACTTTGTCGTTTGGAAATTCTCTTCACTTAACGCATTAATAAGACGATTTGAGTCCTTATCTTGTACAACAGCTATAATTAATTTCATCTTAATCCTCCTCCTTTATTTAAATATGAAATTATATAGTTACACGTCTCCTCAAGCACTTCTTCTAACGACTGATCTGCATTCACTTGTTGAATGCGCTTTGGATACTGTTCTAGTAACATTTGATACCCTTCATATACTTTCTCGTGAAAAGATAATGTTTCTAGATCAAGCCGATTTTTCTCTCTTGCCTCATTGTTATGAATTCGCTGCAAACCCTTTTCAGGTGCAATATCAAAAAACAATGTCAATGCTGGCATACAGCCTGCAATCGCAAATTGATTGATATTGTACACTTCCTCCATACCAATTCCCCGAGCATAGCCTTGATAAGCTAAACTACTATCTATAAAACGATCGCATAATACAATTTGATTTTGTTTTAGGGCAGGAATAACTTTTTGGATTAAATGTTGCCTTCTAGCAGCTGCATATAATAAAGCTTCTGTTCGTTCTTCCATTTCAGTATGAGCTGGATCCAAAATCACTTGACGAATTTTCTCAGCTATTTGAATGCCACCAGGTTCACGTGTCACAAGTACAGAGTGCCCGATAGAAGTTAAACGTTCTTTAACAAGTTCAATAACTGTTGTCTTCCCCGCACCTTCTCCGCCTTCAAATGTAATAAAATGTCCTTGCACTTCCATGACTTCCTCTCTACTTAACCTGTAAAACTCTATTTATAAACAGATTACAGTTTCATTCCCTAACTCTAGTATATCATGGTTTTTCATTATATTTAACTGACTTACCCTATAATAATTAGCTAGATTATTTTATATGAGCCATTTTATGGATGAATTGTTATATAACAACTATTTTAAACCGTTATAAAGCAAATGCAAGATAAAAGAAATGCGCAAGAATAGTAGTTATTATAAAACAAGAAAAAACATACTGTTCTGCGCATTTAATATAATTAAAATAATAGTTATGATGAATATAAAGTTTGTTGGTTAATTGGTTTTAATTTTTGTACATAGTAGCGATATTTCTCTTCTTGCGTATCTGTATGGATTAAATTGTATTCACACGATATGCAAATAAATGACGTACAAATACGGATTCCTTGCATCCTATCTTCCTCACAAATAATACAATGTCCCACAATAATCCCTCCCGTTAGTTTAGTAGATAGCATCTCCTAATCTAACGAATTCTATACGTGCACTCTCGTTCTACTGTTACATCATGACGAACAACTGAATGCATGCTAAAGAAATTACTCCGAACAATCCTAATATACTACTAATTAACACTGTAAACATATTGATTGGAATATGTAATCCAATCGCACCGCCAAACACATTAAGGAAAAACAAAAGTAAAACGCCTATTGTCACTCGAATAGCACTTTGCCCGACAAAGCGTGTCACAACACTAGGACCTCTAACGAAAAATATAATTAACGCAAGTCCAATAGTGCCAATAATGATCATCGTCTGCATCGATAAACAGCTCCTTCTTATCTTTATTACTATCTATGAGTCATAAAGATAGATTAGAACGATTTATCTTAATAAAAATTTTAATACGGTAACAAACTCACATTACGACGTTTTGCTTCTTTAATTAAAAACATATATTTCGCTTCGGCTAATAATAATTTTTGCCTTGTTTCAATGACAGGATCAATTCCGTTGTCAATGATATGTCGTAATTTCTTCCATTCTGCCTCGCTTTTAAAGATAGCTTGCAACAACGCACGATCTACTTCTTTTTGTTTTTTTCTTCTTCTCATCATGTCACCTAACTATTCATTATTCTTATACATCTTAAACGTGACTTCGCTACCGGAATTCACCTCGCTTTCCGCGGGCTCGCACTAAGCCTCCTCGAAAGAAGAACACTTTCTGTGGGGTCTTAGTGTCTTCGCTTTTCCACTGGAGTCTCGGCGAATTCCGTCCACTTCGTCGAGTATATACTTAATTTATTTGTTATAATCTAAGCAAAACTCATTTGAAACAATTTCATCATTCATGCACAGCATATCAAACACGAATATTAAGTTTAATGATATACACGTTTACTTTCACTACAGCCGACTCCTTCCCGCGGGCATGGCTTGAGCCGCTTCGGAAGAAAATTCACTTCCTGCAGGGTCTCAAGGCTCATGCTTTTCCCGCAGGAGTAAGTCGGCTTTCGTTTAAGTAAACTTAATCGCATGAGTTAAACATGTAGGATTAGAAATCTTTAAGGTTAATCATTCGTGTTTTTAATTGAATTTTCCTATTATGAAATTGATTCATTTACATGAAGGATATTCTTTTAAAGCTCTCTACGTCCTTCTAGTGATTTTGCTAGTGTTACTTCGTCTGCGTATTCTAAGTCTCCGCCAACTGGTAAGCCATGAGCAATTCGTGATGCTTTTATTCCTGATGGTTTTACTAAACGGGAAATATACATAGCTGTCGCTTCTCCCTCGATGTTTGGATTCGTTGCTAAAATAATTTCCTTCACATCGTTATCCTTTAATCGTTGAATTAAGCTCGGAACATTAATATCCTCGGGACCAATACCATCCATTGGCGAAATCGAACCGTGTAACACGTGATATTTTCCGTTAAACTCGCGCATTTTCTCCATCGCTATGACGTCTTTCGAATCTTCAACGACACAAATAAGTTGTTCATCTCGCGAATGATCTTGACAAATCGAACAAGTCTCTTGGTCTGTTATATGCCCACAAATCGCACAATGTGCTAGCTCACGTTTCGCACTAATTAAAGCTTTCGCAAAATCTACTACATCATCATCATTCATATCAATCACGAAAAAAGCCAGACGGACAGCCGTTTTTGGTCCTATACCTGGCAATTTTGTAAAACTATCAATTAACTTTGATATTGGTTCAGGATAATACATTCCTCTTGCCTCCTAAGGCGACGAAAAAGTTTAGAACATTCCTGGGAGGTTCATACCTTTTGTAAATTTACCCATCGTTGCTTCCGTCTTTTCATCTACTTGCTTTAATACGTCATTTACTGCGGCAACCATTAAATCTTCTAACATTTCTACATCATCAGGATCCACTACATCTTCCTGAATCTCAATTGCAGTAATCTTTTTTGTTCCATCTGCTTTTGCTGTTACAACGCCACCACCAACAGAAGCTTCAAACTCCATTACCGCTAACTCTTCCTGAGCCTTCATCATCTTCTTCTGCATTTGCTGCATTTGTTTCATCATATTTCCCATATTACCTTTCATTGTTATTCCTCCTTTAAATTGTATGACACTTCATTATTTATTATGTTGAATCCATTTCATCATTCTTTTTAGTATTCCAAACACGAACTTTACGCTTGATGATAAATCCGTTTACTTTCATTACAGCCGCCTGCTTTTTAGCGGGCATCGCCTCAATTCTTAAGGCTCGGACAAAACTGTCTTCATATATAAATGTGGATTGATTTACTCATCATTCGTGTTTTTAATTAAATTATCCTGTTATGAAATTGATTCATGTTATGTTTAATTTTCAATTTCTACAATATCTTCACCAAACATTTTCTGTGCTTCTGTTACAATCGATTCTTCTTCCTTAGGCTCTTCTGGGTTTTGACGTTCTTGACTATTAAGATAATCTTGTCTAATCCCTATCCATGCATCTTCTGGAATTGGAATGATTGTTAAATGATTAGCAAGTGTATTGGCTAAAGTAGATTCAACTGTCTCTTTATGATCTAAAAATAAAGAACAATGAATCTCATATTTAAACGCTACAACTACGCCTTGATCAGAGGCTGCCACCGGTTTACTATTTTGAATCGTTGCATGTGCTGGTGCATTCATACCTTTCAACTGTAACAAAAATCCATCCCATTGCGCCTGTACCTTTTCTAAAGATGGCTTTTCCGCTACATCTAGTACACCACGAACTCTTTCATGTGGAATAGCATATGAATTACCTGTCGCTCGACTTGGTTCTCTTCTTCGCGGAGCGGCAGGGCGATTTTCAGCAGGCTGTGCTTGTAAATTTTCTACAAGATTTTCTAATTGCTGTACACGATTTAACAATTGTTGTACTGTCTCATTTGGCACGACATCTACTGCTTGGTTTACTTCAGTAGGCTGCGTTGCTACCACTTGATCATGCCGATTCGTAATCGTTAAAATCGTGATTTCCACAAAAATACGCGGACTATTCGTCCACTTTATTTGCTGCTCACATTCAGTTAACGAAACGATGACTTGTTGTACCCATGCTTCATCTATCTTCTCCGTCAACTGTTGAAATGATTCGGTTACAATCGCTCGCTCTAAATAATCCGCTAAATTCGCTGTCGTTTTGTAAAATAACACATCTCTTAAAAAGTAAATCATATCAAAGACGAAACGACCAGGATCTTTCCCATTCATAATCATGTCATCAAACAGTTGTAACGTTATTTCTGTATTTTGATCAAACATTGCTTCTGTAATTTCTGTCAAAATTTCCTGCGACACGCTACCCGTTACCGCAAGAACATCATCCATCTCTATCTTACCATCGCTGTACGATATCGTTTGATCTAATATACTTAACGCATCTCGCATACCACCTTCAGCAGCTAACGCAATAGCTTCCAATGCTTCAGACGAGATATCAACTTGTTCTTCTGTCATAATTTCTTGCATTCTATCAGCAATCACTTTATTATTAATCGATTTAAAATCAAATCGCTGACAACGTGAAATAATCGTTAATGGAATTTTATGTGGTTCTGTCGTTGCTAAAATAAACACGACATGAGCTGGCGGTTCTTCTAATGTTTTCAATAACGCGTTAAACGCATTAACTGAAATCATATGAACCTCATCAATAATATATACTTTATAAGGAACAGTACTTGGTGCATATTTTACTTTATCACGAATGTCACGAATATCATCTACACTTGTATTTGATGCAGCGTCAATTTCAATGACATCTGAAATTGAACCATCTAAAATACCTTGGCATGCAGCACATTCATTACAAGGTTCTTTTGCTGGCATTTTCTCACAGTTAATCGTTTGTGCAAAAATCTTCGCCGCACTCGTCTTCCCTGTACCACGAGGGCCGGAAAACAAATACGCATGTGAAAATTTATCCTCTGAAATTGCGTTTTGCAATGTTTGTGTAATATGTGATTGTCCTACGAGATCCTCAAATGTTCGGGGTCTCCAAACACGATACAATGCTTGATAAGTCATCCGACATGTTCCCTTCCTCTTTCCTACCCATTATAGCGTATTTTAGTCATATTTTGAACTAATTGCGATAGCTGACTGCTCATTCAATGACAAAAAAGGCTCTTTATCAAATAGTGTTGGTCAGTAAGATTAAGTGGTTTCATTTGAGTGTTTCTATTACAGATGTTTAAAATGACATTTTGCTTTATGACCTCCGTTCATGACGCCTGCTTTCCGGTGGGCACGGCCTCAACTCCTGTATCAACACTCTTGTGTTGATACAGGGATTTTCGGACTCGTGCTGTTCCCACAGGAGTCAGTCGTCATGAACTACGGTCAACTAAATAAGAAGATTATATACCATACATCCTCTCAAATTCTATATGAAACATCTATAATAAAACAGCAAAATATAGCGGAAGAAACCTACGTAGACTCCTGCCGGTCGACTAAAACCAGTCACGTCCTGTGACCAACGTCGACACTTGTACATCGTGTACTTCGGAAGGCGAAGTAGGTTTCTGGAGCGTCATATTCACTGCTTCTTAATACTTTAACCTGTTACCAACACGATTTGTTATGCAACCCCAAAAAGAGGCAAGCAATCGCTTACCCACTTTTTATTCTTCTTCATTACTTTCTTCAATTCGTTTCATAAACTCTTTCGCTGCGCTATATCCTTGTTGCTGTAAATACCAATTATTCACAACCGCTTCAATAAGTCCAACAACATCACGTCCTGGCTTAATTTGAATTTGAATAATTGGCACTTCAACGTCCATGTACGACGTAAACTTCTCCTCGACTTCAATATCATTATATAAAGCATTATCTTTCCACTCAGTTAACTCAATTTCAAGTGCAATTCTTGATTCCTCTTGAAAAGCCCCACGCCCATACATGCGCACAACATTCATGACACCAATACTACGTAACGCTAATAATTCACGATTCGTCTCATTATGAGTCCCGAGTAACGTTTGTGGACTTAACCGTTTTAATACAACAATATCATCTGCAACTAAGCGATGACCGCGTCCAATTAATGAATGAGCTGTCTCACTTTTTCCAACACCTGATGCCCCACGTAATAACACACCAATCCCTGCCACGTTCACACAAACTCCATGTACCGCAATTTCTTCTGCTAAACGATTAATTAAAAAAGCATCAATTTTTTTAATAAATTCATAATTCGATTCTGTCGTTCGTAACAGCGGAATCCCCCGCGCCTGACAAAACCTCGGTAAATATTTTAGCCGTTGTTCATTATCTGTCATAATAATACATGGAGGATCATATTTTACAATATTACTAATTCGCTCCTCACGTTCTGTTTCTGTTAATGAATGTAAATACGTAATCTCATTAACACCGAGCACATGAATATGTTGTTGCGGGAAATAATCTAGATGTTTCATAAACTCTAAACCCGGTCTTCGAGCATTCGATTCTTTTACTTCATTCGATAAAAACTCTTCCCCTGTTAAAACTTCTAAAGAGAAAGCGCGTACAACATCAGTAATTTCAATTGACTTTTCCATCATTTATCACCCTATACTACCTTTACAATTCCGTACCCTTTATTATACTACAATTAACATAGATTTCTCGTGTAACGTTATTCTGTAACAACATTGTGACATTTTTTAAGCTTTTTCATACGTCTGGATAAATAATCGTAAAGCATTTTCCGTCACTCATTCTGTTAACTGTAGACCATTTTCCATTGCTTGTGCAAGCGACATCGGTTCATTCGGTAATGTAAAAATAGCAGTAACGCCACTTTAAAATAAGGTATCTGTCGTCGTAACATCCGCCCCAGTTAGTGCAACCACAGGGATATTATCTTGCTTTGCAACACGTGCTATACCAGTTATTGCTTTCCCAAAACTCGTTTGATTATCCATTTTCCCTTCGCCCGTTAAAACGAGATCGGCTGTCTTTATTTTATTTACTAGATTTGTCAGAGACATTATATACTCAATGCCTGACTCTAACTGCGCCTGTAAGAAAACAAAACACGCGGCACCAAGACCACCAGCAGCTTACGGGACAACCTTTTTCACCGCTCTCTCCATCGCACTAGCAACTTCACATGCTGTCATACTTTCTTTAAATGAATCAGGCGCTATTACTATATTCATTTCAATCCGCACCTTTCTGAACTTTTACAATGAACCTAAATAGGTACAACAAAAGAGACCGTCGTTCCTTCGCCTACCTTACTTTCGATATGCAGTCCTTGGCCAAAGTTTTTTAAAATTCGTCGGTTTGTATTAATTAACCCGATGCTTGAATAGTCGTTTGTTCTTTTATTTAATAAACCGCTCAATTTTTCCTCAGCTATACCAACTCCATTATCCAAAACAGCGACAAGCACATGACTTTTCTCCTTTTTAACACGGATGATAACTTTTCCACCTTCAAGTCGTTCCATAACGCCATGATTAATTGCATTTTCTACTAATGGTTGTATCGTTAAAAACGGAATATCTACCATACTATTTTCATCAACATCCCAGACAACTTCCAAACGATCACCAAAACGAATTTGTTCGATATTCAAATAAGATTTAACAATATTTAATTCCTCTTCCATTGGAACAAGTCCATCAACATGATGAAACTGAAACTTACTTCTTAAAAAATCACTGAAATCATATAATAACTCTTTCATTTTCACGACATCCATTTCACTTAAAGCAACGAGTGAATTTAATGTATTAAATAAAAAATGTGGTTGAATTTGTGATTGTAACCAAATAGCTTCTAAATGTAATTGCTCACGAACGGCACTCCTTAATGTCGTTAATACTTGTACGCGCGACAAAAGCTCGATTCGATTCACTGGTTTCGTAACATAATCATTTGCCCCAATCATAAAACCAGTTTGTATATCTTGTTGTGTACCTCTTGCCGTAAGTAATAAAACAGGCAGCTCAGTAATCGAATAACGTTGGCGAATTTTTTTAGTTAATTCATATCCAGACATTCCTGGCATCATTACATCAGTAATAACTAAACACCAATCCCGCTTATTTAAGTACTCTAGCGCTTCCTCACCACTTAAAACAGCAGTTACATCATACAATGGTTCAACAGACAAAATAGACTCTAATACTTGTAAATTAACCGGATCATCATCAACGATTAATACACGTAAACGTTTCAAACTATCCATTTTTACATAATCTAATGTAGTCGTCTGTTTATTCGGCAAATCTTTGCTAACCTTTTCCTTTGTAAATAAACTATTAGTCGAGTTCTCTGCCGTTATTTCTTCATTCAAGAGGCTACTAGCTACTTCGTCTTGACTATTTAATCTAGATAATGCAAATGAAAAAGTAAATTCCGAGCCTTCGCCAAGTTTAGATGTTACCTCCAACTGACCACCATGAAGCTCTATTAACTGTTTACTAACACTTAAGCCTAAACCAAAGCCACCACCGGAATTTTCTCGACTTTCGACCTGTTCATACGCCTTAAATAACCGCTCGAAGAAATCTGTATCAATTCCCTTACCAGTATCTTTTATATGAATAAATGCTCGCTCATCTTGAATCGACGCACGAATATATACAGCACCTTCATCTGTAAACTTAATTGCATTATGAAGAATGTTATGAAGTACTTGCACAACTCGGTTCTCATCAGCATAAATAGGTGGAAAATCATCTGGAACCTCGTTATAAACCTGGACTGATTTCATATCAACAGTAAACTGTAACATATCTAACACACCTTGAATAACAGGTTGAATATTCATATCATGCATATCCAGACGTGGTGCACCGGCTTTAAACCTTTCCACATCTAGCAAGTCATTTAACAATAAAGACATTCGCTCTCCTACTGTCACAATCGAGTTCAACTCATGTGTACTACGTAATTCTAACTTACCACTTTCTCGCATTAACACAGCTTGTGACATATTCATCATGCCGTGTAAAGGATTTTTAAATTCATGAGCTGTATTTGCTAAAAATTGTTCCTTATGTTCATTGATCATCTGTAACTCTATCGCTTGTCGCTTCGTTTCTGCATGAATGTTAAAATATTCCTTAAACCAAATCAATGTGAATAACCCAATGGCGATAAGATAATCAAATGGATAATGCACAACACTTATCCCAGTTTCTCTCCAATACATCATCCAAAACAGGTTATGTACAATTGCCACAAATGACAATAACAATAACATGTTCTCCGCCATATCGTCATATATCTTTCGACCAATCACAAACACCGTTACGATAATTGAAAATGATGATAATATTCCATTCACCGGTATATAAGAAATAACTTGCTCGGGAGTTGAAAAGATAATCAACGTGCCTAACACGATATTCAACGATAAGAAAATTGGATTAATAATATGCCAATAAGGAATTAAACGCTTGTCCAAGCTTTTAAATAACGCATAACCTGCAAGAGGACCTATGACATTTGCCAAGCGAAAATCCCATTCATAACTAATATCAAATAATAAGTGAAACAGCTTCTCATCATTACTCACTAAATTCATTAACATAATACAACTTAAAAATAAGGCAAAATATAGTAGCCGTGTATTTCGTCTTCTTAAAAAATAAATAGCCACTGCATAAATGGCATGGATAGCTACTAACCCTATCGCTAACACTTGCATAATTAAAGATAAATTTACTTCCTTCTTAATCGCCGCTTCTGAACCAAATTTAATGGAACGGATAACTCCACTACGGCGAATATCTTGAAAATTTGCTGCTTGAACAACGATTTCTATTTCTCCAACTTCATTAGCCATTACTGTCGTTGTATATGGTACATTTTTAGGCACATATGTTTCTTCAGAAGTACCAACTTCACCTGAACCAGCTACTAAACGCCCATTAATATAAACTTCTGACGCACTCCGTACACTTGGTACTTGCATGCTATAATTCATCTCAGTCCCTGGATCAACATACAAACGTAACCGATAAGAACCGTAACCAAATGATGGAAATTCCTCTTCTTCAAACGCCGTATTCCATCCATCTGGTACGTGGAGCAGTACAGCCTCATTATCATCAACATCTATTGGTCCATCCTCATCATACAACCACTTAGAAGGATAGAATTCCCATTCACCATCTAACAATAACACTTGATTATCTCGAGCATCCCAATCAGATAGCTTTCCAATCCCATCTTCAATTTCAATTGGTGTAACATTAGAAAACATATCCATCCACACTAAACGAAAGAGCGTTAAAATTATTATGAATAATCCGATAATAATAGCTATATATCTTTTTTTCATCGACATACAGGGAATTTTTCATCCCCTTTAACACCCTCTCTTATTTTAGTGCCGTTTATAACACAATATTAAGTTAATTATACCTTGTTCACATTCATGAATCTATCTTTAAATGACCTCATATGATATTGTTCAAGTAAATATACATTTCATAAGTTAAATTTATCATGTAAGAGAGGAACAAAACAGATGAATATTCATATTATTTCAGTAGGTAAAATCAAGGAAAAATATTTAAAACAAGGCTTAGCCGAATTCGAAAAACGTCTCCGCCCTTATTGTAAACTCAAAATCGATGAAGTGGCAGACGAACAAGCACCTGAACAATTAAGTGAAAAAGAACTCATTCAAGTAAAACAAAAAGAAGGCGAACGAATTTTACAAAAGATTAAACAAACCGAATATGTTATCGCCCTCGATCTTCAAGGTGTCCAGTGGTCATCAGAACAACTAGCAAAAGAAATGGACAAACTTGCTACTTCAGGAAAGAGTAGTATCGCCTTTGTCATCGGTGGCTCGAATGGATTAAGTGAGGAAGTATTGAAGCGTGCAAATAAAAAATTATCATTTTCCAACATGACATTTCCACATCAATTAATGAAGTTGATTTTGATGGAGCAGGTCTATCGGGCGTTTAAGATATTGAGGAATGAGCCGTATCATAAGTGATGGCAAACTATAATCAAACAGTTACAGAAGTAAAGAAATGATAACTAACTTAGTAAGTATTCATAAGTGATAAAATGTCATTTATATACACTTATGATCGATTAATATTAAACTGAAATTATAAGCGTTAATATAATAGAAAAAAGGGTGATATTATGAAAAAAAGTTACATAACACTTACTTCTTTAATTGTAATTATAGTTATGCTTTATTTCATACCTGAATTTATTAATATTAATAAAGATTTATTTACATTTATTGATAGGGACACTAAATATCCAACAGTAAGAGAAGTATTAAATGATAACAGTAACGCGGACATTATGAAAGTGGACAATCAAATTTATTTTAGAAATGATGATTGGCAGATTATTACCCCAAAAGATCCAAGTGATTATAATAAAGGTGAAGAAATAGGAGAAATCAAGAAGAAAACAACCAATGAGTGGTGGTTTCGTAATCTTTATGCAACTAAATTAGAAGAAGGGACAAAAGTATATTCGGGTGAAATAGAATATCGAAAAGGTGATCGACCATTTCATATTTTAATCGAAGAAAACGAGGATATCGTTTTTTATGAAATTTTGATAGAAGATTAACCGCCTAAATATAAATACAAATGTTATAGGAAGTAATGAAATGAAAAAGAAGCGGTTAATCATCAATCCGCTTCTCACTATATTTAATAATTATCTCGTTCTGCCACCAATGCCACTACTTCTAGCTGAAGTAACAGTAGACCCCATATTATCAGAATAAGCTGTGGACGTGCTAATTACTTTATATGAATACTTTGATTCCTGTTCGTATTCATGCTCACCATATTTACCAATCCCCGCAAACTAATTCATACTGTTCATTTTCTTTTATCATTCCATCTTTAAACGTCTTTTGCTTTCTTAACCAATTAACATCCCTATCAGCAACATAACCATACATCTTCCCGCCCTCAAAAACGGTGAAATCAGTAATTATTGACTCGCCTAAACCACCAATTACTATATAATTCTCTGTTCCTTCCGATAACGTTGCTACTCTTTTATTCTCATATCCAAGTCCCCACTAGGTACACCCAGTTTACTATCCCTACCTTTAAAATATTCTTCTTGTTATTACTTTTAAGATAAAACTATAATTTCCCTTGTCAAAAATCGACACTGAGGATTTTTGACATAAAAATATGTTCTTAGGGGAAATCTATAATGTACATTTAAAAAGTAATATGACTCACGATACCAGACACCGTTAACCTACAGTTTAAAATAAGTTTGTATAATCAATGAGCACGAACAAACCGTTATGATGCTTAGATTTCCTACAATATTTATGCTAGCTTTTTCTCTATAAATCACGCTTAATATTAAAAATTAATTTCATATTAAAATAACATTTGACGGCATTTGCAGATGGGTTTATTATTAAGATGTAGAGAGGTCATACCTCTTAATAAAATATGAGGTGATATAAATGAGTAAACAAATAGAATTGATGCCAACAACTCGAATTCCTGTCAATGGTATTTCACCGTTAGTTATCGTTTGTGGAGATCCGTTTCGTGCTGAAATGATTGCTAACAAACTTGATGACTCTGAAGAAATTGCATATTCAAGGGAATATCGAACATTTAATGGTAAACATAAAGGAACAGACGTAACAGTGACAAGTCATGGTGTAGGTGCTCCTGGTGCAGCTGTTTGTTTTGAAGAGTTAATTAAGGCTGGAGCTAAAGTTATTATTCGAGTCGGAACAGCGGGCTCTTATACTGAAAAGTTACCGCCAGGAAGTTTAATTGTGGCGAGTTCAGCAGTACGTGCTGAAGGATTAACGAAACAAATGGTGCCTGAAGGCGTACCAGCTGTAGGAGATTTCCGAGTAATCCAAGCTCTTAATCAAGCTGCAGAAAAGAAAGAGGTTACTTTTGATACGGGTATGATTGTAACATTAGACGCTTTCTATGCTGGACCTGTTGAATTTCCACACAAATTATATAAAGATTCAGGTGCTCTAGGGGCAGAAATGGAGTTATCTGCGCTGTATATTATCTCACAATTACGTGGAGTTCATGCTGGAGGTATCATGGCTTTAGATGGCTATGCATATGCAGATATGGATCATTATGATCCACATAAAGACTTTGTTGCCCAAGCTGTCGAAGACGAAATCAATATTGCACTCGACGCTATTGTTTCTGTGAAAATCTAAATATTATGTTAAATATTTAACAACCATAAATCCCGAGAAAGGGGAAGTATAATGAGCATTCTAAATATCTTTTGGGGGCTTTTTGGAATTTTGGTTATTTGTGGTATTTCAATTTTATTCTCTAATAACAGGAGGAAAATTAGCTTAAGATTAGTTTTAAGTGCCCTAGCTTTTGAAATCATCTTCGCTTGGTTTGTACTATCAACTAAAATCGGAACTGTCGTTTTAAAAGCTATTACAGACTTTGTGAACGTCATAATTGATTTCGGTCAAGAAGGAATTGACTTCGTTTTCGGAGGCCTTTATACAGAAGAATCAGGTATTAGCTTTGTTGTCGCTTTTAATGTGCTACCAATGATTATTTTCTTCGCATCATTAATAGCTGTTCTTTATTATTTAAACATTATGCCACTTATTTTCAAGTATGTAGGTGGATTATTTTCAAAAATGTTTAAAACGACAAAACGTGAATCCGTTGTAGCTGCTGCGAATATCTTCCTTGGACAGACAGAATCTCCATTAGTAGTAAAACCGCATTTGTCAAAAATGTCTGGTTCAGAAATTTTTGCCGTGATGACTTGTGGACTAGCATCTGTTGCAGGTACAATGCTTGCCTCTTATGCCCTGCTCGGAGTTGAACTGAAATACTTATTAGCAGCTAGTTTTATGGCTGCTCCTTCTGGACTAATTATAGCTAAACTGTTTTATCCAGAAACGGAAAATGTGTTGGAAGAAGAAGAGATTGAAATTGAAAACGAAGATGAATCAGCCAATATTATTGAAGCAGCATCTACTGGTGCAGCTAATGGTTTACAAATTGCTTTAATTGTTGGAGCAACACTCGTTGCATTTGTTGCCCTTATTTATATGGTCAATGGTTTTATCGGTTTTGCAGGTGGCTTAATTGGTATCGAGACAAGCTTACAGCAAATTTTAGGCTACATTATTGCTCCAGTAGCATTTGCAATTGGTATCCCGTGGGATGAAGCAATTTTAGCTGGTTCATTAATTGGTGAAAAATTAGTTTTAACAGAGTTTATTGCCTTTTCTAATTTTATTGGAGGCATTGACCAATTCAGTGCTAAAACCGAGGTTATTGTCACTTTTGCTTTATGTGGTTTTGCTAACTTCACGTCAATGGCAACTTTATCTAGTACACTAAGTAGTTTAAACCCTGAGCGAAAGAGTTTATTTACTAAATTATCATTAAAGAGTGTATTTGCAGGAACACTTGCTTCTATGCTTAGTGCATCTATTGCTGGTATGTTCTTTATCTAAAAGTAATTTTAAAATGAAAAGGGGATAATTATCATGAATGCAAGCAGAAAAAATGATCCATTATTAGCTTATTTAAATAATACAGTGCGCTATGAAGATAACAAAGTTATTTTATTAAATCGCCGTCTTTACCCCGAGGAAACTAAGTATGTCACTTGTAACACTCATGAAGATGTAGCAGTAGCTATTGAAGATATGACAATCCAAGGAGCTGTTGTACTAGCAATTGCAGCTGGATACGGATTTGTACTCGCTTTTGAGCAAGAACCAGAATTAGTTGGTGACGAGCTTACGACATATACAAACACGGTATATGAACGCCTTATGAGCACACGACCTACAGGACAAAGACTTAAAGTTATCCTTGATAAATGTATCGCAGCTGTAAAACCAGAAATTGAAAATGGTAAAAACGGTGCTGATCTAGCAAAAATATTATTACAATTAATGGATAATCAAGTGAAAGAAGCAGACGATATTGCGATTGAAACAGGTAAGAGAACAGCAAACCTACTTGAAGATGGCGATAAAGTATTGACCCATTGTTTTGCCGATTCAGCGTTAATCCATATGTTATTAGAAGCTAAAAGACAAGATAAAACAATTGAGATGTATTGTACGGAAACACGTCCTTACTTTCAAGGTGCAAGACTTACAGCACATTCAATAAAAGAAACAGGAACGAAAGTAACGTTAGTAACGGATAATATGCCTGGCTTTTTAATGGAACAAGGAATGGTCACAAAGCTCGTTACAGCAGCTGATAAAATTACATTAGAAGGACATGTTTGTAATAAAATTGGAACTTACCAATATGCAGTTGTAGCGCAACATCATAATATTCCTTTTTATGTTTTAGGTTATGAAGGACCAGATGAAAACTCACCTAATATTGATCAAATTGAAATTGAGTATCGAAATGAAGAAGAAGTATTTTATGCACGTGATGTTCGCACAGCTGTTGAAGGTATAAATGGCTTATATCCTTCATTTGATATTGTAACTCCTAATTTTGTAGATGCTATTATTACATCTAAAGGCGTCTATGCGGCAAGAAATATTAGCGACCACTTAGATTAAGATTAAGGTTCAGAACTGGAATTGGGTGGGTTTCAATAGTACGATAATGAAAGAATAAACATTATGATAATCGGTAAGGAGGCTCCTTAAATGGACCACATTAAAATTGAAAAAAACCCATCCCTTCCAGACATGATTTATATAAAAATATATGATTTGATTAGAAGTGGTGAATTTAAAGTTGGTCAGAAACTTTTAGGTGAAAAAGAATTGGCCAAACAATTAAATGTTAGCAGAACTGCTTTACGTGAGGCACTTTATCGTTTAGAAATGGATGGTTTTATTGATCGAAGACATGGAGTTGGAACATTTGTCATTTCGAATGCCCCTAAAATGACTGCAGGTCTTGAAAGCCTAGAAAGTATGACGAACTTTTTAAAAACGAAAGAGCTAACTTCTGGTACTATAAAACAAGCCGTTCATGAAATAAAAGCATCAAAAGAAATTGCTGATTATTTGCAATTAAAAGAAGGGACTCCAGTTATTCGGTTTGAGCGGGTTAGAATTGCTGATGGAGAGCCTTTTGCATATGATATTGCAATATCTACTTCAAGTATGCTTGATAAGAAGTTTTTAAATAGTGACAATCTTGAGTCTTTATTTACTTATTTTGAAGATGAAAAAGATACCTACCTAACACATTCATATTGTGAAATATCAGCAAAAAATGCCTCACCTTATCTGGCAAACAAACTAGATATTGAAGAAGGGGTTGCTTTGCAAGTGTTAGAACAAATTTACTATAAAAAAGGAAATATACCTGTCTATTATGGGAAAAGCTATATTCGAAGTGATGTTTTAAAATTCCATCTTATTAGAAGAAGATAGGAGAATACAATGACTGATAACACGCTTTTAATTAAAAATGTAACAATCTTACCAATGACTGATGAGGAAACGTTAATAGAAAACGGCTATATCTATATTGAAAACGGCGTGATTTCGGAAGTTAATGAAGGATTACACCCGAATCACTTAAATAATGCGCATAAAATAATTGATGGTCATAAAATGGTTGCCATTCCAGGGTTAATTAATGGTCATACACATACTCCAATGAGTGTTTTACGTGGATATGCCGATGATCTTCCGTTAATGGAATGGTTACAAAAAATTTGGGCAGTTGAAGGTCGTATGACAGAAAACGATATGTACTGGGGTTCTATGCTTAGTATGATTGAAATGATTAAGTCTGGCACAACGACCTTCTCTGATATGTACTATGGCATGGATAAAGTAGCAACCGGGGTCGAAAAAAGTGGTTTAAGAGCTTTACTTTGTCAAGGTATTATTGAAGGAGATTCCAATGGAGAGGAACTTCTTGCTACTACAACTGACTTTGTAGAGCGATGGAATAAGGGTGCTAATGAGCGAATTACGACATTATTATCACCACATGCTCCTTATACATGTTCGCCTGAATTAATCGAGAAGTTAGTCGAGGAAGCACATCGACTCGACTGTTCTATCCACACACATTTAGCGGAGACTCGTGATGAGATTGCCATTATTAGTGAGCGATATGGAGAAACACCAATACAACTAATGGATAAAATCGGCTTGTTTACCCGTCACGTTATTGCAGCACACGGAGTCTACCTAACAGATGAAGAGATAGATATTTTGCAAAAAGGAAAGGTTGGCTTAATACACAATCCTAAAAGTAACATGAAGCTTGCAAGCGGTGTTGCTCCAATTACTTCCTTGATAGAACGAGGTGTCACAGTTGGTATTGGAACAGATAGTGCTGCTAGTAACAATGTTCTCGATATGTTCGAGGAAATGCGCTTTGCAAGTTTGCTACAAAAAGTAAATCTTGAAAACCCAACTGCTTTGACGGCCTATGGATCGCTAACAATGGGAACTTCTATGGGGGCTCAAGCTGTTGGTCTTGAAAATAATATCGGTAAAATTGAAGTAAATAAAAAAGCAGATATAACACTTGTTAACCTTAGTAATGTTCATTTACAGCCCATAAATGACATTATTTCCCACCTTATTTATTCGGCAAAAGCAGAAGACGTAGCTTACACGATTGTAGATGGCAACATTTTACTTGAAAATGGTCATTTAACAACGATTGATGAAGAAGAAGTCTTTTGGCATATCGCGAAAATAAAGGAAGAGTTATTATAGAGTTTAATTTTGTTAGAACGGGAGATAGTCATGCCCTTAAATATCAAGAACACGAACAAGGTAGATAATAACAAGGAAAATTGGCACATAGAAATTACCGCAGGACTAATCGGTTATTTAACGACTGTGTATATTGTTATCGTAAATGGATCCATTTTAAGTGAAGCGGGCGTAACTCTAGGGCAAGGAATGATGATTACAATTTTAGCAAGTTTTTTGGGAACATTACTTATGGCGATTTATGCAAATTTGCCATTAATCATGATTCCAGGTATGGGCATTAATGCATTATTTGCTTATTCCATTATAAAGGAAGCTGGTCTACATTTTCAGGAAGGACTAGCTGTTGTCTTGTTTTCATCATTACTTTTTATCATAGTAGCTTTTACGTCACTTGGTGATATTTTAAAAAGAGCGATTTCTGACACCTTAAAACATGCGATTACAGCCGGACTTGGCTGTTTTTTAATATTAATTGGTTTAGAAAAAAGCGGGCTTGTCTTACGCGGTGGAAATACTTTAATCGAACTAGGTGATTTTACTTCCCCAACGGTTATTGTCAGTATTATTACACTGTTTATTGCGATATTTCTATTTATAAAAAATATACCAGCAAACTTTCTAATTACGATGATTATCGGAACAGTTCTCGCTTACTTTTTTGACATACTTGAAGATCCTTCGAGCCAACAAGCTGTTCAGATAGAATTCTCATTATTTATTCCTTCTTTTTCAGCATTAGGAAATTTATCGTTTTGGATGGCAATATTCCCTTTAACGATGATCCTTGTTTTTGAAAATATGGGACTCTTACACGGACAACTTTATATGTTGAATAAAGAAGAGAAATTCAATGAAGCTTATCAAGTTACAGCTTTATCATCATTGACCTGTGCATTTATTGGAACATCACCTACCGTTTCTTCTGCAGAGAATGCGTCTGTAATTACAGCAAAAGGTAGAACAGGTCTAGCAGCATTGACAGCGAGTATATTATTTTTAGTCACTATTTTCTTTATTCAGTGGCTAGCTTATATTCCAAATACTGCGGTAAGTTCCATATTAATCATTGTCGGTGTGATTATGGTGCAAAACATTCGTGAAGTTCCGTTAGACGATATATCTGAGGCTCTCCCTGCAATATTGGTTCTTGTAATGATTCCATTCACTTATAGTATTGCAGATGGAATGGCATTTGGATTCATCGCATATGCCGTTGCTAAGATAGCTAATAGGAAATACAAGGAATTGTCTCCTGCATTCTTCATTATTACAGTGCTATTTTTACTCATTTTTATTTTAAAAACGTTTGGACTTTAGTAAATAAGTTATGAAAAATAGATTCGAATAAATACATTATTTGGAGGGAAATAAAATGAGCTTATTAACAAAGGAAAGAGAAACACTCGTTCAATACGGGAAGAAATTAATTGATACTGGTTTAACAGTCGGAACAGGTGGAAATATTAGTATTTTTGATAGAGAATCTGGTTATATGGCTATTACACCAAGTGGTCTTGAATATCACCAATTAGATCCTAAAGATATTGTTATTATGGATTTAGATGGGAATGTAGTTGAAGGCAATTGGAAACCTTCAAGTGAGTATCATATGCACACACTTGTTTATAAAAATAGAGAAGATGTTAACGCAATGGTTCATACACATGCGTTATATTCTACAACGATTTCAGCGTTAAATACCGAATTACCTGCAATCGATTATTTGGTCGCCCATTCAGGTGGAAAGAACGTTCGCTGTGCCAAATATGCACCTTTTGGAACGTTAGAGTTAGCTGAAAATGCATTAGAAGCGATGGAAGGTAGAAATGCCGTCTTATTAGCTAACCATGGAATTAACGTTGTCGGAACAACTATGAAAAATGCCTTTGATATTACTGAACAACTAGAGTTTTGTGCAAGAATCTATTGGCAAGCTAAATCTATTGGGGAACCAGTTATTTTAAGCGATGAGGAAATGGACAATATGGTCGATCGCTTCAAGAGTTATGGTCAGCCAAAAGAACAGTAACTTTAAAATACCTACTGGGGCAGAAATTCCACTCGAAGAACGCCCAGTTGAAGAGATTACAGAAAAAGGAATTGTAAACGGAGATTACTCCAATAATTTAAACAAGCTATTTGAATAGGAAACTCGGGATTAAGACTATCCCCTACCTTGCGAACATATGGATAAGATTAATTATCTGTGTGTTCGTTTTGTTTAGTAGGAACTATTTTATAAAGAAATGATGGGAAAAATATGTAGTAGAGGATTTCTTCTCCATTTAATAGAAGTATATATAAAGTAAATTTCGTCAAAAGGCCTTGAAAGGGTGTTTTAATTGTACCTTTTTTTAATTCTATTAATTATTCTATCCATGTTTTTATATCATGTGAAGGCTTTACATTATGCTTCGAAACTAACAAAATATATTTTGAAACCTGGTACGATGATTTTAATTATCGCATTAGCTATTTACGGTTCTGGATTGGAAACGACGTTTGCGAAATGGGTCGTCGTTGCATTATTCTTTTCTGTCATTGGTGACGTATTTTTAATGCTTAATAATCGCTGGTTTGTCCATGGATTGATTAGCTTTTTCATTGCGCATGTATTTTATATTATTGCGTTTTGGAATAGCTTCGCATTAGATATGACATCACAAACTTCCATTTTCGTAGCTGTATCGCTGTTTATATTTTCTATATGGTTCTTTGTATTGTTACTGCGTTTTGTAACAGAGGATGGTGGTGTCAAACTGGCCTTTGCTGTAGCTGTTTATATTTTTGTTATTTCTGTCATGATGTGGAGTGCGAGTTTAACTGGTAGCGGCATACTTGTTGTCGCATCGCTTTTATTCGTTATCTCGGATGCCGTTCTAGCATATGATAAGTTCAGACATCCTTTTCGGGTCGCGGAACATATTGTAATGATAACCTATTTTACGGCTCAATTATTATTTGCGATAAGTATTGGACTAACCTATTAAAAGGCTGTTTTTTTACAGCACAACTTGCCAAAAGTTTCATCCTTATTTTTAGCAATGCAAAGCTGTTGGGGCTCAGTATGTTGGACAAAACTAGTTTAATTTACCGATTCGGCCCATTAAAGCCAAAATCATCTTCCACTACTTATCTTTTCACTCACTGTGGCGACCAATTCATTTGGTCATCATCTTCAATAATACCAAGATCAACATCAGTAATATTCCTAGCTTGCAGCAGTTCATCTGAGAGTGAGAATGCAATGTCATCCGCTTCCGCTAAAGAAAGACCTTTACGTAATTCAACTATAACATCGACATGATATGCTCGTCCCTCTTGCGTGACTCGCATTTTATAAATATCAACTACACATGAATTAGCTAATATCAACTCAGCAATTTTTTTCTCGACTTCTGCAGGAGCTGCAACACCAATTAAGCCAACCATGTTATCATAGCCAACACGATAAACAACAAATAGCATTAATAGACCAATCATAATACTTATAACACCATCTGCCTTTAAAAAGCCAAAAAACTGAGACAACACAATACCGATAATAGCAAGAACTGCGCCAAGTGTAGCCACTATATCTTCATAAAATACTAGCTTAGTTGCAGGTGCAGCCTTTTTTGCATGTTTAAACGCATCGAGAATTAAATTTCCCTGTTCTTCAATTTTCGCCTCTTTAGCAATTTCCTTCATTGTTTTAACCAAAATAATAGCGTCAATTAAAAATGCGAACACTAATACAATAATATTGAGGAGAAATTTTGAAGATTCTTGAGGATTGATAAATAGTGCCCATCCCGTTTTAATCGTTTCATATGCCATTAAAGTAACAACCATAACGGCAACCATACAAAAAATATTGATTACACGGCCAAAACCTTTGGGGAACCGTTCAGAAGGTGCCATTTCAGATAAGATACTACCAATAAAAACAAATAATTGGTTTATTGTATCTGCAAACGAATGCATAGCTGTTGAAAACATCGTACCATTCCCGCTTATAACTGCAACAATCATTTTTACAATCGCAACGATGAGATTACCTAGGGCAGCAAGTCCTGAAGAAAGATTCCCTTTCTTAATTAATTTTATCCATTTCATGTCATCACTCCGCTAATTATTTTCTGTAAATATCATTATTATATACAACATGTTAATGATAATTTGGTTCATCAGAAAAGGAACTTCATGAACTGTGACTTTTCGGGAAAACCGAATAGTTCAAACTGAAGACAAAAGGCAGGTTGAACGTGAAATATCATTTTAAAACTTCGAAATGATTCTCGCAATCGGATAGCGAGGTTGTGATATTCGTAATCTATCCTCATTCCTTAAAACTAGCTAAAAGTGTTATACTAATTTTACAAGCTTGCTTAAGTCTTTAGAAATGCTTGTAAAAATATAATCAATAAAATATTAATTGTAAAATCTGGAGGGATTACTAATGATAACTGATTCAGATTATAAGCACTTGGAACGTTGTGTTGAATTAGCAAGGCTTGCACTAGAAAAAGGTGACGAACCATTTGGTTCAGTACTCGTTTCAGCAGAGGGAGAAGTCCTTTTTGAAGATCATAACCATGTTGCGGGTGGGGATCATACTCAACATCCTGAATTCGCCATTGCACGTTGGGCCGCTACAAACATGACACCTGAAGAGAGAAAGAAAGCGACAGTCTACACTTCTGGTGAACATTGTCCGATGTGCGCCGCAGCTCATGGCTGGGTTGGATTAGGAAGGATTGTCTATGCAAGTTCCTCTGAACAACTTGTACAATGGATGAACGAGATGAATGTTGCTCCTGCGCGTGTTCGCAACTTGCCTATTGAAGATGTTATTCGTGATACGACAATAGATGGACCTGTACCGATACTAGCAGAACAAGTGAGAAAACTTCATGAACAACTTCATAAGACTGAATAAATGATATAGTATGATTTCTTTGATAAATCATTCAGAAAGGAGTTAACATGACTAGCAGTAATCATTTAATTTGTGAAAGAAGATCTTACTCTAAAGAATATACAGCACATGAACATGATTTTGGCCAATTTCTGTTTCCATTACAAGGGTCTTTAGATATTGAAACGAAATGGCAAGAGATAAACCTTAATTCAGACTACTGCTTCTATCTTCCACCTAAGTGTCATCATAACTATCGTTCAAAGGATAGGAATGAATTTTTAATCTTAGACATTCCTACACAATATTTACCTGAAGATACAGGCAGTACATACATCCAGGTCGATCAACAATGGACAGCAATTCGTTATTTATTATTAGAAGAAGCAACAAATCCAAACAGCACTGCTTCGTTAACAAACTTAGCAATGTATGTAACAAGCAAATTAAAATCATCTGTTGCTCCTTCTATTGACTATATTCATCAACATTTTAAACAGCCAATTAGCGTAGAAACATTAGCAAAGATAGAACACTATCATCCTGTTTATTATTCAACATGGTTTAAAAAACTAACTGGAAAAAGCCCAACGACTTATATTGCAGAACTTCGCCTGAAAGAAGCTCGACAATTATTACTTTCAACGTCATGGTCTATATCGAGAATAAGTGAGGAAATTGGCTTTGGGAATGCATCCTCTTTTACACGCTGGTTTGTTCATTGGGAAGGTATTTCGCCACAAACATATAGAAATCTTAATAATAGATAAAAAGAATGTTAAATTCAGTAAAGATTTTTTTAATAAAGTCTTTTAACATGGATATCAATGTGCTTTTTATATTTTATTGAGGTGAGATATGTGATAGGTAGATTAGCTCCTTTTTTAATATTAATGGCAGCAATACTTTGGGGAACAACTGGAACAGCCCAAGCCTTTGCGCCAACTACAGCTCATCCTATTGCCATTGGAGCAACACGTTTAGCAGTAGGTGGATTATTTCTATTTCTTATTTTGCTCATAACTGGGAAAGTAGACTTCCGCAATTGGCCAATTAAAACAACTATACTAGCTGCTTTAAGTATGGCGCTGTATCAACCATTATTTTTCTCAGCAGTTTCTGTCACAGGAGTAGCTGTCGGTACAGTTGTAGCAATTGGAAGTGCGCCTATTTTATCCGGGGTCATTGAGTGGGCTTTCCTAAAAAGGCGTCCGACACTCGTTTGGTGGGGAGCTACTTTATTATCCATTGCAGGGTGTCTCATGTTATTTATGGACAAAGAATCTGTTTATGCTGATCCAATAGGTATTCTTATGGCAATTGGAGCAGGATTAGCGTTTGCTAGTTATACAGTAATTAGTAGAGATATGGTTGGTAATCATTCATCTTTATCCGTCGTCGCCGTTGTATTTACACTTAGTGCTATTTTTCTAGCTCCTTTTCTGTTTATCTTTTATATGTCTTGGATTGCAAATCTGCGTGGTATAACTGTCAGTATTCATCTAGGTGTCATTGCAACTGGTATTGCTTATTTGCTATTTGCTAGAGGGTTAATTTATGTTCCTTCCTCAACGGCAGTGACACTTGCTTTAGCAGAACCTTTAACAGCCGCATTGTTAGGAGTTTTTCTAGTTGGAGAAACTTTGCATGTCACTGCTTGGTTGGGTATTTGTTTATTAATGCTTGGTATCGGCATTTTAATATGGTCATCAAGGCGTGCTACTAGTACAGCGTCATGATTGATACACATGATAAAAACTTTAATATCACCTAGTTCAATCCAAACTAAAAAGAGGCTGGGACAAAACCATATTTTCTGTATATGAAAATATAGAATTGAAATAAAGTGTAGGAAATATACGTAGACTCCAGCGGGAGAAAAGAGCAGGTTGAGACCCTGCAAGGCGAAGCCTGAAGCGGCTCAACGCTCGCCCGCGGAAAGCGAAGTATATTTCCGAAACGATTATTTAATCAATCCATATTCATATATGACAACAGTTTAGTCACAGCCTCTTTTTATCATGTTTTTATTCCAATTCTGTTTCCATAAACGGCTTAATTAACGCACGCACTTCATCGCTCGTTTCAGTTTGCATCAATTCATGCCGTAATTCGCTTGCACCACGAAATCCACGAACATAAATTTTGAAAAAACGACGCAATGGTTTAAAATAACGTGGTTCCAGTTCTGTTGAATATTTATCATGTAAATCAAGTTGTAACAATAATAATTCTAACAGCTCTTTACTACTATGCTCACGTCGCTCTTCCTCAAACGCAAATGGATTTGTAAAAACTCCTCGCCCTATCATCACACCATCAACACCATACTGCTCGACTAATTCCATCCCTTTTGTCCGATCTGGAATATCGCCATTTATTGTCAATAACGTTTGTGGCGCAATCTCATCGCGAAGCTTTTTTATTTCTGGGATTAACTCCCAATGGGCAGGCACTTCACTCATCTCTTTTTTCGTTCGTAAATGGATCGATAAATTGACAATATCTTGTTTAAAAATATGTGTCAGCCAATCACGCCATTCATCAAGCTCTACATAACCTAAACGCGTTTTTACACTTACTGGTAGTCCGCCTGCTTTTGCTGCTTGAATAATGTCTGCCGCAAGTTCTGGCTCGCGAATAAGTCCGGCACCTTTCCCTTTCGTTGCTACATTATGTGCTGGACAGCCCATATTTAAATCAATCCCACGAAAACCAAGCTCTTTCATACCGATACTCATTTCTTTAAAATACTCTGGCTTATCGCCCCAAATATGCGCAACAATCGGTTGTTCATCCTCTGTAAACGTTAGGCGTCCTCGAACACTCTCTTTTCCTTTAGGATGACAATAACTTTCCGTATTCGTAAACTCTGTAAAAAACACATCAGGTCGTGCCGCTTCACTTATGACATGACGAAAGACAACATCTGTCACATCTTCCATCGGCGCTAATATAAAAAATGGCTTCGGTAATTCATGCCAAAAATTTTCTTCCATACTCACTTTTGTTTCCTCCCTTTGTAAGACAGATCATCTTACAAACAACACGTATTTATCACAATGTTAGCTTTTCTTATGCACTTACTACTTGTACACTTATACCATGCACGACACTCGATTTTCAAGTTTTAATGACTACTGTAGAAAAAGTTTTTATATAACATACTTTTTTTAATACTCTATATAACGAACAAAAAAGTCTAGAAAACAAATTATTCTCTAGACTTTTTATTATATCCGAAACAATATTTTGATTGATTCATATTTTTCCCTTTCGCTATTCGCAATGATTGCTTTACGATAATCCTTTAACCGAAACTCATGCGTTACTAATTGTTCTAATGGATAATCAGGATTGTTTAATAATAATTGTACTAACAATTTTTGTGTAGATATTTCTTGCCCTTGCCAGACTTCTTTTTTTGAATAAGCATGTGTTCCTAATACTGACAATTCATTCGCCCAAATAAAAGTCCAATCTAAATTTTTAATCTCGCCAGCGCAGCCGACTAATGTTACTTTTCCGCGTTCCCGCGCCAAGCTTAATGATTGATCTAAACTGGCTTCACTACCGATACAATCATATACTGCATCAAATCCACCGATGTAAACTTGTTCACCAACTAGTGGTTTATGACTCGTCGTTTGTGGCAATTGTAACATTATTTGCTTTAATTCTTTCGTATTCGTGATCCCATTATCTACTCCTAGCTCAATTCCAGCTTTTTTCTGGTATTCTAACAAACTTAAATGAGTAAGTGTACAATTTATTCCTAATAGTCGAATCGCTGCAATGACGGTATAAGCTATCATACCGCCACCAATAATAAGAACATTCTCACCTTCTTTTGGCACTTGGCGCAAGACAGCATGCAAGCCTACACTTAGTGGTTCAAACAATGCAGCAACTTTATCGGGAATGGCATCAGGTATAGGTACTAACATGGATTTATGCGCAACAAATGCTTCACTCCACGTTCCTGGTAGCTCACTACAAAATCCAAGTATCATTCCAGCGCCAAATACTTTCGTTCCACTTTTATTGCGACATAAACTTTGTAAGCCTTGTTCACAAGCTGGACATGGCTTATTAACCCCACGTACTTCGCAATTAATATACGGATCAACTATCACGCGTTGTCCAACTTTTACTTCTTGTACATTTACACCTACTTCAGTCACGTAACCAACAACTTCATGCCCCATAATGGAGGGAAATGAATTAAACGGGGTTAAGGCAGGAGACGTTTTATAAAAAATCGCCCCCATATCCGACCCACATAATCCAGAGTAGATTGGTTTAATTTTTACCCAGTCTTCGGTCGGCAGCTTTGGCTCTTTAACCTTTTTGAATGATAAAGCAGATGGTTTTCCGTAATACAATGATGGTAATCGTTTTCCAAACGCTTTTGCGGCAACATATTTCGGAACGGTAAAGTTATAAACTATCGCTTTCATGTTCGCGTTCCATCTGGTCGTTTAATCACACCGTAAGCTACTTTTTTATGCATAAAGGACGGCTTTGTCCCAACTGCTAAAAGACTCGGCGTTAATTCCGAACTAGGGAAAAATTGCGGAAACCTTGAATCTTTTGTACTCGGATCTGCCATCAGTTTTTCTTGAATCACTGAATTATATTGTCGGGAAGTATTTTCTAGAGTATTTCCATTAATAATAACTTCATATTTCGTGTGCTTAGCATATTGCTTTAATCCTGGTATTTTACTATGTTCTGGTGCCATACATTCTGCGGAAATCGCATTTTCACTACTTACCCAAATGCCAGTATTTGTATTCACTACGAGCGATTGGTTTCCTTGTGAATGTCCAGGTGTCCACATGATTGCCACACCCGGTCCTAACAAAATATCGCCTTTTGTAAACATTATTTTATCTAAAGGAATATCATCATACACTTCAGGCTGGTACCACATAGTTTGCAATGGGTGTAGGCATGGTAAGATGTCCCATTCCTTTTGTTGGACGATTAATTTTGCATTTGGAAAGTATGGCTTTACAGGTTCATTTGGACTTAAATCCGCTTGCGGAGTAGTCGTCCCTAACCAACGTCTGATATCTTGCGTATGCAAATGATCGTAGGTAATATAATCAATATCTTCTGGTTTTAAACCGACCTTTTTCAAATATCCTTCTACTGTACCATACGTTTTTGATAAATAACTTTTACCCAACTTTTCTCCGTATTTTTCCATTAATTCTGTATAAAATGGCGTTCCTTCCGCTAACTCTGTTTCAGTCGGCTCATTTAATAATGTCCATGTACGTCCTTTTGCTTCCCATTGCACAATAAACAGGCGATTCGTAAACCAAATAAACGGTACAGGGCTTTTTCCAGCACGCCATAATCCATATTTTGTAGGATAAGGAATTTTAATTAAATCAAATGAATGAAATGCTGATGCCATACCAGTTTCTTTAAACCAACTTTTAAAGGATGGAACTACTTCTTTAATAAGTTGTAATTGTTTTCCCGGATTCTCCACCTCATGTGCTTCTTCAAAATGAGGAATTTGTTCAAAAGTATGTTCTTTGTTTATCTCTTCCTCTACTTTCATCGTAATACCCCTTTTCACTTTATGTTTCTCTTCTGAATATTCTAATTTCATTATACAAATGTTCTCCTATCATGTATATTTAATTATAATTATGTTTACTTAAGTGTTGCTAATAGAAGTGAGGAGATTATAATGAACTTTGAACAATTAACATATATAGTAGAAGTTGCCAATGCTGGCTCTCTTTCTAAAGCCGCGAAGAAATTATTTATTACTCAATCAGCCATTAGCCAATCAATTACTAGTTTAGAAAAAGAATTAGGTATAAAAATTTTCACCCGTTCAAGAAATGGCGCTGTGCCAACCATAATTGGTAAAACGGTTATTAAAAAGGCGTTGGAAACATTAGCTAAAATGGAAGAAATAAAAATGGAAGCAACTGCCGATTATACTTCGATGCATGGGAAATTACGGTTAGGTACTATCCCAAGTCCATTAATGTATTTACCAAAAACATTAGCCGCTTTTCGCAAAATTTATCCAAACATTAAATTAAATATTTCAGAAGCGTCATCACAATCTATTATTAATGGTATTTTAGCAAACGAACTCGATATTGGTCTGATTGGATTAAGTAAAAATGGAGAAGAGTTTCACCATGACGATATTGCTATCAATGTCGTTTTACGCGGGGAAATGATGGTCGCTGCCAGTAAACAATCTCCCTTAGCTTATGCAGATTCTATTACACTAAAGGATATTCAGAAATCTTTACTCGTTGTGTATGAAGACGAACGAATGTGGGAATTTCTCGATGAAATAGCTAATAAACATGAGCATGCAAATATTTTATTTTCAACAAATAATTTAGACGCTATTCGCAATGCCGTAGTAGAAAATTTAGCCATTACGATAGCGCCTGACTATACAATTAAAAGCGATCCATTTGTCATGATGGGTAAAGTAGCCGCTCTCAACATTGCCGACTTTCCCCACGACTATCCCGGTATGGCAATCGTCTGGGCAAAATCCCGCAACACTGCTCTAATCGAACATTTCATTACAAAATTAACATCAGACATAGAGAAATTGAAAAATCCTTTAGATGAGTTAACTATATAAAGGATTGTATCGTTATTTTGATAGAGCCGAGCGATTTTTGGAAGTAGTGGAGCGAATATTAAACATTTCTGCGCGATTTCAATCCACTCTCGCTCGTTTTTATACACCCGCGAGCGTTATCAATCCACTCTCGCTCGTTTAATGATTTTTAATCACAACATGATCTACATTGAGATTTTTTCTTACTTTAATATTGTGCATAATCACATCAGCTATATCTTCTGGGTCCATCATGTGTTCCATGTTTTCCTCTTCGATAATCCCGTCCCAGAATGGAGTTTTCATGCCACCCATATACGCACTGAATACGTGGATGTCTGTATCTTTAAGTTCAGCAAGCAAGCTTTCTGTAAAACCGCGTACGCCAAATTTACTTGCACAATAAACTGTTTCTGTTGCCTTTCCTTCTAAACCTGCAGTTGAAATAACATTAGCAATAACTCCAGCATTGCGCTTCATCATGATTTTCAACACTGCTTGTGTACAAAAAATTGTTCCTTTTAAATTAATGTCGATCATCTGATGAACAGCATTTTCATCTAAATTTTCTGCTGTATCAAACACTCCAACTCCAGCATTATTGATTAACATATCAGCAGGACCAACTTCTTCCTTTATACTTTGAAACATCGCTTCAACATCTCTTTTCACTGTCACATCTAATGGACAAATCGTATAGTTATCTGTCGTCAATGTTGCTGCTGTTTCCTTTAATTTCTCCCTCGTTCGTCCAATTAAACAAATATGATGGCCTTCTGCAGCGTACTTCCTTGCCATCGCGGCCCCTAAGCCACTCCCTGCGCCTGTAATTACGATTACCTTTTCATCCATTAATATCCATCTCCTTCTATATAAAATACGATTACATTTTATTATTATTCACTAATTTGTCTCATATTTCCCTTTACCCTGTTTTTAAAACATCACTATACTTTACAAGCGAAGCGCCCTTTCGTCATAATGCTCATAGAGAAGATTGGGGGAATCTTTGATGGAACAACATTTTTATCATTTTTTAAAACCTATTTCACAAGAGTTTACACATACTTTAAAAGAACTGGAGCATGCAATATACTCAAGTCCACGTTCTATGCTGACACATAGTCGTACTTTTATAGAAGCATTATTACAAAAAATTATGATCCATGAAAATTTAGACGATACTACAGGATTAACGATTATAGAACGTATTCAAAAACTAGAAGAGCATGACTTACTAACAGACGATGTCCGCAATGCATTACACGAAGTTCGTAAATTAGGCAATCGCGCTTCACATGACACACGGCCATTCCGCTATTCTGAATCATTAACAGCATGGGAACATGTTTATACAATTGTAAAATGGTTCGTGGAAGTATATGGTTCTTACAAAATTGATGTACCTACATATGTCGATCCAGTTATGAAGCGAGAGCAAACTTATGGATTAGAAGAAATGACTATTCGCTTCCAACAAATTGAAAACTTATTAAAAGAGTCTCTTAAAAAAGAACAACCTAAACAAAGGACGATAGATAAAAGTCTACCTCAACAACAAGAAGAAATAAACAAACAGTACCAAAAAAAGCAAACCGCACAAACAGATTCACTATCCGCAACAATGGATATTGCACCAGGCTTTGTCTCTGTACGAACAATTATATACGGTGATGAGACAGTCGATGTACCTTATTTTTTACGGGATGCCTTTTTGTTACCACAACGATTTGAGCAATCTGAACGTTTTTTAGTTCGTTTAGGTGGAGTAGAACAAGCAAGATTAATGAGCGAACTACCTCATTCGTTAAATGGATTTCATAATAGAGTAACTCGTTATAATGAATCACATTCGCACACCTTTTTTAATGAATTAAAACAGTTTATCGAAGAAGAAATTAGACGGCGCAAATTAATCGAACAACGTCCAGGTGAGTTATTTTTATTTTTCTATACAGATGAAATTATTGTTACAGAAGATTTAGGCACTACAGAAATAAATAAAATAAACTTCATTGGTATGCCAAGTCTGATCGATCAATTAAATGAAGACGGTATTAACTTTGTGCGAGATTTACCTAAGGAACTACTCATTCTTGGAAAATATAAAGGGGTTGGAAAAGGACGTGTAGAAAGCTTTTTTAACCAGTTAAAAGATATCCAAACGGCGATAATTAAAAATGATGATTAAAAAGAGCATAACCATTTTCAAACAGTGCTATAATCAGTTATACTTAATTTAAGCCTTTATATCTATATTTATGTTAAAATGCTGTTTTTTTAACTACTTTAGAGTGAAAACAAAATATTATTACTGCATTTTTTAACGTTACAATAGAAAAAGACCTAGTTATTAATAGTATTTGGTTAAAAGCCATTTAAACATAGAAAATACGATCATTATTATTTGCTGCCTAACCGTTCCGTTTCAAAATATGAACAAAGTGAGTACGATACTCCAAAGAAATACTCACAAAAAAGAGGGTATGACATTGAGTGATAATAACATCGAATTACACAAAGAATTAAAACGATTGCGCAACATAGAGCTAGTATTGAATGAATCATCTATTGTCGTCTTCACGAATCAACGAGGCATTATTCAACACGCAAATGATAAGTTTTGTGAACTATCTCAGTATAGTAAGGAAGAGTTAATCGGCAGTTCGCACAATATTATTAATTCCGGCTATCATAGTCGAGATTTTTTCAAAGAGATGTGGCGTACAATTGGAACTGGCAATATTTGGCGCGGTGAAATTAAAAACAAACGTAAAGATGGTACCTACTATTGGGTTAATACTATCATCGTTCCTTTCTTAGATGAACGAGGAAAACCATATCAATATGTCGCCATTCGTCATGATATAACCAAGCTTAAAGAACAAGAAGAAGTTATTAAAAAAATGGCATATTATGATTATTTAACTTTTCTACCTAATCGAAATTGGGTAAATGAATGGGCAAAAGGACAAACTCGAGAAACACTCAATAATCTAACTGTTCTTTTCTTAGACTTAGATTCATTTAAATCAATCAATGATAAACTCGGACATTATGCTGGTGATAATGTCTTAAAAGATGTCGCAAAACGTTTAAAAGGTTGTTTAGATCCCGAAGACTTCATTGTTCGACAAGGTGGCGACGAATTTATTATTTTCCTCACGAGTGTAAAAAACAATAAAGAAGCAATAGTTTCAATCGTAGAAAGAATTAAAAAACAATTTACAATGCCATTCTATATAAATAATGAACAACTGTTTATTACAGTTAGTATTGGTATTAGTAAAAGCCCTGAAGAAGCAAAATTTAGCACTAGTTTAGAAGTAATTGAAAAAGCGATTGTCCATGCTGATACGGCAATGTATTATGCAAAAAAACGTTACGGAAATACACACTCATTCAATACAGATGAGCAGAATAATCAAATTGATCGTTATTATAACCTTGTCTCTGAACTGCAAAATGCGTTGAGCAATAATGAATTCTTTATTGTATATCAACCACTAATAGATTTAGCAAAAGGTAAAATAATTGGAGTAGAAGCATTATTACGTTGGAAAAATGAAAAGCTAGGCTTCGTCTCACCGATGGAGTTCATTCCACTACTTGAAGAACTTGGACTCATTTACTATGTAGGTAATTGGGTATTACAATCTGTCTGTAAACAAATGAAAGAGTGGCAAAATAAAGGAATATTATTAGAAAGAGCTGCAATTAACGTCTCCCCAATCCAATTCAATGAATTAAATTTTGTCACAGATGTTAAAAAAACTCTCGAAGAAACAAGACTTGAGCCACAATTTTTAGAATTAGAAATTACAGAAGGTACGATTATGGATATTAACAAATCAGAAACTACATTAAGTAATTTAAAAGATATTGGAGTCGGCATTTCTATCGATGATTTCGGAACAGGTTATTCTTCTTTAAGCTATTTAAAACGATTACCAATTAACACATTAAAAATTGATAAATCATTCATTGATGACTTAGATAGTGACGGTAAATTAATTGTTAATACGATTATCACAATGGGCACGAACCTAAATTACAAAGTGTTAGCTGAAGGAATTGAAACAGCTGATCAATTACGTTATTTAAAATCTCAAAACTGTTTGGAAGGACAAGGTTACTTCTTTAGTAAACCAGTCTCACCTGAAGAAATCGAACAATATTATTACGAACACCAAAAATAATGTAAGCCAACTTAAACACTATTTAATCTATAAGGTTAAATAGTGTTTTTCATATCAATTTATCAGAATATTGAATTTTAGTTTTATAACTAAATTGTTTCTAAACATTATCCTCTTTAGCGCAAAATAAACGACTGAAAGTTATTGATTTTTTTCTATTGTAATTTATTGGCAATTGCTGTAAAGTATTGTCTATACTACATACTAAGCCTTTTGTAAGGTTCATAATATAATGATTCAACTACTAATCATTTATACCTAAATCCATCCCATTTACATGTGTAAATAAACTTTTAATTCGCAAAACTTTGCAAACCTTTTCATAACCACTTATATAAATCTACTTACCTCGAGCACACCTTACATTCGTTTGACATACAGCATGATTTATCGCATATAAACATTGAGAGAGATGATACAATTGAACTATGAGAATGATTTAAATAAAGCTTTAAAAAGATTGCGGGCTATTGAACTTGTGTTGAATGAGTCGTCTATTGTCGTGTTCACTGATAAGCGTGGGAACATTCAGTTTGTGAACGATAAATTTTGTAAAATTTCTAAATATACAAAAGAAGAATTAATGGGGCAAAATCAACGTATCGTAAATTCGGGGTATCATAGTAAAAGGTTTTTCAAAAATTTATGGAAAACGATTAAAATGGGAAACATTTGGCGGGATGAAATTAGGAACCAAGCAAAAGATGGAACATATTATTGGGTGGATACAACAATTCTACCTTTTTTAGACTCAGAAGGTGAGCCATATCAATATGTAGCAATTCGACATGATATTACTAGATTAAAAGAACAAGAGAAACTCATTCGAGAAAAGGCCTACTATAATGATCCACTCACCTCATTAAAAAATCGCCGATGGCTCGACAAATGGATCCAAAAACAAACAGATAATACACGCGATAATTATACAGTACTCTTTTTAGACGTCGATTATTTCAAATCAATTAACGACACATTTGGACATTATGTAGGTGATGCCATTTTAAAAGAAATTGCGCATCGTATTCAGAACTGCCTACATCCAGCTGATTTTATTGTCCGACATGGCGGCGATGAGTTTATTATTATTTTAAATAATACAGGTGGAAAAAAGGAACGAATCATGAAGATTGTAAATAAAGTGAAAGAACGCTTTTCTACTCCTTTTTATACGAATGGCAAAGAATTATTCATTACAATTAGTATAGGTATCGGCATGAATATAGTTACACCACGGAAAGATAGCCACACAGAAGTATTAGAAGCAACCATTAAACAAGCGGATACTGCGATGTCTCATGCAAAGAAACAACCAGGAAACACACATTCCTTTAATACATCTGCGCAAAATAAAGAAATGGAGCGTTATTACATGCTCGTTGCAGAATTAAAGCAAGCTATGAAAAACAATGAATTTCATATAGTCTATCAACCAATTGTTAATATGAATACAAGTAAAATAGAAGGTGTAGAAGCATTATTACGTTGGCATAATCCAGTAATCGGTAATGTTTCGCCTGTTGAATTTATTCCATTATTAGAAGAACTTGGACTCATCGTATCAGTCGGTAACTGGGTATTACAATCTGTCTGCATGCAAATGAAAGAATGGCATGCAAAAAGCATTCATATAGAAAGAGCATCTGTTAACGTATCACCCTTACAATTTGCTGATAAACAATTCGTCAATGATGTAAAAGGTTATATAAACGAAGCTCAATTAGACCCTAAATTTATCGAATTAGAAATAACCGAAAGTATGTTAATGAATATAACAAAAGCTGAAAAAACATTAACACAACTACGCAACTTCGGAGTAACCATTTCAATTGATGATTTCGGTACAGGATATTCTTCGTTAAGTTACTTAAAACAGCTGCCAATTAATACATTGAAAATTGATAAGTCATTTATCGACAACTTAGACGAAGATGATGACGTCATCGTTAATACCATTATTACAATGGGAACCAACTTAAACTTCAAAGTATTAGCTGAGGGAGTAGAAAGTAAAGAACAAATATCCTACTTACAAAAGCAAGACTGTCATGAAGGACAAGGCTACTTCTGGAGCAAGCCAACTACAGCAAAAGAAATTGAGAAAATAATTACAGACCAACTACAATCAGTATAAAAAGCATTGCTTATTGAAACGAGCATGATGTGCTGAGATTCGCGCGAGATGCTCTTGAAACGAGCATGATTCGCTAAAATTCGCGCGAAGTAACGCTGAAACGAGCGAAAGTAGTTGGAATTCGAGCGAGCTAGCACGAAAACGAGCGAGAGTCATAGGATTTCGCGCAAGACGACATGGAAACGAGCAAGAATCACTCCATTCCGAGCGAGGCGACTCGATAACGAGCAAGAATACCCATAATTCGAGCGAGAGCAACTTTACAATATCCCAAGCTAACTTTTATTCATCTTTTCAGCAGCATCTGCAACTATATATACAAAGATGCTGCTGAAAAATTACTATTAATCCCCTCTTCGCTTCTTCACACTTAAATCTTATCATTAATAAAGCATTCACATTTAATAATCTTTAATAGCAATCTAGCTATAATTATATATAATTAGGTAAAAAGACATTAAACTTAGTAAGGGTGTATTATTATGGAAATATATTGGTTATTCGTTTTTTTCTTATTTGGTATCACATTTGGTTCTTTTTATAACGTCGTCGGCTTACGTGTGCCAAAAAATATTCCATTCGTTAACGATCATTCCCATTGTCCAAACTGCAATCATAGACTTCGTTGGCATGAGCTTGTCCCTGTCGCTTCATTCATTTGGCAAAAAGGAACATGTCGCAACTGTGATGCTCGCATTTCACCACTTTATCCTAGTATGGAGCTCTTAACAGGATTATTGTTTGCATATAGTTATTTTATTTTCGGGTTTCAACTAGAACTTATTACAGCGATTTTATTCATTAGTTTACTCGTCATTATTTCTGTAGCTGATATTGCCTATATGCTCATTCCGAATAAATTTTTATTGTTTTTTTTACCCCTACTTATTATTATGCGAATCATCTCCCCATTAAATCCTTGGTATGACATGATTATTGGAGCGTTTCTTGGTCTTGGATTAATTGCGCTCATTATTATTGTTAGTAAAGGCGGGATGGGCGCAGGGGATATGAAATTATTTTTCGTTCTCGGCATCGTTTTAGGCTGGAAACAAGTGTTACTTACCTTCTTTTTAGCTTCCCTTATCGGAACTATTTTTGGTATCTTTTTAAAAAGCTTACGAAAATTAAAACGCAGGCAACCAATCCCATTCGGTCCATCAATTGCTATCGCTGCAGTAATATCACACTTTCATGGAGAGACATTGCTTGAGCTATATTTAAGTTTATTTTAAATAAAAAAACAGAAAACAGCCCCGTCGATAATGAGCTTGTTTTCTGTGAAGTAAATTATTAATTTCCTTATTCAATTTCATAATAGAAAAATTTCCTTAAAAACACGAATGCTTAAATAAAAAGTATGATGAACGTATATTTTTAAAACAAATTATGAGATGGCTTTATCTATTTTAAACTTTTATTATTTCTTCTTAGCTACTACATGAAAAGACGTATAAAATCCTTCTGCAATACCGTCTTTTAATGAATCTTGTGGACGTTCTGTTTCGATTGCTTCAATTTGAAAGCCTAATTTAGGAAGTATTTTATTATCCCATTCATAAGGACGATCAAATTTAGACAATGGTAATTTTAATGCTGCTTGTTCCATTTCACTATAGTCAATTTCTTCTGGATGATTGACATAAGCAGTTCCCGTAATAGCTGCATAAGTTTCACGGGCCTTTTTATTTGCTTCATCAAAAAGATAATAATAATGATTCCCATCAAAGTAAAACAAAGTACCTCCCGGTTTAAGCACACGTTTCCATTGAAGCAACACTTCTTCTGGATTCATTAACGCCCAAACGACATTTCGTGAAATAACAACATCGAACGTATTATCTTCAAAAGGTAACTCCCCAGCATCAGTACACATGAAGCTAATGTCTAGCTCACTTTCTTGTGCATTTTGTTTCGCTTCTTGGATCATATTGGAGCAGAGGTCAATTCCCGTTACATCGTGTCCTAGCGTAGCCGTTATAGCAGCAATACTTCCAGTTCCAGTACCAACATCGAGAACTTTTAATGGACCTTTTGGTAGATGTCGCTTAATTGGTTCAGCCCAAGGTTTTATCGATTCCTCTTTCAGTAAAAAGCCGAACGTAGAAGAACGCTTCTGCCAATAATCATGTATCTCCTCTTTTTCTTTGGACATGCTACTTTTCACTGCACATATTTCAAATAAGGGAGATACGTCGTAACGTTCTTTTTCCGAATCTGTGTACACAAATTGAATAATATCTTCTCGTGTAGCCACATCAAAACCTAATCTGTCCAATACAGCCTCATCCCATTTTGGACGATCTGTATTGGCGAGAGGGAATGCTTCAAAGCGCTCTATAGACATATTAAAAGATTCCGCCTGCCAATTTGCATCATAAATTAACAACTTTCCACCAGGTCGTAAAATCCGCTTCATCTCACTGTACATCCATTTAGGATCCTCAAAACCCCATGTACTATTTCTACTAATAATTATATCGAAACTTTCATCAGGCAAATCGAACTCATTCAAATCAATTGTTGATATATGATGCCCTTGATTTGATAAAATGTAAGCAAATAATCCTGAGCTTTCCCCGATATCTAAAATATCTAAAGGTGCTTGTGAATCAATCTGTTGTAATAAAATTTCCTTCCATGTTCTTTCATGATGAGAACTCCATTCCTTTGTCAGATCTAGATTGTAACCATCGCCGTTACCTTCTCTCGTCTCTGCTTTATTTAACATATTTAAAACCTTCTTCCTTTACAATATATCATTCCGTATCAAATCGAATAACGGCATCCAATAGCTTCTGTGCATAGTCACTTTGTAGATTTGCTAAGTTTTCAACTGCTACTTGCTCGACAATCGTCCCTTTATATAAAAAAGATACTTGATCACATAAATAAGTTACAGTTTGCAAGTCATGTGCGATAAATAAACAAGTTACCTCCATGCTTTCTTTTAAATAATCGAGTAATTCAAGGATTTGTGTCTGCACGGAAACATCTAGTGAACTAATTGCTTCATCTAACACAATAAATCTAGGATTTGTACTAATTGCTCGAGCTATACAAACTCGTTGTAATTGTCCACCACTCAATTCATGAGGATAACGATTTGCCATAGTAATTGGCAAACCGACTTTTTCTAGTAATTCATCGACTATTCCTTCATCAATCGATTTCCGCCCATAAATTTCTAGCGGCTCTTTAATAATATCTTTTACTTTAAAATTCGGATTAGCAGATGAAGTATAATCTTGGAAAACAACACTCATTTTCCCTTTATTTTCTTTCCGCCAAGTAGCGATATCTACACCATCTATCGTTATCTTCCCTTGATCAACCTTTTCTAATCCTAGCACTAATCGACTCAACGTACTTTTTCCACTACCACTCTCACCGATGAGTCCCATCCATTCACCTGTTCGGATTGTTAAAGACACGTCATCCAATACTTGTAAAGGAATCGGTTTTATACTCATATCTGTTTTCAAATATTGCTTACATACATTTTCGATTTCTAACATTAAGAGTTATCCTTTCTTATCGCCTGTTCAAATGTATATGAAAGCTTCTTCCTCGTTTGAATGAGGTATTTTGTATAATCATTTTTAGGATACTTAAAAACCTTTTCTACAGTCCCATACTCCATTTGTTTTCCTTCCTGCATGACAAATACATGATCGGCAAGGTCTTGGATAACGCCTAAATCGTGCGAAATAAAAATTAAAGCAATGCCTAATTCATCTTTTAAATTATGTAATAAATGAATGACTTCCCCTTGTGTAATAGCATCAAGTGCGGTTGTTGGTTCATCGGCAATAATAATATCAGGCTTAATAGCAACAGCAATAGCAATCATGCATCGTTGTAACATTCCTCCAGACAATTGATGAGGATACTTTTGCAATACTTGAGGCACTTGTCTAAGCCCTACTCTTTCTAACTCTGCAATAATTAGTTGTCTAGCTTCTTTTTTCGCAAGATGCATTTTCTCTTCTAATGTTTCAATAAGTTGATAGCCAATTGTATATAACGGATTGAACGCTGACATAGCATCTTGAAAAATCATACAAATATGACGGCCTCTAATATTTCGCAAACTTTTATCATCTAATTGCAACATATCTTTACCATTAAAAGAGGCTGAACCTGTTACGTGTAACCAAGGATTTACAAGTCCTAACATCGCTTTTACTGTCATTGATTTTCCGCTACCACTTTCACCAACAATGCCAAGACATTCATTCTTTCCTATAGTAAAAGATAAATTATCGAGAATGACCGCTTCTGTCCGCACATCCTTCATAGATAAACTATTTACTGCAAGAAATTCCAATTCATCACCTCATTCATGCCCGCGCTTCACATTGAACGCATCTTGTAAACTATCACCTAAAAAATTAAATGCCGCCACAACGAGCAAAATAGCGACTCCCGGTGGAATCATAATAAACGGATGAACTGTCATCACGTTTTTAGCTTCATTTAACATCATGCCCCATTCAGGAGTTGGTGCTTGTACACCCAATCCCAGAAAAGACAAGGCAGATATCATTAAAATTACTGACCCCACATCAAGGGTTGCAAGTACGGATATTTCCCCCATCGTGCTTGGAGCAATATGCCGTTTTGCGATATGCCACTTACTAAATCCTGCAACACGAGCAAATTGGATATAACTCTTTCCAGTATATTTAATGACGACAGAACGGATCATCCGTGTGTACCAAGCCCATTTTGCGATAATACTTGCAATAATAATGTTCGTAATACCAGGTCCCATCATACCGATTATCGCCAGTATCATCACTTCACTCGGAAACGACATGAAAATATCACATAAACGCATGATGATTTCATCTATTTTCCCTCGAAACATCCCGGCAATCGCCCCTAAGATAGTTCCAATTACAATCGTGATAAACATTGTAACCATTGCAACAAACACTGTCGTACGAATTCCATAAAGCAAACGGGATAGAACATCTCGACCTAATTGATCTGTTCCAAGTAAATACTCCTTATTCATACCAGTTAACTTTTCTTTAACATCCATTTCTATAGGATCATATGGTGCAAGCCAAGGGGCGAATATTCCAGCTAAAATAACAACTATTAAAAACAAGGAACAAATCATAGCTGTACGATCTTTCCTTAACCTTTTTACAATAACCATGATTATATCCCTTCTCTCGTTCGCGGGTCTAAGGCAGCAGTAATAATATCTACAAGTAAATTACAAGTAACGAATAAAACTGCCATTAAAAAGACATACGCTTGAATGATAGGATAATCATGGTTGAATATCGCTGTTACACAAAGACGACCTACACCCGGCCAAGCAAAAATATTTTCAATAATAACCGTACCTGCAATCAACTTTGGAATCGACATCCCAAGTGCTGTGATGGAAGATTGAATCGAGTTCCTAAACATATGTTTAAGAATCGTCACCTTTTTCAGGCCACGCGCTTCTGCATAAACAATATAATATTCATGTTTACTCTGAACCATATTATTGCGCAGTAACCTAACATACGTTGATATGTAAGCAAATGACAAGGTAACAGCTGGTAAAACAACAGATAGCGGTGACTCCATGCCACTTGTTGGAAATAAGTTCAATTTGACAGCTAACAACCACATAAGTAAAAGCCCAATCCAAAAGCTTGGCATCGCTTCTCCGATAAAGACAATCCACCGAATCATTCTGTCTATAAAACGTCCTTCATAAATCGTACAAATAATCGCCGCAACCGTACTAACGATTACAATAATGACAAACGAAACAAATGCTAACCATAATGTTGCAGGAATAGCCCGTTTCATTTCATCCATGACCGGCTTTCCGTTAATGTAACTATTACCAAAATCCCCTTGGACACTATTTGAAATCCAAGTCCAATACTGACCAAAAAAAGACTTATCTAATTCAAGTTCTTCACGCATTTCTGCTACAGCTTCATCTGTTGGGGTAATTTCATTCACGCGCAACGCTACTTCTGCTGGGTCGCTTTCACTTAAATTAATTAAAATAAAAGATAAAAAAGAGATTCCTATTAATATCGGAATACTACTTAGTAACCTTTTTCCAACATAACGTTTCATCTGCTTCACCCCAATACTTTACTAACAATATAGATGTTGTGACAAAACATATTTTGCACATAAGTGAATCAATTTCATAATTCATATCTAGTCAATCAAACACGAACTTTATGTTTGATAGTAGACTCGTTTACTTTCATTACAGTCGCCTGCTTTCTGCGGGCATGGCCTCAACTCTTAGTACAACACTAACGTGTTGTACTAAGGATTTTCGGACTCATGTTTATCCCGCAAGAGTCAGTCGGCTTTCATTCAAGTAAACTTAGTTACATAAGCTAAACACGTATGATTATAAAATATTATAACTAAACGTTCGTGTTTTTAATTAAATCATCCTATTATGAAATTGATTCAAGTATGAAAACAATTTTGTCCCATCCCCCCTCACCTCCACTCATTTTCAAAGTACATTTTTTCAAATGGCACTTCATATTGAGATGGGTTAAATGTAATACCTTTCAATTCTGGTAAGTGTACCGCCTTTGTACGAGAGTATGTCAGTGGAATATATACCGCTTCATCATGGATATAATTTAACACTTCATCATACATCTCTTCTCGATTCTCTTCTTCACTTTCAATCATAAGTGCTGTAATTGTTTCATCTAGCCACTCTTTCTTATCTAAACCTATTTGAGCTTGATAATCTCCGTGTGCTGGTATTCTCCATGACGAGACATACGACTGAGGATCGTAAGGTGTTCCCCATGATAAAGAATATTGTAAATCAAATTCTCCAGACTTTTGTCTATCTAAAAATGCCTGCTTTTGTTCTCCGATAATATCTAATTTAACACCTATCTTTTTAAAATCACTTTGCATGTATTCACTAATTGTCTTTTCTTGTGCATTATCTGAGTTAAAGTAAATTTCTAACTCTAAAAGTTCACCATCTTTATAACGGTAATCATCATCTTCTAGTTTCCAACCAGCTTCTTCTAGTAACTCTGCTGCTTCTTCCGGGTCATACTTTCTTTCTTCAAGACATAAATCACTATAAGGAACAGTTGGAGAAAGTAATGTATGTGCAACAGACTCAGAACCATTTAATACTCCATCTGCAATCGACTGTTTATCAACCGCATATTGTAACGCATTTCTCACGCGTAAATCTTTCGTAATCGGACGATCAGAGTTTAACAAAATAGCTCTAGATGCGATTGGGTCACTCATCTCAGTTACATATTTACCTTGTTTTTCTAATGCTTTAAACGAATCTAAATCAATCATATCTCCATCTGAACCGAAAATAAGATCAATTTCTCCTTTTTCCAGTGATAGTAAAATTGTTTGATGGTCTGGGAGCACTTTCCATTGTACTGAATCTACTTTAGGTTTCTCGCCCCAATAATCATCATTCACTGTAAATAATGCAGATTGTTCTTCTTTATGCTCTGATAATATCCAAGGACCTGTGCCTGCATAACTACTTACTCCATCCTTTGTCGTACCATCTTCAAAAGCTTTCGGTGAAATAAATCTAAATGGACGTGTTAAAGCTAGCTCTGTCAATGTCGGATAATATGGATGTTTCAGAACGAGCTTATATGTATATTCATCAACTACGACATTTTCCTCGATTTCATTTACCATATCTAACCAAGCATGTCGCTCGATATTATCCATAATCGCATCCATGTTCTTTTTGACAGCTTCTGCATCAAAGTTCTCGCCATCAGTAAATGTAACATCTTCCCTTAAATGAAAGGTATATTCTAAGCCATCGTCAGAGATATCCCAGCTCTCAGCTAACCAAGGTTCTACCCCATCCTCTGTATTAATGACAAGTGATTCGAACACCATATTTTGTGCAGCCATTTCTCCACTGTATAAATGCGGATTAATATCCCGAATATCTTTCGTACTTCCATAGACGATTTGATTATTATCTTCCTTTGTCTCAGTTGATTCATCAGAGCCACCGCAACCAATTAAGACAAACATAACTGCGAATAACACCATACTAACCTTTTTATAATTCATCTTTAATCCTCCAATAGTTTTTTATTAACGAAAGTTATCAGATTAGAATATATTCGAAACCACAAAATGCAAGTAGTGTTACGATTATTTAATTTCGTAACACTACTTGCATTTTATTTTAACATTATTCATTCGTAATGTCTACAATTCCATAAAATTACAACTTTTACACTAGTGCCCGGGTTTTAAACTTTCCTTTTTTGCGAATTTATGGTTAAATTGTACTAAGGTAGCGATGAAGTACGAATGATTTAACGTGGGCACAAAATTCGTATTGAGCTAGTTGTGCAACCGACCTTTACTATAAGAATTCTCTTATGTTAGTAAAGGTTTTTTTCATGCAAAAAATAAGATGGATTTACTAGGGAGTGCGATCACCATGCGACGATTAACATTCGCGTTTATTATCATAAGTAGCTTTTTATTAGCTTCTGTTTTCATACCAACAACACAAGTTTCGGCAGCAAGCAATATGCCAAAAGGAACAAAAATCGCAGATGTGGATGTTGCAAAATTAACAAAAGACGAAATTAAACAAGATTTGACAAATAAAATTACAATATGGCAAACTGGTGAACCAATCCTGTTAAAAAGTAATTTTGAAAAAATAGAAATACCTCGTTCTGCCTTTGATTTTGATATCGATGAGACAATCGCACAACTCGAAGTCCAGACGAAAGGAAACTGGAAAACTCTTTTTAGAAAAAGGAAAAATGTGAACGTACCACTTGTGACAACATTAGATGCCAATGATTTTGCGACACAATATTTACATAAACAGACGCACTTAAATACAGATGCGTTAGAAATAAAATTAATTAATATTGCAAAAAATTTAGGAGAAAGCGAGATCTCCCTAACATATGATGACGAATCTGCTATCCCATTTGAAACGATAGCTGAAGTTGAAATTGACTTAGCTAGTTTACCAGATCACATTATTGAACGTGCGGCTAAGGAAATCGACGGCTATACGATTGAGCCAGAGTCCGCTGTTTCGTATTTAAAAAATCTCTCTATCTATTCTCTATTAATAGATGATATTGAAAATACAACAGTAGCAACGGGATTGTATGAGTTGTTTTTACAAACGAACTTTGAAGTAGTCGAACGTCATACTTCCTTACATTACGACGATAAAAAGGAAACAGATGTAGAAGCATATGTCCATCAAGCAAGAAATAAAGACTTTGTTGCTCACAATCCAAACGACATTGCGTTTATTTTACGAGCGGAGCCAACGAAGGAGTCAATGACATTACGCTTAGAGTCTACATTTGATGATGCTTCATTTGATTATGAAGTAAAAACAAAAAAAATCGACTACAGAACATTATACCGTTACAAAAAGGACTTATCCCCAGGACATGCAGAGGTGCTTCAAGCAGGGGAGCCTGGTCTTGATGTAAAAGTAGAACAATCTCAATATGATACTAGTGAAATATTAGAAAGCAAAACAACCATCGCTCATGACACGTATTTACCTGTTCCACAAATTGTCCTTACTTCATCTAAGCCATTAGTAGAAGAAAGTGAAACATATGAAGAAGATAATGATTCAGAAACAATCGATTTTGACGAAGACGAATCAGACACTCCATACGATGATACGGGTAGTTATTACGATGAAACCGACGAATGGATCAATGATTTAAACAATGATTACTTAAATGATACACAACAAGTAACAGGTGAAAAACGAGATAAACGGATTGAAGAATTGAAAGAGAACTATGCTTCGATCTTAGACATTTGGGAAGAAGTTTTCGGTAATGAGGATAACGATGATGCAACAAAGGAAATAAAACAACTCGAAAAAGAAATTAAAAAATATCAAAAAGATATCAAATCACTCGAAAAGGAAATCCAGAAATTAATTCAAAACTCTAAACCAAACAATGATACGAATTTAGATAGTATTATGCAACAACTTGAGGCACAACAAGAACAAATCGCTTTCTTATATGTCATCATGGAACAACTAGAACTAGAACAAGACGACATGCGAGCTAAGATAAAAGATTTACAAACAACGATTGAAAACCATGAAGCAAGTCTAGAAACAATGAAAAATAAACTAGATATATCTGATAAAGAAATGAAAGAAACATTAGAAAAACATGAAAAGGAACTAGCCGATCTCAGCGAAAAATTAGATAAACTACTAGAAGAAACTGAAGATGAGGACGTCAAAGAAAAAGATAAGGAGGAGAATGAAGATGCAGAAGCGTAAACGACTCGGAGATTTACTAATTGAATCCGGCTTAATTACTGATGCACAACTTGAATCTGCCTTATCCAATAAAAAACAGGATGAAAAACTTGGGGATGTCCTATTAAAAGAAGGCTATATTACCGAGCAACAGCTCATTGAAGTGCTCGAGTTCCAGCTCGGAATTCCGCACATTAATATTTCGCAATATCCAATCGAACAAGATACAGTGAAAATTTTGCCAAAGGATATTGCGAAACGTCACCAAGTTATGCCCATTCGAACGGAAGATAACCAATTACTCGTTGCTATGGCTGATCCAATGGATTATTTTGCAATTGAAGAGTTACGAATTTCAACGGGATATCAAATCATTCCAGCAATCGCAACGAAAGATGAATTACAACAAACGATTAATAAATTTTACGATTTACAAGATTCCGTAGCAGAAGCAATGGAAGACTTCTTACCAGCTGATGCGTTAGAAGAAGCAGAAATTACCGACGAAGATTCGCCTGTGGTCCGTTTAGTGAACCAAATTATAACGAGTGCTGTCGGGCAACATGCCAGTGACATTCACTTTGATCCACAAGAAACAGAGTTAAAAATCCGTTACAGAGTGGATGGTATTTTAAGAGCAGAACGAACACTTCCAAAAAGCATTCAAAATATGTTAATCGCTAGAATTAAAATTATGGCAGATTTAAACATTACGGAAAACCGAATTCCACAAGATGGTCGAATTAAGATGACAGTCAACTTTAAACCAGTTGATATGCGTATTTCAACATTACCATCATCATTTGGCGAAAAAATCGTTATGCGTATTCTTGATTTAACACAAACGCTTGCTGGACTAGATAAAATTGGTTTCACTCCTGAAAATGAAGCGACATTCCGAGAAATGATTCAGCGACCAAATGGCATTGTTCTAATGACAGGTCCTACTGGTTCTGGTAAATCAACAACACTCTATGCGGGATTAAACCAGTTAAATGATGAATCAGTGAATATTATTACAGTCGAAGATCCTGTTGAATATCAACTTGAAGGTGTTAACCAAGTCGAAGTAAATGAAGCTGTCGGCATGACTTTTGCGACTGGACTGCGTTCGATCTTACGACAAGACCCTGACATTATTATGGTCGGTGAAATTAGAGACTTTGAAACAGCACAAATTAGTATTCGAGCATCATTAACAGGTCACCTCGTCTTAAGTACATTGCACACCAATAGTGCTGTTGCTGCTTTAACGAGATTGATAGATATGGGCGTAGAGCCATTCCTTATCTCTTCTTCCTTATCAGGAGTTGTCGCACAACGACTCGTCCGCCGTGTCTGTCGCGATTGCCGAACAACACGTGAATTAACGACAAGAGAACGAGAGATTTTTGACGAAGCAAATATTGATATTGAACACGTATCATATGGAGTAGGTTGTGCCAACTGTAGACAGACAGGCTACCGAGGTAGAATTGCTATCCATGAAGTATTAAAAATCGACCAACAAATCGAGAAGTATATTACTGAATCAGCGAGTGTTAGTGAAATTCAACAGTACACGAAAGAAAGTGGCATGACCTTTTTACTTGATGATGGATTGTTAAAAGTAGCTCAAGGACTAACAACAACAGAAGAAGTATTGCGTATTGCCGCAATGGATTAATAAAGGAGATGACACGACATGACATTTAATATTGAGGCACTTTTACAAAAAGCGTACGAAGATAAAGCGTCAGATTTACACATATCAGTTGATTCTCCCCCTGTTTTTCGCATTCACGGAGAACTCATCCGTTACGGTGATACACCACTTACGAGCGAAGATGCCGAAATGATGGCAAAAACATTGCTCGGTGAAGAACGTTGGAAAGAATTTATGGAGAAAAAGGAATTCGACTTTGCCTATCATTTAAATGATGACATGCGCTTCCGTGTGAACGCATTTCATCAACGAAAAAATACGAGTATCGCAGCAAGAGTTATTCCAACAACGATTCCAACGATTGAGCAACTAAACATGCCGAGTACGTTAAATGGTTTAGCAATGAAACCAAATGGACTCATCTTAGTGACAGGGCCAACAGGTTCAGGTAAATCTACAACACTAGCGTCCATGCTCGATTACATTAACCGTAACAATAAAAAACATATTATTACGTTAGAAGATCCAATTGAGTATTATCACGAACATCGTCAATCCGTCGTTCAGCAACGTGAAGTTGGCACAGATACACTGACATTTGCTAATGGACTTCGTGCCGCTTTACGTCAAGATCCTGACATTATCCTTGTCGGTGAGATGCGTGACTTAGAAACGATTCAAACAGCGATTACAGCTGCCGAAACAGGACACTTAGTGTTAGCAACATTACACACGAACAGTGCTTCCCAGACGATTAACCGAATTATTGACGTCTTCCCGCCACACCAGCAAGGACAAATTCGCATTCAACTTGCTTCTGTGCTTGAAGGAGTCGTTTCACAACGATTATTCGTTCGTAACGACCAACCAGGTAGAATCGCAGCAACAGAAATTTTACTCGGCATTCCGGCTGTTGCTAACTTAATTCGTAACGAAAAGACCGACCAAATCGATAACGTCTTACAAACGTCTAAAGCACTCGGCATGCACACGTTACAAATGTCGCTACAAGAATTAATGGCATCAGGTAAAGTAACGCGTGAACAAGCAGAAGCCTACCTCGGAAACCAAGGGGTGTAAGCAGTGCCTTTATATAAATATGTTGGTCGAAATGAAAATGGAAAAAAGGTAACAGGCACAATGGAAGCTACGTCACAAGCCGATTTAAGACGTCAACTTCGTGCAAAAGGTATTAGTCCACGCGAAATGGAAGAAACAAAGCCAAATATTTTCAACAGAGATTTACAAATTGGTGGTAGACGAGTTAAAACAGAACATTTCGTTATTTACTGCCGTCAGTTCGCGACATTAATTCGTGCTGGAGTTACGATTAGTGACTCCACAAACATATTAGCCAAGCAAACAGAAGCGAAAGAATTAAAAAGAGTGCTCCACCTCGTCGAACTAGATATTAAAAGTGGAACAGCCTTTTCCGATGCCGCGGAAAAACACGCACACGTCTTCCCCGAATTGTTCATTAATATGATTCGAGCCGGAGAAATGACAGGTAATTTAGACGATACACTCGATGAATTAGCAAGCTATTATGAAAAGCAACACCAATTAAAGAAGAAGATTCAATCAACATTAGCATATCCAATTATCTTATCTCTTTTAATCGTTGTTGTTCTCTTCTTTATGATGATTTTCATTATTCCACAATTTGAAGGGATATTTGAACAATTAGGTGGGGAATTACCAGCATTAACGAAAATAATTATCGGCATTAGTACGTATATCCAAAACTTTTGGTGGCTTATCGTAATAGTATTAGCCATTTCGATTGGCGTCTTTGCATTTTTCTTTAAGAAACAGCCAAAGTTCCATTACACCGTCCATCTCATGTTGTTAAAGATGCCGATATTTGGGAAGTTATTACAAAAAACAGCTATCGCACGATTAACTAGAACACTCGCATCATTATTCGCAAGTGCTGTACCAATTTTAGAAGCATTAAAAATTGTGGCGAAAGTCGCTGATAATCCTATTATAACGAAGGTCGTCTTAGAAGCACGGACGAGTTTAGAATCGGGAAGTACGTTAGCCGATCCATTAAAAAAACATTGGGTCTTCCCTCCCCTCGTTTATCAAATGATTGAGATTGGGGAACAAACAGGAGCACTCGATTACATGTTAGATAAAATAGCCGATTTCTATGAAGAAGATGTCGATAGAACAGTCGATACATTACAATCACTCATCGAACCAATAATGATTGTCTTACTCGCAGCAGTTGTAGGAATTATCGTACTAGCTGTTATGATTCCAATGTTCTCAGTCTTTACGGAAATTCAGTAACATGTGAAAAAAACTTTGAAAGGGGTGATGCACTGATAACACCAAAATTACACTTATCGTACAATCACTTTGAAAACAACAATTCAAAGCAATTGAACGCGCTTTTTTTAGGAGGGCACTTATGACTAAGTGGAAACAACAACTCAAAAATGAACGAGGACTTACATTAGTTGAGTTACTAGCAGTTTTTGTCATTCTCGCGATTGTTGCAACAATTGCATTTGTCGCAATTGGGAATGTAATAGAAAATTCAAAGAAAGATTCCTTTATCGCCAATGCCAAACAAATGATTGAATCGGCTAAACTATACGAGGTAGATGGAGGTAAAATTGAGGAAGGAGTCGCTACTAACCCAGGAGTTGAATACGCCGAATTAAAGAATGAAGGTTTTATTGAACCAATTTATGACCCTTGGGATAAAAAGGAACCTAAAGAAGGAGTAGTTACTAAAGATAGAGATGGTGGAACATATACAGTTCATTTAAAAGCCAATAATGGTAAAGTAATTGAGGAGACTGAAGCAGAAATTAAACAAAAAAATCGTAATGATATTTTTGATTAACAAGAGAAATAAAGTTTCAATATTTTCTAGATGTTTTTAAATAACTAAGGAGGAAATAATCATGAAAAAATGGATACAAGAACAAAAACAGTTTAAAGACGAACGCGGGTTAACACTAGTTGAATTACTAGCAGTAATCGTTATTCTAGCGATTGTAGCAACGATTGCGTTTGTAGCGATTGGGAATGTGATGGAAAACTCTAAAAAAGATGCGTTAGTAAGTAATGGATTACAGATGATTGAAGCAGCGAAGTTGTATGAAGCGAACGGAGGAACGGTCGGATCATCCGAAGTTACAATATCAACTCTACAAGATGAGGAGAAAAATAGAGTTTTAGAAGAAATGTACGGTCCATGGGATAAACAGAAGATTACAAGTGGTGGTGTTAAAAAAGAAGATGGCGAATATAAAGTAAACTTGACAACCGAAGATGGAGCAAAGCTCGAGGATGTAACGGAAGAAGACTTAATGGGTGACGAGTCAAGAAGTAAAGTTTCTGGACCTACTTCTTAATTAATACCATTCTCGATGAGGCACCCCCTCATCGAGTACCTTTTCTAATTTTTACATAACAAGAAGATTTTTTAATCAGAAGTGGGTGAATGACATGTTTTCATTTAGAAGAAATAAACGCATCGCAAATTTCGTCGTTGAGGACTATGCTGTGCGTGTCGTAATTAATAATGGCGTTGAGCTATCTGTAACGGAAGAGCCAATTGAAGAAGTATTACCTGAAGGTGTCGTGAAAAACGGTAAAATTATCGATGAAGCGGCTTTTTTAGGTATGGTTGAAGAAATCGTTCGTGTACATGGCCTAAAAGGTATGAATATGCGCTTTTACGTGCCGAACGCATTAATTATTAAACTCGATGTCGATATTCCAAATGACGTCATTAATGAAGAAGTGAAACAATATATTACGATGGAAATTGGTCATACGATTCATTTACCGTTTAAAAACCCACATTTTGATGTATATCATATTCAAGACATGGAAGAAACGAAAAAAGTTACGTTATTTGCTGCACCTGAAGAAGAAATTATGCAATATACAGAACTATTTTTTGAGGCAAAGTTAAAACCAATTGCGGTCGATGTACAAGCATTAGGTTGTTATCGCTATTTCTACAATCAGCTGACAGCACAGGATCGTGAGAAAGTATTTTTATTGTTTGAAATCAATTTAACCTCGGTTAATATTAGTATCTTTCATCAACATTACATCGAATTTTTACGTTATCAGCCGTTAAATGTCGCTATGAAAGATTGGGAGCTTGATCGTTTACAACATCCTCGTTGGATTTATCATGGAGATGAAACGTATCTTGAAGGGGAAATTAATGATCAAATTAATGAATTAGATCGGATTATGAATTTCTACCAGTTCTCGCTCCATCAAGGCATGCAGACGGTGACTGATATCGTACTTCTTGGCGATATGCCAAATCTAAGCACAATCCACCGTGCATTAGAAGGTAGATTCTCTCTACCCATCCATGTACTAGCACCAAGTCAAGATGAGTCGCTCGATGAGACCTTATCGACAGACTTCATCCCAGCAATAGGACTTGCGTTAAAAGGAGGTAATAAATAATGCCTGAACAACTACCAGATATTAATTTATTACCCGAACACGAACGAGACACTAGTTTTCTATTTCCGTTATTTATTGGGCTAACTGTGCTCATGCTTGTTTTATATAGTTTTTCAGCCTATCAATATTTTACAGCTAGTAAAAAACTATCTGCCGCTGAGGAAGAACATGCGACATTAATGGAAGAAGAAGCAGAACTAACAGCAAAAATTTCCGCAACTGAAGGTGATGACATTACGTCTGTAAGAGACATTGCTGAATTTCTTGGGGCACAAGACGTTCATACATCAATTTTTATTAAAGAAATGAACGATTTATTACCAGAAGAACGTAGCTATTTAGCAAACTATCAATATACAACAAACGAAGCGACGATGACTGTCCATTTAGAAACACTTGACGCTGTCGCTTATTATACAGAAGCCATAAAGGAATCAGATTACACACGTGATGTAAAAGTAGATAACATCAGTATTTTTGATCCAGTAGATAGTAGCGAAGAGAATGAAATTTTATATTTTAATGAAGTATTACGTTATGAAGCAAATTATACAATCCTGTTAAACAAACAAGCGATTAAAGGAGAGCAAGAAGCCGATGAATGATTTTTTTGAAGAAAATAAACGTCCATTACTATTAATGGTGCTCGCCCTTCTTATCTTCGCTATCGCTATTTTCTTTTTCTTCGTGAAGCCAGTAAAAGATGAGGCAGTACGAGAAGAAGACAATGTGGAAAGTGTAAATTCTGAGATTAAAATTTTAGAAAAAAAACTAGCAAATATCGAAACAGAACAAGAAGACTTTGATCTTGATACCGAATCTTTATTATTAGAAAAAAAGATTCCTGTCGAGCGTAAAGATGCAGAGTACATCCTTGGCTTACAAAAAATCGAAGCAAGTACAGGTGCGATTATAGAAAATTTTTCCTTTACTTACGACACTTCGCTTGAAATAGAAGAAGTTGAGGAAGAGGAAACGACTGAGGAAGAAGCTGCGGACGAAGAACCAACTCCTGAAGCTGACGAAACAGATGATTCAGATACAGAAGATATAGATGAATTAGAAATTGACGAAAATGAAGTAAGTGAAGCAACAGAACAATTAATCAGTGAAATGCCTGAGGACATACAAGCATTTACCGTGACAATGATGGTCTATGTTAGGGAATTTGATGATTTCTTAGATTTTATTGAAACAGTCGAACAACAAGAACGACTTTCTATCGTTACAAGAGTTGCTTTAGACCAACCGACAGAAGAACAAGAATTAGATCCAGAAAACATTGAACGACCAACATTTCAAGTTGATGTAACATCTTTCTATTACCCAAATTAAAGGAGGAAGGCTAATGGAGCGAAAACATGCTGTAAAACAACATTCAGAATCAGGTATGACACTAGTAGAAATACTTGCATCTATCGTCATTTTAACGATTATTTTAAGCATCGTCTTCATGGTCTTCATCCAAACAGCAAAAACAACGAACACAACAGACGAAACAATCGACGCAACCTATATTGGACAAAAAGAAATGGAACGCGTATATGCAGCAAGTAAGCAAAAAGACCTTTCTTTTGAAGGATGGGAACCTAAGGGAGATTTCACGCAACTAGAACCTGAAACTCAAACGGGACCTGACATAACATGGAGTAAAGTATATCAACAAGACCCATATATAGAAGACGAAAAGACTACAAAATTTCGCGTTAAAATGACTTTAGCTGAAGATGATGGCATGGTACGCGTTTTAATCCGTGTCTATGGTGAAGATAAAGAAAACCCACTCGTCCAAATGGAAAACTTATACCTCTGGGAAGGTGATCAATCATGAAAAGCTGGCTAAAGAAAGAATCAGGTCTCAGTCTCATGGAATTGCTTGCCACGATTGTTATTGCCTCTATCCTCATCACATTTATTATGGGTATATTTATTTTCATGCAAAAAAAATCAGATTCACAAAAAGATGAAGTAAAAGGATTAAGCGACATCACGATAGCACTGAAAAGTATTACGAAAGATATTCGCTTTGCTGAAACTGGAGATGATGATGAAAGTAAAGAACCTGTTGAAACTAGTGAAAATGAGCCTTTTAATTATTTATTCATCAGAACAACAGATGGGCCAGTAACTTATGAATTAAAAGATGATATATTAATGAAAAATAATTCAAAGTATATTTATGATGTTCAAAAATTCGAAGCTATACCAGACACAGATAATGATAATAAGATTGATATTTATATCAAATCTAAATCAGGGAAAGAAGTAAGTACAGAGATCGTCCTACGAGGAGGCGCAACAGATGATGAACCAGATGAATAAACATGAATCAGGTTATACATTAATCGGCGTTCTTGCAATATTTACCATAGCTTCTGTTTTAGCTTTAAGCCTTGTCATGATGTCAGCTAACACCTTAAAAGCATCCAAAACAGAAGCAGACAACCAATCTGTTTTTTATATTGCAGAAGCTGGATTGAATAACGCGGTAAATGAATTTAAGAAAGAAGCGAATAAAATCCATGAAGAAACTAGTGATGAAAATGAATTTTTTCAAGAATTAAATAAGGAACTAAATTCGATTGTAAAATTAATTAATGGGATTTCCCCTAATGAAGCACTTAGATTTACACAGATAAATGGTAAAGATCCTGAAGCAACGATTAATATAGAACGAATAGAAGAATCTCCTGGAGAGTATAAAGTATCTTCTTTAGGTGAAATCGAACCACAAACACGTAAAGTTGAGCAAGATATTACTATTGATTGGAAAGCTGGAAATAGTAATAATGGTCAACCTAGTACATGGGGGGACTTTGAGGACTTTGGGGTATATACATTTGGTGAAATGTCATTAAATGATGGTGAATATGCTAAAGACATTGGTACAGCTAATACCGATAAAGGTAGTTTAAATTTAATTAATAAGGTTAAAATAAATGAGTCTAATGATGTTTTTGTTCCAAATGGAGATAAAGATATTGTAAATAATAACTCTGGAAACTCTAACTTAGAGCCTAAAAGTAAAGAACCTTTACAACCACCACCTATGCCAAAATTTATCGATACAGATGATGGAAATTGGGATATCTATGAAAATTGTCCACCTGCTTTCTCGATGAATAATGAAGTAAAGAATATTATTCTGAAAAACAGAACTACTTTTGCTGGATGTGGGATAACTGTTATGGGACATGGTGGGGAAAATGCAGAATTAAACATCTTTATTGATAATAGTGTAGAGGTACCTACTCACACACAAATACTAACTCCTCCAGGTATTCCAATTAATTTATATGTTAATGGGGAAGTTATTGTTCCAAAAGGTAGTAGTGGTTCTATCATTATGGCTGCTATTTATGCTCAAGATGACATTAAAATAGAGTCCTCTGCTGGTGCTCAGTTTTATGGTAGCTTATTTAGTAAAGGAAGCATCTTATTCGAAAAGGATTCTAGTAAAGGATTGATATATGGTGAAACTATATACGCAAAAAAAGACGTTACATTTGAAGGTAATGGAAATGTATTACATGGCACATCAGTAATTGGTAGTAATGTTAAACTTGATAAAACAGTTATCGAGACTAAACTTGATCCTAATCGGATTAAATCTGGTTCTCTCTCATTAAATGAACTCAAACAACTTCCGCCTGATGATGAAAATAACGGACCTGAATATCCTCCACCACCTAATGAGGATTCTAATGGCGGAATAATAATCACCCCTGGTTCGTTACACGAAGTCGACAATAATGATAAAAATTAATTCTTCCAAAAGTATGACGATGCACCATATCGTCATACTTTTTTATACCTCTCTGCTCGTTTCTTACTTCTCCTAGACAACTATTCCTCTTTCCATGTTATACTAGACATGTATTATAATGTTAGAGGTGTATGAATATGCAGAAATTTAACCGCATTAAATCTGGTAATAAACCGTTATATATTGATGTGTACGATTATCTTTTTAAACGTATTATGAACGGGGAGTTCCCTGCTGAAAGTAAACTGCCGGCTGAAGTGGAACTTGCTAAAACGTTAGGTGTTAGTCGTATGACACTTAGACAAGCACTGTCATTGTTGCAAGATGATGGTTTAATTAAAAGTGTACATGGTCGAGGAAGTTTTGTGACGAGTAATAGACAACACCATACAACTATCGGTTTAGAAACGATTGGCCACCCACTTTATAAATCACATTCCAAGCCAATTGATGATGTTGAAATTAATTTTCGTATAGATGTACAAAGTGATTACATGAAACAAGTATTAAAGCAAGATGCTGCCGCTGTTGTTGCTGCGGAACGTTGGTATAAAAGCGATGACCAAGCTGTTGCTTATGGTTTTTCTTTTATGACGATTGAGGCGATTGCTGAATTAGAGGTTGATTTAAATGATCAAGCTCAGTTGCTAGAGATGTTAGAGAGAAACGTTTATGACCTTGCTACATCCATTTCTTATGAAGTGAAACATTCCGCTTCTGTTAACTCTTTTTCACAGAAATATGATATTGCTGGTAGTGATGAATGTGTTTTATTATTAGAAAGTGTCTATTCAAAGCAAGCTCATCCCATCGTTTATAATAAATTTTATATTCCAAAAGATTTCAGTGTGATTACGATAAATGCAACAAAATAATGGCAAAACGATACATCTTGCGACAAAAGTGTATCGTTTTTTTATTTCGGTATAGAACTGTCCCTCTTCATGTGGTATGATAGAGGTATAATAACATACAACTGTTAGACCTCACTTGATGTATGTAAGACAATCTTGTTTTTAAGCATAAAATTATTTATAAATGACAAAATATACTTGATACATACTTCTAATACAGGTCGAACTATTAATATAAGGAGTGGATTAGTTATGAGTACAGCACAAAATAAAGAAACACCACACATTAAGCCGAATGGAGCGGAAATCGCCGAGACGATTCTTTTGCCGGGTGATCCATTACGTGCGAAGTTTATTGCAGAAACGTATTTAGAAGATGTTGTTCAATTTAATGAAATCCGTGGCATGCTTGGCTATACAGGAACATTCAATGGTAAGAAAATATCTGTCATGGGAACAGGTATGGGTGCTCCAAGTATGGCAATTTACTCATGGGAATTAATTAATATTTTCGGTGTGAAAAATTTAATCCGTATTGGTTCAGCTGGATCAATTCAAGATGATTTAAACTTATATGACATCGTATTTGCACTTGGTTCATCAACAGATTCAAATTACATGCACCAATATAATTTACCAGGAAATTATTCGATTACTGCTTCATACGACTTATTAGAACAAGCGAAAAAAGTTGCTGATGATAAAGGTCAAAAAGTCCGTGTTGGAAACGTCCTATCAAGTGATATTTTCTATAATGCAGATGAAACAGCGATGCAAAAGTGGAGTGATATGGGACTTCTATGTGCGGAAATGGAATCAGCGGCGCTTTATTTAAATGCTGCTCATGCAGGTGTGAATGCACTTTGTATCCTGACAATTAGTGACCATATTTTCAGAGGTGAGCAGGCGTCACAAGAAGAAAGACAGACTGCTTTTACAAATATGATGGAAATTGCGTTAGAGCTTGCTTAATAAGTGCGCAGTAGGAAAGGAAATAATGCCTTATGACAACGATAGATAATACGGCATCTTCACAAGAAAAATTTGATGCGAAAAAAGCCGTTCCCGTTATTTTACTGTTTTTCGTTTTCGCATTAATTATTGATAACTCATTTAAACTAATATCAGTTGAAATTGCAAATGACTTAAATATTTCGGCATCGACAGTTAGTTGGCAAGCAACGTTAGCTGGATTAATTATTGGAATCGGAGCAGTCGTCTATGCTTCCTTATCTGACTCTATCAGTATTCGTACACTATTAATTGTCGGGATCATTTTAATTTGTATCGGTTCAGTTATGGGCTTTTTATTTAAAGGGTCTTTTGCGCTGATTTTAGTCTCAAGAATTATTCAAACAGCTGGTTTAGCAGCTGCTGAAACATTGTACGTCATCTATGTAACGAAACATTTACCGGAAAAAGAACAGAAGAAATTTTTAGGATTTAGTACGAGTAGTTATTCATTATCACTCGTCGTTGGATCATTAACTGGAGGATATGTCTCGACGTATCTTCATTGGACAACATTGTTTCTAATTCCATTACTATCTCTTGTGTTCTTACCGTTTTTAATAAAGTATTTACCGAAAGAAGCTTCAAGAAAGAGTCATGTCGATGTGTTAGGATTAATTCTTATCGCAGCAATTGCTACATCTGTTATGTTATATGTAACAAACTTTAACTGGCTCTATATTGCGCTATTCGTTATCGCACTTGGCTTATTCGTCATGTATATTAGCAAGAGTGATAATGCGCTTATTAGTATCGATTTCTTTAAAAATCGCCAATTTATCTCGGTTCTTGGCGTAGCTTTTGTCATTTACACTGTACAGTTAGGGTATATCTTTATGTTCCCTTTCTTACTTGAAACAATGTACGGATTAAAGTTAGATACCATTTCATTATTGTTGATCCCTGGATATGTTACAGCAGTACTTATCGGAGCATTTTCAGGTAAAATTGCGGAATTCTTAACGAGTAAACAAACGGTGACTATGTCAATTACATTAATTGGATTAAGCCTCCTTATCCCAGGTCTGTTTATTGAAAGTCATGTTATCATATTCGTTATTTCAATGATTTTCTTCTCTGGGGCATTTGCTTTAATGTATGCACCGATGATTGACTCGTGTGTAAATACAATCCCAACAGAGAAAAAAGGAACAGCAATCGGTTTTTATAACTTAACATTAAACGTCGCCGCTTCGATTGGAATTGCTTATACAGCATCATTAATCGACTCGGTTTCATATAGTCAAGCACTCTACGTACTAACAATAGTAGCAGCCGTTTCACTCGTGCTCTACCGGATACTCATGGGTCGCTTGAAAAATATATCTTAATAAAAAGGTGAGAAGATAACATGACTATCTTCTCACCTTTTTATGTGAACAATTTTATGCGGCTTTAGCGCAATCCTCTCACGATATATTCGTTAAACAACGCTTTCTAACTTTTATCCATTCATTTACTTGCTCTACTTCCATTGGTTTACTGTAAAAGTATCCTTACATTAAATGACAGCCTAAATCAGTTAAGGTATCCACATGTGCTTGGCTTTCTACACCTTCGGCAATAACATCTAACTTCAACGTTTCTGCCATTAAAATAATCGCACGGACAATGCCAAGTTCTGGATGTTTCCAATGTAATAATGCTTCAAAACCGTGTAAACATTTCGCAATCCCAACACTAACCGTTATATGTGATAAGGTTCTTTCACCATCATTAGAATTTGTTCCGCTAATCGTTCGTTTCACTTACTATTACTAGTTCCTTATTACTTAAAAAAATGCTAATATATTTATTAATTTATTTACAAACGTTTTTCCTAGTAATAAAGTATAGCACATGTTTTTAAATGGATATAAAAATACCATGCATACGGTTATACTTTTGTGTGAAATGCTTAAAATAGGGATTCCTCTCATCTTTAACAACAGTTAAACAATTTTGTATTTGCTTACGATTATTATTCATTTTTAGGTATTTAGACTTGATTAGCTATTTGAATACTCGCCCTCTACCTAATTATTCATTTTTAAAGGGAAAAATTTCCCTTTCCATTTCGGGCATGATATAATCCAAAATGCCCGGTTTTTATCAACAATGATTTAGCTAACTATTCATTTAATGAAAACGTATAAAATATATTGTTAAAGGAGCTTTTTATGATGAACAACAAAGCAACAAATAAGCATATGAAAGGTAATATTCCATTTTGGCAAAGTATCCAAACGAAAATTTTATTCCCTTTTTTATTGCTTATTATTTTAACAGGAGGAATAGTCGCTTTAGTGAGCTATAACTTCAGTTCGAATGCAACAGAAAAACAAATGACTGAAAATATGGAAAATCAAATGGATAGTTTGAACGATACCTTTGAATTATTTTTTGATAATATACATAGTACATTAAATCGTGTTTCTAGCAATGATTTATTGCTAGACTATGAAGCTGGAGAGTCAGATGACCTTTTCCAGTATTTTCAGGAAACAGATGATAATAGTGAGATGATTATGGCAATCTATTCAGGATTTGAAAAATCTGGTGACATGATTATTTCCCCATCTCATGATGTTGATGGTTTCAACCCACGGACAGCTGTTTGGTATGAAGATGCAGTTGCATCTGAAGGAGATATTATTTGGACTGAACCTTACGAAGATACAGGTACTGGAGAAACAGTCGTTACTGTAGCTAAAAGTTATTATAATGACAAAAATAAACTAATTGGGGTAACAGGGGCAGATATATCGGTAGCTACTCTGTTAGAAACAATCGATAAGTTAGAAATTGGTGAAACAGGTTATGCTTTTCTACTTGATCAATCTGGAACATATTTAGCGCATCCTGATGATAATTTAGTTGGGGAAAGTGCTACAGATGAACCTTACTTTACTGACATTACTAATGGGAATGACCAAGGAATTATTTATGATACATCTGAAGATCAAGAACGAATCGTTGCTTATTATACAACGCCTACAACAGGATGGACATTAGCTAGTGCTGTCCAACAATCAGAGTTTAAAAAAGCAGCACAAGCTGTTATCTTACCAATTTCCATCACTGTATTGATTGTCTTAGCTATTGCAGTCGTTATTTCGATTATAGTTACAAGAAGAATTACAAAGCCACTGACGAGTGTTATGAAACGTATGAAATTAATTGCCTCTGGAGATTTAACGAAAAAACCATTTGAACCAGAATCTAATGATGAAATTGCGCAATTAATGTTCTCAACAAATGACATGACTCGTAGTATGCACAATCTGTTAAGTCAAATTGGAGCAGTTGTCGATACAGTAAACAACAATAGTAATACGTTAACTCGTTCAGTAACTGAAATAAGTTATGGGACTGATCAAATTGCCTCAACAATGGAAGGTCTTGCTTCTGGTTCCGAAACTCAAGCAAACAGAGCAAGTGAATTATCTAGTTCTATGATAGATTTAACGTCAAAAATACAAGTAACAAATGAAAGTAGTGAACAAATCACTGCTTCATCACATAGTGTCTTAGACATGACAAATAAAGGTAATCAATTAATGAGCGACTCAGAACAACAAATGAAAAAAGTCGACTTTATCGTCCATGACTCTGTCCAGAAAATGCAGCAATTAGATAAGCAATCTCAAGAAATTTCTAAATTAGTTTCTGTTATTGAAGATATTGCTGATCAAACAAACTTATTAGCATTAAACGCTGCTATTGAAGCAGCACGCGCTGGAGAAAGTGGGAAAGGATTTGCTGTCGTTGCTGATGAAGTGAAAATATTAGCAGAACAAGTCTCGCTTTCTGTATCTGATATTACGAATATCGTAAATGATATTCAAGATGAAACACATTCAGTGACAGAATCATTGCAAGCTGGATACACTGAAGTCGAGAGAGGAACAGAACAAATCCAAGCAACAGGAGAAGAATTCGCTAATATTAAAACAGCTGTCACCAATGTTGCTGAAAATGTTCAACAAACATCAAACAGCTTAAATGACATCGTAAAAAATAGTGAACAAATGAATTACTTCATTCAAGATATTGCTGCTGTTACAGAAGAAGCATCAGCTGGAATTGAAGAAACATCTGCCGCATCACAACAAGCAAGTAGTTCAATGGAGGAAGTTGCCAATAGCTCAGATGAATTAGCTGAATTAGCAAACGAACTAAATAACATGCTCCAACAATTTAAGTTATAAAAATAACAAGTAGTTTAATATAAATTTTCACAGGAAAAAACACCGTAACTCCTCGATATCCCACCTTTTGTGGCATAATATAGGAATTACGGTGTTTTATTCTTTTTCAAACAAATGATTTATATTAGTAAACAGGCTCTATACTTTTACAGCTTACTTTTCGCTGTTCTTGTACCCATGCTTCTACTTCTTTTACTCGCATTGGCTTACTATAAAAGTATCCTTGCATTATATAACAACCTAATTCTGTTAAAATATCAATATGTTCCTGGACTTCTACTCCTTCTGCGATTACATGTAAATTTAAGCTATTTGCCATCGTAATAATCGCATGAACAATCGTACGTTTTGATGTCGTTTCAATGTCATTAATAAATAAACGGTCTAACTTTAATGTATCTAAAGGAATTTGGTCTAACATTCCAATAGATGAATAACCAGTTCCGAAATCGTCCATAGAAATAATAATACCTAATGTACGAATTTTTTCGAGCTGATCTGTTACTCGTTCAACATCTTCTAAAATCATCGTCTCGGTAATTTCAATTTCCAGTAAACAAGGATCTAAACCAACCTTTTGAAGAATAAATTGCACTTGTTTAGCCAAATCCTCTAATTCAAACATACGGGCAGAGAAATTTACTGAAATAGGTTGAGCAAATCCTCGCTTCTGCCACAACTTACTTTGATTACTCACTTCCTCTAACACCCATAATGTAATAGGAATAATGGAACGAGTTTTTTCCGCGATTGGAATAAATTCACCTGGAGATACGAGACCAAATTGTGGATGATTCCAACGCAACAAAGCTTCAAAACCTGCCAAACAATCATCTTTCACATTCCATTTTGGCTGATAAACAAGGAAAAATTCGTTATTATCTACTGCGGTCTTAATGCCCTTTTCCAACTCTACTTTACGATACATTGCTTCATCCATTACCTCATCATAAATACAATAACGATTTTTACCAAATGTTTTTGAACGATACATCGCTGTGTCTGCTTGTTTCAATAAAGTTGATCCATTTTCTTTCTTCGCTTCACCGATAACAATTCCCATACTTATCGTCATAGATAACTCATTTCCATCAATATAATAAACTTCTTTAATTGATTGTAAAATATTATTTGCTAAATTTTTTATATAGTTCTGATCTCCACTTTCCACAATGAATAAAAATTCATCACCACCAATTCTGAAAGCATGTTGTTCAGGGGTAATAAATACTTTTAAACGTTCCGCTACTTCTTGAATCAAATTATCTCCAACATCGTGTCCAAATTGGTCATTAATTGATTTAAATTGATCTAAATCCATAAAGATAAATGTAAGTAATTCTCCATTATAAAATCTTTCAAAGAACTCACTCATCTCATTTCGATTTGATAATCCTGTCAATGGATCTTTAAAAGCCATCCGTTTTAACACGTGATGATCAAATAACATAGCACCCCAAGAGTTTAATAAGATGAAAGATATAACAATAATAATACTATATAACATAGATGGATTTAATTCTTGAACTTTAGTTATTGCACCTTTGTGAGCGTAAAGAGTTATGGATTGCATCGAGACAGCGTGGGACAGATAAATGGCTATACCCATTATAAAAGACCCTAAAGCTTTTAACCATATAGAAAATGATTGATTTCTTACGATTAGGAATAACTTTAACGTAACAATCGCAGCTAAAAAGGCAATAGCTAGAGACAATATCATATAAAATTTATTGTGTACAATATCTGCTTGAATATTAACAGCTTCTATCCCAATATAATGCATTGAAGTAATTCCTACACCTAAAAAAAATACACTTAAAATAAACTGGAGGTTATTAACAGTTCGCGGCATAATAAAATAAAATCCTATGAAAAACGATACTATACTTACTGCAATAGAAACAAAAGTTAGTAAAAGGTCATGTGATGATGCGATAGGTACTTCAAAAGATAGCATGCCAATATAATGCGCTGCCCACATTCCTGTTCCCATAACAAAAGAACCAGAAATTAACCAAAAGTATTTACTTTTGCCAGTTTCATGTGACATCTTCTCTATAATATGTAAGCTAGAAAATGTAGCTAAAATGGCAACAAGTATTGCCACAAAAACAATATTATAATTATAGGCTCCTTCGATTAGCATCTATACTACCTCCGATAATAAAAAGGTTCTATATTTTTTGTAAACAAGTATTTATCATTGGTAACAATTGTTCATTTCTCTCAGTTTAGCATAATAAGTTACATAATCATTTTAAAATACATTAAAACTTCTATTAATTGGTTCTTTAGACCTTCATCATTATATTAATTGTACATTGTGACATACAATTCAAAGATTAATCAAACAATAAAAAAGAAGTATAGGAAACATGTATCTGCTCCACTATACTTCTTTTATTTATTATTAAATTACAATTTTAGTGCTTTTTCTGAAGCTTGACGCATTTCTTGTAATAAGTCTTCATTTTGCGCTAATGATTGACCATAAGAAGGAATCATTTCTGCAATTTTTGCTTCCCAACCTTCATACTCTTCAGGAAAACATTTTTGAATGACTTCTAACATAACGGATATCGCAATCGATGCTCCTGGAGATGCTCCAAGTAATGCAGAAATAGAACCATCGTCTGATGTAATTACTTCTGTTCCAAACTGCAATTTACCTTTTTCGGTTTCAGTATCTTTAATAACTTGAACGCGTTGACCTGCTACAACAATATCCCAATCATCTTCATTTGCTGTAGGGATAAATGCACGTAATTCTTCCATACGCTCTTCTTTCGATAGCATTAATTGTTCTACTAAATATTTCGTTAATGATAAGTTCTTCGCACCTGATGCTAACATTGTTAAGACGTTATTTGGCTTTACAGAACCAATTAAATCTAAATTCGATCCCGTCTTTAAAAACTTAGGTGAAAACCCAGCAAACGGTCCGAAAAATAATGCTTCTTCCTCTTCAATGAAACGTGTATCTAAATGTGGTACAGACATTGGAGGTGCTCCAACAGCTGCTTTACCATATACTTTTGCTCTATGTTTTGCAACAACATCTTTATTCTTTGTAACAAGGAACAGCCCACTTACTGGGAAACCGCCTACTTGTTTACTTTGTGGGATGTTGGTTTTTTGTAATAATGGTAATGCACCACCACCAGCTCCGATGAATACATGTTTCGCTGTATGATATTCAATTGCTCCATCACGATTATTCGTTACTTTTACTTCCCATGCACCATTGTCAAGGCGTTTTAAATCTTCTACATCATGTTGGAAGTTAATACTAACACCTTGGTTCGTTAAATTTTCTAATAACTTTTCTGTTAATGCACCGAAGTTAACGTCCGTTCCATCGTCTACCTTCGTTGCTGCAACTTCTTCTGTTAATCTACGCTCTTTCATCATTAAAGGAATCCATTCTTTTAATGTATCAGCGTCCTCAGTATATTCCATCCCTTTAAATAATGGACTTTCGGTTAATGCATTAAAACGTTTTTTAAGGAAATTTACATTATCTGCTCCTGTAACCCAACTCATATGAGGGAGTGAGCGAATAAATTTACTTGGATTATCAATTTTGTCGTTATTAACTAAATACGACCAAAATTGTTTTGAAACCTCAAATTGTTCGTTAATTGTTAACGCCTTACTGATATCTAAAGACCCGTCTTCATTTTCTGTTGTATAGTTTAATTCACATAATGCAGCGTGTCCTGTTCCTGCGTTGTTCCACACATTCGAACTTTCTGCTCCTGCTTGATCGAGCTTTTCAAATACAGTAATGTTTAAATCTGGTGATAATTCTTTTAATAATGTTCCTAATGTTGCGCTCATAATACCGGCACCAATTAATATAACGTCTGTTGAAGTCTTTTTGTTATCCATTTATACCTTCCTCAACTGTAAAATTTGCTGAAAAGATACTGTGTTTTATTCATGCACACAAAAAAGCACTAGGAGAAAACCTAGCTCTCTATTTATCTTTTTCATGCCTACTTTTCCTTCTTCTATTGTAACAAAAAGTAGCGTAAAATTAATGAAATAACATCTTGAAACGAGTAAAATGCTTTATTTATAGTTAAATTGTAGGAATAAGAGTATCAGGCGTCCCTTAATTGAAGTGAATTAGCATTTTTAATCATCAATCTGTCTTTTCATTAATTGGATAATAACGTTTATTACGATTAGAAACGGTTATAAATGAATAAATACTCACATTTTGTCAAATTGTTCTGTTCATTCTGTGTAAGTTATTTTACACTAATAAGTACAGAATCAAATAAGGGGTAGACGCATATGATTAAATTTGAAAACGTATCCAAAAAGTATCCAGATGGAACGATTGCAGTAAATAATTTAAATATAGAAATAAAACAAGGAGAGTTTTTCGTCTTTATTGGACCAAGTGGTAGTGGGAAAACAACGTCATTAAAGATGATTAACCAACTCATTCGCCATACAGATGGTCATATTTTTATCAATGGTCAAAAAAATACAGACTATGACCTTTACCCATTGCGATGGAATATTGGTTATGTCTTGCAACAAATCGCCTTATTTCCTCATATGACAATTGAAGAAAATATTTCTGTTGTACCAGAATTAAAAAAGTGGCCAAAAGAAAAAATGCATAAACGTGCTCATGAATTGTTAGAAATGGTCGGACTCGATCCAAAAAGTTACGCCCTTCGTAAACCTCATCAATTATCAGGTGGAGAACAACAACGTGTCGGTGTCTTACGTGCACTCGCAATTGATCCAGATATTATTTTAATGGACGAGCCATTTAGTGCTTTGGATCCGATTAGCCGGGAAAAATTGCAAGATGATTTAATTGCCTTAATGCAAAATTTAAATAAAACGACCGTATTTGTCACACATGATATGCAAGAAGCACTTAAATTAGCAGATCGTATCGGCATTATTAATGAAGGTAAACTTGTTCAAGTCGGCACTCCTGATGAGTTAATTCATGAGCCCGTTAACGAATTCGTGAAAAAATTTGTCGGCGGAAGTGATGAGTTTGCAGTCCAGAATATAAATATAGCAGATATGATGATGCCACTTCCTAAAGTAGTTGATAAATCAATGAAATCTATTTCCGCTTCCGCAACATTAGATAATATATTAGTTTCTTTAGCCGAAACTGAACAACTAACTATCGAAGAAGATGGAAAAACAATTGGTATGATTAACCACAAAGCTGTCATTCAATATTTAGCTACTAAGTCAGAACAAGAGAGATGGCAACGTTATGAATGAGTTTATTCGTGTTTTCGAAGAGAGTAAAGTTGGCTTAGTTAATTCATTAATCGAACATATCCAAATTTCATTTATCGCTCTATTAATCGCTGGAATTATTGCCGTTCCATTAGGTATTTACGTAACAAAACGTGAAAAGATTGCTGAAGTTATTATCGGAATTACAGCTGTATTACAAACGATTCCTTCTTTAGCATTGTTAGGTTTACTTATTCCTCTTGTTGGAATTGGGAAATTTCCTGCTATTATTGCTCTAGTTGCTTATGGGTTATTACCAATTTTACGAAATACATATACAGGGATTAAAGAAATCGATCCCTCTTTAATTGAAGCCGCTAATGCGATGGGGATGAATACACAAAAGAAGCTTATAAAAGTCGAATTACCACTCGCGATGCCAGTAATTATGGCAGGAATTCGTACATCGATGGTATTAATCGTTGGAACAGCTACACTTGCCGCATTAATTGGCGCAGGTGGATTAGGGGATATTATTTTACTCGGTATTGACCGAAATAATACACAACAAATTCTACTCGGAGCCATTCCAGCAGCACTTTTAGCGATTATATTCGATTACGTGCTCAAACAAATGGAAAGTTTATCATACAAAAAAGCACTCATTACAATCGGGACAGTTGTTGTCATAGCTTTCTTGATGATTATTACGCCCTTTATGTTACAAAATAATAAAGAAATCACTATCGCTGGAAAACTAGGAGCAGAACCAGAAATCTTAATTAACATGTATAAAATTTTAATCGAAGAAGAAACAGATGTACAAGTAGATTTAAAACCAGGATTTGGGAAAACATCATTCGTCTTTAACGCACTAGATTCAGGCAGTATTGACATCTACCCTGAGTTTACCGGTACAGCTATTTCGGAATTAATGAAAGAAACACCTGTAAGTACAGATCGAACGGAAATTTATGAACAAGCTAAAATCGGTATGATAGAAAATTTTGATTTACACCTGTTAGAGCCAATGACCTTTAATAATACGTATGCTTTAGCTGTCACAGATGAATTAGCGACTACACACAATTTAGAAAATATTTCTGATTTAATCGGAATAGAAGATGAATTAAGTGTCGGCTTTACATTAGAATTTTCCGATCGTGAAGATGGTTACCTCGGGATTCAAGATTTGTATGGATTAACTTTTCCAAACATAACAACGATGGAACCTAAATTACGTTATGTCGCTGTCGAGTCAGGGGAAATTAATCTCGTCGATGCGTATTCAACAGATAGTGAATTAGAAGAATACGAATTAACCGTCTTAGAAGATGACCGTGAATTATTCCCACCATATCAAGGAGCGCCTTTAATACGCGAGAAAATTGTTGAAGCGTATCCAGAAATTGTTGATGCACTAAATCAACTTGGAGGTAAAGTAACAGATGATGAGATGCGCGAAATGAATTACCGTGTCAATGTTGACGGAGAAAAACCTGTAGATGTAGCACGTGAATTTTTACAAGAAGCAGGATTAGTGGAATAAATGATGTAGATTCTTCATTTAAATGTTAGACATAATAAACGCAGCAGATCGACTATATTCGTTCTGCTGCGTTTCATTTTATTTCCAATAATTATTAGCTGCTGCGACTGTTTGAAAGTGTGTTGCGACAACGTGTGATGCCATTGTTAAACTATCCGCATTCTCTGCATACTCCGGGCGAAGTCTTTCACGTACTTCGGCTGATGTTTGCGTGTAAGCTACCCCTTTTCTCGCTAATGTAATCGCTAGTTCAAAGCCTTCTTGTGGTGTGTCTGTTTGTAAACTCGTTAACCAATCCGCCATTTTTCACATCTCCTTTTCATAAGTTATGTCTGGAAAAATATAGTTGAAATTCTATTCTCTCTCCTTCATTGTATAAACAACAGAAAAACACAACATTGACCTAGGTCAATTTAATATATGATTAGAAATTCATTATGTTCAATTTCACTAACATATGATAAACTAACACAACAAATGCAAAAGGAGTTAAACAATTGTGGATATGACATTATTTATCATTATTATTTTAATAGCGTCTATTTTACAAACGAGTACTGGATTTGGTTTTTCTATTTTAGCGACACCATTTTTACTACTCTTATTTGAACCTGCTTATGCGATTCAAATTAATTTGGTTTTATCCTTTTTCATTTCCGTTGCCCTCATGACAGCTATTCGAAAAGACATCCGCTTCGATATCGTAAAACGCTTTATCATCGGCAGTATTGTTGGACTACCTATTGGTATTATTCTTTTCTTATATAGCAGTCCATTTTGGATAAAAATCTCCATTGCTAGTTTAATTCTTTGTTTAACTATTTTACTCATATTGCAATATCGTCTAAAACAAAGCAACCAGAAGGATATCATAGTTGGTAGTATCTCTGGCGCTTTAACAACAGGGATTGGCATGCCAGGACCACCATTATTACTTTACTTTTCCGGGGCAAATATGGATAAAGAAACGTTACGTGGAACAACGCTCGCATTTTATTTATATATTTATATCATTAGTTTATTATTTCAAATAACTTTCGCAGGCACATCGATGATTGTTTGGAAATCGGTTATCTATGCATTACCACTCGTTGCGATTGGTCTTATTATCGGTCAAAAATTATTTGTTCGCTTAAACCAACGTACTTTTCAACTTTTTACATATGGATTATTAATTTTCACTGGTATTTATTTGTTCTTAGAAAGTTTAGGGTCTTAATATTAACTTATTTTCGTATAATAAAACTAACATGTCTGCCTGCACGTTTATTTTCTCGATAAGAAAAGCCTGATTTATCAATGAACGTACAATTTCGATCAAGTGTAATATTTTCAACCGGGATTCCTACTCGTTCACATTGTTTTTGTACTGTTAATTGATTATCAATATGGTATTTGTTCGTTTCACTTTTATAATACATAAAATCTTCTGCATAACCGAGTGCTTGGAATTTTTCATAAACGTCTTCATCCACTTCAAATTTTTCCTGACTTAATGCCATTCCAATATAGACGCGAAAGTTCTCCGCTTCATTGCCTTCTTTAATAAGATGGTGTAACATTTTTTCTGTTATTTCCTTCACTGTACCTTGCCATCCTGAATGAATCGCACCAATTAATCCAGTATGTTCATGATAAAATAAGACTGGCACACAATCTGCAGTAAATGAACAGAGTACGATATTCGGTTCGTATGTGTACAATGCATCCGTATCTTCAATTGCTGTTTCCATCGTGTGAGAGCCTTTTCCAACATCTTCTTGCCTAACTTCATAAAAATTTGCACTATGCGTCTGATTGGCACAAACGAAACGATTTAATGGTACTTGTAATGTGCTAGCTAACGCTAACCGATTTGTAACAACATTTGCTTCATCTTCACATACGTGAAAAGCCATATTATTATGTTCTAATTTTTGCTCATTTTTCAACGTTATTCCTGCAATATGTGTAGCATCATCATGATATATTTTCATCTTTTTTCACCTCTTCGTATCATACGAAATATTATCTTTTACGCTCGGGCACATTATTAAAAAATCTTAATACGAAAAAATCCTTATTAGCGCAGAAGCTAATAAGGATTTCATTATTGTATAAGGTAAAGCCGTACACCCATTATCGATGCTACGTTCCTATGCGTTACTTAAGTTCATGGCTCGGCTCAGGTTGCCCCACGGCACACAAGAATGACCACTTACTGCTGCTTCCTTCCGGACCTGACAGGGTTCATGGGTTCCTGTTGCGCAGGATCTAAACGTCAACACCAATTCCTTAAGGCAGCCATGAGAGCGTAACACCTCAAATGGGAATTCAGTCTTGCTATAGCGGATTGCAAGTTATAGGGCACCGCTACCTCCCCACCTAGCACGGCACTCTATATTATACGACCCTTCGATTAAAATTGCAATGAATTCTATTTATAAAAATAAGTATCATCAAAAATTCCTTTGTAAGCAAGGAAAATTTCATTTAATATAATAGAGTTTTACTATGTATGTTAAGCTAACTATGACAAACTATATTATTAAATAAATGACAACAAAGAAAGGATGCTGGAAATGGGAAAAGTTACACCATTTTTAATGTTTCAAGACAGTAATGCTGAAGAGGCAATGAATTATTATACATCACTTATTGAGGATTCGGCTATATTAAATATCACTCGCTATGGTCCTGGTGAAAATGGGGAGGAAGGTACTGTCATGCAAGCTTTGTTTTCATTAAAAGGACAAGAATTCATGTGTATCGACAGTCCGCCGATTCATAAATTTACGTTCACTCCTTCCTTTTCAATCTTTATAACGTGCGATTCAGAAAAAGAACTACATTATCTTTATGACAATCTCCTTACAGGTGGAGAAGCATTAATGCCTTTAGATCATTATGGTTTTAGTAAAAAATTTGGTTGGGTCAATGATAAATTTGGTATATCATGGCAGATTAATCTTCCAAATGATTAATTTTAATTAATTGAGAAAATGGAGTTGAAGTACATGATGATATTAGTGTACCATCCGCTTCACTTTCTCTTTTTACGTAACATTTGGAAAAAGTCCCGTAACATTTCACTACATTCCTTTTGTAACACCCCAGTTGTCACTTCTACTTGATGGTTAAAACGTTCCTCTGTTAATAAATTCATTAACGTACCTGCACAGCCTGCTTTTGGATCAGTTGCGCCGTAGACAACGCGTTTTATCCGTGATTGAACGATAGCGCCAGCACACATAGCGCAAGGTTCTAATGTCACATACAACGTACAATCTTCTAAACGCCAACTTCCGATTACTTCGTTTGCTTCTTGAATCGATAATAATTCAGCATGAGATAAAGTTTGTTGTGTCGTTTCACGTATATTATGACCTCGTCCAATAATTTTATCTTCATATACAATAATCGCACCAATTGGTACTTCACCTATTTCCCGGGCTTTTTCCGCTTCTTCCATTGCAATTACCATATACTCTTTATCTTTTTTCACCTTATATCACTTCACTTACGTATATTTTCTTAATCTTTCTCATAAATTGGAATGAACGCTTTTATGGCAAGGAGGGAACACGATGCAAATTCATGTTGTAAGTAGTGGTGAATCGTTATTTTCCATCGCCAATACGTATCATACTACTGTTGCTGTTTTATCAGAAGCAAATGAGTTAATGAACGATCAATTAGTCGTTGGGCAAGCGCTCGTCATTCCAATTGTTGGCGAATACTACTTTGTTCAACCAGGTGATAGTTTATTTTCCATTAGTGAACAATTTCAAATGTCGGTTGAAATGTTATCGCGGATTAATCAAATTTCTGTTGACGCGCCACTTGCTGTTGGTTTTCAATTATATATTCCACCATCACCGAAACGAGCCATTACATCTTTCGGCTATATCGAACCTTTTGGTGATACAGTATCAGAAGCTTTACAAAATGCCGCACGGATGAATAGTCCGTTATTAACTTTTTTAGCTCCTTTTAGTTATCGCATCAATCGTGATGGCACTTTAAATCCGCCACCTTTAGATCCTTTGCTTGAAGTTGCGGCAGAAAACCAAGCTTATACATCGCTCGTTGTTACGAATTTAGAAGGACCAACATTTAACTCCGAATTAGTTCATATTATTTTAAACGTGCAAGCTGTGCAAAATAAATTAATCGATGAAATTATTAATACAGCACTTACTGAAGGATTTTTTGATGTACATTTTGATTTTGAATTCATTCCTTCAGAAGATAGAGAAGCTTACAACAATTTCCTAAATAAAATGCAAGTACGTCTAGCACAAGCAGGGTTATTATTATCAACAGCATTAGCCCCTAAAACGAGTAGCACACAAAGTGGGTTACTTTATGAAGCTCATGATTATGCTGCTCATGGGGATATTGTAAATTTTTCCATTATTATGACGTATGAATGGGGATATAGCGCAGGTCCACCTTTACCTGTGTCACCAATTAATGAAGTTAGACGAGTGCTAACATATGCTCTAGAAGAAATCCCCGCTAATAAAATCATCATGGGGCAAAATTTATACGGCTATGATTGGACGCTTCCCTTTATACAAGGAGAGAGTTTTGCTCGCGCGATTAGTCCACAACAAGCAATTCAACTTGCTTGGGAACATAATGTAGCGATTTCTTATGACGAAACTGCTCAAGCACCTTTTTTTGAATATATTGATACAGAGGGACAGGAGCATATCGTCTGGTTTGAAGACGCTCGTTCCATTCAAGCAAAATTTAATTTAATTAAAGAACTAGGGATTCTCGGCATCGCCTATTGGAAGCTTGGGTTATCTTTTCCACAAAATTGGTTATTACTTGCAGATAACTTTATCATTTCTAAACGAGAAACATAAGAGGAGGGACATAACTATATTTAAAATACTTTTTAAGTTATGTCCACTCGCTTTTTTCATTCGTCTGAACCTAATTCTCGAGAACGTTTTGTTGCGTTCGCTACACATGATTCAACAGCTTTAGCAAAATCGTAACTCGTTAACGTATCTAATCCAGCTGCTGTTGTACCATTTGGACTTGTTACATTTTCTCTTAATGTAGCAACTGGTTCTCTCGCTTGTTCTAACATATGTCCTGCGCCTATAACAGTTTGGGTAATTAATTGTTTCGCTGTTGCTTGATCTAACCCATGATTCATTGCCGCTTGTTCCATTGCTTCCACTAAATAATAAATATAAGCAGGACCACTACCAGAAATACCTGTTACAATGTGCATTTGATCTTCTTCTACAACAGATACTGTTCCAATCGCTGCAAATAACTCTTCAGCTAAGGCAATATCTTTATCTGTTGCAAATTTTCCCTTTGCTATCGCTGTTGCTGAATAACCAATAGTTGCAGACGTATTCGGCATCGAACGGATAACTGCCACATCTTTTCCGATTTTTTCTTTAATAAAATCTGTTGAAATTCCTGCAATAACTGAAATAATTAATTGATCTTCTGTCACATATTCTTTCACATCATTAATTGCTGATTCTAGATCATATGGTTTCGTCGCAAACATAACAATATCCGCATCACGTAACACTGTTACTTTATCTTGTGATGTTTTGACCTCGTATTTCGTAGCTAATTCCTTCAATCTTTCTTCATTTTCCTTATTCGTTACAAAAATTTGTTCACTTGATAAAAATTCCCTATTAACCATTCCAGCCATAATTGCTTCCGCCATCGAACCAGCACCAACAAAGGCGACTTTTTTTACCATATTATCTCTCCTCTAACACTGTTTTTTTACAATTTAAAAACCTCATTTTCATCCTTATAAAAAAGGACGGAAATGAGGTTATCATCCGCGGTACCACCTAGATTGGCCTAAAAATGCCCACTTACTGATCGATAACGCAATCACTTGCGGTTAGTTTACTCACTAACAACTCCTAGGTAGGTTCAATGATGACCACACATAAGGAATCTCTCAGCCTCTGAATTCCACTCTCTTTAGTAGGTATCATCATTTACTTGTCTAATCATCGTCTCTCGTATCTAATTATTATAAATATTAGAATGTTCCCATCTGTTTGTCAAGTGATACTTAAGAATTGTGTTAATGCCACAAAATATCTTATAACTAATTAACAAAATTCCTTTTAACTTTATTGATATCACTATGTTATACTTACAATAAATAATTTAGCTTTCATACAGATAGGAGAATATATATGAAAACAGGTCCAGCTTTAAAACAATTAACATCCCATCGTTCTATTCATGATGCCGGACAAGCCCAAGCTAGAGCTCTTACCGAAGAAGTGATGCGACTTTTTGAGAATAATGAAACAAAAGAGTGTTTAGATACTGCCAAGGCACTTCTTAAACATTGGGAACAAAAGATTATTGCTCATGCTGATGCAGAAGATGAAACTTTCTTTCAAGAATTATTAGCAGAGGATAAAATAGCTGATAAACATATTTATATGATGATGCGTGATCACGACTTATTTCGGAAAATTACCGCACACATTAGAAAGAGTATAGAGCATGAAGAAAAGGTTACAATGAATCATCTATACGAATTCAATACACTATTAATTTTAAATGCATTTCACCATAAAGGGAAAGAGGAATACTTATTTCCTGATGAATAACTTATTTACCTCTTTCATACAAAAAATCACCTACAACTGCAAAAGTTATAGGTGATTTTAATATGTATAGAACATTTAATTTTATAAAATGGAGGAGGAAGAGGGATTCGAACCCCCGCAGGCTTTGACACCCCTTTCGGTTTTCAAGACCGACCCCTTCAACCAGACTTGGGTATTCCTCCTTGATGCAACATTTCATATAATACACTACGTTTATATAAATGTCAATAGGAATGCTAATAAATTTTTACATAGCACTTTTATTAGTACATGTAGTAACAAAAAACGATATGTTTTCGTTACTACATATTATTTTTTATTTTGTTAACCGTTGAATTCGGTCTCTAACCTCTTTTGTATAGCCTTGTAAACCACCTGTATGAATGAATAATATATTTTCCTCGTCTTCATATCGACCTGATTTTATGTCAGATATAAAACCTCTAAATGCTTTTCCAGTATATGTTGGATCTAAAATAATACCTTCTTTTTTAGCAAATTCGACATAAAACAGTAATTCTTCATCTGTAGTTTGTCCATAACCTAAACCGACAAATTGGTCATTAATTTCAATTGTAGAAAAATCATTTATCTCATCATCAAGGTCTTCGACAATATCGATAACGTCTGCTGTAAATTCTTCAGCTGTATTATCTACTGAATATCCGATTACTTTTCGGTTTGATTTAGACTGTTCATTCCCATACCATAATCCAGCATACGTACCGCCTGAACCAATTGCGACGTTAATTGAATCAAACTGAATATCCATCTCTTTTTCTTGTTCATTAATTTCATGTAAACAGTCAATATAACCATATGATCCTAAAGCATCCGAAGCTCCGACCGGAATTAAAAAGGCTTGCTTACCTGCTTGTTGTAATTGTTCTTTCTGTTTGTCCATTGCTTCTTCTCGTGATGCATCTGGTTCAATAATATGAATATGCGCTCCGAACATCGTATCTAAAAAGAAGTTTCCTTCAAATTCAGTAACATTTCCACGTAGAATAAGGTGACATTCTAAGCCAACCATAGCACAAACAGCAGCTGTTGTTCGGGCATGATTGGATTGTATAGCTCCTGTCGTAATTACCGTGTCATATCCTTGGTCCATTGCATATTGAATCGAGTATTCAATTTTTCTAACTTTATTTCCGGATAATTCCGTTCCTGTAAAATCGTCTCGTTTCATATATATATTTTTTCCTAATTCATTACTTAGTTTTTCTAACTTTTGAATAGGGGTAGGCAACTGTGCAATGTGTAACTTTTTCATATATATCACTCCTTTTTATATAATTTGAGTCATGATGAATGTAAACTGTGACATAACTTCCATCCTTAATAATTTAGAGCTTAAATTTTTGTCACTCTGAAAAGTATTATCTGCTCCACTGAGTTGAAAAAGGTGTTATTTATATTAAGTAGTTAGCATATAACCGTCGCAGACCGAATATATTCCGCTTTCCGCGAGCGAGTGTCAAGCCTCCTCGGGCTATGGCCCTGCGGGGTCTTGCCGAACTCTTTTCTCTCGCAGGAGTCTGCATATATTCGGTCTGCTTTGTATTTGTTTTTCTAGTTTTATTTACTAAAACCACTTTTTCAGTGACTTTATCTAAATTCCTTAGGGGTTAACTTGTCTGTTTTAACTTTTACATTTAATTAAAGTTCTTATACTCACTTTTATAACTTCTCAAAAAGTAAAAGGAAATTTATTGGATATCTCCACTTTCAATATTGGCAATTTGTTGCGGAGGATTGTTGACTCCTGTGGAAACAGAACGAGTCTGAAAGCCCCGCAGAAAGCGTACTTTGCTTTCGAGGCAAACTAAATTCGCGACGTCCTGTCGCAACGTTTGCATTTGAACGTCCTGTACTTCGAGATTGAAGCCGTTCCCACGGAAAGCAACAATCCGGAGCGACAAAATGCCTAACACTAAACTAAATTATATTTTTACGTCGCAGCATTCCTGTAGAACGCTAAATTTGGCGTTTGATAAAAATAGAGCTCCCCTTTAAGATAATAGTAAGCGACAAAACAAACTAAATCTAAAGGAGATGCTCTACATGAAGTATAAAATGCAAGATAAACAAAATCAACTA
>JAPFDT010000044.1 GCA_026169815.1 Pseudogracilibacillus sp.
ACTTCGAAAGGGACAAGCATATAAAGAAGCCTAATAGATAACTCCATTTTTAAAATGAAGCTATCATCAGGCTTATTTGTCACGCTTAAATTTCTACTTTAAAATGCTTAAAATATTGTTTGACTTTATATAGTTAGTCTCGTTTAATTATAAATCTACATGCTTAATAATTGACGGATATCTTCTTCTGATAAACTAGATAACATCGTTTCTCCTGGTTGAATGACTTGATTAATTAGTTCGCGTTTCTTTTGTTGTAATTCGTAAATTCGTTCTTCAATTGTTCCTTCTGTAATAAAACGAATTACTTGCACGACATTCTTCTGTCCAAAACGATGTGCTCGGCCTGCTGCTTGATCTTCTACAGCTGGGTTCCACCATAAATCATACAATATAACGGTATCTGCTCCAGTTAAATTTAAACCTGTTCCCCCAGCACGAAGCGAAATAAGGAAAACACTTTTCTCGCCGGAGTTAAAAGCATCACTCATCTCTACACGGTCTTTCGCAGGAGTTTGCCCATGTAAATAAAAGTAATCAATACCTTCTTTCTCTAATTCCTCAATAAATAGCTCATGCATCGATGTAAATTGAGAGAATATTAACATTCGACGTCCACTTTCTTTCATTTCTTTGACCGTCTCCATTAAGTCATCGAGTTTACCAGAGCGACCTTTATAGTTTTCAATAAATAATGAAGGATGACAACATAATTGACGTAATCGTGTTAAGCCTGCTAATATTTTCATACGATTTTGCTGGAAATTATCTGTTGCAATCGATTCTGATGTCATCTTTTGTAATTCTTGTAAGTAACCAACATATAAACTCTTCTGTTCTTTTGTTAATTCAGAAACATGAACTGCTTCAATCTTATCTGGTAATTCCTTCAATACATCTTCTTTTAATCGTCGCAAAATAAACGGTCTCGTTAAACTTGAGATTTTCTCAGACTCTAACTTACGAAATTCTTTTAAACTCGGCATTAATCCAGGTAAAATAACTTGGAAAATAGCCCATAATTCATCAATTGTGTTTTCAATTGGCGTACCACTTAACGCAAACCGTTTAGCTGCCCGTATTTCACGGATCGCTTTTGACGTTTTCGTGAGATGGTTTTTAATAAATTGTGCTTCATCTAAAATAAACGCTTGAAACGTTAATTCCCGATATAACTCGATATCTTGTCTAATCGTTCCATATGATGTGATCCAAACATCCGCTTCTTGCGCCTCATGAATTAATTGTTCTCTTTCTTCTGGTGAACCAGCTATTACTTGAACATTCAATGAAGGGGCAAATCGTTCACACTCATTTTTCCAATTATAAATTACAGACGATGGCACAACGACTAAATGAGGATGATCACTAGGTTCTGATAACAAATAAGCTATGGTTTGTACGGTTTTCCCTAACCCCATATCATCTGCTAAAATGCCACCTAAATGATATTCACTTAATGACTTAAACCATTGATATCCCGCTTCTTGGTAATGGCGTAAATCAGCTTGTAACCCTTCTGGTAGTTCATAGACTTGGTCTTCTGGTGATTGTAATTGATGTAACAATTTATGGAATGATGGATCGTAACTTTTCTTCGTTTCAATCAGCTCATCTACTTGCATACCACGATAAACAGGTAGCACGACTTTTCCATCAATCATATCTTCCTTTTTGACATTAATATCATCAAATAGTCGTTGTATCGACTGATATTCATCACTTTCCAGCGATACTATGGCTCCAGTATCTAATCGATAAAAACGCTTTTTCTCAATAACTGCTTGGATCATTGCAGCAACTTCGTCATCATTCACACCACTAATGTCAAATCCTATTTCTAATAAATTACTCGAAGTTTCTACATGAACCGTCGTACTTGGGATAGGTTCATATTCTACTATTAAACTTTGGATATTAGACGTTAAATATAAGGCAACATATTCATCTAACATTGGTAAAATAGTATATAGAAAATCATACACTTCTTCATCTTCTAATAAATTAATATATAACTCTTTCCCATTGTAACGAAAATTCGATTGCTCAATTAAATGCATAATTTCTTGTTCTTTCTCGACTTCACGAATAATAATCCGTTCATCATCCGTTCGATTCGAAAAAGGATCCAACTCAATTGGCCCATAATGATAACGTAATTTACCTACTATCGCATCTTCACTTTTTTCCAAGTACATTTTAGCTTGCAATGGATATTCGACAATTTCATCCGTTACCGTTGGCGAAATTTCAACAGGAGCTTGTCGCTTTAAGACAGGTAATGCTTCTGAAAAGAAACGATCGGCTGTATCTGTTGTAATTGGCAATTCATGGTTCATCATTCCAATTTGTTTTATTTGCGCTAATGTTTGTTGTTGGGCTTTTGTTGGAAAGTAAAATACACCTTCAGTAAACACCATGTCATATTCCGGAAAATACGTAGCCGCTTGAAAGCCGTCCATTTTTAATACGAGTTGCTCCGCTTCATTATGCGTCACAGTGTAACTAAATGGGGAGGTTTCATGTTCGATCGCTACATCATTGTACTCTGTATCATTTATTTCAACAGTCAAATTACGCTCAATAAGCTTGGTTAACATACTTTGAAAAGATAATGGAGGAATGAGTAAATGTCTGCGATCATAAGCATTGTCCACATAATAACTACGATCGGTATAAATATCCCCTGTCGAGATGAACGACTGTAACTGTTCAAATATTTCTAAGTCTTGTTGTAAAAAGTAATGTTCATCAGGATCATACGCAAATTTCTTTGTAAAAAAATGACCATTTTTATTTAGTACATTTTCTAATAGCTCACGGACATTACGAACAACATAATGACGATCTATCCCCGTTTTAATTTCTAACCACACTTTATTCGTCCGTTCAAATGTTAAAATATAGTGTACCGTCATTGGCTCTTTATCAGACATCACATTAAGCGACTGTGGTGTTCCACTAATAATTCCTTCAATAAATGCAGAAGTATTTGCACCTGTTAACGTAGGATAGGCATTTTCTCGCATATGATCGGCTACTTCTAACAACACAGCTACTAAATGTTTACACGTATCATATACTTCAAAAGCTGGACATTCACAATATGGTTTTAATGTGCCTGCCTCCATATCACTAACATCTACTTCAACATAATAATCATGTGTCCCTGCTACTTCTGCAAACCATACTTCCTTCTGTTTATTAAAACTTAATCCTTGCACTCGATCTCGATTATAATAAGCGAGTCCCCGTTCATATATATGAGGTGCGAATAACTTTTCTATAATTGTTCGATTTAATTTTTTCATGAATCGATACCTAACCTTTTCATATATTCTTAACTTCGTAACCGCCTACGTCCTGTTGCAATCAAAAAGATATAATATAATAACGCTAAAAACACAGAGCAAGCAGACACGATATAAATTAGTCCATAATTAAATAAGAAAGCTAGTTGACCAAATAACATAGCGCCAACGCCGACCCCTAAATCAAAGAAAGAATAAAACGTTGCATTCGCCATGCCTTTTCTATTCTTAGCTGCATTATTTACAGCCCAAGCTTGTAATGCAGGTTGCACAGAACCAAATCCTAAACCATACAGTGCTCCAGCAATAATCATCGTCGTTGTATTTGGTAACCATGATAGTAATAACATAGCAACAAAGATCAAAATCACCCCAGGAGGAATAACGTAAATATCTCCTTTTTTATCATATAATTTCCCTGCAAACACACGTGATACCATCAGAAATATAGCGAAAGAAATGAAATATAACTGAATTCCAGTAATGTCCTTTTCAGCTGCATATAATGGTAAAAATGACGTAATACCACCAAAAGTAACAGTAATAAAAAACAATAAGATGGATGGATTAATTGCTGATTTTTCAAGGACGTCAAATCGTGCTGGTTTTGTCTTATCGCTAGATTCATCTACTTTTTTATACTCAATATTTAAAGCTAAAATTAAAGCAGTCAAACCTAACAAAGCACAAATAATAAATAATAGCGTAAACGAAATATAACCAGCTAACGTTAAACCAAGAGCAGGTCCAAAAGCTAATGCTAAATTACCTGACAGCCCGAAATATCCCATACCTTCTCCGCGACGCTTAGGAGGAATCAAGTCTGTCGCAATCGTCCCAGAGGCTGTCGTAGAAAACCCCCAGCCGACCCCTTGAATAATCCTCATCATAATTAACATACTCATACTTGTTATAAAACCAAACGATCCTACAGAAAGAACAAATAAAGCAAGACCAACAATATAAACCGGACCTCTCCCTTTCGATTCTAACGAATGTCCTGCGTATGGTCGTAGTAATAATGCAGAAAAAGTGAATATACCGACAATTATTCCAATTAATTGGTCACTTCCACCAAGTTCATGAACAAAAAGCGGAATAGTCGGTAATGTCATTTGAAATCCTAAAAATATAAAAAAGTTCGCAAACCAAATCATAATAAAGTCTTTGGAAAAGATCTTCTCTACATTATCTCCTTTTTGTTGATACTGCATACTAATAACGTCCTTTCTAATCCTTTAGTATACATGAAGCGCTTTTGGAATTAAATGATAACTACTCCAATTAAAAAAGATGACTCTCTATAACTAGAAAATCATCTTTATATTGATATTAACTATTCAATTAGTTGATCACTTTAATGCGCCCTTCATTTTCCTTGAAGATGCCTTTTATCTCTTCAGGAGGAACTGGCTTACTCCAATAGTAGCCTTGACCTTCATGACAATTATGCGCTTTTAAATATGCTAATTGCTCTTTTGTTTCAACACCTTCAGCAAGCACTTTATATTTAAGATTTTTACCCATCGTAATAATCGTATTAATAATTATTTCTTCTTCACTTACATTTAGGTCGTGAATGAATGATTTATCGATTTTTAATGTGTGTGCAGAAAGACGCTTTAAATAACTTAATGAAGAATAACCTGTTCCAAAATCATCAATCGAAATATTTACACCTATATTTCTTAAGTCATTTAATGAATGTTCGACCTTTTCTACTTGAAGAATAGTACCTTCTGTAATTTCTAACTCCAAATGTTGCGGTGCTAAACCTGTTTTCTCTAAAATGTTTTGGACATCTGCGACAAAATCTGGTTCTTTAAATTGAATGGGTGACACATTAACTGACGCTCTACCTATTAAAAAACCACTCGCATGCCACGCAGCCATTTGTCGACAAACACTTTCTAACACCCATTTACCAACTGGAACGATTTCACCACTTTCCTCCAGTAATGGAATAAATTCTACAGGTGAAACAACTCCAAGCTTGGGATTCTTCCAACGTAGTAAAGCTTCTACACCAACCATCTTGTTTGTTTTTAAATGAACGATTGGTTGATAAACGATAGAATATTGATTCGTACTTAACGCCATTTTTATTTCTTGATCGACTGTAAAAAAACGCTTTGCCTTTAAGTTTTGATCATCTGTATTAAAGCAATACATATTTCCACCTTGACGCTTCACATTGTACATCGCAATATCTGCTTGCCTAATTAATTCCTCTATTAATTGTTCATCATTATCATATGGATCAACTGAATTACTCGTACTAATACCAATACTCGCAGTAATAAATAATTGTTCCTCTTCTAACATAAATGGCTCACGAAATTTTTCTAAAATACGAAAAGCGATTTTTTCCACTTCTTTTTTGTCCGTTATTTGATTAAGAAAAATAAGAAATTCATCGCCACCATGCCTTGCAATAAAATCTTTCGAACGAAGACAACTTTTCAAACGGCTAGCAACTTCTTTTAACATCATGTCACCACTACCATGCCCAAAAGTATCGTTAATTGCTTTAAAACGATCCACATCTACATATAATATTGATAAATCATTATGTTTAATTGAATTACTATTAAGCCATTTATTTAATAAATTCCGATTTGGTAATAATGTGAGTGGATCATAAAATGCCATTTGTGTAACGCGCTCTTCATGCTCTTTTAATTCAGTTATATCATGACGAATCGATACATAACGGTAGGGCTTCCCTTTTTCATTTAAAAAGGGAACAATAGTTGTATCTACCCAATAAAATGTCCCATCTTTTGCTTTATTTTTAATCGTATCTCGCCATATATTTCCAGTCCCAATCATTTTCCACATTTCTTTGAAAAAACTTCTATCATGGTAACCCGAATTAACTATGCTTTGCGAACTTCCAATCAATTCTTTTCTACTATACTTAGAAATCTTACAGAACTTCTCATTTACAAACTGTATAATACCGCGATTATCTGTAATAGCAACAATCGCAGATTCATTTAATGCATGTTCAATATCTTTTTTCTCATCGAATATATCGTGTAATGCTAAGAGATCTTGCAATCATACCACCTCTTTCATTATCCTTAAATGGTTCGTTATTCCTAATCAAATCATACCACACATGAAAGCGTTTCACTACATTTATTACCATCTGTCACAATCTGTTCATAATTCACTAAACTTCTTTTAAATAATAGCAATCTTTTATCATACAAATAAAAAAGATTAACGACACAATATGTGCATTTATCTTTTTTAAATATATTTATTTACTGCTTTCTGGAACAATTACACCACAAGCAATACGATCTCCTGCATCACCTGCTGGTTGTGACTCATAATCATCGGCCTTTTCGTGAATAACAAGGGAGGTACCATCTTCTGTAAACAATGAACGTATGTCATCCTTTTGTAAGGTAACTTTTTCATTTAAAAATGTCGCCTTTACTGTTCCATCTTTTTCAACTTCAAGATTTTCCATATCGCCTGCGTGCGGCCCATCTGGATGATTAAACCCGTGCATTTTATCAGTAGGGTTAAAATGTCCGCCAGCCGATTCAAAGCTTGGTGCTTCACATATTCCCTTATCATGAATATGAAACCCATGTGAGCCAGCAGGTAGATGATCAGCTTCTATCGTCACTTCTACTCCCGCATTTCCTTCTTGTAAAATCGCTTTGCCTACTTCTACTTCCTCTTCATTTATAAACGTAACAGTAAGCTTATCTTTCTGCTTGCCGTCCACTTCGACATACCCTTCATTCTCTTCTGCTATTTCTTCTACTTTAGGTTTAGATTGACACGCTATTAGTATGACAACACAACAACTAATTAACGATAGCTTCCATATCAGTCGCATCTCTTATCTTCCTTTCTAGTCTTTTTTATAGTTTTGACTAAATAAAGGAATTTCATGCAACAAAAAAAGTCCACCATATTAATAGTGGACTTTTTTATTATTATAAATCATCAAAACCGTTTAAATCACTCGTCTTCGAATATTGACGTGATGTTTGTTCAAAGAAGTCTGTTTTCGTACCGTCAAAATTATAGCAATAGGTAAGGCTTTGATTTCATCTCCACCTTTTCCCCTGCTCCACACCGTACGTGATGGTTTCCCATCATACGGCGTTCCATCTTAATCTTTTAAGATAATTTCAACCAAATTACACTTTTTACGATATTTGTTTAATTTCTCAAGTTGGTTCTCATTCAACCTAAGTTTATTCATATATCGTTCAATCGTTTTGTTAGTTTTTGCGTGAATCAGTCTGTGCACCTGACTACTCACTATAACTAAATTTCTGAATTCATCAGTTCCACCTAATTCTTTCGGAAGAATATGGTGACAATGTACATCGGGACTATATAAGAACTCTCCTGTGATTCCACACTTACCTTTTTGCATTGAATACTTTGAAAGTCTATTGTCAATATATTCAACTGTTTGTCCTTCATATGTGGTGTTCATCATTATACGGAGTTCTTTAGTTATATAACCATTAATTTCTATATGCCTTTCTCTTCCTTCTTTAGTATAATTACAGACCGTTTGACTAAATCCTTTAGTATTTTCTGTCTTTATGTCTGCTATTGGATGTAGATGGACACCCAATACCTCGAAGGTTTTATAGTTATTTTTGTTATAAGTTTTATATGTTTCCGATGGTTTGATTGGAATCCCATATTTTCCAACTGATTTTAAACGATTGTACAGGGTTCGAGAAATTAGATAGGCAATTTCAGCGAAGTCATTAGTTACGTGTGTCGCACTTTTAAAGTAGTTTTTGGCACCCATTACAAAGCTATTGTATTGATTTACGGTTCGTGGGTTAGGATTTTCTTGTATCTTCTTAATCAGTTCCCTAGCCTTTTCCGTTATTTCCTTCTTCTTTTTAGGAACAACATTTGTTATTGCAACATGATTTGTTCCTTTCTTTTTAGCTTGTATTGTGAAGCCTAGAAATTCAGATTTATTTCTCCTGAGATTTGTCACTTTTGACTTCTCGGGAGATATATCTAACCCTAAATTTCCTTTAAGGTATTTCTTAACTGCATGAAAAATCCTGAAAGCTGTTTTGTGACTTCTAGCAAATATTTTAAAATCATCCGCATACCTGACTATGAACATTTCTTTAAGTTCAGTATTCTTTTTGATTGCTCTGTATTTATGGCAATTTTGTTTATACTTTTTCTTCGTTATCATAGTTTCCCATTGACTTGAAATCCAATGGTCAAGGTCATTTAATACTATATTGGATAAGAGTGGTGATAAAATCCCTCCCTGTGGTGTTCCTTTTGTGGGAATCCCCAACCCTTTTATCGGTGCTTTGAGCATTTTCTTGATTATTACTTGCACTCTTTTGTCCGTAATTCCAATTGTATGAAGTTGTTTTATCAGCTTATTATGATTTACATTGTCAAAGAATCCTTTTATATCAATATCTACTACATAGTGCAGTTTACTTTTATTTATTAACGTTTGACTTCTTGCCATTGCATGTTTCGTACTTCTATTTGGTCTGAATCCATATGAATGATTGTAGAATCTTTCTTCACAGATAGGCTCTAATACCTGCTTAAACATTTGTTGTATTAGTCTATCTGTCATTGTAGGTATTCCTAAAGGTCTTGTTTTGCCATTACTTTTAGGTATCTCTACTCTACGTACACTGCTAGGCTTGTAATCTTTTAGGTTAGTTCTAACCATATTGATTAATTCATCCTCAGATTCGACTTTGAAGTCTTCTATCGTTTTCCCATCCGTACCCGCTGTTTTAGAACCCGTATTGCTTTTAATGGTTCTGTAGGCAAGTAGAATGTTATTTCTCGCTATGATATGCTTGTACAAGTCTAGTCCCTTCATGGCATTATTCTTACTTCTATCATAAAGTTTGTCGAATGTAGTTTGCATATCATAGTATTCGTTGTACCGTAATTGTGTACTCACTGATGGATTGTTTCCCCTTTCTTTCGAAAAGTCCCATCATCATACTCGACCCTGTGAGTTTCATTTGTATTGTAATTATTTAAAAGATGCTAAGACTTAGGGCTATCCTTCCACCATTTATTATCACGGCTTCATTAGTACTGTGCCCCTACTCTCACAAAGATTAAGTCATTTCAGATAAAATATCCTTATAGACAACATCCCGATTATAGTCGTTTTATATAGATGTTCTTTGCTTTCTACGTTCCAATTAACCTAGCTATTCATATATCTATAGGTGGTTGCTATGAGCCTGTGAAATTATAGAATCTTAGTTATCTATCCCGAATTTCATAGTAGACATCTCTTACTTTTCGGTATTTCACCCCACTAATGTGGGATATATCTTTCAATATATTGCTTATATAGACCCGTACATTCACAACTTCGTCAGTTTTTATCAGAAACATTCTCACCATGGATACTTTATAGCGTCCCGGCTTATCAGTATTCTTATATTCTATAAAAGCAATACTTAGATTACCTTTAGCCGACTTTACCTAGCTTCATACTAATTAAGGCTATAACCTTAGTTAGCATGTAGGAGTATCAGACAGTTCGTTTTTGGCTCAACATGAAGGCTTTCTTTCCGAACTTTGGTTAATTAGTTATCCTTCTAGCTTGCTAGAAGTCTATCAGCTCGTACCTAGGCGGCACTTACCTGATAAACGTATCGCACATCAACATAAGCACGAATCCATTTCATCGGATTGTCAACGTGATCGGGATATATTTCACTTAAACCCATCATACGCAACATCTTATTGGCACGATACTTAACATATCCTTTCATTTCTTCCATGTCAATCCCACTTACATTTTGTAAGACGTACGTTGACCATTCGATTTCAAGGTCAACTGATTGTTTAAATGCTGAATACACCCATTCAATAAACTCTTCATTATTATGCTCTGGGTTTTCTGCTAACGTAGCACGGAATAATTCTGAAATAAAACGACCATGTTCTAATTCATCACGATTAATATAGCTTACCATAGTTGACGTACCGACCATTTTATTGTGACGAGCTAAATTGTAGAAAAACGCAAAACCTGAATAGAAGAACATTCCTTCTAATAATGCCGTATATACCATCGTTTTTAATAAATTTTCAATCGTTGGTTCTTTCGAAAATGCATTATAATGTTTCATAATTGCATCATTTCGTTTTAACAGAACAGGATCTTTTCTTCCAAGATCAAAAGACTCATTTTGCTCTGCTAACGATACAACAGAGGAAAGTACATATGAATATGACTCATTATGCACCGCTTCTTGTTGTGCAATTACTGCCATAATCGATTGTACAGATGGATCTGTTGCATATAACGAAATTAATAATGCTGTTCTCGTTTGTGGTGCATCTAATGTAGAGAGCAGACCAATTATTTTCAAATACGCATCTTGTTCATCTCTTGTTAATGTCGGGAATTGTCTCACATCACTCGACATGTTAACCTCATCCGCTTGCCAATAATTACCGACTAGCTTTTTATACATTTTATACCAATGTGGATATGCAATATCATTCCAATTTAAAATCCCGCTCGATTTACCACCGAATAATTTTGTTGATTTATTAGGGTAACGCGGTTCTAACGTTTTCGCTTTCTCAAGCAAAGACTGTGACATCTTCCAACACTCCTTCTATCCATTCATTAACATAACGTTCTTGATGACCTCGCGGCGATTGTTCTATTTTTAAACCAGGCCATTTACTATGATAAAAACGTGCTAATTTATCTACTGCTTGGCAATATATTGCATCGCCACCAAATTGTGTGTCACCTGTTCCAAAAATTGCTACATTATCAGGTTTATAACCTACTTCTGCAACAAAATCTTTCACTTCGTCAGGCGTACGCCCGTAATCCCATGTAAACGTACCAAGACAGAGACAATCGTAGTCTCTGACATTTGGCACAATACCAAAACCGATTTCATACATATCAACTGAAATACCTTCTTGTTGAAAACGACGCTCTAGCAACTCGGCAACTTCTTCCGTATTACCACTGTAAGAAAGGTATGCAATTAATATTCTCATGAATGACACCACTCACATTCTTCGACATCATTTGCTGTGGAACGTACATAATAAGACGTTTTTAAACCACTTTGCCATGCTTGTAAGTGTAAATCTAACAATACAGAAGCACGGATTGTATTAGGAACATACATATTAAATGAAATACTCTGATCGATATGTCGTTGACGTGCTGCATTTTGCCTTACAGACCAACGCTGGTCAACAATATATGCAGAACGGCGATACACATCATAAGTTTCATGTGTTAAATCAGGTGCAGTTACTGGAATCTTGAAATCTTTCTTTTCCTCATAATAAAACACTTGGAAAATCGGATCGATACTCGCCGTAGACCCCGCAATCATCGCTGTCGATGAATTAGGTGCTACCGCCATTAAATAACCATTACGCATACCATTATTTTTTACATCTTCTTGTAATTCTTGCCATTTATCATTCGTATAGCCGCGCTCTTTAAAGTAAGCACCTGTCGCCCACTTACTTCCAGGGAACGTTGGATAATGACCTTTTTCCTTACTTAATTTCATACTTGATTGAATCGTTAAGTAAGCAATTTCCTCATATAATTCATCTGTATATGTTAAAGCTTCTTCAGATTCCCATTCAATATTTTTTAACGCTAGTAAATGGTGCCAACCGAACGTACCAAGACCACATTTATCTTTAATAGGAGACGTTAATTCCTATTAGCCTATATAAGGCTCTCTATGTCACCATAGAAGTTGAGACTATATCACAATCCACTATTAAATGGATTCCTTGCGTTTCGATTTAAGGGATTCTCACCCACCACTTGGCCCTACTCCTATTGCCGAATTTCACGGCCACTACGGGATAGTCGTTAGGCATTTATTCTCTTTTAAGTTTATATTGATAATCAGGAAAGTCATCTCTATTTAATCTTAATCGAATTGTTGCTCTGTGTATTCCTAGCTTTTTTGAACACTCAGAAATACTTTCATATTCGATTCCATAAACTACAATTTCTTTTCTATGTGGCATGTTTTTTTTCATATTCAAAACTGCATCGACTGGTTTGGGTTGACCTTTATTAGGACAAATCCAACCTGCTTCCTTTTTCTCTTTATATAAAAGCTTTCTTTGTTTTTTCCAGTCTTTACTATGAGTTCTTCCATAAAAGGGATTATTACTTCCAACTCTACGTGAGCTTATTTCAGATATTTTTTTACGAGTAATTAGACTATGCTTCTTCCCATAAAAGTGATTTCCCTTCCCAGTCATTTTAATCGATCTTTTTCTTCTCTCTTCTTGAGAAAAAATACGACCTTGGGTACCATCTCCACCTTTAGTTAGATTATAACCCTCGTTAAAGGATTTATAATATTTAATCCAATATTGCTCTCGATTATTGATTGTATCTTGTGTTAAATTTTTTGTGTCCTCTAACACCTCAAAATCAAATGCTTCTCGTCCATATTTATTAAAGCTCTTTTGTAAGTAATCATTTTCATGCTTGCCACATTTTAAATTAGAAAAATGTTGTATTTTTCTTTTTCTTATATTAACGCTTTGTCCAACATATGACTTACCTGTAGTTTGATTAATTATTCGATAGATTCCTTTCTTTATCAATCTATTTCATTCCTTTTAGATAAACTTTTAAGAGAAGTTTAGCACGGGATTGTCTTTTATAAAAGAGTTTCCCCGTTTAGCAAGGTTTTTCAAAGTGGATTACTCCACTAGGCCGCTGGTATGTTAACGGCTCTATATTTCTGGTTCGTTAATTGTGCTTGTAATATTGGTAACGTATTAATATCAATCACGTTATCTAACATTCTCACTTGAATTGGGATGAGACGTTCTAACACATCATCTGTCACTGCTCGTCCTAAGTTAATTGAACTTAAATTACAAACTACATGATCACCTGGCTTGTACTTCTTAACAACCGTATTATCAGCTTCAACGTATTCTTCTAAAAACTCTGTTGGCGACTGATTTTGTGTTATTTCTGTACAAAGGTTAGAACAGTAAATCATTCCTTCTTGCGGATTGTTATTACGACGATTTACTTCATCACGGTAAAACATAAACGGTGTACCTGTTTCTAATTGTGATACCATAATTCGTTTCATTAAATGGATCGCAGGTACTTTTCTCTTCGTTAATGTTGGATGTGCTACACATTGTTCATATCGTTCACGCCACGTTCCACTACCACGTTCTTCATCATAGGCATCCTCTAACGCAAAGCCCATAACCTCTTTTACTTCATGTGGATCAAATAAATACCAATCTCCACGATTTTCTACTTGTTCCATAAAGTAATCTGGTAAACAAACACCTGGGAAAATATCGTGAGCTCTCATACGCTCATCCCCATTATTAAGTTTTAAGTCTAAAAATGGTTCAATATCGATATGCCAAACGTCTAAATAGATGGCAATCGCACCTTTTCTCGTGCCAAGTTGATCTACACTTACCGCCGTATTGTTCAATTGACGAATCCATGGTACAACTCCACTCGACATGCCTTTAAATCCTTTAATCGAACTACCACGTCCACGAACTTTCCCCATGTAAACACCAATTCCGCCACCATTTTTAGATAGCTGTGCAACATCTGTGTTCACATCATATATAGATTGTAAACTATCATCGACTGTATCTATGAAACAACTTGATAATTGTCCGTGTGTTTTTCCGGCATTATTCAATGTCGGTGTTGCAACTGTCATATACAAATTACTTAACGCCCAATATGACTCTAAGATAAGGTCAAGGCGTTTCTCTTCCGCTTCATCTTGCATTAAATGCATCGCAATAATCATCCAACGCTCTTGCGGTAATTCAAACACACGCTTTTCATGGTCTGTCGCTAAATAACGAGTTGCTAATGTATAAATAGCTAAGTAATGAAAAAGCTGGTCTCTTTTTGCAGCAATTTGTTCCCCTAAAAAGATAATATCTTCTTTTGAATATTTCTCTAATAATGAAGGTGTATAGATTCCTTTTTCAGTTAACATTTCAATTAAATGATAAAAGTCCCCGTACTTAGCTGCTTCTGTAACTTCATATTGGCGATTAGTAGCCGCTTCTTCATATAACTGTTCCGTATATAAACGACTGGCAAAAAACGTCCAATTCGGCTGTGCTTCATCAATATTTTCTAACGCTGTTTTAACAAGAATTTCATTTACTTCCTTTGTCGACATATCCTCTTCGATTATACGAAACACCTTTTCATGATAAGCATCTAATTGTATTGACAACCCATTACTTGCCTCATTAATAATCTCTTCGTATTTTGCTTTCTTATCAATTGCTATCGTCATTTTACATCCTCCCGATTATAAAAATATAAATCAATATAAAAGCCGTTCATCCCGGATGTGAGGATGAACGGCTAAATGACATACACTTAGATTACGCTTAAAAAAGAGCAGCATATAAGATTACCGTATCACCATCCCTCACCCCGAGGATAGGAACATATCGTGATTTGGCAGGTCTCCTGACTCATGCTCATACTTATTCGATTTCCCTTCCAATACAACTTGCTTATCTAACATACTTTGTATCGTGGGTTATCGCTTTTCATGCATTTACAGTTGCGGGGGCAGTTCTAGCATTTCACTAGATTCCCATTTTAAGACGCGTTTGCGCCACCTAAATCACTATATATTGAGTTTTTATTTAATTTTATACTATATATTGTGTTCTGAATTAAGCTTAACATATTTATTTTTACTTTTCAATCGTAAATATTTTATGTTTTTACATCGTTAAGCTATTACATCATAGTATAATATAATTCAAAATACGAATGATTACGTTTAATAATAATCCCGTTTCTTTTCATGGCTTTTGCAGGCATGGCTTCAACTCTGTAAACTAATTCTGAAAGTGTTCTAATCGTTGGAAAAAGTCCTTGATAAATTGATGAAATAATTTTTCTGTCGGTAATAATTCTCTTTCAGCTGGAATAATCGCACCTACCGCTCGTTTTAAACTCGGCTCTACAACCGGAACCCTGACAGTCGCTCGCGGCAAACAATCTACTAAGGTTACTTCGGGTAATAACGTAACTCCTAAACCTGCTGACACTAATCCTTTTATAGCATCTAAATCTTTTCCTTCAAAAGAGACATTTGGTTGAAAGCCTCTTTGTAAACAACCTTCCATTACGACATCTCGTAAAACAAACCCTTGAGGGAATAAAACAAAGGAATCATCTCGCAATTCGATTAATTTGAGTGAAGATCGGTTCGATAATGGATGATTCGCTGATAAAAGTGCGACAATATCTTCTGTAAATAAAACCGTACTCTTAATTTTTTCATTTTCTGTCGGCAGAGGCCCAACTAACGCTATATTCATATCTCCTTTTATTACAGCCTCCATTAACTCACTATGTGACCCTTGATTAAGGACAAACTTTACATTTGGATATTGTTTACGAAAATACAAAATCGCTGTCGGTAAAATATACGATGCCAAACTAGCAGAGAATCCAATATGTAATGTTCCTTGGTCTGGATCTAAGTATTCTTCGACTTCTTGTTTAGCATCTTCAATAACGTTCATTGCTTTTTCCATATGTTCCATAAATACTTGTCCAATTCTAGTAAGCCGTACTGTCCGACCTTCACGGATAAATAAGTCCACACCAAGTTCTTCTTCTAAATTAAAAATTTGCCTACTTACAGCTGATTGTGCAACATGAAGGGCATTTGCAGCTTCTGTTACATGTTCTCGTTTCGCTACTTCGATGAAATATTTAATCTGCCTTAACTCCATTTTTCATCACCTCTTAATCTTATTATCTCATAAAAGCATAGATTATATCTGAAATTAGCATTGTATAGATTGATTTATTTTTGTACAATATAGTTAGACATATTTGTGAATTTATTAACAAATGAACATAACAGAATAGTTTTCCATATAGCTAAGCAATAGATGAGGAGGGTCTCATGATGGTAAAAACTGAAAAAAATGTATCAAAGGAAAAACAAGCTGCTATTGATTATATGAATGATATATATGAAGCTGTTAAAGAACGTGATCCACATGAAACAGAGTTTTTACAGGCAACAAAGATGCTTTTTGATTCTCTTATACCTGTCTTTGTGAAGAATCGCACATACAAAGACCATAATATATTAGAACGTATCATTGAACCAGAACGTGTCATCAGCTTTCGAGTACCGTGGATTGATGATGAAGGGGTTGTGCAAGTAAACCGTGGCTACCGCGTCCAGTTTAATAGTGCACTTGGACCTTATAAAGGTGGTATTCGTTTTCACCCTTCAGTTGATTTAAGTGTCATCAAATTTTTAGGCTTAACACAAATTTTTAAAAACTCTCTTACTGGGCAACCAATTGGTGGAGGTAAAGGTGGAGCAGATTTTGATCCTAAAGGGAAATCTGACAATGAAATTATGCGTTTTTGTCAAAGTTTCATGACTGAATTATACCGTTATATCGGTCCTGACACAGACGTACCAGCAGGCGATATCGGTGTTGGTAAACGTGAAGTTGGTTATATGTTTGGCCAATATAAACGCCTTCAAGGAGCTTACCAAGCTGGTGTTCTTACTGGAAAAGGACTCAACTATGGTGGTAGTCTAGGTCGTACAGAAGCAACGGGATATGGAACAATTTATTTCGTGGAGGAAATGTTGAAAGATTTACGAATGGATTTTCATAATTTAAATCTTATCGCTTCAGGATCTGGTAATGTTGCGATCCACGCAATGGATAAAGCAATTAAGCTCGGAGCTAAAGTGGTTGCTTGTAGTGATTCTAATGGCTTTATTTATGATAAAAATGGATTAAGTTTACAAACAATACAACGAATCAAAGTAGATGAAGGCGGCCGAATTAAAGAATATATTGATTTTCATCCAGAAGCAGAATATTTTGATGATTGTTCAGAAATTTGGTCTGTTCCATGTGATATCGCAATTCCATGTGCTACACAAAATGAAATCGATGAAGCATCAGCAAAAACGCTCGTACAAAATGGTGTAAAAGTCGTTGCAGAAGGTGCAAACATGCCATGTACGATGGATGCAATCAATACATTTATTGAAAATGACATCCTATTTGGACCAGCTCAAGCAGTAAACGCTGGAGGGGTAGCTTGTTCAGCTTTAGAAATGGCGCAAAACAGTGCACGCCTTAACTGGACATTCGAACAAGTAGACGAAGAAATTAAAAAAATCATGAAAAATATTTATCGTAATTGTAAAAGAGCTTCTAATAAATACGGCAGCCCAGGCAACCTCGTCGTCGGCGCAAACATAGCCGGATTTACAAAAGTAGCCGACACAATGATCGAACAAGGCGCAATTTAAATTAATCAACACTGTATATACAAGAAACTATCTGTCATTATTAAATTTGACAGATAGTTTTTTAGCTTGGCTTATTTTTCATCAATTATTTTAAAGTTTCAAATAAGAATTTTATATTTTATTATAGACCCGTTTACTTTCATTACAGCCGACTGCTTTCTGCGGGTATGGTTTCAACGCTTCAGCCGTTGGGACAAAACATATATTATATAGAAGAGTTGGAGTGAAAGTTAATGTAATTTCTAATGCAATGTCTTACATTGAGGGAAACTAGAATGTACGATATGATAATCATAGAGGCACATGACTTCATTAGGAGGGGAATAAAGTTGGAACCATTAACAAAACTTATTCAAACCGCAAATTATCCAATCGTTTTTACAGGCGCAGGCATGTCAACAGAAAGTGGACTTCCTGATTTCCGTTCCAAAGACCGTGGACTTTGGGAAAAATTCAACCCGACGGAACTTGCCAACGTTCAAGCACTGTATCATAATAAAGAGGAATTTACCGAGTTTTATCAATACAGACTATCAACATTAAACAAATACGAACCGCATAAAGGTCACCTTATTTTAGCTGATTGGGAAAAACGAGGTATTATAAAAGGAATTATTACCCAAAACGTTGATGCCTTTCACCATGATGCTGGAAATGAAAATGTCATGGAGTTACATGGCTCATTCCGAACCTTCCATTGTCACGAATGTAAGAAGGAATTTGACCGTGATGACTACTTTGCTGGGCAATCTACGTGTGAATGTGGCGGTACTATCCGTCCAGGAATTGTCTTATTTGGCGAACAATTACCACAAGACACATTCCAACGTGCAGAAGAAGAGGCAGCTAAAGCTGACTTGTTTATCGTCTTTGGTTCTTCTCTAACTGTCTCGCCAGCCAACATGTTTCCACTTGTTGCAAAAGAGCGGGGCGCTAAATTAGTTATCGTGAACCGTGAACCTACTGACTATGATCGTTATGCTGACTTAGTCATTCAAGATAAAAGCATTAAAGAAGTGTTAGTTGAAGTAGCTAAACAATTATAAAAAAATGCCCAATGAGTAAAGTATAATAAACCCATTGGGCATTTCTCATTTCATTTTAATATTTGGTGAATCTTTTATTTCATCAATAACGCGATCTTCCTTCACTCTCACTTGGTGACTCGTTCCACCACGGACGTATTTAAAGATACCATTATTAAAATCTGTACCAATTTCTTTATAAAAGACACCTTCAAATAAATTTTCTTTTGATTTAGCAAAAGCTAGCACAAAGCCTTCATCATCATGTCGTAAAAATCCACGAATCCCTTTCTCATACATCGTCTCATCATTTACTTTTAATGAACGATCAACCGATACAACATGAATATCAACAAAGACAAGTTCACGTAATAATAAGTTAACAAAAGAACCTTTCGTGATTTCTTCCCAACGATTTTGAGGTTGCTCTCCAATAATAACTTGAGTAATATTATTTTGATAGGCTACTTCTTTAATTACTTTTACTATCGGACGTGATTCATCATCTTTTAAAATGAATTTCTCTGCACCTAACTCTTCAGACAGTTCTTGCCATTGTTCAATATAACTAGACTTCTCTGCATCGAATTCATCTGAAGCGAGTCGATCGACAGTTAATACATAAAAGGGACTATTCGATAATTGTGATAACTCATATCCGCGCCTAATTAAACGCTCACCATTCGGACCATAATATACACAAACTAATATACGTTCATCCATTTGGCTTTTAATATTACCCATTATAGGTCACCTCTACTTTTTGAAAAAATCCTTTGAATAAATCAATTTTATATATCAAACTATTATACGTGATGTTACATAAAACTTCTATACTTTCCCTTTATAATTATTAAAATTGTACTATTACCCGTCTTTTAAAGCCATTTTACGTTAAAATAGGAAAGACTCCTCTATTCCATTAAAAATAAAGGAGCCTAGATTTTATAGAAATTCCATTAATGCTGTTGCGATTGAGAAGTAAATAAGTAATCCAATGACGTCATTTAATGTCGTAATAAATGGACCTGACGCAATCGCTGGATCGAACTTTAGCTTATTAATAATGAGTGGTACAATTGCTCCAATTACAGCAGAGAGACTTAATGTCGCCATAATCGATACTCCGACAATTAAGGCAAGCATCCAGTTACCATATAAAACACTAACTAAAATAGCTATAAGTACCATACAAATAAGACCAATCATCAAACCAGTCGCAAATTCACGACGCATAATTTTTCCATATTTATTTCTTTCTAATGTACCTAGCGCTAACCCACGAACAGATACTGCTAACGACTGTGTTCCAACGTTACCTGCTGAGTCCATAATCATTGGAATAAAAGCAGCAAGTAACACAACCGCTTCTAATGTTTCCTCAAATTGTCCAATAATTCCACCTGTGAGTAATCCGAAAAACATTAAAGTAATAATCCATGGTGAACGCTTTTTCGCTGCTTCAAATGCACTAATATCAATATCTGTTGCCCCTTTTGCAGCTGAAATTTCTCCGAAGTCTTCCGTCGTTTCGTCTTCAATAACGTCCATCATATCATCTACTGTAACGATTCCTAATAATTTATTTTCTTTTGAAACAACAGGAGCTGCTAAAAAGTCGTATTTCTGGATTAACATCGCTACTTCCTCTTGGTCCATCTCTTCAGGTACTGAAACAACACGAGAACTCATAACGGTATCTATTGTTTCATCAGGAGAAGCAATAATTAAATCACGTAAGGAAACTACCCCTGCAAGTGATCCAGCTTCATCAACTACATAAAGATAATAAATAATCTCCGCATCTGGCGCTTCTTCTCTTAACTTCTCTAATACATCTGTTACTACATCTGTTGACGAAATACTAATTAATTCCTTCGTCATAATCGCTCCAGCTGTCTCTGGTGCATAAGCTAAAAGAGCTCTAATTTTTTGTGCTTTTTCAGCATCCATATGCGTTAGAATATTCTCCGCACGTTCACTATTAATTTCTGTTAAAAAGTTTACGACATTATCTGTAAACATTTCATTAAACATATTAAGTGAGTAGTCTTCATCTAATTCTAAATAAATGAGTTTTTGATCACTTATAATTAATCCACCAAACACTTCAGCAAACTCTTCTGCTGTAATGTACGTATAAACTCGAGTTCTAGCACTTGCATCTAGATTCGAGAAAATATCTGACTGATCAGATGGGTGTAAATCTAAAAATGTTTCACGAAATTCTTCTTCTTTACCGTCACGTAACTCGTCTAGAACGAGTTTTTTATAACTTTCACGGTTTTTCTTATCTAACTTAACCACATTAATTCCTCCTTATGCAGGAGTCTTACACTCTTATTTACAAAGAATAGTGAAAATGGACTCCAGCGACAACTTATTTTACTTTGATACTGACAACTATAGGGATCTGAATCGGGCTCAAAGCTACTCCCCATATCCATTTCACATCCTTTCTTCATCAAATCATCTTTATACGTGGAAAATTAAAAAACACCTTCCAACATGTGAAGGTGTTTTGCGTATAGCAAATTGAAAAGCATCCAAAATAAAGACACAATTAATCAAGCTTTACAAATATCCTCCAATCGTAGAGCTTTAGCACTATATAAAATAGGATTAATATCCAACTGCATTAAAAAATACCTTATGTCGATATTTCTTGTTAACCCATTGGCGTCTTTAGACATTTTTGGGTAGCAATATATCTCTTACATAGGAGCCTCACCTAACGAGTTCGTATCTATTATTGAGTGTACAATAACCTATATAATTAGTCAACAAAACATGAATATTAATAATTAACTTGTTAATTTAAGGTGATTTATTTCTAAAAACGGGAAAGATAATGGAAAATAATATTCTAGTTCATTGACTGCTTCATAAAAAAATCGACTGATTCACGTGCGATAACAAATAAATTAGTATATAATTAAAAAATACGTTCTTTTTAATGATCATTTATTACATACATTACACTCATATACGATATGGGTTTCATCACTTTTAAAAAGGAGGAAACCAAATGGCCACGATTAATTTAGCAATACTTCTTCCATTTATTGCCGCTATTTTATTATTTCTATTTTGCAGAAATATAAAGAAGTTCCACATTGGATGGATTGTACTCATTGTACCAGCTATATTATTTATCACTTTAATGCGTCAACTTCCTCAAATCACTAAAGGAAACACGATAATAAATAGTACGAGTTGGATTCCTTCTTATGATATAAACTTTGTGACCCATTTAGATGGGCTTAGTATGATCTTCGGTTTACTCATTACAGGAATCGGTACGTTAGTCATTATTTATTCCATTTATTATTTAGCTACAGAAAGGTTAATTTTACAGTTTTATATTTACTTATTACTGTTTATGGGAAGTATGTTAGGCGTTGTTCTGTCAGATAACTTAATAATGTTATATGTGTTCTGGGAGTTAACAAGTATTTCTTCTTTCCTCTTGATTGCTTTTTGGTTCCAACGAAAAGGGTCAAGGTATGGGGCGAAGAAAGCTTTACATATTACAGTGCTCGGTGGATTTGCCATGTTAGTTGGCTTCCTCATGTTATATAACGTTACAGGTACATTTAGTGTGCAGGAAATTATTGCAACAATAGGACAACATAAAGATCATCCACTTATTCCAGCGATTATTATTTTAGTTCTATTAGGTGCGTTTACTAAGTCAGCCCAGTTTCCTTTCCATATTTGGTTACCAGATGCGATGGAAGCACCAACGCCAATTAGTGCTTATTTACACTCTGCAACGATGGTAAAAGCAGGTATTTATATCGTTGCTCGGTTTACTCCCGTTTTTGGCGGGGAAGCTATTTGGTTTTGGGCGGTTAGTGTAGTTGGTTTAATTACATTATTTTGGGGCTCACTAACGGCAATACGACAGACGGATTTAAAAGCGTTGTTAGCTTATTCTACAATTAGTCAGCTCGGATTAATTATGACCTTATTTGGTGTTGGATCGGTTTCATTACACCCAAACCTTAATATCGAAACAATTATTTACAGTCAAGCTATTTTTGCAGCGTTATTTCACTTAATCAACCACTCTACATTTAAAGGTGCTTTATTCATGGTCATTGGTATCATTGACTTCCAAGTTGGTACACGTGATTTAAGGCGACTCGGTGGACTCATTGCTGTGATGCCAATTTCCTTCACCATTGCGATGATTGGTAGCTTTTCTATGGCTGGCTTGCCTCCATTTAATGGGTTTTTAAGTAAGGAAATGTTTTTTACCGCAATGTTGCAGTTAAAAGATTTTGACATTATGAACATTCAAGCATTTGCAGGTATGTTCCCTGTCATTGCTTGGATTGCTAGTATTTTTACATTTTTATATTCAATGATGATTGTTTTTCTAACATTTTTCGGGCCATATAATGAACAGCCTGATGTGAAAGTTGAAGAACCTAAATTAGGTATGTTAGTACCACCAATCATTCTATCATTATTCGTCGTTGGCATTTTCCTTTTCCCGAATGTGTTAGGTGATTACCTTATAAAGCCTGCCGTAGCAAGTATTTATCCAAATATTACGGATGATTTAATAGGTGATATTGCTTTATGGCATGGGTTTAATACTGAACTGATGATGACAATTGGTATCGTTATAATCGGTATTATATTGTTCATTTTCCGCGAATATGTAAGAAAAATTTTCATCCTGTTCCCAAGAAGTTTATCATTCGACACATTGTACAATAACACAATTGTGAAAATTGATATATTCGCTAAAAAGATTACTAACTTTTATATGACTGGCTATTTAAAGCATTATTTTGCTTATATTTTCTTGTTCTTCTCATTAGTATTAGGTGGGGCATTGCTTTATCTTGATGCGTTCTCCTTTTCACTTGCTGGGGATCAACCAGTCGATATCTTTATGTGGATAATTGCCATTCTTATTATCGTCACTGGGATTGTCATTTTATTTAGTAAGTCACGCTTAACAGCAATTGTCTTAAATGGATTCATCGGTTTTTCAATTGCGATGTTATTCGTATTATTGAGAGCGCCAGATTTAGCGTTAACTCAATTAGTTATTGAAACGGTATCGACTGCTTTATTTTTACTTTGTTTTTACTTTTTACCGGAATGGAAACCTTTCGTTATAGAAAAGCGTAAAAAAGTCATTCACATTATTATTTCAGTTAGTGTCGGTGTTGTCTTTACTGTCATTGCACTTTCTATTAAGAGTGGTCGTTTATTCGAATCTGTTGCAACGTATTTTGAAAAGGCAGATGAACTAGCAGGTGGGCAAAATATTGTAAACACCATTTTGGGAGATTTCAGGGCGTTTGATACGATGTTAGAAGTTGTTGTTCTGTTTATCGCTGGAATTGGTGTATACACATTAATTAAATATAAAAAAGATAAAGGGGCGGATAAAGTTGAAGATTAATGAAGTACTCTTACAATCAGTCACGAAAATTATTGTCTTTATTATTTTAACACTCGCCATTTACCTTTTCTTTTCTGGTCACAACAATCCTGGTGGTGGTTTTGTCGGGGGGCTTGTTCTAGCTTCTAGTTTCGTACTGATGCTACTTGCTTTTGATATTGAAACAGTTAAGCATGGGATTCCAGTTGATTTCAAATTAGTTGCAGCACTAGGAGCGGCGATTGTTGTTATTACTGGACTTGGTGCTGTTGTTTTTGGTGAAGCATTTTTAACACAAACGTTTCGTGTGTTTGATATTCCTGTTTTTGGATTAATCGAGTTATCTACTGTTACTATTTTTGAATTAGGCGTCTCTTTAACTGTAGTAGGAGTCGTTGTCACCATCATCTTAAGTATTAGTGAGGACGTGTCATAAATGGAAACTTTAATCATTATTGTTGCCGGTGTCTTAGTAACAAGTGCAACATATTTAATTTTATCCCAAAATTTAATCCGCGTCATCCTTGGTACTGGAGTGTTAACTCATGCAGTCCATTTACTTATTATGGCAATGGGTGGCTTTAGTGGTAATGTCGTGCCGATAATCGGAGAAAAGGGCAATACATATGCTGATGCGTTACCGCAAGCGTTAATCCTTACGTCAATTGTTATTAACTTTGCAGTTGCAGCCTTTTTCCTTGTATTGGCATATCAAGTGTATAACCGAATGAATACAGACGATTTAAGTAAGTTGCGGAGGTATTACCATGAATAATTTACTCGTATTACTTATGGTCGTTCCTTTGCTCGTCGGTATATTTCTTGTTTTCATTCCTAATTATATCCATATCCACAGGTGGAGCACGTTTGTTAGTTTACTCATTAATGCTGGGTTGAGTTTTTGGGTTTTACAGCATATTGTAAATAATGGTATTGTAACAGTTGATTTTGGTAATTGGGAAGCTCCCTTTGGTATTTCGTTCGTAGGGGATTCATTCAGTGTTTTACTCGTCTTAACGACTAATATCGTCAGTGCTATTTGTGTATTGTACGCGATAAAAACAATTGGTTTATCGCGTGAGAAAATGTACTTCTACCCATTTGTTTTGTTTTTAGTTGCTGGTGTGAATGGATCATTTTTAACAGGAGATTTATTTAACTTATTCGTTACTTTTGAAGTGATGTTACTCGCTTCTTATGCACTAATTACACTTGGCGGTACGAAAAAACAGTTACAAGAATCATTTAAATATATTGCCATTAATGTCGTATCATCTAGTTTATTTTTAGTTGCGATTGCTTATTTATACGGTTTATTAGGAACATTAAATATGGCACATTTATCAGAGCGGATTGCTACAACTGGTCAAACACCATTATTAACTGTCGTTAGTTTATTGTTCTTAATTGTGTTTAGTTTAAAAAGTGGTTTACTCCTTTATCAATGGTTGCCAGGATCATATAGTACGCCATCTCCTGCTGTTGCGGCGATTTTCGGAGCATTATTAACTAAAGTAGGAATTTATGCTTTATTCCGTACGTTTACATTATTATTTTATCATGAACAACAAATCACACACCTTATAATCGGAATTATGGCTGCCATTACATTAATTGGTGGAAGTATTGGAGCAATTGCCTACAGCAATATTCGGCTAATCGTTTCCTACAATGTCATTATTTCAGTCGGATTTATTTTAGTCGCTCTTGCAGTTATGAATATTACTGCAATTGAAGGGGCAGTTATCTACCTCATTCATGATATGGTTGTAAAAGCACTTCTATTCCTCTTAGCTGGCTCCATGATTTATGTAGCAAAATCTGAACGACTAGGAGATATTAGTGGACTCATTCGTAACTATCCGGTGTTAGGTTGGATGTTTTTCATTACTGTGCTATCTTTAACGGGAATTCCACCATTAAGCGGCTTCTTCGGTAAAGTGTTACTCGGTATCGGCGTCATTGAAGCAAAATCTTACATACTACTCGCTTTAAGTATGTTATCAGGGTTTGTCGTGCTTTATTCATTGTTGCGAATTTTTATGAGCTGTTTTTGGGGAGAGACAATTATTAGTGAAGAAGAAGAAATTCCACTGAAAAAAAGCCAACTCATTCCGAGTGCGATTCTCGTGTTATTAACAATTGGTATTGGTTTTGGGGTAGAAGGTTTAACGCCATATATTCAAGATGCAGCTGAAACGTTAATGAATCCGGAAATTTACATTGATGCAGTATTAGAAAAATAAAAAGGGGGGATAACATGGCAGGTCAATTTTTACTAAATTTATTCATCACTTTATTATGGATTTTATTAAAAGATGAAGCAGAATTATATTTACAAACAATTTTAACAGGGTTCCTTGTTGGAGCTTTCATTACACTGATGATGCGTCGATTTTTCGGAGGGCAATTTTATTTATTACGTGTATATGCTATGGTGAAATTAATAATTCTTTTCATTTCAGAAACGTTGCAATCAAGTGTTGTCGTAATTAAACACGTTTTAAGCCCGAAAATAAACATCGAACCAGGAATTTTTACGTATAAAACAGTTTTACACAGTGAATGGGAAGTAACGGTACTTGCTATGTTATTAACACTTACCCCTGGATCTGTCGTTATGGAAATCAATGAAGAGGGTAATGTTCTATATATTCACGCTATGGATATTAAACGTTATAAAGGTGATTTAGAACGTTCATTGGGTAAATTTGAAAAAGCGATTATGGAGGTGACAAGGTAATGGAAATCATTTTAACAATTGCTCTTATCTTATTCGGTATCTCCATCGTTATAACTTTTATTCGAATTTTGCTTGGACCTACTTTTCCAGACCGTGTCATTGCGATGGATGTCATTGGAGTTAATTTAATTTCTGCCATTGCGATCGTATCTATTTTATTTTCAACACGAACCTTTTATGATGTTATTCTCGTATTAGGTACTTTAGCTTTCATCAGTACGGTAGCCTTTTCTAAATTTGTCGAAAGGGGTGTCATTATTGAACATAAGCGAGATCTTTGAATGGATAGGGGTCATCTTAATTTTAATCGGAAGTATTGTTAGCGTCATTAGTGCAATTGGTATGATTCGTTTTCCTGATATATACTCAAGAGCACATGCCGCTACCAAAACGACGACACTTGCTGTTTTAATCACATTGTTCGGAACATTTATCTATGTTTACTTTAATGAAGCATTTATGAGCGTCAGACTAATGCTCGGAATTGTCTTTGTCTTCATTACAGCGCCAATTTCAGGACACCTCGTTCTTAGAGCCGCTTATCGAGCGAATATTAAAATGTCCGACTCAACAGTAGAAGACGAATTAAAAACAGCATTATACAAACAAGAAAGTGAGGGAGAATAATTCCCTCACTTTTTTAATAGCTGATGTCGGATCATAAGTTTTGCTGAAAGCTCATAATTCTTCCTTCAGATAAGGAGCCATACCATATTTCTTTGCATAGTTTCCACTTCAATACTCCATCTGAAACAACAAAAAATCTCCCAAGCGGAAAATTATTCCCTTTTAGGAGATTAACATTACATTAATTCGTCTTTTTCTTCATTTGTTTGCTTCGTAATTGTCCACAGGCAGCATCAATATCTGTTCCTTGTTCTAGACGCACTCCGCAGTTAATTCCTTTTGATTGTAATACTTCTTCAAAACCGACAATCGCTTCAGCAGTGCTTCGTTCATATTGAATATGTTCACTCACTGGGTTGTAAGGAATTAAGTTCACATAGGATAGATGACGCTTCGTTTTCAACATGTTAGCTAACTCTAACGCATGTTCTTTACGGTCATTGACATCTTTAATTAAAATATATTCAAATGTAATCCGACGATTTGTTTTTTCTAAATAATAATCAATTGACGCCATTAACTTCTCCAATGGAAAAGCTCGATTTATTTTCATGATACTTGTTCGCAACTCGTCATTTGGTGCGTGTAACGAAATAGCTAAATTCACTTGTATTCCTAAATCAGCAAATTCGTAAATTTTATGAGCTAAACCACTTGTCGAGACAGTAATATGTCTTGCACCAATTGATAATCCCTTTTGATCATTAACGACTGTTAGAAAATCAACTAAGTTAGTAAAGTTATCAAACGGTTCACCAATTCCCATTACAACGATATGGCTCACACGTTCCGATTTGCCACGACTGTCTAAGTGCATTTGTACTTGCATGATCTGTTCAACAATTTCACCAGCTGTCAAATCACGACTTTTTGATAAAATACCACTCGCACAGAATGTACAACCAATATTACAGCCAACTTGAGTTGTCACACAAACTGAAAATCCATAATGGTGACGCATCAATACTGTTTCAATTAAATTACCATCTTTTAATTTAAATAAAAATTTAATCGTGCCGTCTGCCGATTCTTGCTTTAACTCTTCATCCATAGACGATAAGACAAAATGTTCCACGAGTAATTCTCGACATTTTTTACTAACATTATTCATCGCATCAAAACTTGTGACACGTTTTTTATATAACCAGTCCCATACTTGAGCTGCACGGAATTTTTGTTCATCGTTTTCTATCATAAAATCTGTTAACTGCTCAAATGTAAGACTATAAATTGATTTCTTCATTTTATTTTCTAACCCTCTTTTTAAATAACATACTAGGGAGCATAATAACACATTTAACAAAGGTAAAATAGGTTTTTGCCTTTAATCTTCCTCTTCTTTTTCGTCTTCACCGTCATCATCTTGTTCAGCCGCTTCTTTCTCTTCTTCTATAAGCGTCTCTTCAAGATCATAATTTGGTTGAATTAACACTTCTACCCGGCGGTTCTTTGCACGGTTTTCATCAGATGTATTTTCTACTGTTGGACGATATTCACCATATCCTTTAGCACTAAACCATTTCGGCTCTAAGTCAGCATCTTCAATTAATAAATACATAAACTGAATTGCGCGCATTGTACTTAATTCCCAGTTCGAACCAAACTCTTCATTATGCATTGGTCTGTCATCTGCGTGTCCATTTACAACAATATTATGTGGTGGATCAGGGTCAATTAAGGCAGCAATTTCTTTCGCGATTTCTACTCCATTACTTTTCACTCGAGCACTTCCAGAGTCAAATGTAATATCTGTTCTAACGGTAACAAATAATCCTTCACCTGATAGCTCCGTTTCTAATGTATCTGTTAAATTATTTGTTTTAATATATGCCTCAATATCTTGCTGCATCTCTTGTAATTGACGTAACTCTAAATATGCTTCCTCTTCATATTCATCTTCTTCCTCTTCTTTATCCTTCTCTTCTTCTTCATCGTCGTCATCGTCTGTCGGTATTGGATCGGTGATAATACTCTCACCGTCTAGCATTGCCTCGCCACCGCTGGCAAACTCCGATTTAAAAATATGAGCAAGTTCTTCAAACTTCTTCGAATCCATCTCACTCATAGAGAAAAGAACGATAAATAGAGCGAGTAACAACGTTAATAAATCCGCATAAGGAAGTAGCCAGGACTCATCGACACCTTCATCGGCCTTTTTACGATTCCGTCGTTTCATTTCCTCCCTCCTGACCTGTTTTTTCTTTCATCTGCTCAATTTCCTTTACAGATAAGTAAGAACTTAACTTGTCGTTGATAACTGAAGGAGATTCTCCTGCTGTAATAGATAAAATACCTTCTACCATTACTTCTTTCATCATTACTTCACGTTTTGATTTTTCTTTTAATTTGTTCGCAAAAGGGTGCCATAATACATAACCTGTGTAAATACCTAGTAATGTTGCAACAAACGCAGCGGAAATCGCTGCTCCTAACACGTCCATATCTTCCATATCACCTAGTGCCGCAATTAAACCTACTACCGCTCCAAGTACCCCTAAAGTTGGTGCATACGTTCCAGCTTGAGAGAAGATTAGTGCTCCTTCTTCATGCCTGCGCTCCATCGCATAGATTTTCTCCATTAAAACATCGCGGATAAAATCAGGGTTCTGTCCGTCTACCGCCATTTGCAAACCTGAGTGCAAAAAGGGATCTTCTACCGTATCCATTTGACTTTCTAAAGACAGGAGACCTTCTCGTCTTGTTGTTTCAGCCCATGATGTAAACTGAGTAATTAACTCATTCATATCATATTGTTCCTTATCTTGAAAAATAATTTTAAACAATGCCGGAATGTTTTTAATTGCTCGGGTTGGGAATGCAATTAAAACCGAGGCCGCTGTACCTACTAAAATAATTAATAAAGCTGCTGGATTAAATAGCGCGGTTACTGAAACACCTTTCATAACAATCCCGAATCCAATCGCAAAAATACCTAAGAAAAGTCCTATCAATGATGTTTTATCCAAATAAATGCCTCCTACAACAATACAATATGTCGATAACTAAAATCGTGATATACTATCCTTTATATCGGTAGCTTCTTACTATATATGTAATTATTGTATCAAAAGTCTCCATTTTTTTCACTGATACTTATAAAATAGTGAAAATTGTCAATTTTTGACTACATTATAGGTATTTATACTAGTTATAAATATCTGTAAACTTGACAAAGCACAGTGCATTTATATCTAAATAGCTATATTTAAATTTATAATAGAAAGAAGGTAGGTTATGAGTAACTCCACAACAAAAAAGCAATCTTTAATCGGGACAGCAGATAATCAAACGATGTATTCGATTTTATTCATTATTGGATTATGTCATTTACTTAATGACTCTTTACAAGCAGTTATTCCAGCAATGTTTCCTATTTTAGAACAATCTCTTGGACTAACTTTTACACAATTAGGGTTAATTGCTTTTACATTAAATATGGTAGCTTCGGTTATGCAACCTGTCATAGGAATATACACTGATAAACACCCTATGCCTTATGCCTTACCAATCGGACTTATGAGCAGTATGTTTGGAATGCTTGGTTTAGCCTTAGCACCTAATTTTTCAATGATTTTACTTAGTGTATTTTTTATTGGTATTGGATCAGCAACTTTCCACCCAGAAGGATCACGTGTAGCTCATTTAGCTGCCGGACCTCGTCGCGGATTAGCGCAAAGTATTTTCCAAGTTGGCGGAAATGCTGGTCAAGCATTAGCACCAGTTATTACTGCACTAGTGCTCGTACCATTAGGTCAGTTCGGCGCAATTTGGTTTACTTTAGTAGCAGGATTAGCAGTTATTTTATTAACTTATATCGCTCGCTGGTATAAAGAACAAATTGCTACAGTAATGAAAAACAAAAAAGCTGCTGCTGCAAATAAAACGAAAAAGGCACCCAAAAAGGCGTTAGTCATTGCGATTATTGTCCTTGTCTTTGTCGTTTTTGTGCGCTCATGGTATCATAGTGCCATTTTAAATTTCTATGCCTTTTATGCAATTGATACATATTCTGTCACTATTGCCAAAGCGCAATTATATGTGTTTGTCTTTTTATTTATGGGGGCAGTCGGTACTTTTTTAGGTGGTCCATTAGCAGACCGATTTGGAAAACGGACTATTATCGTTATTTCTATTGTCGTACCCACACCACTAACGCTTGCTCTACCTTATGTTAATCATACATTAGCCATTATTTTACTTTGTGTGATAGGCTTTTTATTATTGTCTAGCTTTTCTGTCGCTGTCGTCTATGCACAAACATTAGTACCAGGGAAAATTGGCACGATGTCTGGACTCATCGTTGGTTTAGCATTTGGCATGGGCGCTATCGGGGCGGTTTTATTCGGCATGTTAATTGATCTATACGGTATTACAAACACAATGATTTTTGTCTCAACATTACCGATTCTTGGATTTATCGTGTTTTTCTTACCTACTGATGAAAAAGTTGCTCAATGGTATGACGATTAATTTTATCTTTTAGCATTATTTATAGTTTATTATAAGAACGGTGCCCATTTTCTAGTGTTTCTAGAGTGATTTTGGTAATCTAATAGTAGATAAGTTATTTAATGGTCACAGAAAATGGTGGAGGTTATGTACATGAAAAATTTAGTCATCCTCGGAGGAGGGTATGGCGGAATTAAGGTATTAACAGGCCTGTTAGGGGCAACATTACCTGAAGATTTACAAATTACATTAGTCGATAAAAATCCATACCACTCTTATAAAACAGAATTTCACACAATTGTTGCCGGCACTGCCGCTGAAACAGATGTTCGAATCTCTTTTCCAAAGCACGATCAAGTAAATTATGAGTTTGGTACCGTCAGACAAATAGATATTAATAATAATAAAATTTATTTCCAAGGCCGAAGTATAGTACTTTCATATGATTATTTAGTTGTTGCCTTAGGTTGTGAAGATACGTATCACGGCGTAGAAGGTGCAGAAGAATATACAGAAAGTGTACAAAGCTTCTCAAAAGCACGTAATGCGGGTCTTGCAGTCGGCAATTTAAATGCATACGGCAAGGTCTCTGTTGTTGGAGCTGGGTTAAGTGGAATTGAAGTAGCTTCAGAAATTAGAGAAAGTCGCCCTGATGTTAATATTCGTCTCTTAGACCGTGGTGGCTCTGTATTAAAAGCATTTGATCCAAAAATTCAAGCCCACGTTGCCGATTGGTTTTTGAAAAACGATGTTGAAGTATTGCACCATGCTAGTGTCGAATACGTTGAAAAAGATGGGGTTTGTAACAACGGAATTTGTTATGTAAATGATGTAACCGTTTGGACCGCTGGTGTACAACCACACCATCTTGTTAGAGACTTACCATTTGAAAAAGATCGTTACAACAAAGTCATTGTGAACAAATTTTTCCAAGTGCCTAAACAAGAACATATTTATGTCATAGGTGATAATGCATCGTCTGACTTTTCACCAAGTGGACAATTAGCTGGTCAGCAAGGAGAACAGGTTGCGGATATTTTACAAGCAATCTTTAATAACAGAGAGCCGAAAGAACCACGTGAAATTAAGTTACGTGGAACGCTAGGTTCTTTAGGTAAATCAGACGGCTTTGGTAGTGTCTTCTCACAATCACTAACAGGCTTACTACCAAGAATTACAAAGTCTGGTATTCTCTGGTTGCAAAAACGTCACTAAAAATAATATCGATAAAAAGTAAAACGGCCTTCACTAACTAGTGAACAGCCGTTTTTTTACATAATAATACTAATAAGAAATGGTGTCGTGAGCGATACGAAAACTGCACTCAAAATCATTGCAACCGTACTAATCGATCCTTCTAACTCACTATTTTCTAATGCTTTAGCAGTTCCAATCGCATGCGAAGCAGAACCTAAGCCAACACCTCTACCGACAGAACTCGTTAAGCGAAACAATTGGAAGAGTTTCTGATAAAACATCGCACCAGAAATTCCCGCAATCATAACAAATACGACAGATAACGGCGCTATCCCGTTTAATGATTCACTAATATCCATCGCAACAGGTGTCGTCACAGACTTCGGAACCATCGAATAAATTAACTCTTCATCAAAACCAGCTAATTTTGCCATTAGTCCACCACTAACTACACCTACAACAGCTCCGATAAACGTTCCGGCAAGCATAGGTATAGCTAATCGTTTTAAAATCATACGATGCTGATAAAGTGGATAAGCTAATGCCACTACAGCAGGTCCTAGGAACTTATGAATCCATTCGCCACCAATCATATATGTATCATAAGACACATCAAAAACAATTAATACAAGGACGATCAGCAATGTCGCTACAAAAACTGGTAGCAATAAAGGCGTGTAAACACGTTGATAAATCCACTTCGATAGCAAATAAGCAAGAATAGTCCCACCAAGTGCTAGTAAACTAATGAATAGATTATTCATGATGTACCTCCTTCTCCCGCGCTAGTAACTGGCTCGTATAACCCGCAGCCGTCATGACGAACAAACTACTTATTATCGTAATAACAAAGAGTAAGGCACCTTTCCCTGCAAATAAGTGATAAAAGTTTAATATTCCTACTGTAGCCGGAATGAAAAATAAAACGAGATGTTTAATCATAAAACTAGCACCCGTTTGGATATACTTCGGATTGAATATACCTGTAGAAAGTAATGTAAACATTATAATTAACCCAATAACACTTCCAGGAATAAACAATCCGAGGAAATCTTGAATCCAATTACCAATATAAAACACACCAAATAAAATTCCTAATTGATAAATCAGCCGTAAAAAATTCAACATAATTATCACCTAACTCTCATACATACCTATGTATTTTTATTCAGATTCAGTTGTAGGTTCTAAACGATACACAACAAATTTACCATATTTACCATGATCACCTGGAGTCGGTAATTTATTTATCATTTCAAACGGTGTATGATTTTGAATATACGTTTTAAATGATGGTAACGGATAATATAAAATTAATTCAAGTGTGCGTTCATTTCGTTTAAAAGACCGTAATATATTATGAATCACTTGTTTAAAAATTCGTAGAGAAAATGGATTAAAAAAGTAGAAACATGTTGCATCATCGCGAATGTCATATTGTTCTGCTAACGCAAAATCAAACATAATTGGTGCTTTTAAATGCCCTCGTTTTTTCATGTAAGTTTCCTTATTTTTAAACGCTTCATCTATCGTTTTATCATTTGCTTCTACTCCGGTAACAGGAATATCAAACTTATCATGAATGAAAAAAGCAACCCTGCCTCGACCACTACCAAAATCAATCACATGATCATCTTCCTTAAACTTATAAATCGCAAAAAATTTCTTTAACGCAGAATAAGGTGTCGCTTCATATCGATTATACGCTTCGTCCTTTTTCCCCCATTCTCTTAAACCTGTCGTTTGAATTTGTAACTTCTTATCATAAGCTTTTTCTGTCAATTAACTTTACTCCATTCCTAAAATAATAAAAACGAACTTAAGACAAAATCACCTTCTATGAACTATGCCTTAATCTCATAACATTAATAATAATCTACCATAAAAGCTATAATAATTCATACTTTTCTTATAAACTATCGACTATTGTTGCTTTTTTAACTGTTTCATCATCTACAAATCTCTTCTCATCTCATTCTCATGAAATTATCATCTGTTACACAGCTCATTTTAAGATGTAGCAGGTAGACTGTTTTATAGTTAGCAAGATTAAAAGGAGTGAAATTCAAAGTGGCAATCGAAAGCTTCACAAGACGAGAACAAAAATATGTCATTTCAAGTAAACAATATGAAGCATTACTCGCTGAACTAACACCTTATATGCGGGCAGATAAATATGGAGTAAATGGCCATTACACAGTTACGAGTCTTTATTTCGACAATCCAAACTGTCAAATTTACTATGAAACAAAGAATAAATTAGCTTTCAGGCAAAAGTTGCGATTGCGTGTTTATAATGACGCAGATCTAAATAGCAAAGCATTTTTTGAAATAAAACAAAAGCATAAAAAAGTAGTCAATAAACGGCGTATGGTGCTCCCTTTATACGAGGCAGAACGTTACTTAGCTAATAGAGAAAGCCCAATTCCATTAACAGACTATGAGACTTCAAATTTACAAGTATTAAAAGAAATTGATTATTTTCAAACACTTTATAAATTAGAACCAGAAATGATAATTAGTTATGATCGAACAGCTTTGCATGGTATTAACGATGCTGAATTACGACTAACCTTCGACTTTAACTTACGATGTCGTCATGATGATCTATCATTAACAAACGGTGCTTATGGTGATCATTTCGTCGATCAAGATGACGTTATTTTAGAAGTGAAAGTAAACGATAGTGTACCATTATGGCTCACACGTATTTTACAAAATTTAGCATGCGAACAACGTAGTGCATCAAAGTATTGCACGAGTTTCGAATTGTTAAAAGAACGTTCATTACTTCATGAAGCACAGTTTGAACCCATTTCAATTGGAGGAAGATAAGATGGAAATGTTAGAAGATTTATTTACTATTTCAGATGGAGAGGAGCAACATATTTTGATGATTTTTTTCGCCATGATATTAGCCACTGGACTAAGTTTAATTATAACGAAAGTATATCAACTCACCTTTACAGGAGCAAAATATTCACAGTCATTTGTCCATACTATTGTGATGATGAGTGTTATCGTTTCTGTTGTGATGAATGTCATTAGTAGTAATGCTGGAGTTGCTTTTGGTTTATTTGCGATATTCTCACTCATTCGCTTTAGAAGTGCGGTTACAGATGCCAAAGATATTGCCTATATTTTCTTCGGACTCTGTGTCGGAATGACCTCAGGATTATTTCATTTCGGTTTAGCAATCTTACTAACCGTTGTTGCTAGTTTAATTTTCTACTTATTATTCAAAATGGAATACGGAAAGGCAAAAGATGCACAAATATTGAAAATAACCGTACCGGAAAATTTAAACTATGAATATATGTTTGACGGTATTTTTAGGAGATATACTGATAGCTATCAACTTCGTAAAGTGGAAACAACAAATTTAGGAACGATGATTTTGTACACTTATGCAATCAGATGCAAAATTGATACAACCGACAAAGAACTCATCGACGAAATCCGAGAAAGAAACGCCAATCTAAACGTCTCACTAACATATATGGGAGATGAGTTTTAAGTTCCAGTTGAAAAAGTGCATAAAATAACCCCATTGCCTAGAATTAGTAAAATTCCAACTCTTAGCAATGGGGTTTAATACTTATTTGATAATCATGCTCATAATATTGTGTGAAGACTCATGTTTCAACCTCCTCACAGAAGAACAGATATTTAAATCATTACTTTACAAATATCATTAGAAAAGTCTACTGGATCTTCAATTGGTAATCCTTCAATTAACATTGCTTGATGATACAACAGGTTTGTATATAAGGCTAACTTCTCTTCATCCGCTTCAAATGCAGATTTTAGAGCTGTAAACACATCGTGATCAACGTTAATTTCTAACACTTTCTGTGCTTTCATCCCTTGTCCATCAGGCATTTGCTGCATAACTTTTTCCATCTCAATTGAAATCTCACCTTCTGTTGAGAAGTAAACTGGATGTGAGCGTAAACGTGTCGAAGCTTTTACATCTTGAACTTTACCAGCTAAGACTTCCTTCATCTTGTCAAAAAGCTCCTTATGTTCTTCCGCTTCTTTTTCCGCTTGCTCTTTTTCTTCTTCTGTTTCAAGTCCTAAATCACCATCAGAAACATTTCTAAATTCCTTTTCTTGATAGCTCATTAACATACGGATTGCAAATTCATCTACATCTTCTGTAAAGTATAAAATTTCATACCCTTTATCCGCAACCATTTCAGTTTGTGGTAACTTTTCAATTCGCTCGTTCGATTCACCTGTAGCGTAGAAAATATACTTTTGCTCTTCTGGCATACGTTCTACATATTCAGCTAAACTAACAAGCGCCTTTTCTGTTGATGAATAGAACATTAATAAATCTTGTAACGTTTCTTTATGCTGACCAAAATCACTATATACACCGTACTTTAGCTGTCTACCAAACGTATCGTAAAACTGAATATACGTTTCGCGGTCATTTTTCAACATACCTTGTAATGTCGTTTTAATTCGACGAGTAATATTTCGCTCAATCATTTTTAATTGGCGATCATGTTGTAACATCTCACGTGAAATATTCAAACTTAAATCATCTGAATCAACCATACCTTTAACGAAACTAAAATAATCAGGTAGTAATTCAGGCGCTTTATCCATAATTAACACACCACTTGAGTAAAGTTCGAGCCCTTTTTCATATTCTGTTGAATAATAATCAAACGGCATCGTTGATGGGATATAAAGAATGGCATGGTAACGTACATTTCCATCTACACTCGTATGAATATGTTTTAACGGTTCATCAAATCCATAATTTTTCTCTTTATAGAAATTGATGTAATCTTCGTCTGTTAATTCACTCTGGTTTTTACGCCAAATTGGCACCATACTGTTAATTGTTTCTTCCTCAACGTACTCGACAAATTCTTCTTCATTATCCTCTTTTGGCTCACTTTTAGTAAGATCCATTTTAATTGGATAACGAATAAAATCTGAATACTTTTTAATAATTTCTTGTAGGCGATGTTCTTCTAAAAATTCACCATACACTTCATCTTCTGTATCTTCTTTAATCGTAAGCGTAATTTCGGTTCCTACATCTGTTTTTTCTGTTTCAGTAATCGTGTAGCCATCTGCCCCTTCTGACTTCCACTCATACGCCGCTTCTTCTCCAAACGCTTTACTACGTACAGTAACCGTATCTGCGACCATAAACGCCGCATAAAATCCGACTCCAAATTGACCGATAATATCGAAGTCTTCTTCCATTTCCGTTTCATCTTTAAAAGCTAAAGAACCACTTTTAGCAATCGTCCCTAAGTTCTCTTCTAGCTCTTCTTTTGTCATACCAATTCCTGTATCTGTAATCGTTAAAGTACGAGCTTCTTGATTAGTCGTCACCTTAATAAAATAATCTGCACGATTAAACGTTAAAGAATCGTCTGTTAAAGTTTGATAATAAATTTTGTCAATGGCATCACTTGAGTTCGAAATTAATTCACGTAAAAATACTTCTTTCTGTGAATAAATCGAGTTAATCATTAAGTCTAACAATCGTTTCGACTCTGCTTGGAACTGTTTCTTTTCCATGTTTAAACCCCTTTTCAAAATGTTTTATCCAATTATATATTGTAAATTGAAACCGGTAAAATTCAACTGAAAGCTCTTGTACTTGCTTGTCACTCTTCAGCTTACGCAATAAAATACCGTGCAATATTAAATAGACTAATGAAAATAATTCCGACAAGCCCGATCGTAAATATTTTCGTAACGATTAGATTGCTTATCCTTTTTGAAATTTGACTACCGAGATAACCACCTAAAATCCCGCCAACAATCATATAGCCAAGCATCGATAAATCATACTGAGCAAAACCAGTCGTTAATGCTGTAAACAACAGTGCTGATATTTGTGAAAAGAAAATAATAAAGATCGAATTAAGCGCAGATTCTTTCGGACTCATTGAAAAAAACAAGGCCAAAATGGCCACGTTAAATGGACCACCGCCTATTCCTAAAAAAGCTGCAATAAGTCCTAAAATAAAACCCATCACTATAATAACAAGCGCATTTTGGATATAAAACGACTTTAACTGATGGCTGTGGCGAACAAATATGTAGATAGCTACCATTAAACTAGCAATCATTACAGATTGAATAACAGTGACAAGATCCGAAATGCCGATTGCCTCAACAATTTCATTAAATATTAACTTACCAATAACGCCACCGATTATCGAACCGATTGCTAATGTTAGACTTTGTTGCACATTCACATTGACTTCCGTCTTCCGAGAATTAATGAGGGATACAACCGCCATTGAAAAAACAGTTGCAGCTGATAAAATGCTAATTGTACCAACATCATAGTGACCTAATAAATCTAAGACTGGCTTAATAATGACACCACCACCAAGCCCTGCAAGAGAACCAAAAGTTGTTGCAATTACACCGACTGCAAAATATATAAACCAGATTGTCATCAACTACTTTCTAAAGACAGCTTCATTTTATCCTGTATCAATAAGATAACTTCTATCTAATATATACCCATTTTGTTAAGCGAAGCAATAGACTAATGTAACTTTCAATAAACAAGTAAGGGTAGTATAGACTACAGAGCCTTACGTGAATACAACAATTGATTATAAAACTAGTTTAAGTTATCTTTCATTTATAGGTAACTATGTATATAATGATAGACAACTAGGTAGAAAGAAGGGATTACATTGAAATTAACGAAATTAGAACAGAAAGATTTAGATAAAATTGTATCTGACTTTCAAGCTTTTTTTAGAAAAGAAATAGTCGAAAATCATATTAAAAACACAAAAAAGCTAGTTAATATCGATGAGTTTAATCTTAACCCTTTTTTGGATATTTATAAAGCTCAATTTCTTACTGGTAAAAGTGATGCTAGGAGTATTGCTAAAGCACTTGTCTATCCCAGAGTCATCGGTACATCTATTAATACTAGTTTCGGTCAACAATTTCAAAAGTACTGTAGCGTGCTATTAGAAGGATTCTCATCTACTACAACAGGAATTGACATAGAATTCATTGATAAAATAGATGGCAGAAGAAAATATTGTCAAATAAAGGCCGGGCCTAATACAATAAATGCCGATGATGTTGTGACAATTAAAAATCATTTTACAAGTATTAAAAACCTAGCAAGAACAAACCATTTGAATATTGGGTTCAATGATCTGATTGTCGGAATTTTATACGGAGAACCAAATGAAATTAATACCCATTATAAAAATATAAATAAAGATTTTCCAGTTATTATAGGTAAAGAATTTTGGCATCGCTTAACAGGACACGAAAATTTTTATCGAATTTTAGCTAATGCAGTAGGAGAAGTTGCACAAGAGTTTGATTCTTCTGCTCTTGTTGATAAAGTAATTGAAGAATTAACAAAAGAAATTGAAGCACACTATTTACTATAATAAAATAAACAACATGTAAACTTTCAACTTTCCTTGGAGAAACCAGTTTACTATGTTGTTTATTTACATTAATTTAATTGATTTAAGAAATGTACAATAGATAAGCCAACTGCTTTCGCCATATTTACTGGAACAGCATTCCCAATTTGCTTGTAAGAATTATGAGCAGAACCAGCAAAGACCCAATCATCGGGAAAGCTTTGAATACGAGCATATTCTCTTACTGTAAAAGGTCTTGTTTCATCTGGATGACATCTTTCCGTTTGTTTTTGAGCAGGCGAGCAAGTCAGGGTCAATGATGGTTCATCCCAAGAAAGTCGACGTGCCATTCCTGTTCTTCCACCTGAGGAAAAGTAACTTTTACCCATATACTCTTTAGCTATCTCCGGCGGTAAATCACGCCAATAACCACCTGGTGGAACTTGTTCTAATACTTTCTTTTTATGATCTGGATATTTCGCCCCGTCTGATTCTGGAACATTTTGTAAAATATCTTTCAGTGTCAGTTCGTAACCATAAGGTTCAGGAAATAAATAATCTATTTGATCATGATTATTGATTAAATCATTGCGAATACCTATCATCACAATTCTTTCTCTTTTTTGAGCAACATCATAATCGAGTGCTTTTAAAACCTTCCATTTAACTGTATATCCAACATCAGAGAATACTTGCAACATATACTTTAACGTTCTTCCACTGTCATGATTAACTAGACCTTTTACATTTTCTGCGAGAAAGGTTTTTGGTTTTAAATGATCTAAAAACTTAGCATAATGATAAAACAACGTACCTCGAGCATCATTTAATCCAGCTTTATTACCTGCATAACTGAAGGCTTGACAAGGATAGCCTCCTGACAATAAATCTAACTCACCTGGTAGAATGTTAAAGTAATTTTCAATGCCGCTTTCTGTTATATGTACAATATCTTTAGTTAAGACATTCCAATTAGGGCGATTCATGCGTAATGTCTCACTTGCATACTTATCTACTTCAACTAAACCAATCGTATCAAACCCAGCGTCTTCTAAACCTAATGCTAAGCCACCCGCCCCTGCAAATAATTCTAATACCTTATAATCCTTTTTCGCTGTGACCTTCTTAACATCGATAAATTCATTTGATTTAGTAGCTTCTTCCTCTGAATCTACATCTAAAGAAAAGGATAATTGTTCTGTCGTAATTTCTTCTATTCCAACTTCTAACGCCTCACATAACATTAATGCATTTGATTTTATAGGGTTATAATTTGAAGATAGTATCATAGAAAGTTGGTTTTTAGTGACATTTAGCTTTTCTGCTAATTCATTTTGTGTCTGAATTCCTGCTTCTTTCATTTTATCTCTAACTTTCTTTTTACTTATCTTATACATGATACCCCTCCTGAAAGTTAAAGTATTTTCTTAACCTTTTCAAAGAATTATAAACGTATGTTCGCTTTTTGTCAAATGAAAATTAGCTAACTTTACAATATAACGCGCATGAAACTTATCATAATAATAAGCCTCATGCGCGCTATTTTATATGTTTTCCACCATCACTTAAAACGAATAAATCAAATGCGCCATTAAAGCAATGATTGGTAAGGTAATTAACGTACGTAAGATGAAAATAATAATTAAATCTTTAATATTAATCGGAAGTTTTGAACCGAGTAATAAGGCACCAACTTCAGACATGTAAATTAACTGCGTAACAGACAATGTTCCGATTACAAAACGTGTCATTTCAGTCTCAATACCACTACCTAAAATCGCTGGTAAGAACATATCCGCAAATCCAACAACAACTGTTTGTGCTGCCGCCCCTGCTTCTGGAATTTGTAGTATATTCAGAATCGGTACAAACGGCATCCCTAACCAAGTGAACAGTGGTGTATATTCTGCTAAAATAGTCGCAATCGTTCCAATCGCCATCACAACTGGAACAACTTCTAACCACATCGCTAAAACGTTTTGTGTGCCACCGCGAAAAACAGGTAGCGCACTTTTAACCTTCGCAGCACGTTCTGCCGCTAATTGAACTCCCCAGCTAAACAAGGACATATGGCTAGGAATCTCCTCTTCTTCTTGTGCTTCGGTTTCTTCATAATACGTATCAGCCTTCCGTGATAAAGGCGGAATCCGTGGCATAATTAAGGCAGCCGCTAATCCAGCAATCACAATCGTTCCATAATAGGGAATAAACATATGAGTTAAATCTAGTTTCATTAACACAACGATGGTAAAGTCAATCGAAACAAGTGAAAACGTCGTCCCAATTACAGCCGCTTCCCTTTTCGTATAAAATCCTTCTTCATACTGTTTATTCGTCAACATAACCCCAATCGTACCGTCTCCTAACCAAGAGACTAAACTATCTACAGACGAACGACCTGGTAACGTAAAAATTGGACGCATAATTTTTCTCATTAACGTTCCAAATAATTCTAGCAAACCAAAATCAAGTAATAACGGCAGTACATAACCAGCAAAAAAGAAAATGGCAACAAGAGTCGTCAATAAGCCAAATAAAATATTACTTCCTGTATCTTCCGACCAAATAAATTCTGGCCCGATCTGAAACAATGCCATAATTCCAAACACAAACGCTATAGTCCGTGTCAACAAAGCAAATGGACCAATATCAAATAAATTTCGTAAAAAATCATTCCCTAATATAAACTGCGGTTGAAAAGCTTTTGTAAACATAACGCCTAAAAAGCTTATACTAATTAAACCAACAGCTACTGATGGCATATAAGTGCCTAAATGTTTTTCAATAAAATCTGCCCATACAGCAACTAATAAAGTTATTTCTCCATTAAGCGAAAATGGAACCATTAATAAAATAACGCCGAGCATCGACGGAATAATAAACTTCAAATAAGTGCCGAGTGAGTAAGTTCGTTTTTCTTCCAATTCATTTCACTCCTGTTAAACATCTTTGTATATTTATACATTCATTTAAATATCTAATCACAAAATCAAAATAAGCTTAACATCTTACAAATCCTTTTGCAATCATATTTACATTGAAAATATATTCAGAAAACTTTCATTATACTTTATGCATATATTCACTGTGAAATGTGCATTTATGCATAATTTATACTGTGTAGGATTAGTATGCACGGTTACAGCTATATAATTAAATGAGATGCAACTACTCATCCCTTCTTTGAATAAAAATATTATGGTCACGTCGTCATATAAATGTCATACTTTTTTCAAGCATAATTTAAGATTTTTTCAAGTTGTTATGTTAGGATATGTTTTAGATTGTGATAATTAAACTTGTTAAAATAGAAAGGAGCTGAATAATGTTAGCAATTGAACGTTTGGAAAAGATTAAAGCGATTCTACAAACTGAAAAGAATGTGAAAATCTCTCAATTAAGTGAACGACTAAACGTGTCAGAGATGACGATTCATCGAGATTTAAAACCACTTATTGATGATAATTATGTAATTAAAACATTTGGCGGAGTCTCATTAGCAACATCTACTCCAATAAATGATACGATAAATGAGCAATGTATTTATTGTCACCGCCCTGTTCATGGGAAAATGACTTATAAATTAATCCTTGTTAATAAACAGACAGAGTTTGCTTGTTGTGCTCATTGTGGATTGCTTAGGCAAATGCAACTTGGTGACGAGGTTGTACAAGCAATTAGTTATGATTTTTTACGACAAACGACTATCAGTGTTCCACGAGCATTTTTCGTAATGGATACTTCACTAGATCTTGGATGTTGCCAGCCACAAGTGTTAAGTTTTGAATGGAAAGAACATGCAGATAAATTTGTCCAAGGTTTTGGCGGAGAAGTTTATACATTTAAAGAAATATTGGCGATATTACAAGAAAAAATGAGTGGTAACGATCATTCGTGCCATCCATAGTTTACATATGAAGGAGGGCTTATCCTTTGAAAAAGATTATCGGAGTTATGTTTTTTTCACTCCTACTTCTTTTATCAGCTTGTTCTGATAAATTACCAATTGAAACAAATATGAAAGAAAAAGTTGCTGATTTCTCATATACAAATCAAGATAATGAAACTGTATCACGAGATGATTTAGCTGGTCAGTGGTGGATTGCTGATTTTATCTTTACAAATTGTGAAACAGTATGTATTCCAATGACGACAAATATGTCAGCCTTACAAGATGATTTAGCAGAAATTGATATTCCTATGCAGTTTATTTCTTTTAGTGTTGATCCTGATTACGATAATCCGGATGTGTTACAACAATATGCCGATGATTATAATGCTGATTTAACTAATTGGGATTTTTTAACGGGATATGACTTTGAAACGATACGAAAACTATCGATTAAATCATTCCGTGCCCCATTAAAAGCGCCTGCTTATGGCTCAGATCAAATAACACATGACCTTCGTTTCTTCTTAGTTGATCCTGAAGGAAATATTGTAAAAGGTTATGAAGGTGTAGATCGAGATACGATGGAAAGCGTACTGGAAGATATCCAAACCTTAGATGATAAAGGATATTTATAATTAAATAGTACTTCACATAGAAAATACGATTATTTGGAGGATGGAGAAATGTTACGAAATAAATGGTTATTGATGATGGCACTACTTTTAGTTGTTGTTCTTGCGGCTTGTGGAACGAACGATGCGGAAGATACGGAAGGCGTAGATGATGACGAGGAAATTCCTATGTTAGGTGTGGAGTTTGACGTTCCTGAAACAGCAGAAGTAGATGAAGCAGTAGAATTAGAAGCAGCGGTTACATTTGGTGATGACCCTGTAGTAGATGCGGATGAAGTTGTCTTCGAAATTTGGGAAATGTGTGACAAAGATAACAGTATTAGTGAAGAACCTACTAACAATGAAGATGGTACGTACACGTTAGAACATACTTTCACTGATGATGGTGTCTATGAAATGTACGCACATACAACAGCACACGCTCAACATACAATGCCGTTAAAAGAAATTACAGTCGGTGAAGGCGGCGATTATGATTGTGAAGACGAAGAAGACGATCATGACATGATGGATCACGACGAACATGAAGATCACGAAGAAGCAGAAGAATAAAATCAAGAAGAGCGCTCATCCAGTGAGGATTGAGCGCTCCTTTTTATTTTCAGCTGAACTCTTACAATGTGCATTCACTCTACATATTTGTTTTTCAAACTATCTGACCCAAAGCCGCCAATTACCATCATCGCTATTGGTATAAGGTTCGCAATAATTTTAAACGTTCTCCCCTCCATAACAAAAAACTCTACACCTAGAAGATAGCTCATTCCTGGAATAAACAACTTTACAAGCATAAGGAAAGCACCTAATAAAAATAAACTATCAAAAAACGTCTTCCATTTCGGATAGGCCAACTGTTTACTATCTCGAATCACCTTTTCCTGCAATTCCTCATCACTCCTCAATAATTCGTCTATCGTAACACCGAAAACATCACTTAATTTAATAATGATTTCGATACTAGGATAATTTTTACCAGTTTCCCATTTAGAAACTGATTGGCGACTGACATAAATTTTTTCGGCTAGTTGTTCTTGTGACCAATTTCTTTTTTCTCTTTCCATTTTTAATCGTTCATGAAAAAACATGTTATTCATCGCCCTTCCTGTTTTCATTATTATCAGAGTAAGTGAAGAAGTAAAGCTAGTTTTTGGTGCATAAACACGCAACTTAAGCGCGCGCTAGTCAAACTACTATAGTGATAAGGTTTTTTGTCGTTCTGATAATCAAACTTATGTCGAATCTTACTTATTATTTCCCGGGTAATAATAGTTTTTCGAGTCTTTTCGAGTTTTTTTATCGTAATTGAATGTCGTGTAAATGTGAAAATAATCCGCCTTGTTGTAATAATTCATCATGGGTTCCTTGTTCAACAATTCCCTCTTTTGTAACGACCATAATTCGATCTGCATGTTTAATTGTTGCTAAACGGTGGGCAATAATTAATGTCGTTCGATCTTTTGCTAAGTTGAGTAACGCTTCTTGGATAATTGCTTCTGTTTCAGTGTCCAATGCAGAAGTCGCTTCATCTAAAATTAAAATAGGTGGATTTTTTAAAAACATACGCGCAATAGCAATACGTTGTTTCTGTCCTCCAGATAACTTCAAGCCACGCTCCCCTACTTGTGTTTCATAGCCATATGGCAGTTCAGCAATAAAGTCTTCCATATGCGCTAATTTTGCCGCCTCTTCGATTTCGCCATTCGTTGCATCTAATTTACCGTAAGCGATATTTTCACGTAATGTTCCTGTAAATAAAAATACATCCTGTTGCACGATACCGATTTGACTTCGTAATGAACGCATTGTCATATCCCGGACGTCCATTCCATCAATTGTAATGGCACCTTGTTGCACGTCATAGAACCTTGGAATAAGCGCGGAAATTGTCGTTTTTCCTGCACCTGATGGACCAACAAATGCAATCGTCTCGCCAGACTTCACATTAAAACTTAAATCATGTAACACAGGAGCTTGTGTCGTTTCATAAGAAAATGTGACGTCATTAAAGGCGATATTCCCATGTAATTTAGTAACATGTTTAGCATCTGAACGATCCTTCACATCAGGTGATTTATCTAATAAGTCCATAAAACGTTTAAAACCTGCCATTCCTTTTGGATATAATTCCAGTAATGCTGTAATTTTTTCAATTGGACGGAATAATACGTTCACATATAACACAAATGCAATTAACTCTCCGTACAATAATTCTCCATTATAACTTAACCATGCTCCGTACACTAACACCGCTAACGTAACAAAGCGCATTAACATATAGATGTTCGCACTAACAAACGCCATTACTCGATAAGCGCCGAGTTTCGATTTCCTGAAAATATAGTTATTCTCAGTGAAACGGTTCATTTCATACGTTTCATTCGTAAATGATTGAACAACACGCGCTCCTGAAACAGCATCTTCTATTCGAGCATTTACACCGGCAATATTTTCATACATATTTGTCCATGCTTGGCTCATTTTAATATTACTGTATGCCATAAAGAAGATTAAAATCGGTACCATAATTAAAATAATAAGTGCGAGTTTAACATTTATCGTAAACATAATCCAAAACGCCCCGATAAAGGTCATCACAGCAATAAATAAATCTTCAGGGCCATGGTGAGCGAGTTCTCCTATTTCAAATAAGTCATTCGTGATCCGGCTCATAATATGACCTGTTTTCGTATTATCAAAAAACCGAAACGATTGTTTTTGTACGTGTTGAAATAACTCTTCACGCATATCTGTTTCGATATTTAATCCTAATTTATGTCCCCAATATGTCACGACATATTGTAAAAATGTACTTAGTAAGTAAATGAGAAATAAGCCAACACCTACTTGGGTAATTAAACTCCAGTTATTACCTGGAAGTAAATCATCAATAAACCACTGGACTGCGACAGGAAATGCTAATTCCAAAATAGCGACAATAATCGCACTCGTAAAATCGACAATAAACAAGCGCTTATGTGGTTTATAGTAAGAGAAAAAACGTCGTATCAATTCAGTCACCCTTTCCATCATCTTCCACGATTATAAGGTAATTTTTTCTGTAGCGCAAAAATGAGAATAAATAATTGGAAAATAATCAATTTTTTCTTATAATGGGAGAGTTGGATTTATTTGTAGCTCGTAGGAGGGTTTAAGTTGAAGAAAAAAGGATTGTTGCAACGATCCTTAGATAGAATAGAAACAATCGGAAACAAACTACCACATCCGGTTACTCTATTTGCTATGTTAGCGTTGCTCGTACTCATTCTTTCAGCCGTTATCTCACAATTCGGAGTTTCTGTGGAACATCCTGGTGAAGATGGAGAAATGGTTGAAGTTCATAATTTATTAAACAAGGAAGGAATACAATATATTTTCACATCGATTACTGACAATTTTATCAATTTCGCTCCACTTGGAATTGTTTTAGTAACGATGTTAGGTATTGGTCTTGCGGAAAGTACAGGATTAATTAGTGCGATCTTACGTGGATTCGTCTTATTTATTCCTAAATCACTCATTACAGCCGGACTCGTTTTCGCTGGGATTATGTCGAGTGTTGCTTCAGATGCAGGATATGTTGTATTACCTCCACTCGGTGCTGTTATTTTCGCTGGGTTAGGACGTCATCCGTTAGCAGGACTTGCTGCAGCATTTGCCGGAGTATCAGGGGGATTCAGTGCGAATTTAATTTTAACATCGCTTGATCCATTATTAGCTGGTATGACGACAGATGCCGCGACGATGATTGACCCTGCTTATGCAGATTCCATGAACGTTGCAATGAATTTTTACTTTAATATCGTTTCCGTATTTTTATTAACACTTGTTGGAGCATTCGTTACAGAAAAAATTATCGAACCACGACTTGGCGCATACACTGGTGTATATAAAGAAAAGTTAGAAGGTTTACAACCAATTGAAAGAAAAGGATTAATTTGGGCGACGATTTCAATCGTTCTAACAATCATTGCTATCGCGCTATTAATCGTTCCAGGAAACGCACCATTGCGTGGAGATGAAGGGGAAATTATCCAATCACCATTTATGGATTCCCTCGTACCAATTATTGCGGTCCTCTTTTTCGTACCGGGACTCGTCTATGGTTACATTACAAAAACGATTAAAAATGATAAAGATGTTGCCGATTCCTTATCAAAAACGATGGGAACAATGGGGACATTTATCGTCTTAGCTTTCGCAGCAGGACAATTTGTGGCTTTTTTCGCTGAAAGTAATATGGGAGTCGTCGTCGGAGTACTAGGAGCTAACTTTTTAGAAAAGATTAGTTTAACAGGTATTCCATTATTACTCGTATTCATTATTATTTGTGCGTTTATTAACTTATTTATCGGTAGTGCTTCTGCCAAATGGGCAATGATGGCACCAATTTTTGTTCCGATTATGATGCAGTTAGGCTATTCACCAGAATTAACTCAAGTCGCTTACCGAATCGCTGACTCATCAACAAATATGATCACACCATTAATGACATATTTCGCATTAATTATTGCCTTTGCGCAAAAATATGACAAGAAAATGGGAATTGGAACGATGATTTCCGTTATGATTCCATATTCGATGTTTTTCCTTATCTCATGGACAATCGTGCTAATCGTTTGGATTTTAATAGGCGTCGATTTAGGACCAGGCGCACCGATTTTTTATCCATAAATAGTAAAATCCTAAGAATCTAGCTATATGGCTTGGTTCTTAGGATTTTTTTGAGTAAAAGAGTTCGAGCAGACTTACCTTGTGCTGAACGATTTTCTACACATTAATATGAAAAAACGATCTACTAACATAGTAGATCGTTTCCTTAGGGTTCCCACGTGCTTATGCCACCTTGGACGTTCGCCAGTTTTTTGAAACCACGTCGTTTTAATCTTTTACATGCTTCATTACTACGCATTCCTGTCTGACAAATAACGACTACAGGTTTATCTTGGTCTAGTATTTTGGCTGCTTTACGAATTTCATTTAAAGGAACATTTGTAAAACCATGAACATGATATTGCTGATACATGCCAGGAGCACGTACATCGATAAATTGAATCTCTTTATTTTGTAAAAGCTCTTTTAATTCTGGCGTGCGAATTTGCCTTACACCACGTGCAGGAACAATTTTCCAAAAAATGAACCCAACAAATAACAGTGTTACCACTATATTAATGATTGTAAATGACATCGTATCATTCCTTTATATAAAAATTATCGATTAGACTCAATAAATAATGTGAGCACTTCTGCCCCTTTATTATCAACCGGAATAAACAAATGTGGCTTTATCCCATTAAAATAAGCCGTATCTCCTTTTTCCATATAATGAGTATTGCCATCATACGACAACTCTATTGCCCCTGTTAAAACATAAATAAACTCATCATGAGAATGTGTGTACATTTCTTTTCGGACATTGACATCTTTGGGCGTAACATACACAATTGTCGGTTCTACTCCAGTATATGGGGAGCGATTCGCTAACAATTCATAGGAATATCCCATATGAACATCGTCAACTTTTGCATGACGCTTCGTTTTTGGTAATAAGACGAGATCTTGTTCCGCCTTATCTTCTAATAACCATGATAACGGAACCTCAAGCGCATTAGAAATTTTCGACAGCGTGGCAATTGCTGAAGATGTTTGTCCATTTTCTATTTTTGACAAAAGACTTTTTGAAATATCACATGCATCGGCAATTTGTTGCTGTGTCTTTTTCTGTCGTAATCTTAATTGTTTAATTTTAATTCCAATATTGTCCAAACTAATCGAACTCCGCTCCCTTACTTCAACTAATCCTATATTCTATTTTATCACAATTCATGATGACAATGTAGTGAAGGAAATCGCGTCGAGTTCCGTACTAATAAAAAATTCAAGCAGAGAGGTTCCGAAAACGAGCAGAGAAGCCTTTTTTCGAGCAGGGATACGCTGAATCCGAGCGGCAGCACCTTTTCCGAGCATGAACACGCTGAATCCGAGCGACGGCACTCTTTTCCGAGCAAGGACATGACATAAACGAGCACGCAATCCACTACAAAAAAACATCATCACCTACTCTAGATGATGATGCTTTTTTTATGATTTATTTCTAAATTTGTCGTATTGATTTTTTAATTGATTTTTCAAAAACACATACACAATTTCACGTTTTCGCTGTGGGGCGAGTTCTAATTTTCCATTCGGTAACTCGGATCCTGCTGCTTGTTGTGTTTGTTCTTCGTATAAATCTAATTGGCTGTTAATATAAGAAAATGAGCGGCTTGGCAGTGGTTTATCTAATTTTTCTTGGATAAACATCGAAGCTTCTTGGACTTTTGCTTCATCAATACCTGTTTCAACATCTAATCCTTGTAATAAATATAATAAATCATTTGTTGCAACATTTCCTGCTGCGCCTGGTGCGTATGGACATCCGCCTAGTCCACCTAAGGATGAATCAAAACGTGTAATTCCATAATTCATCGCCGTCATAATGTTCGCAATTGCCATGCCTCGTGTATCATGAAAATGCATAATTATACTTTTATTTGGATAACGGTGTGTTACAGCATCTAACAGGGCTTCTACTTGCGCAGGAACGGCTGTACCAATCGTGTCACCTAATGATAAATCGTCGATGCCGAGTTCAAATAAGCGATCACATACGCGTAATACTGCATCTATGTCTACTCTTCCTTCAAATGGACAATCAAAAACGGTCGACACATAACCAGTCACTCGTTTATTTTCTGCCTTCGCTGTTTCAATCACATTGCCAATAACAGGGTAAGTAGCATTTATCGATTTATTAATATTATTACGATTATGCGTTTCACTTGCAGACATAAAAACAGATGCCATATCAATGCCCGCTTCTAATGCATGTTCCAATCCCTTTTCATTTGGAATCAATGCCGAATACGTCACGTCGGGATTTCTTTCGATTCGTCTGCCTACCTCACGCGCATCCTTTAACGCGGGAATCCATCTCGGGTGTACAAAAGAAGAATACTCAATTTCTTTAATTCCTGTTTGTGACAACATATTAATCCATGCAACTTTATCATCTGTACTTATCCAATCGGCTTCATTTTGTAAGCCATCTCTCGGTCCAACTTCTTTAATTTGCACTTGTTTCGGCCAACGCATGACATTCCCTCCTCAAATTCGGTTTTTTGCTAATTTTCTGTATAGTAAACAGATGTTTACTTCCGTTCAACCTTGTTGAATCAATTATACCGGGAGAATGTTTGTCTTGTCAATGCTCTTTCATGGTTTTTACTTCATTAAAAATTCCCTCATCCCTTTTACTTACTCATCATCCGCTTCTGATTCTGCTTCCTTTTCTTCTTGTTCTTTTTTCTCTCGTTCCTCTTGTTCTTGCTTCTCTTTCTCCTCCTGGCGTTTACGCTCTTCTGCTTCTTTTCTTTCCTTCTCTTCCTTTTCCTTACGCTCTTTCTCTGCTTTCTCTTTCTGCTCTTTTTCCTTCTTCTCCTTTTCTTTTTCTTTCTTTTCCTTCTCTTCTTTCTCTTTTTTCTTCTGTTTCTCTTCCTCCTTCTCTTTCTTTTCCTTTTCTTCTTGCTCCTTTTTCTCTTTCTTCTCTTTCTCCTTCTTCTCTTTCTCTTCCTTCTCGCGTTTTTCTTTTTCCTCTTTCTCCTTAGCTTCCCTTGCCTTTCGCTCTTGCGCTCGCTGGGCGTCATGTTCTTCATCTGTACCTTTTATAAAAAGCTCAGAACCTGATTTCCGCACACTATCTGGCATCTTAAAGTCGTCCATGTCTGGACTCGACAATTGCGCAATAATTTCTTTAAATAAAATTTTTGCAATATGTTGTGTACCATCTTCACGCATATATTGTAAATTTCCATCTTCATCTTTTAAAGAAGGATATCCCGTCCAAATCGCTAAAGAATATTGTGGCGTATAACCGACAAACCATGAACCAGCTAAAGCGTTCGTCATATTATATTGCTCTAAAGTCTCCTGTGCAAAATTGGTCGTTCCTGTTTTTCCTGCTATCGGTAAACCTGGTATATTTACTTGCGTTCCTGTTCCACTTGTCACAACTGTTTTCAACATATCCGTTACCATATAAGCAGTGTAATCATGCATGACCGGTTTTGCATCTGAATCATCCCTCTTCCATTCTTCACCATCTGGAAAAACAATCTTTTCAACGGCAAATGGCTCCGTATATACCCCTTCATTTCCAAATGCTGCATATGCGCCTGCCATTTCTAAAGGGGAAGCCCCGTTCACACCACCAATCGCAGCTGACTCAACAAACGGATCAAGTTCAATACCTAAATCTACGGCAAACTCCTCCACTTTATCAGCACCAACATTTTGAAAAAGTTTTAATGTTGGAATATTTCGTGACCATTGTAATGCTTCACGCATCGTTATTTCTCCCCAATGATTATGGTCCCAATTTCTTAATGGTGTGCCGTCACTATAAGCATATTCCTCATCATTTATCATATGGGCAGTCGACCATTTCAAATATTCAATCGCTGGACCATAACTTAATATCGGTTTAATCGTCGAACCAGGCTGGTGTCGCACTTTAGAACCATAATTAATATCTTTAATTGATGTAAAATTACGACCACCACCAATAGCCTTTATCGCACCTGTTTTCGTATCGATTAATGCAATACCCGTTTCAAAATTATCATCAGGATAAGCGATATTTTCCGAATGCAACAATTCATCAACTAATTCTTGTGCTTCCGCATTCGCTGTCGTATAGATTTTTAATCCACCTTGATAAAATTCCTCTTCTGTAATTACTTCTTGTTCATTCACTAATTGATGAAAAACTGTATCGATAAACGCACTATAAGGTGTTTTATTTTCTTGACTACTTTTCTCTTCAACGATAATATCCTCAATCGCCTTTTCCTTCGCTTTGTCTGCCTCATCCTCTGTAATGACATGATTCGCTACCATAGCATTTAACACTTGATTACGACGATTTTCAGCACGTTCAGGATCTTTAAAAGGATTATCTGCACTCGGCGCATTCGGCAATCCAACAAGTAGCGCTGTTTGTGATAAATCTAAATCGGTTATATCTTTATCAAAATATGACTTTGCTGCTGTATTAATTCCATAAGCACCATTCCCAAAGTAAACATTATTCAAATACATTTCGAGAATGTCATCTTTTGAATACTCTCTCTCCATATTTAACGCAAGCCACGCTTCTTGTACCTTCCTAGTTAACGTTTTTTCCGATGTTAACACACTACGCTTAATGACTTGTTGCGTAATGGTCGAACCACCTTCTACACCCCAACCATGCTTAATATTCTTTATCGCAGCTGATGTAATCCGTTTATAATCAACACCTGGATGATCATAAAAGCGTTTATCTTCTATTGATACAAGTGCATCTATTACTTCATCTGGCACGTCCTCGATTTTCACTTGTGTTCGATTTTCCTCTTCAAATATTGTTCCGATCAATTCCTCATCTTCATTATAAATTTGACTAGATAACGGCGTCTTGAAATCCTCTGCTGTTAATTTCGGCGCATCAATAATAATTTTCACTAAAACTGCTCCAACTACAATTACCGCAAGCATTACCAAAAAGGTTATAACGAGCAAAATTCGTTTTATCCACGACTTTTTCTTAGGTGCTTTCTTTTTACGTGCTGCTTCTTTCTGTTCTCTTCGTGACATAATCTTTTTTGTCATTCTATCTCCACCACCTTTATGATAAAAAAAGAGCTCCTAAAAAAGGAGTCTACTGTTAGCAATCTATCAAACTTGTATATACTGTCTTATCTCCTTAAAGAACTTTAAAATAACGGAATAATCGTTAAAAATAGACTGTTGTATTTATTACCCGCTACACTACGCAATAAAACATCATCGCATAAAACGTTGATTAAAAAAATATCTACAATGAAATCAATCACCTATCACTATTATACACCTTTAGTGGCTTTAATTCCTCTATGATTATGACATTAAAGCAACAAGAAACTAACATGCTTCGGTTATATTCATGTTTTCTAATGAACTTTACCTATGTATAATTAATTCGTCAAAATAAAAACTTCGACACACTATATAAGTATGTCGAAGTTTGTGTAATTATTCTGCTTTTCTTCTACGGAATAAGATGAATCCTGTTCCAGCGACTAGTAACAATGCACCTGCTAGTAGCAAGTTGAATGTATTTGTTGCTGTCTTAGGTAGGAAACCTATCTTGTTTGTATCTTCTTTAGGTTTTGTCTGCCCGAAACCTCCAGGATGATCTGATTCTTCATCTTTTGAAGGAGTTTCAATTAAGGTATTCGTAATGTCATACCCATCAATTTTTGCTGTATAGCCAGCTACTTCTTGTTCTGCAACTGTATATACATAGGCAACCCCGTTCTCATCAAATTCTTCTAAATCCGTGAAGCTAAACTTCCAATTCATTCCTGCTGTAACCTCTACCTCATCAATCTTTTCACCATTTTGAAGGAGTTCAACAATAATGGACGATGGTCGATCTTCTGAATTCCCATCTTCCCATGTTTTTGTTCCTTCTACTGATGTGGTGCCGACACGTAAGTTTGTAATATCGAAGCCATTGACAATCGTTTCATAACCTTCAACTGTTAATTCATTAACTTCATACGTATAAGCATTACCATTTGGATCATATGCATCTAGATCATTTATTTCAAGTGACCAATCATCATCAGCTGTTACTGTGTAAGTGTCAACTAACTCTTTTTCACCGTCTGAAATGGATCTAAATAGTTCGACTTCGATTGAATCTGGACGATCTTTGGAATCATCATCTAACCACGATTTTGTAATTTCGATTGTTTTAAAATCTGCACGTGTGTTAATGATTTCAAATCCAGCAATTTCTGCTGCATAACCTGGTACATCATGCTCTGTAACGGAGTACTCGTAAATCTTACCTTCTTTATCATACTTAGGTAATTCTGTGATTGTTAGTTCCCAATCGTTATCTTTAGTAACTTCATATTCTTTATATGGTATTCCATTTTGAAGTAAGTTTACTGTAATTGTATCTGGACGATCTATTTCATCTTCGTCTTTCCACAATTTAGTAATATCGACTTCAGTTGTACCAACACGTAAGTTTGTAATGTCGTTACCTGCTATTGATTTCTCGTAACCGTCTACTGCAACTTCATCTACTGTATAGCTAATTTTCTCGCCATTTTTATCGTATTTCGCTAAATCAGTAAATGTATATTCCCATTGCTCTTCAGCAGTGACTTCTTGTTGATCAACGACTTCTTCACCATTTTTCAATTGAACTGAGATGACTTCTGGTCGATCTTCAGAATTATCATCTAACCAAGTCTTCGTTCCTGATATTTCAGTTGATTTTTGTGTGTTCGTAATAGTATAACCATCTACTTCTGATTCATATCCTGCTGGAACATCTAACTCTTCCACAGTATAGTCGATTTCTTTACCGTCCTTGTCATACTTCGCTAAATCAGTGAATTCATATATCCAGTCTGTTTCATTTGATACTTCGACTGTTTCCTCTTCTTCACCATTTGCTAGGAGTTGAACAATGATCGAATCAGGGCGATATTGGCTATCGACTTCATCCCACTTCTTCTCTCCAGATACTTTTGTTGTTTCTTGTGTATTGGTGATATTGAAGCCATCTACTTCTGACTCGTATCCTGTTGGGATACCTATCTCTTTAACTGCATACGTTATTTCTTCGCCAGATTTATCATATTGCGCTAAATCGGTAAATGCATACTCCCAATCTGTTTCAGCAGAAACTTCAATTGTTGTTTCTTTTTCACCATTTGCTAATAACTGAACAGTGATGGAATCTGAACGATAGCGATCATCGACTTCATTCCATGTTTTTTCACCTGCTACTTCGGTTGATGCTTGCGTGTTTGTAATATCAAAACCATCAACTTCTGCCGTGTAGCCTGTTGGAATTTCTAACTCTTCAACCGTATACTCAATTTCTTTACCTGATTTATCGTATTTTGCTAAATCAGTGAATTCATATGTCCAGTCGCTTTCAGCAGAAACTTCTACTGTAGCTTCTTCTTCACCATTGGCTAATAATTGAACAGTGATTGTGTCTGGGCGGTAACGTTCATCTACCTCTTCCCATTTCTTCTCACCAGAAACTTCTGTTGATTGTTGCGTGTTTGTAATTATATAACCGTCTACTTCAGAATCATATCCTGCTGGAACTTTTGGTTCCTGGACGGTATAAACTATTTCTTTACCTTGGTCATCGTATTTCTCTAAACCTGTGAATCCATAAGACCAATCAGTTTCATCAGAAACTTCGAATGTGTCTTCTGGTTCACCATTCGCTAATAATTGAACAGTGATCGAATCTGGGCGGTAGCGTTCATCGACTTCATCCCAAATCTTTTCACCTGTTACTTCTGTTTTACCTACACGTAAGTTTGTAATGTCAAATCCATCAATACTAGTTTCATAACCTTCTACTTCTTCCTCTTCGACTGTATACGTGATTTCTTTTCCTTGATCGTCATACTGATCAAGTCCAGTAAATTCATATGTCCAATCAGAATCCGCATCGACAGTTACTGTTTGGTCTGTTTCCTCACCGTTTGCTAGTAACTTAACAGTAATTTCTTCTGGACGGTCTTCTGAGTCATCATCTAACCATGTCTTCGTTCCAGATACTTCTGTCTCGCCAACACGTAAGTTTTGAATATCAAATCCGTCAATTGTAGTTTCATAACCTTCTATAGCTTTTTCTTCAACAGAATAACTATAAGCATGACCGTTCTCATCAAAAGCTTCTAAATCTGTAAACTCGTATTTCCAATCATTTTCAGCTTTCAGTTCAACCGTATCAAAGTTAGCTCCATTTTGTTTCAGATAAACTACAATCGATTCAGGACGTTCTTCAGATTCATCATCTAACCACGCTTTATTTACTTCAATATCCTTTTTCTCTGCGCGTGTATTTGTGATGTCTGTGTCTTTAACATCTGAATTATAGCCTGCCACATCTTGTTCTTTTACAGTATATTCGTATAACTGACCTTCATCATCATACTTAGCTAACTCTGTAAAAGTATACTTCCAATCTTCATCTGCAGTTACTTCTTTTGTATCTACTACAACATCATTTCGTAGTAAATTTATTTCAATCTTTTCTGGACGATTATCAACTGTATCATCCTTCCAGTGCTTCGTTCCTGATACTTCTGTTTCTCCAATACGAACGTTTGTAATGTCATAGCCTTTGACGTTTGATTCATAGTTTGCTGGTACATCTGCTTCTTCTACTTTATACGTATAAGCTGCACCATTCTCGTCAAATTCAGCTAGATCTTTAAATTCGTACTTCCATTCACCTTCCTCGTTTGGTTCAACCGGCTTACTTTCTGCAAAGTCTTCATCAATTTCTCCATCGACTTCACGGGAAAGATTCACATTAATGGAACCTGGACGGTTTTCTGATTCATCATCTAACCACGTTTTTTCACCTTCAACAGATACTGTTCCAACACGTAAATTTGTAATGTCAAAGCCATTGATATCTGCTTCATATCCAGCGATTTCAATTTCTTCAATTGTGTATTCAATTTCTTCGCCATCTTCATCATATTTATCTAAATTTGTAAAACTGTACTTCCAGTCATCAGATGCAGAAACCTCTTGTTCATCTGTTTTTGTACCATTCGTTAAAAGTTCCACAGTGATAGAATCAAGACTTTCTTCATCTTCACTTGTAACCCATGTTTTTTCGCCATCCACATCGACAAATGCTTCGTTTTCAATGGTAATTTCAGTCGTTTCATCAACTTCAATTGTTATGTTATCGATGTCTTCGATAATTCTGTATCCATTAGGAGCTGTAACTTCTTCAACTGTATATTCTCCATATGGTACTTCTTCTGAAATTGTTCCATCGTCTTCTGTTGTTAATGTGTATTTTTGACCTGTTGTTTCGTTTGTAATTTCAAACGCTGCTCCTGGGAGTTCCTCACCTGTGACAGCATCTATCTTGATAATCTTTGCTATTCCTGTTTGACGCTCATTCACAATTTCGAGTGTGCGTACCCCGTCTTCGAGCGAGTCATTATCAATGGTAACTTCCTGTGACTCTTCTCCAGTATAGCCTTCAGGAAGCTCCTCTTTTAATGTATAGTCACCATATCTCAGACCAACCCACTCAATTTTTCCTTCTTCGTCTGTTGTATCTTCACGAACAACAATTTCTTGACCGCCTATTGTTATAAGAAGCGTAAATTTAACATCCTCTAACGTACGACCTGTATCTTTTTCTGTCTTTTCAAGTGTTAATCCACCTGTCGCACCTTCAGCTGTTCCGCCACCAGTACTGATTTTTACCTCTACCACTTCTTCTTTTTCTACATTTCCGACGATTTCTTCTTCAACAGACTCAATTTCCGCTTCGTTTTTAAGATCTGCTGTTTCTCCTGCAAGAATATAAGAAGAGTAGGTGATTTCATAAGCATCGGTAATTTCACCATCGAACTTAATAGAAAAGGCATTTCCGTCAATTGTTAATTCATACGCTTCTTCATCAAGTTCTTCATCTGAACCAGCTTTTGTTACTTTGAAAGAGTCTTCTAATAAAATTTGTGAACCATCATCACCAAGATCATCTTTCACCGTAACACCGTTTAATTTCGACTGGGATTGGTTAACATCAATTTTCCAGTCAACAGTCCAGTCGTCCTTGTTATGAAGACCTGATTTTCCAAGGAATTCTCCTTGGTTTGGTAATGTTACAGTTGCTTTTAAGTTATGTTCTTCCCCTTCACGAGGGATAAACTGTGCTGTGTTTTCATATACCTCATCACTATTGTAAATGTCGTCTTTATCTTTAGTCTTAAATTCAATGCGATGACTTTGATCAATCTCGCCATTAAATAATACTTCAACAAGATTTTCTTCAGCTGTTACATCAAAGTTTTCCGTAACCTCATCACCAATTTTAATATCTCCACCGCTATCAATTGATATTTCATACACTTTCACAGATCCCTCAATTAATGATTGGTTATCTGCTATTTCATCAATCACTTTCGCATCTGTTAATGTAAGATTATTATAGTTTACATCAACAGTCCACGTAATTTCTTTTGTTTCATTATTTGCAGTTCCATTTTTCACACCATTGTTTCTTGTTTCTTCATTCGGTTCACGCTCACGCTCTATTTCAAGTTCATAAGGATTATCTGGATCACCTGTATCATATTTAATATTTAGACCATTCTTGAAGTTAGGCTTATCCTCATCTGCGAAATCGTACGTAAACTCCGTCTTATACGTAATTAAATAAGTATCTTTGATGTCACCAAAATTAATTTTAAAACCTTCTCCATCAGCATCTGGAGATATTTGAGCACCACTTGTATCTGGATCAATATCAATTGAATTTTCTACCAGTTTTTGCCCTGCCCCAGAAAAATTATCTGTCAGAATAAAGTTTTTCAAATCTTGCTTATCCGCATTAACACGAATTTTCCATTCAATTTCCTTAGTCTCATAGTTTATCTCATGTATCCATTTATCACCAACTTGTTGATGAACACCTTGGCTACTATCAGCTGTTTTTCCATCTATTTCTACTTTATTAGAAATTTCACCATTTTTATTAATATATGCGCCATCTTCAGCTACTGTTTTGTACTTAATAATGAAAGCACTGCTCGTATCTTCTTTTAATGTATATGTTACTTTGTTTCCTTCAATATTAATATCAAATAAATGGTTAGCATCTGATTTTTCAGTAGGATTTCCATTATTGTCAAAGCTATCGACTTGTTCAATCTTAATATTGTCTTCAATTACCGTGAAGACATCATTTTTATTTTCTCCACCAACAGTAAAGTTAAATTCATCGGTAATCGTATCGCCAGCTTTTAATTGTTTCTCCGTAAAGTTTGCATTAACTGTCCACTCTACAGAACGGTCTTCTGCATCAAATTCACTTGATGTTTTCGTTAACGATTCTGGTCTTTGTACAGAGACACCTGCCCCAGATTCTTTTTCATCTTTGCCATCTGAATTCAAATAGGCCGTATTCGAGTGCCAAAGCCATCCTTCTTCATCTTTTTCCGAATCTTTTATCTTCGTTTTAAAAGTAAGCTTATACGCTTTATTCGTGTCACCTAACTTTAAGTTTATCTCTTCTTCCGTAGAATCATTGGTAAATCCTTCAACAGAGCCTAACTCTTTCACTTCATTACCAGATAAATCTACTTCAATTTCCTGCAACTCAATTGAATCTATATCCAACTCCTGATCATCACCAATTGGATCAGTAACAATCGCATTTTCAAGTGCTTCTTTCGTCGTGTTGATAAGCACTGTCCATTCAATTTCATCTGTATTGAACGTTCCACCTACAGGCTGCCCTTCTTTATGAATGGCTTGCCCGCCTTCAGGTTTTATATTAATCGTAATTTTTTTAGCTACATCTTCGTTAATTTTAAATTCTAATTCTTCCGTAGATGATGTAACTTTTTGTTTATCTAGTTCAGTTTTAACCCAAAACGTTCCTTTTACATTTGAGTTTTCATTGATCTTATCATTAAATGTAAAAGTAACTTCTCCATCTGTTGTTACAACAAATGTACCGAAATCATCCAGGTCACCTGTGATTTCACTATAGATTGCTAACTGTTCAGGTAACTGAAACGTAAACGTATCTCCCCCAACATACATAGGGTCGTTCGGTAAAGACCACTCTAGTCCGAGTTCTAAATCTTCATTCGGATCAAGTTGATCTCCGTCTCCATAGATTGAACCATCTTCACGTTTCAAGATGATTTCATCAATAATATTTTCTGTGATTTCCTTAGGCTCATCACCATTAGCAAATGTAGTGATCTTGTCTTCATTAGATTCTTTTGTTTCGGAATCCTTTTCAGAACCTTCTTCATCACCATTTTTCTTTGATGATTCTTCTGTATCAGAACTTTCTTCATCTGTTGTCTGCTTTTTTAATGCGTCAAGTGCTTTTTCAATTTCAGTTTCAGCATCATTTACATCTTTTTGTGTCGCATCTGCATCATCAACAACATTTTTTCCTGCCGTTAACGCATCAACAAACTCTGCAAACGAATCTGCTGTATAATCTTCTTCACCCTTTTCAGCATTATCATCAAGCAATGTAGTTAATGCTGTCTTATCTACACCTAACTCTTCTACAGCTTCTTCTACATCATCAAATGCGTCATCTACTTCTTCTTGTGTTGCTTCATCATTTTCGAATACTTCTTCAGCATCTTCTGTCGCTTCTTTTAATGCTTCAAAAGATTCAACAGAATAATCTGCTTCTTCTAATTCAGCAACATCTTCAAGTAACTCTTTTAATTCGTCCTTGTTTACTTCTGTTTCTCCCTCATCATCATTCCCATTCCCTTCCGCAAATACCAAACTTGTCGATGCTAACGGTCCGAGAATCGTCTGACTCACCATGAGCATAATGAGGATAAACATATTTAGCCTTTTAGCCATTTACACGCCTCCCTGTTGTATGTAATAAAATAAGTGGTAAAAACATCTGCCCTTTTACTACAACCACCCCCTTAAACCCTTCCAATAGATTCATAGAATCTCACTTTTCAACTGTATAATCTTCTGTTGAACAAAGTCTAAACACACTTTGTAAAAAGCCTTGATTTCCTAGTACTATCGGCTTTACTAATGAATTACTTTAAAAATCATTTTCATATTCTTACCGTAATATATATGGATAATCTAAATATATTCTGAAAAATCAATTAAAACTCGTCTTAAATTATGATTATATTGAGCTTTAATAACCATTTTTTCCCAATCAATAAAAAGTGTCATAAAATTGTCACATATTAGTCCAAATAAAATACCCTAGTTTACATTTTTCATAAACTAGGGTATTTATCTTTTTATTTTATTTTAATTTATCTACATACCATTCAACTATAAAATCACTTGGCCTTCCTTCTAATTCTTTGCGTAATGCTTTATTTAATTCACTATATTGTTTCATCATTAATGTAAAATCGCCATTTTTTTCGTACATTTTCATTAAATTAAAATGTGCTTCTTCTGTCGTTGGATAGCGTTCGATAATGTCATTAAACCACTTTATTGAATTTTTCCAGTCACTAGCTGCTTTATAATAATTTGCCATCTGGGAAGCAGTACGCATCCAAATACTATTTAACCGATGTTTTTCACTTTCTAACCAAATATAATCATAGTGCTCTAAATAAACACCGTCATTTAACTCCATCACAGTCTCATAATCCTCAATCGTTTCCTCACTAACTGGTGATAATGACGCGATTTCTTTTTCCCATGTAAATATATCTACTTCGACTTTATCTAATTCTAAAATATAGCCGTCTGAACGATTTGTTAATTTAATATGTTTATGATATTGCTTCAATTGTTTGCGCACATTATAAATCGTCGTATAAAGTAAGGCATATGACTTTTCAATATCATAATCTCCCCACAACAGTTCAATGAGGGATGATTTTTCGATTAACACGTTGCTATTTTGTAATAAATACACAAATAGTTCTTCTGCTTTTCTCGTTCGCCATTGTAACGGTTTAAATTCATTATTTTCATCTGCAAACGCTAGAAATGGTGTCAGTTTAATATGTAATAAGTGTTCCTTTTGTAGTTGTTTTTCTTTTGCATATAAATCTATTTCCTTTTTAGCACGCTTTAACGTCATATTGAGCCGATCGTGTGTAGTCGGTTTGACAATATAATCTAAAGCATTTAATTGGAATGCTTCGACTGCAAATTCGTTGTAAGCTGTAACGAAAATAATGACGACATACGGTTTTTCTTCTAAAATTTTCTCCGCTAATTCAATTCCATTAAGATTTGGCATCTGAATATCTAAAAACGCAAGGTCAATATCTTCTTGTAAAATATACTCTAGACCGTCAAATGGATTCGTAAAAGTCGCTTGAACAGATACATCGTCTAACTCTTCTAATTGCTTTTCTAAAAAATCTAATGATAGTCGTTCATCATCGATACATATAACTCTCACAACAATTCCCCCAATTCTTTGCTCATATTCCTTTGTTAAAGGGTGCTAATTCTTTTTCATATAACTAAATGATACTTTAAAACTATCTCCATATATCTATCATACTCTATCGGTCTAATTAATTCATTTCTTTAGCAAAATTGTAGATTTTTCTCAACATTCTCATGCTATACTCTTTCATAGGAGGTGTCGCCATGTTTACACGGGAAGTGAATGACGCAATTTATTTACGAATGTTAAGTGCGCGTGATGCAGATGCTTTATTTTCATTAACGGATAATTCTCGAAGTTATTTACGCAAATGGCTATCTTGGCTTGATGATACAATGAGCGCCGACGATAGTTTACAATATATTAAACATACTTTCTATGCTTATAACAATCGCCAAGGAATTCATGCGGGAATTTTTTATTATGGGGAACTTGTTGGAGTTGTGGCCTACCATCGTTTAGATTATACGAACCGGATTGGGGCGATTGGTTACTGGCTTGGGGAAGAGTTTCAAGGTAAAGGAATTATGACAGAAGCAGTTTCCTCCATTGTCACATATGGTTTTGAAGGTTTACGTTTAAATCGAATTGAAATTCGCGTTGCTCCAGAGAATACTGCTAGTAGAGCAATTCCTGAACGATTACGATTTACAGAAGAAGGTCGTTTACGCCAAGCTGAGAAGTTATACGATACGTATGTAGATCATATTATTTACAGTATGTTAGCAGAAGAATGGAAGGTAAAATAAAGTTATTCACAAAACTATTCACAGGCGGATGGATTTTGTCTATGTATGGGTGTTTTTCATATTTTATATCTACATAAAGCCTTGAGAACAGTTGTTTGTCCCACTTATCCACGGAATGTGCATAATGCTTCTTTTCTGTGGATAAGTGAGGTTGTTTAGCCTGAATTGTGCGACTTTTCCACACATTTACGGCAAATGCAAGATTTTCCCCGTTCATTTTCTGGAATTTTTTCTAAAAGGGTGTTCGGTATATGAACTTGTTCACACCAACAGGTCGTTTTTTCACCTAATTCACAGCCGTTCGGTTGGCCACAAAAATAACATTTCATTATAATCCCCCTTACAAAAACGCTACCCTAATAATATAGAGTAGCGTTTCTTATGTTATAGCTGTTCTTCTAATGTTACCGTTGTCTCGTATTTTTTACCATTACGATAATATATAATATCGACTTTATCACCGACAGCCTTTTCTTCGTATAAAATTTTTCTTAAATCAACGATATTATTCACTTCTTGCCCGTCAAATGATGTGATGACATCTAACCTACGTAATCCTGCCGCTTCTGCTGCTGAACGTGGATCAATGTTCCATATGTAGACGCCACCTGTAACGGCATTTGGTAAATGTAATGTATTACGCCATTCTGCTTGCGGGACTTCTTCAATCGAATAAATTTCCACACCCATTTGTGGTCGTGACACTGTTCCTGTTGTTTCTAGTTGTGTGATAATTGGTTTCGCTAAATCAATTGGAATCGCAAAGCCAATCCCTTGGGCAATCGCTTGGTTTACTTTCATGGAGTTAATGCCAATGAGTTGTCCTTCGATATTAATTAACGCCCCACCACTGTTACCAGGGTTAATTGCTGCATCTGTTTGTAATACGTCTGCTTGCCAATCTGTCCGTCCATCTTGATTTAAATCTTGTGGGATCGTTCGCTGTTTTCCACTAATAATTCCTTGTGTGACAGATCCTGCAAACATGTGACCTAACGGGTTTCCTATTGCAATCGCAGGTTCACCAACTTTTAAACTTCGTGATGTTCCCATTTCAATCGCCTTTTCAATCGGTACTTCCGTTTTCGGCGCACGTAATACAGCTAAATCAGTAAAAATATCTGTTCCTAAAATTTCTGCTTCAATATTCGTATCATCGTTTAAAATAATTTCCACGGCATCTGCTTGTTCTACGACGTGATGATTCGTAACGATATAAACGTACTTATCATCTTTTTTATAAATAACTCCAGAACCTGTGCCTGCTTCGTCAATATCATCACCAGACCAAAAATCCGCTCGCTTTTGAATATTCGTCACACCGACAATCGACTCAGAAACGTTATCCACAATGTTAGTAATTTGTGTTGCAACATTAAATTCAACTTGCTCCTGTCTCGTCACATCAGCCATTTGCTGAGATTGTTCTTGTGTGTTTTTTGCTGTATGAGTTTGCTCATTAAAAAATGACGATACAATAAGCATAAACAACGCACCAACTACAACACCAAAACCAACCTTACCTAACGAACGCCGCTTCTTTTGCTTACTATAAAATCCTTTATCACCCATAACGCCTCTCCTCGTTTATACATATCGTTAGAAACCCGAGGTTAGGGAGTACTATTTATCATAAAAATCGGTGATTAATAGTCGTTTAAGCAATATACGTTATTAAATATGAATACTGAAAAATCTATTTCAAAAATAAAGCTAAACAGTAATAAAAAACAGGGCGAATATATGGAGACTCCAGTGGGAGAACGAAAACGGCATGCCCCCCACGGAAAGCGGAATATATTTACCCTGCGACGTTTCCATAACTATAACAATTTAAATTATTCTTTTTCAGTACTTCATGCTTTAATACGTCACACCCTACCTCTATTTCTTATATAATGTACGAATAGAGGCGTTTTTATACAACGTCATACAAAGGCGTTGCAGACGTTGGATCTGTGTCGTGCAAACTCATGTGAATATCACGTTCTTGCAACACTTGATCTACCGACATACGCGCCAATTCTTTCATATTATTATCTTTACTTAAATGTGCTAAATAAACACGTTCTGTCTGATCTGTAATCACTTCACTTAAAGCAAGTCCACAATCCTCATTCGATACGTGCCCATAATCACCTAGAATACGGCGTTTCACATTCCACGGATAACCGCCCATTTGTAACATACTGACATCGTGGTTTGCCTCGAAAATAAAGGCATTCGCTCCTTCAACCGTCTTTTTAATCCGTTCTGATACATAACCTAGATCTGTAACGAGGGCGACTTTTTTATTGTTATGATGAAAAGCGAAAAACATTGGATCTATCGCATCATGAGATACCGAGAAAGATTCAACGTCAATATCTCCAAATGTTTGTACGTGATTTGCTTCAAAATGAAACTTTTGTCCATCTTGTAGTTTTCCTAAGTTCTTTTCCATAGCTTGCCACGTTTTTTGGTTTGCGTAAATTGGTAAATCATATTTTCGGGCAATGATACCAAGACCCTTTATATGATCTGAATGTTCATGCGTGACTAATATGCCATCTAACTCACTTGCATTTGCGCCGACTTGGTGAAACAATTTATCGAGCTGTTTTCCACTTAGTCCAGCATCAACGAGTAGTTTTGTTTGATTTGTTTCTATATAAAATGCATTTCCTGTACTTCCTGAAGCTAACACGCTAAAGCGCATTGTCATGTGTTCTTCACTCCGATGCTCTTTGTAATCTATCTTCTAAGTCTTTAATTATATCATCTACAGCATCTTCTCGCTCTTTTGATGCTTCTGATTTTCGAATAATATGTTTGATGACCTCTTCGATAAATTCTTCCTCTTCTGTTGAGAACATAAATCCTTCTATCGCGTTTACGAAATAATCCTTTTCATCGTTCACATTTACTTTCCATGTTGGTGCAAAGACTTGTACACCACTTTCAAATGGTACACGCGTATGGAAGCCAATGTTCACTTTCGTAATATCATCATTTGGATAAAGTTCGCCATTTTCATATACCTTTTCAATTGCTGTTAAAGGTTCGATCAATTGGCGTTTATCTGCTAATGATTCTTCTTCTCCTAACATCGTTTGTACATAACTAACAATTTCATCTTTATCATTTAAAATCGCCATTACTAACCCATTTTGGTTAAAATAAATTGGTCGATCAAGTTTATTTTGGAAAAAAAGAACAACATTATAAGTTTCATTCCAACCCCAATAATCATACTCATCTGCATAATATACCGCATCATTAAAGACATCTAATGCGTTATCAGAAGTGACATTCTTAATTTTCTCTGAATCTTTTAATTTCGAGACAATCATGGTACCACCTATAATATGCGGTTCTTGCTGCACTTTTGGCTTGTCTCTTTTTAAATCTTGATTAGAGAAACGTTGCTGTTCCACTGAAATAAATGTTTCTTCATGTGTCTCTTCTGGTAAATCAGAAAAGGTTATCGAATCATCTTGTAACTGCTCTTCTACTGTGGAAAGCTGTTGTTCTAATACCCCGATATCAGCTTGTTCCTTTTTTTCTAAAAACTGAGCAAACAAATAAACGTCTAAAATAAAGAAGCTGAGGATTAAGATAGACTTGATTTGACCCCAATGCATTCTTAATCCCCTCCTTTTCTAGCACTATCTTGTCCATAGACAGAATCGAATTTGATCCAATCACCTTTATACAAAATATACCATGCTGGTTCTAATTTTAAACTATACGCATCATCGACATATTCCATCGTGTAACCAATTTGAATGTCTTCGATACTGTCATGTTCTAAAATTGTTGAATTCGTAATTTCTGCTGCAATATCTTCTCCTGATCGTAACGTCTTTTTCGTTGAGTTTAATAAATTTCCAACTGATATAAGCGGTCGAATATATTGATACAATTCATCGTCACGCCATTCTTCCTTTATCGTCGTTAATCGATAATTATCAAACGTTGGATAACCTTCATAATACATGCGGTATAAAATTTTACTTGCATCTGCATCCATTCGATCTAAAAAGAAATCATTCGTCCAACCTTTATGCTCATTAATATGACTAACGCTTTTTTCAATTAATTCAATGGCTTCTAAGTGATTATCTGACGCTTGAATCGGGTTAATATATTCTAAACGGCGCCCATCTTGTACTACTTCCATGCCACGTTGACCATCTGTAAAATACGACTCTGACACATTTGATGTAACGATGGATGGAGTAGCAAACAACGCATTAACAAAAGATTCTGGTTCAATTATATTAGCGATAAATGTTTTTTCTGCTAATTCCTTTTTATTTTTTGGAAAATAAATCGGTTCATCACCTTCGTCAAATACAGCAAATGGTTCTGTTATTTCTGTATCCTGCTCCATGTGCGACATTAGATAGTAATATGTTTCTGATTTATCAATCGTCGCACGGACTTGTTTACGTCCATTTGTTGATGGAATAATAAAATGGGCCAACTGTTCTTCTGCATCTAACGTTAAATAGATTTTATGAAACGACCAATTCGGTGGTGTTATTTCTTCATCAAACGTAAATAAATTTGTAATCAGTTCCACAGGGATGTTCGCAGGAAATTTCATTTCAACCATTTGATCCGCTTCTGGCACCTCTTCTTCGTTCAGTTCTTCATAATCGTACAAGACCCATGAAGCTAATTCTTTAAAAAATCGTTGCTGTTGTACAGGTTTACGAAAACCTGCAATCGAATCATGTTGATGAAAGACGATACTTCTAGGCTCAATCACTTCATTTTTTGTTTTTTCCGCTCCTCCAACATCTACTTCATTCACATAACTAGTATCATGGAGAAAGTCATATTTTGGTTGATACGTCCATAAAAGAAAAGATAATAACACACTAAGTCCGACTAAAAGAACTAAAATGAATGATTTTACTGTTTCATAATTCATCTATTTCGCCTCCGCTTCTCACTTGTGAGCGGTAGAGTAAAGTAAATCGTCGTTCCTTCACCTTCCACACTTTCAGCCCAAATTTTCCCATAGTGAGCTTCAACTAGTTCTCTCGTAATCGCAAGTCCTAAACCAGTTCCACCTAATTCTCGTGTTCTAGCTTGATCAACACGATAAAATCGATTAAATATTTTATCTAATTGGTCATACTTAATCCCAATTCCTTCATCTTTTACGCTAATAACGATTTCTCTAACACGACGTTCTATTCGACAAACAACTTTTCCTCCGTCTGGTGAATATTTAATCGCATTCGATATAATGTTATCGACTACTTGCGTCATCCGATCTCGGTCCATCCAAACTGTAAAATCTTGTTGTGGAATATGTCGTACAAACGTAATATTGCCATCTTTTGTATTCATTTCAAAACGATCAATAATCATATGGAAAAATTCATTGAAATTAATATATTCACGGTGCAATCCAATTTCATCACTGTCAACGCGTGATAACTGCAAGAGATCATTGACCATTCGTATCATTCGTTCTGTTTCACTTTGTGTCACTTGTAAAAATTGTGGTGCAATAACAGGGTCTTGCCACGCCCCATCTAACAACGCTTCTGTATAACTACTAACCGACGTAAGCGGCGTTCTTAATTCATGCGACACATTCGAAACAAAAGCACGACGTTCTTGTTCCGTTTTTTCATCTTCCGTTACATCACTCAATACAGCAATTAATCCCGTGGGTGTTGTTAATTTATGATCATCATATATCGCTGTAAAATTTGCACGTACAAAAAAGACTTCCTCATCTGTACTATAATCTAGTATGATGGAGCCACTTTCTTCTAACTCGTTAATATCTTCTACTTTCCCATCTAATTCAAGCACAGTTAGTAGGTCTTTACTAATTAATGTATGAGGATTTTGTTTAAACAATCTCCCTGCTGCTTCGTTCGTTAATAAAATTTCGCCATGTTTATCAGTTGCGATAACAGTTTCTGACATATTTTCTAAAACAGAGCTTAATTTACGTTGTTCTTGTTCAATCGTTGCGCGTGAATGTTTTAACCGGTCATTTAAATGGTTAAATGTCATCGCTAACTGACTAATTTCATCATCGCCATAAACGGCAACTTTTTCTGTAAATTCCCCTCGAGCCATAACCTGAGCTTGTCGACGCATTTCGACAATCGGCTTCGTAATTGCCCGGGCAACTAAAATCCCTAAAATAACAGAAACGACCAACGCAATAAGTGATCCTTTAACAAAGATTTCGTTAATTTTTTGTAATTGGCCGTACATATTTTCCAATGACGTTTCTAAATATATAATCCCTTGTACTGTGTCTTCACTATCTACAATCGGTTCTGCTCGAACAAAAATCCGTTCTCCTGTTTTAGAATTTAATAATGTATTATCTAATGACGTATTAAATTTCAAAGAACGTTGGACAATTGGTTCGGTAATTTTTTTCCCGATAATTTCTTGATTTAAAAAATCATTCGTTCCGAGCACACGACCTTGATCATTTAACACTTGAATATTCGATGCCCCGGAACGATCAACATCTGCGACAAGATTTTGCACTTCTTCTTGTAAGGTCAACTCATCTGAATCATCTGAGCGGTCTTTATTAAAAGCTTCTTCCAAATTATACGTTAACAAATCAATCCGAGCGTTCGTCGTTTCTTTAAAGTTAGTAAGCAATTCCGCTTCTAATTCCCGTGCAACATAAGAACCGATTACTTGCACAGCAATCACTAATAACAAAATATACAAAATAATAAATTTTAATTGAATAGAACGGAAAAAGCCAACTTTTTTCATCTCAGATTACTCCTCGTCTGGATTACGTAAATAATAGCCTACTCCTCGTCGTGTTACAATCCACATTGGGTTACTCGGATCTGGTTCAATCTTCTCCCTTAAGCGACGAACAGTCACATCTACAGTACGTACATCACCAAAATAATCATAGCCCCATACAGTTTCAAGCAAATCCTCACGGGTTCTTACTTGCCCCATATGACGTGCTAAATAATAAAATAATTCAAATTCACGATGTGTTAAATCAATATGTTCCCCATCTCGCGACACACTATAAGCATCTGGGTGAATCGTTATATTCGAAATATGAATTTCTTTATTTTCCTCTGTTGATTCTTCACTTACTTGTTGTTGACGACGTAAATTTGCCTTCACTCTCGCAATTAATTCACGGTTACTAAATGGTTTCGTCACATAATCATCTGCACCAAGCTCAAGGCCTAACACTTTATCAATTTCATCATCTTTTGCCGTTAACATAATAATTGGCATCGTCTTCGTCTTACGTACTTCCCGACATACTTCATTTCCATCTTTTCCTGGCAACATAATATCTAATAAAATTAAATCCGGATCTTCCTTCTCAGCTAATGCAATTGCGTCATCCCCATCATGTGCAACAACAACTTGGTAACCTTCTTTTTCTAAATTAAACTTCAATATATCAGCAATTGGCTTTTCATCATCGACAACTAATACTTTTAAACTCATCAGCAATCTCCTACTTTCCATAAATAATTTATCTATATAGTTTTTCACGAATAATTTTTAATAATGTAACAGTAATTCTCCCTATCTATATTAGGGTATCTTTCTATTTTACCGCATTTTACTCCAATTGTCTTTCTAATCAGTAAAAAAGGGGACATTTCCCATAAAGATTCAACTATATTTCTGAAAACGAGCGAGATATATCGAGATTCGAGCGACGGGAACCGGAAACGAGCGAGATACTTCAAAATCCGAGCGACGGGAACCAGAAACGAGCGAGAGGCTGCTAAATCCGAGCAACGGGAACCAGAAACGAGCGAGAGGCTGCTAAATCCGAGCGACGAGTATCAGAAACGAGCAGGAGACTTCAAAATCCGAGCGACGAGTATCAGAAACGAGCGAGAGGCTGCTAAATCCGAGCGACGAGATTCAGAAACGAGCGAGTCCGCAAACATTTAAATCTAAATATAGTATAGAATTCATTTTTTATTTTTTGTTCGTATCCAAGCTTGTAATTTAAAATCATAGAGTAGATTCGATTTCTTTAATATCCGATATACTTTATGGCGATCTGATATTTTCAAAAACCTCTGCGCTTCTTTTATTGTTATTTTGCTATCAATGAGCAGGAAATAATCTTGTAATGTAGCAATGTGAGCACTTTTACTAGTTTCACCGCAGTCTGGGCAGATCCATTTTCCCTGATTATATATCATGTTTAATTGTGAGCATGAGGAACAACGTGTACCTGGTTTAATATCCTCTTTTGTTAGTTGATATTTTTCCATTACATTCACTGAAAAATCCTGTACATGCGTCATAATTGTGCTAGCAATCTTATTTCTTCGCTGTGGATCTGCTTGTGTAGCTTCTCCATATTGTTTATCCTGATGAATAAGCCGTAGTGGCGCATCCTCTGCTTGGATAACATATTTTGTAATTAATTCATCGTCACCCTGGACGCGAATAATCGTACTTTTTTGAGCGATTGCAATATAGGTTTGGATTGGGATGCTTTTCAGTTGATGATTTTCTAACCATTGCATCATTAAATATGCGGTATTGTCTGCTTGTGTGATTGGGTAAGTGAAAGATTTTTCTTGGTTGTTGTTAAATTGAATCATTTGTCGATGGATAGTATCAAAGGTGAGGGTTCCTTCGAAGTTTTTCGTTTCAAAAAGGTACATGGCGTGTGGGCTGATGATGAGTGAGTCTATTTGAAATTTCCGGTTATAGAATTCCAAGCCGACATCACTTAAAATATAATAATTATTTGATAAACTTTGCAAATAAAAATCTAGCCGTCGTTCTCCATTGTATCCTTTTTGTAGTTTGGCCGCGTCTTGCTTTATATATGGAAGCTGTTTGCAAGATAATGACAGCCTTGGGATGAGGGTATCCAACTTTTGTAGTGTTAGAGGTTTTTTACGTTTTCTAATAAACATTTATTGACTCCTTTCTATAATAAAAATATTATAGCATGAATTTTCAGTTAAATGTATTGTTATCTAGTGAATTATCAAAAAAGCATTTGATTTTAATAGTATTTGTTAATGAAATCAGAGCGAGTTCACCACTTTCTAGAGCGTTATGTCTAAACAAAAAAATCCTCTCCACTCACAAAAGTGGAAAGGATGCTTATTTTTTAGCGATATACGCTGCGTACTACGTTTGTTTGTTCGCGATCTGGTCCTACAGAGAAGATTGATAATGGAATCTCTGTTAGTTGTGCGACTCTTTCTAAATAATGACGAGCATTTTCAGGTAGTTCATGTAAGCTTGTTACACCTGTGATGTCTTCTGTCCAACCAGGTAATTCTTCATAAATTGGTTCACATTCAGCTAACATATTTAAATTCGCAGGGAATTCATCAATTTGCTTTCCGCGATATTTGTATGCAACACAGATTTTCAAAGTTTCAATACCTGTTAAAACGTCTAATGAATTTAATGATAAATCAGTAATTCCGCTAACACGACGTGCGTGACGAACTACAACACTGTCGAACCAACCTACACGGCGTGGGCGTCCAGTTGTCGTTCCATATTCACGGCCGACTTCACGGATTTGATCGCCGATTTCATCTGTTAACTCTGTAGCAAAAGGGCCGTCTCCTACACGTGTTGTATATGCTTTTGATACACCAACTACTGTAGAAATCTTCGAAGGGCCAACACCTGAACCAATCGTCACTCCACCAGCTACTGGGTTTGAAGATGTAACGAATGGATAAGTTCCTTGGTCAATATCAAGCATAACTCCTTGTGCACCTTCAAATAATACACGACGACCATCGTCTAATGCATCATTTAAAACTACTGAAGTGTCACAAACATATTTAGCCATCTTCTGACCATACTCATAATATTCTTCTAAAATATCATCAATTTCAAAAGGTTCTACTTCATATACTTTTTCTAATAAACGATTTTTCTCTTGTAAATTTTGCTTTAACTTCTCGGTAAATGTTTCTTTATCAAGTAAGTCAGCAATACGAATTCCACAACGAGCTGCTTTATCCATGTAAGCAGGGCCTATTCCTTTTTTAGTAGTTCCAATTTTATTAATACCCTTCTCTTCTTCCTGTAGGATATCTAACTTTAAATGATATGGTAAAATAACGTGCGCACGATTGCTCACTTTTAAGTTTTCTGTAGAAAAACCTTGCTCATGAATATATTCTACTTCTTCTAAAAATGCTTTCGGATCAATTACCATTCCATTTCCTAATACAGATATTTTATCTGAAAAGAAAATACCTGAAGGAATTAAATGTAATTTATACGTAACATCATCAAAAACAATCGTATGTCCAGCATTATTTCCACCTTGATATCGTGCTACAACTTCTGCATTTTGGGATAGAAAATCGGTAATTTTACCTTTTCCCTCGTCTCCCCACTGCGTACCAACAACAACTACTGAGGACATAGTGCACCTCCACTAAAATTTTTATAATTCTATGTAAACATAGTTTATTTACTTATTTAAATTACGTTTGCGACACAGATTATGCCGACTTTTGAAATTACATTAGTAAGTGTACCAACTATACGCAAGTAAGTCAATCAAAATCCGAACGTTTCAGCCATTTTTGCTTGTATCGTTCGGATATAGTTTAATATTAAAGTTTTATGCAATTACCATAGACGTCGTTTTACCCTACCGGCATCGGCGCTGGTGGTGGTACTTGGCTTTCATCATATCTAAAATCTAAATCAATAAATTTGTTATATTCCTTTTTGAAAGCTAACTCGACAGTTCCTGTAGGTCCATTACGTTGCTTTGCTAAAATAATCTCGATATTTTCATTCACATCTTCGCCATCAGAATCATAATAATCATCTCGATATAAAAATCCTACAATATCAGCATCTTGCTCAATACTTCCTGATTCACGTAAGTCGGACATCATCGGTCGCTTATCTTGCCTTGATTCTACTCCACGAGACAACTGTGATAATGCAATGAGAGGGACTTCTAATTCTCGCGCTAATCCTTTTAAAGAACGTGAGATTTCAGATACTTCTTGTTGACGGTTATCTTGTGAATTCACACTACCTTGAATGAGTTGTAAATAATCAATAATGATCATGCCAAGCCCGTGTTCTTGCTTTAAGCGACGACATTTCGAACGAATGTCACTTACCCGAATACCTGGCGAGTCATCGATAAAAATTCCCGCATGAGAAAGGCTTCCCATTGCAAGTGTTAGTTTACCCCAATCTTCTTGCTCTAATTTACCAGTTCGTAAACGTTGTGAGTTAATATTTCCCTCTGCACAAAGCATACGTTGTACGAGCTGGTCAGCCCCCATCTCCAAACTAAAAATTGCTACATTCTCACTTGCTCTTGTCGCAACATTTTGCGCAATATTTAACGCGAATGCGGTCTTACCCATTGATGGACGAGCTGCAATAATAATCAAATCATTTCGTTGAAAACCAGATGTCATCCGATCTAAATCACGATAACCTGTTGAAATACCAGTTACATCACTTTCTGCGTTATGTAACTGCTCAATATTATCATAAACATCAATTAGTACATCTTTAATCGGTTTAAACGCACTTGCATTTTGTCGGCTCGATACTTCTAAAATATTTCGCTCTGCTTCATCTAATACTTGAGAAACATCATCTTCATTTGCAAATGTCTCTGTTACAATATTCGTAGCTGTTTGAATTAAGCGACGCAATACCGCCTTTTCTTCTACTATTTTACAATAATAATCGATATTAGCTGAAGTTGGCACACTTCCTGCTACTTGTGTTAAATACGTATGATCCCCTACAATCGCCATCTTATCTGAATCGATTAAAATCGTCGTTACTGTAAGTAGATCAATTGGCTCGCCTCTTTCGAATAATGTAAACATCGCCTCGAAAATATGTTGATGCCCAGCACGATAAAAATCTCCCGGTTCCAGTCGCTCTGCTGCCGTTGAAAAACTATTTTCATCTATTAAAATCGCACCAATAACTGCTTGTTCTGCTTCAAGATTATGTGGTGGAATTCGTTCATTCATCTAAATACCTCCCATCATGCATATGGACGAGTTTTACTAATACAATTACTCTGCTACAACGTGTACGTTAATCGTTCCTGTCACTTCATGATGTAACTTAACTGGCACATTCACATGGCCTAATGAACGAATTGGTTGATCTAATTCGATTTTACGACGGTCAACTTCTTTCTTATGCTTCTTTTTTAATTCTTCAGCAATTTGTTTGCTCGTAATCGAACCAAATAAACGCCCATCTTCTCCAGATTTTGCTTTAATCTCAACCGTAATATCTGCTAATTCTTTCTTTAACTGCTCTGCTTCTGCTTTTTCCTCTGCAGCTTGCTCTGCAACTTTTTCTTGTTGTGCTTTTAACTTTCGTAAATTACCTGGAGTCGCTTCTTCTGCTAAATTATTTTTTAATAAATAATTATTCGCATACCCTACAGATACTTTCTTTACTTCACCTTTTTTACCTTTTCCTTTTACATCTTTTAAAAAAATTACTTTCATGATGATGTTCTCCCTTCAAAATATAATGCAATCTTTTCTTTCAATAATATTTCTACTTCATCAATAGTTGATTTTTTAATTTGTGTTGCTGCATTCGTTAAATGGCCGCCACCATTCATCTCTTCCATTATTAACTGCACATTAACGTCCCCTAAGGAACGAGCACTAATTGAAATCGTATCATCCCCACGATGTGCAATAACAAATGATGCTTCAACACGATCGACAGTAAGTAAGATATCTGCCGCTTGTGCAATTGTAATTTGATTATATTCACTGTCATCTCCTTTAGAGATGGCAATATTACCATCATGAATATAAGCAGCATCAATTAATTTATTACGTTGCACTAATGTCGTTAAATCTTCTTTTAAAAAGTCTTGAATTAATACAGGATCTGCCCCTTTTGCTCGTAAATATGAAGCAGCATCGAAGGTACGAGAACCGGTTCGCAGTGCGAAACTTTTCGTATCGACAATAATTCCTGCTAATAATGCTGTCGCTTCAACTGTTGATAATTTTTTCCTCTTTGGTTGATACTCAATTAATTCTGTCACTAATTCTGACGTCGAGCTTGCATATGGTTCCATATATACTAACGTCGGATTAGTTACAAAATCTTCCCCACGACGATGGTGATCGATAACGACCTTATGCTCTGCTTTATGAAGTAACGTTTCATGAGCAACGAGTGATGGACGATGTGTATCAACAACGACAATTAAACTGCGACTTGTAAATATTGCCTCTGCCTCTTCTGGCCCGATAAAATGTTTCCACAAACTTTCTTCTTCTTTTACTTTGTCTATTACCCGGGAAATACCTGTTAATACATCATTTTCATCTAAAATAATATATCCTTCTACTTCATTAGATTTAGCGATATTTAAAATTCCAATTGCTGCACCTAATGAATCCATATCAGGAGATTTATGCCCCATAATAATAACATTATCGCTTTCTTTTACTAATTCCTTTAAGGCGTGGGAGATAACGCGCGCGCGCACTCGAGTCCGTTTCTCCATTGGATTCGTCGTTCCTCCATAGAACCTAACCTTTCCATCTTCATCACGAATCGCGACTTGGTCTCCACCACGTCCAAGTGCTAAATCTAAACTAGATTGAGCATGTTCTGCCAAATCAGGTATTGACACATTCCCAATTCCGATTCCCATACTTAACGTAATTGGATTACGCTGCGCTTCTTCAAAGGTAATTTTTTTCACTTCATCCAAGATTTCAAATCGTGAATTTTCTAACGTAGTCAATGTGTCTCGTGTTAACACACCCATAAAACGATCTTGGGATGTGCGTTTTAAATAAAAGTTATAATCAACCGCCCACGTATTTAACACTGCTGTTATACGTGAGTTCAACTGACTTTTCACATTGTCATCTAAATTACTTGATATTTCTTCATAGTTATCTAAATAAATATTCGCTAAAACAAGCCTATCATTGTAATACATTTGTTCTAATTTCTTTTCATTTGTACGATCAAATAAATATAAAATACGATTTTCATAATCGATTGTAACAAAGTAAATTAAATTATTAATATAAATCCAACTGTATGCTTGCTCTTTATGGAGTTCTGACAAAATATCATCAGACAATACTGTTAATGATTCTCTTTTTAACGGTGTACCGGCAAATTCCTCTTCCATATATGGATTAATCCATTCAATAACATGATTTTCATTATAAATAATAATCCCAAACGGTACACGTAAAAAAACCTCTGCCCAAGCTTCTTCAATTTGAGAGGACACTGTCTCAACATAATTAAGTTGTGCTTCTTTTAGCTGCTTTTCATTTTTCCAAACATAGATACACACAATAATAAAAATACCTGTCGCTGTTAACCCTATAATCCATTCATAATAAGTAAGTAAAAGTAACAACAGAATTGCGAGGGCAAAAACAGTCCATAAATGCCTTTTTATAATATGTGGTCCTTGTAAATGTTCCAAAATCTTACACTCCCTTAGAACGAACTTACTTCTCTCTTCTATTTATCGGCATTAGCAATACGTTTTTTTAACCCATATCCTAAATCAATAATCCCGATAATACGAACGACTAATAGAAAAATAGCCGGAAGTAAAAACGTTAATACAACGATAATGATTGGAATCGCTTTTGAAACCTTTTTATGTTCCGCATAAAAAAAGATAAACGAAAATCCTTGAATCGCTAATAAAACCATGCCGAGCAGCACAACGTTCATCACAACGAGATAAATAGTACCTTGATCATCTGTAATGAAAAACGATAACAATAACGCCGCAAAGTATAACCAAACGATTGATACTGGTAAATTAAATGACGTAAAACGTGGAAAATATAATGCACGTTTTTCTAGTCGATTTAACACTTTATAACTTAACCATTGTGCAATAAACGCCATGATAATACTAACAATCGCCATACTTGCTGGCACTAAATCTTTAAATAAATGCATCTGTTCTTCTAGTAGCGCTACTTGCTCCTCAACGTCGCCTTCAATTCCCAATTGTCCTGTCATCGTCTGCATCATGTTCATTGATTCAGCAATTAATGCATCTATTTCATCAAATATATTAACTTGTAGTAAAAACTGAACGATTAAAAACAAAATTATCATTCCGACAACAAATCCAACCGTTCCCCGTGCCCATGTTTCATATGCAGTTCGCTTCTCGTGTATAGCTGTACCTATCATTATACCACCAATTGCCATCAATAAAGTCACTGGTAATGAAAATAGTGTTGCAAAAATAAGTGACAACAAGACAGCGGCAATAAACATCATTATTGCAGGTTGCCAATTATGTTTTGCTGTATATAAAATAAATGGAATTGGCAATGCAAAAAACGTAAACGTCCCAATTAGCGGGATAAAAGCAGTTATTAATAATAAGATAATATATGCAGATATTAACAACGCTGCTTCTGTTATTTTATTAGATTTTCCCATTCTTATTTACTCCTCAATATCTTAACATCTTATTCAAGTGAAGCAAAAAAGCTGTTTCACCCTACTGCTCTATAATAGCAGATTTTCAAGCTTTTTGTTATTGATTACAGTTGTTATAGTCTGGCAAATAGTTATTTGAATAAATTACTTTCATCATTCATATTTAATGATTGGAACGCAAAATTTACGTTTGAGAATAACATCGTTTTCTCTCACTACAGCCGGCAGCTTTCGTTCAAGGAAACTTAATCTCTATTTAAACACAGAAATATTATCAACCATTTCATCTTATTCATTCGTGATTCAATTCAAATTACCCTATTATAAAATGGATACAAATAAAAAATAACTATTATATACCGACAAAAGCGTTCTTTCTATCTGTAATGGAATAAAACGTGGTATAGTAACTTTTAGTAAGTGATTATGATTGTAAAGGAAAGAATTATATATGAAGGTTTTTTGGGAAGCATTTATCCAAAGTATTCAATTACCGAAACGAAAAGCTGTTTTTGCATTAAATAGAATCGGCATGGATGTCGTCGTTATTTATCTATTTATTTTATTAGCGATTGCTTCTATTCCTGAATTAATCGAACAAATTAGCTCAAATCAAGTAGACTCACAATTACATACATTTTTCTTTTTAATATTCTTTTTCATTTTTTATTATTTAATTATCTTAATTATTGTCTTTAGTAGTTTATCCGTTATCGCCTATCTTGGAACACTGTTTGCAACAGCTACTAAAAGAAGATTACAATTTGGACTAATGTGGAAAATGACAGCATTTGCGACAACTATTCCAATCATTGCTTTTACGATTCTCTCATTCTTCTTACCATTATCGATTTTATTTTTAACGATAGCGACTTTATTTATTTTCTACTTACTGTTAAAAATAATTTTCATTTATCCTAAGTTAAAAAAACAATAAAAACGTAAAAATCCTTTTCAAATAATGAAAAGGATTTTTTACTGTCTTTATCTTATGCTTCTGTTACAAACGGCAGTAAAGCCATTGAACGAGCACGCTTAATAGCGATTGTTAGTTTTCTCTGATATTTAGCAGAAGTACCCGTAACACGACGAGGTAAAATTTTACCACGCTCTGAAACGAATCTTCTTAATAAGTCTACATCTTTATAGTCGATGTGTGTAATACCGTTTGCTGTGAAATAACACACTTTACGACGTCTTGGACGACCACGTCTCATAAAAATCACTCCTGTTCTGTTAATTTTTTATATAGTAATCATTTAAGTTTTATTGTCATTTTACAAAGTTAGAACGGTAGATCATCATCCGCAATATCAATTTGTTCTCCATCATTTTGGAATGGATTATTTGATTGTTGTGTTTGAGGTTGCTGATGTTGCGGTTGTTGTTGTTGATATTGATTCTGCTGGTTATAACCACCTTGAGAACCATATTGTTGCTGTTGTCCACCAGAGCCACCACGTGATTCTAAAAACTGAACACTTTCTGCAACAACTTCAGTAACATATACCATTTTTCCATCTTGGCCTTCATATGAGCGAGTTTGAACTCTCCCATCTACACCAATCATACTACCTTTTTTCATATAGTTCGCAAGACTTTCTGCAGCTTTACGCCAGACGACGCAATTAATAAAATCTGCTTCTTGCTCTCCTTGTTGGTTTCTAAAAGGTCGGTTACATGCAATATTGAAGTTAGCTACTGCTACTCCATTAGGCGTATAACGTAAATCGGGATCTCTTGTTAGTCTTCCTACTAAAACGACTCTATTCAACATCAGAATCCCTCCCTATTATTGTTCGTCTAGACGAATTACCGTATGACGGATAATATCTTCAGAGAACTTAGCTTGACGGTCGAATTCATTAACTGCATCCGAACCACCTTGGAAAGTTACTACAACATAATATCCATCACGATAGTTATTAATTTCGTAAGCTAGACGGCGTGAACCCATCTCATTTACTTTATCTATCGTTGCCCCATTGTCAGTTAGAATCGTATTGAAGCGCTCAATCGTCGTTTTCTGTGCTTCTTCCTCAATGTTTGGGCGGATGATATACATAATCTCATAATTAGTCATCCACTACACCTCCTTTTGGTCTATGCGGCTCTACCTTACAGATAGAGCAAGGAGTAATTAATTTCAATTACCCACAGACAAGAATTATATCAAATTACAGATAAAATAACAAGTTTTTTCACCGATTTACATTAGACGTTAAAACGGAATAAAATAACATCTCCGTCTTGTACAATATATTCTTTTCCTTCTAAGCGAACTTTTCCATTCTCACGCGCTTGCGCCATAGAGCCGCCTTCCATTAAATCATCGTAAGAAACCGTTTCAGCGCGAATGAAACCACGTTCAAAATCTGTATGGATAATTCCAGCCGCTTCTGGTGCTTTCATTCCTTTTTTGAATGTCCAAGCACGTACTTCTTGTTCCCCTGCTGTAAAGTATGTTGCAAAACCTAGTAAATGATAAGAAGCACGAATTAACTGGTCTAAACCAGACTCTTCTATACCTAACTCTTCTAGGAACATTTCTTTTTCCTCTTGATCTAATTCTGCAATTTCTTCTTCAATCTTCGCACTTACAACAATTACTTCTGCCTCTTCTTTTTCGGCAAATTCGCGAACAGCTTGTACATATTCATTGTTTTCTGCATCGACAATTTCATCTTCACTCACATTTGCTACGTATAAAATCGGCTTTGCTGTTAAAAGGTGAAGTTGTTTTGCTACTGCTTCTTCTTCTTCCGTTAATTCAATCGCACGGGCAGGATTTTCTGCTTCTAAGCCATCTTTTAATTTCTGCATTGTTTCAAATTCGAACACTGCTTCTTTATCTCTTTGTCTTGCTAACTTCTCTGCACGTTCATAACGACGTGCTACTGTTTCCAAATCAGCTAACATTAATTCTAAGTTAATTGTTTCTATATCGTCGATTGGATCAATCTTACCTGATACGTGTGTAATATTCTCGTCTTCAAAACAACGGACAACTTGACAAATCGCATCAACTTGACGGATATGGGATAAGAACTGGTTACCAAGCCCCTCTCCTTTATTCGCCCCTTTAACGATTCCTGCAATATCCGTAAATTCAAAAGCTGTTGGCACAGTTTTCTTTGGCTTTACTACTTCAGTTAATTTAATTAAGCGTTCATCTGGTACTTCAACAATACCTACGTTTGGATCAATCGTACAAAACGGATAGTTAGCCGACTCTGCACCTGCTCTAGTAATTGCGTTAAATAATGTAGACTTTCCTACGTTTGGAAGTCCAACGATACCTGCTGTTAATGACATGTATTTGTTCCACTCCTTGGATTTAAAACGTTCATGTGAACTTACCCTATTATAGTCTGTTTTCTTTATACGTACAACTTATCAAATTCTTAAATTCATCTAACATGAAGATGGCAAAATGCAATTTTCACTAAGGAAAATGCCATTTTGCCATAAAATTTACGCTCAATCTTCATTTTCTGCCTTTTTTAAAATTCTTTTCAACTTTTTTGTGAATTCCCTACGCGGGATTAATATGCTACGCTCACAACCTAAACACTTTATGCGAACATCCATTCCCATTCGGATGATTTGCCATTTATTTGTGCCACATGGATGTTGTTTTTTCATTTCTACAACATCATTTAACCCAAATTCTTTATTTGTCACATTACTCCACCTCTTTTCTTAACCCTTTTCCTTCTTGTTCTTCTTGTCGTGAATATACAACGATACGTGGTGAAGGAATTTGAATACCGTGATTGAACAATTGTTCTTTCACTTCTTTTCTTATAATTCGTTCACCTGCCCATTGATTACTCGGTAATGTCTCCGCAATGACCCGAATAACAAAATTCGACATCTCTAAATTCGTTACACCATGTATTTCAGGTGGACTAATAAATATATCATATTCATTCGGTAAACTCGCAATAATCTTCTCTAATAATTGTTCAACATGTGGAATATCATTTTCATAAGGAACATTTATTTCTACTACAGATAATCCGTTGTGAATCGAATAATTCGTTACAAAATTAATGCTTCCATTTGGTAAAACATATTGCTCTCCTGTCCAGCCTGCTAATTTCGTTGTTCGGAAACCAATTTCTTCAACCGTTCCTTCAAGACCATCTATTGTAATGTAATCTCCAACTGAAAATTGATCTTCAAATATAATGAAAAATCCAGAAATAATATCTTTCACTAAACTTTGAGCACCAAAACCAATTGCTAAGCCGGCGACACCTGCACCTGCGATTAATGTAGCCACTGGTACACCCAATGTTTCAAGTACCATCACAATAACAATAAAAGCAATTAAGTAAATAAGCGCATTTTTCAATAATTTACTTAACGTTTGTTCACGACGATCAGACATATGAACTCTTAAATGCTTTCGATTTGAGAAAGCACGTTCAATTAACCTGCCACCAATCTTATTCAATATCATTCCTAAAATGATAATAATAATTATTTTTAAAAATATTTCTCCAAGTCCAACCCAAATAGCAGGTTTACTTATATAGTCCCATATTTCTGTGAATGTTTCCAAAAATTTATTCCTCCTTTAAAACTAGGATGACCTGACTTCATTTCCAGTAAGATCAGGTCATGTTGTTTGGAGGGCAGTTTTCTTCACTCACCCTCCCCCTATCTTTTTACGGTTTTCAATCTGTTTAAACATACAATAACGAATTATTTCAGAACGTTCCTTTTCCGTTACCTCTTGAAATTCTAATGATATTTTATAAAAATTATTAATTTGCTTCATTATATTAACAACTTTAGCAGTGAAATCTACTATATGTTCTTCATTAGCTCGTTTCAATTCCATCGTTCCATGAAGGAAGTCATTTTCTGCCAAAATTTCTTGTTCATTTAAAAAGGAAACACCGCCTCCACTAATATCATGGGTATATAAATCCCACTCTTTATCTTCGGATTCCTCTTCTTCTGCACGTAACTTTATCTGTAAGGGTACTGCGGCATTGACCCTAAAAAAGCGTCTTCGTTGTATGCGTTTTATTGCTTCAGGTTCTGGTTTTTTTATTATCGTATTCCCATCTTCTAATTGGATAATGCGTGAATCAAATGTACACATACCGTGAACATCATCATAAAAATGTATCGTTACAGATTTACCACTATCTAACTTAATTGGCACTCCTGTTTTTGTCTTTGGCATTTGAATCTGGAAATAACGTTCTGCATTCATAACTTGTGTAACATATGTCTCATCTTCATCATTTTCTGATATGAGTACTTCTAATAATTGTCCATTCCAAAATTCCACATCTATATTTTCACCCATATACCCCGCTCCCTTTCCTAGCAACATTCCTACGCATCTTATTATACCATGAAGTTTTAAGATAGTATGATTATAAAAATTTATCATTACATGTTCGTTTTAAATTTAATTATCCTATTATGAAGTTAATTCAACTATACAGTAAATAAACCTTTGATATAACTATAGTATATAAGTTATTCATTGTGCATATACTAGATGAAAATCTGTGGAGGCTATATGATGAAAAAGATAACTCGCCCTAGTGAAGATATAATTGTTCATTATTCAGATGTTCATTCAATTCAAACAATGAGTCATGCTCTAACTACATATATTCAAAACATATCTCGTCCGCTTATCGTTTTATGTATTGGAACAGATCGTTCTACTGGAGATAGTTTAGGCCCTTTAACTGGAACATTATTATCACAAATCCCTTTACGTCATCTTCATGTTTATGGAACTTTACATGCTCCGATTCATGCACTAAATTTACAAGAACAACTAGATACTATTAAACGAACATATCGTAATCCGTTTATCATCGCGCTTGATGCCTCTTTAGGTAATGTAAAATCAATTGGTCATCTCATCGCAAGTCATCATCCCCTCAGACCAGGCGCTGCCTTAAACAAGGAGTTACCAGCTGTTGGTGATATATCTTTAACTGGCGTCGTAAATGTCGGAGGAACGATGGGTTATGCAGTTTTACAAAGTACTAGACTTTCTGTCGTTCATGATATGGCACGACATCTTGCATCTACTTTACAAAGAACGGACCGTGCATTACAAGGTGTCAAAACGAATGAAAAACTGTCTATGTAATAATACCTTGTAAATAAACAAACAATATAACGACAAATAATGACGGTAATAAGTTTGTTACTCGTATATTCGTGATTTTCAACAAATTAAGTCCAATTGCTAAAATCAACAACCCGCCTACTCCTGTTAGTTCAACTAAAAGACTGTCGAATAATGCATCTGGGATAATTGTTTCTATTTTACTCGCTAATAATGTAATCGTACCTTGAAACAAGCCAACAGGTATAGCAGATAAAATAACGCCTATCCCAAGTGTGGAAGCTAATACAAACGATGAAAATCCATCTAAAATTGATTTAGTGTATAGAATTTCATGATCTCCTCTTAAACCACTATCTAACGACCCTAATATTGCCATCGCACCAATTACAAATAACAATGATGCTGTAACGAATGCTTGAGCTATATTGACATCACTCGTATCATTTGTAAAACGACTAGCGACCCACTGCCCAAAGCGATCAACAAAATCCTCTAAACGCAAAAACTCACCAATTATAGCTCCACATAAAACACTTAATAAAACGATAATAATCGAATTTGTTTCAAACGCCATTTGCAGTCCAATTAAGACTACAGTTAATGCGACCCCTTGCATGATTGTTTCTTTGTACTTGTTAGGGATTTTCGTCAAAAACATTCCAATAATACTACCAACTACAATACAAATTACATTCGCTATCGTTCCGAGCAATACCATGTTGAGCGCTCCCTATCTTGTTATGTTTTTGACATTGATAAACTTCCATACTTTTTCTAAAATGTTTCACGTGGAACATTTAACTAAATAAACCATAAAAAAACTGACTACATAACGCGCTAGTCAGTCCATAATACGTGTACATTATCGCTCTAACATTTGAATAAATCGATCTAATTCATCATTTGAATAAAATTCTATTTCTATTTTACCCTTTTGCTTCGATTTTTGTATGTTTACATTCGTTCCTAGAATGTCGCGTAGTTTATCTTCTGTCTCTGTTAAGAATATATCTTTTGGTTGTTTCTTTGGCTTTTGCTTCGATTTTTTCTCATTTAATTCTGAGATTAACTTTTCTACTTGTCGAACGTTTAAATTATTTGAACGGATTTTCACTACTAAAGGTATCATTTTTGTTTCATCTTTTAACCCTAGTAGCGCTCTACCATGCCCCATAGATAATTCACCATTACTAATATACACGATTACTTCTTCTGGTAGACTTAATAAGCGCATTGTATTAGCAATATGTGAACGACTTTTCCCTAACTTATTTGACAATTCTTCTTGCGTTAAAGATAGTTGTTCTATTAAGTTCTTATATGCTAATGCTTCTTCAATAACTGTTAAATCTTCTCGTTGTAAGTTCTCTAATAAAGCGACTTCCATCATTTGTTTGTCATCGAAGTCTTTTACAATAGCAGGTACTTCCGTTAATCCTGCTTCTTTCGCTGCTCGAAAGCGTCGTTCTCCTGCAACAATTTCATACCCTTTTATACTACGACGGACAATTAACGGCTGAATAATACCATATTCTATAATCGAAACCTTTAATTCTTCTATTGCGTCCGCATCGAATGTTTTTCTCGGCTGATATGGGTTTGTACGACATTCTTTTATAGGGATTTGTTCAACAGCTTGATCACTTGGGTCAACTTCACTAATCAACGCATCTAAACCTTTACCTAACCGTTTCGCCAACTTCCATCACTTCCTTTGCTAACTCTAAATAGACTTCTGCACCTTTAGATTTGGGATCATATACTGTAATTGGCTTTCCATGACTCGGCGCTTCTCCAAGTCGAACATTACGTGGAATAATTGATTTATACACTTTATCTTGAAAATACTTTTTCACTTCATCAATAACTTGAATACCTAAGTTCGTCCGTGCATCTAACATTGTTAAAAGCACACCTTCAATCATTAACTCTTTGTTTAAATGCTTTTGGATTAAACGAATCGTATTCAACAACTGACTTAGACCTTCTAATGCGTAATATTCACATTGTACTGGTATTAAGACACTGTCTGAAGCTGTTAAGGAGTTAATTGTTAATAGACCAAGTGATGGAGGACAATCAATTAAAACATAATCGTAAGCATCTTTAATTTCTTGTAATGCTTTTTTCAGCTTCACTTCTCGTGACATTGTTGATACTAGTTCAATTTCTGCTCCTGCTAATTGTATCGTTGCCGGTATGATTGATAAATTTTCTACAGCTGTTGGCACAATAACATTTACTGCATCTTGTTCTTCTACTAACACGTTATAGATACATTCGTCTAAATCGCCTTTGTCGACTCCTACTCCACTCGTCGCATTTCCTTGGGGATCTATATCAACTAATAGCACTTTTTGTCCTAATGATGCTAAGCTTGCTCCTAAATTAACTGTGGATGTCGTTTTTCCGACACCACCTTTTTGATTTGTTATTGCTATTATTTTACCCATTAATGGCACCTACCTATTGTAAAACATATTTCATTCATTTATCTTGATTTTTCTTCACACGGATTGTTATTTGATAATAATCATCTTGATCTTCTTCTTCTGATTCTACATTAATTCCAGTGTCAGCAATCATTTTTAATGACCTTTTTATAGTATTTGTCGCAATTCGGATATCTTTGCTGACAAATGTTGGTTTTTTACGTTTTTTCTTCGGTTCTGGTTTAGTTTCAAGCAATTCTTTTATTTTTAATTCTAGTTCTTTTACAGTTAATTGCTCTTCTAGCACCATTTCAAAAAACTCAATCTGCACTTCTTCGTCTTTTATTTTCATAAGTGCACGTGCATGACGTTCTGTTAATTGCTTCTCCATTAAACTAGTTTGAATTACTTCTGGTAAACCTAATAAACGAATTCGATTGGCAACAGTGGATTGGCTCTTCCCTAAACGTTGCGCTAATGCTTCTTGTGTTAAAGAATGCATTGCCAATAATTGTTCATACGCATTCGCTTCTTCAATAACTGACAACTCTTCACGCTGAATATTCTCAATCAGCGCAATTGAAGCTGTTTCTGTATCATTTAAATCACGAATAATCGCTGATATTGTTTCCCACCCTAAAAGTTTTGCAGCTCTTAATCTTCTTTCACCAGCAATAACTTCATAAAGTTCCTCATCTTTTTGACGCACAACAATTGGCTGAATGATTCCATGTGTTTGCAATGTTTGTGCCAATTCTTTAATTTTCTCATCATCAAATTGAGTTCGTGGTTGATATTCGTTTGGAACGATATGCTCTACTTTTAGAGGAATAATATCATCTTGACTATTCTTTATTAGTTCCTCATCTTTATTTCCACCAGTAAACAATCGATTAAAAGACTGCAACATAATTTCACATCACCTTTTTAATAAATATTATATTAATTGTTCCACGTGAAACAATTTGCTTTATTCAAGAAAGAAGAGTTGAAAAAGTGGTTGTCATCATTGATTTACTCATGATGATACATTCGGTAAATGCTTCATACCTAGTAACCTATCATTGTTTCACTATCATTTTATTCATTTATTTAAACAATGTACGTGAACGTTTATTCTCTCAAAATCTATTGAAATGAACAAAACGATAGCATACAGTGTTTTTCACGGACATGTTGTTTATCATGAATTAATAAAACAGTCTACTATTTTCTTCTTCTCATACTATGAAATAAACTTGTAATGATAAGAAAAGAAAACTTAACCTAATTAAGTTAAGTTTATCATAAATATAGTATAAAAAGTATTGATAGTTCTTAATATTTTCATCTGTTTTATGAAATTGGGCTTTTTGCAGGTGTTCCTGCTTTTCTAGGGTACTTTTTTGGTGTATTTTTTACTTTGTTCGTCACAATTATCGAACGTTCACTTTCTTCAATCGGTAAAAGAAAGGCATGTTCTTCGACAAACTCCCCACCGAGAATCTCGATTGCCTTTTTAGCTGCGGTTAACTCTTCTGTTGAACTTGCTCCTTTTAATGCTAAAAATGTTCCACCAGTTTTACATACTGGTAAACAATATTCGGATAGAACAGACATTCGTGCCACTGCCCTTGCTGTTACTAAATCAAAGTGCCCTCTTGCTTCTTTTCGTTGGCCGAAATCTTCAGCTCGGGCATGAACTAATTCAACATGTTCAAGTTGTAATTCTGTAACAAGATTTTCTAAAAAAGTTAATCGTTTCTTTAATGAATCAACGATTGTTATGTGTAGATGTGGAAAACAGATTTTCAATGGAATACTCGGAAAACCTGCTCCTGCACCAATATCACAAACTGTTGTCGTATGTTGTAAGTCATAATAAAAACTAGGAGTAATCGAGTCGAAAAAATGTTTTAAATACACTTCTTCTTTGTCAGTAATAGCTGTTAAATTTACTTTCTCATTCCATTCAATGAGTAATTGAAAATACATATCAAATTGTGCTAGTTGTTGATCTGTTAATGTAATACCTTCTTTTTGTAGTGTTTCTATAAACATTTTTTCGTCCATTATCGTTATCTCCTTATGATCTTGCTAATTTTCCTTGTTCAACATAAACGAGTAATATAGAAATGTCTGCTGGATTAACACCGGATATACGTGAAGCTTGCCCAATTGACATTGGACGGATTTCTTTTAATTTTTCACGAGCTTCATCAGCTAAACTATGAATGTCATCATAATTTATATTGTCTGGGATCTTTTTATCTTCCATTTTTAACATTCTATCGACTTGTTCTAATGATTTCTTAATATAGCCTTCGTATTTCGTTTGAATTTCAATTTGTTCTTTTACTTCAGCTGGATAATCTTGTTCACCAATCATTTCTTCAATGACGTCAAATGTAATTTCTGGACGTTTTAATAAATCTAATGCACGTGATGCATCTTTTAATGGTGTTGATTTCGCACGAACTAGTGCGTCTTGAACATGGTCAGCTACTTTTACAATTTGTTTGTGTAATACTTCTTTTCCTTCATCAATTAAACGTAACTTTTCTTGGAAATTATTATAACGTGCTTCAGAAATTAGACCTAATTCATATCCTAATTCCGTAAGACGTAAATCAGCATTATCGTGACGTAATAACAAACGATATTCAGCACGAGATGTAAGTAAACGATATGGTTCTCTCGTTCCCTTCGTTACTAAATCGTCAATTAACACACCGATATAACTTTGCGAACGGTCTAAAATAAATGGTTCTTTTCCTTGTACTGCTAATGCAGCATTGATACCAGCAATAATACCTTGACCTGCCGCTTCTTCGTAACCTGATGTCCCATTAATTTGTCCTGCTGTATATAAACCAGCAACTTTTTTCGTTTCTAATGTCGGCCATAATTGTGTTGCTTTTACAGAATCATATTCGATCGCATATCCTGGACGCATCATTTCCGCTTCTTCTAAACCTGGAACAGAACGAAGAATTTCCGTCTGGATATATTCTGGTAATGATGTTGACAATCCTTGAACATATACTTCTTTCGTATTTCGTCCTTCAGGTTCTAAAAACACTTGATGACGTGGTTTATCATGGAAACGAACAATTTTATCTTCAATAGATGGACAATATCTCGGTCCTGTTCCTCGCTTCATTCCTGAATACATCGCAGATAATGTTAAATTATCATTAATAACTTCATGTGTTCTCTCATTTGTATGAGTTAACCAACAAGGAATTTGATCTGTAATAAATTCTGTCGTTTCATATGAAAACCCTTGAGGCTTCTCATCGCCTGGTTGAATTTCAGTTTTTGAATAATCGATTGTATGACTATTTACACGTGGTGGTGTTCCAGTTTTAAAACGAGTTAAATCAAAACCAAGCTCTTCTAGATTTTCCGATAATTTTACTGAAACTCGTTGGTTATTTGGGCCACTTTCATATTCGTAATCCCCTACTAAAATTTTTCCGCGCATAAATGTTCCTGTTGTAATAATTACTTTCTCACTGTAATATGCTGCATTTGTTTCTGTAATAATTCCTTTACAAACACCATCTTCAATGATTAATTCATTCACCATTGCTTGTTTCATCGTAATATTTGGTTCGTTTTCTAAAATATTTTTCATTTCTTGAATATATAATGGCTTATCAGCTTGAGCACGTAAGGCTTGAACAGCTGGACCTTTACCTGTATTTAACATACGCATTTGGATATGGGTTTTATCAATAACTTTCCCCATAGCACCGCCTAATGCGTCAATTTCTCGAACAACGATTCCTTTTGCCGGTCCACCTAAAGATGGATTACATGGCATAAAAGCGATCATATCTAAATTTAACGATAACATTAATGTATTAGAGCCCATTTTTGCTGCGGCTAATGCTGCTTCACATCCTGCATGACCTGCTCCAATGACGATCACATCATAATCTCCTGCATGATATGTCATATTATCACCCTTTCTATTTCCGATTCTTATATTGTACTTACTTTATTTTCCTAAACAAAATTGCGAAAACAACTGATCAATTAAACTTTCACTTGCAGTATCTCCAATAATTTCCCCTAAATATTCCCACGTTCGTCTTATATCAATTTGCACAATATCTAATGGCATATTCAATGCAAGTGCATTTGTCGCTTCTTCTAATGCTTCTTTCGACTGTTTCAATAATTGAATATGGCGTACATTCGATACATACGTACCATCTTCTGTAGCGATGTCTTTAGAGAAGAATAAATGTGCAAGTGCTGCCTCTAGATCATCAATACCCTTTTCCTCGATTAATGATGTCGTAATGAGCGCATTATCTTTTGCTAATGATTTAATTTCCTCTATATCGATTTGTTGTTCTAAGTCAATCTTATTGATAATAACGATATAATTCAGATCTTCTAACAAAGCGAAAATTTGTCTATCATCATCTGTTAAAGGTTCATTGTGATTTAACATAAATAAAACTAAATCTGCTTCTGCTAAAATTTGATGTGAACGTTCGACTCCAATTTTTTCAACTATATCTTTTGTTTCGCGAATTCCTGCTGTATCAATTAATTGTAACGGGATACCGCGAACATTTACGTATTCTTCAATCACATCACGTGTCGTTCCAGGTACATCTGTTACAATTGCTCGTTCTTCTTGGACAAGTGAGTTCATTAAAGATGACTTTCCGACATTTGGTCGACCAATAATCGCTGTTTTAATACCTTCACGTAAAATTTTCCCCTGTTTAGCTACTTGTAAAAGTCGATCAATCTCATCGTGGACAAATGCTGTTTTTTCTTCCATCATATCGTGAGACATTTCTTCTACATCATCATATTCTGGATAATCTATATTCACTTCTACGTGCGCGATCGTTTCAATTAATGCTTGTCGTAATTCTGTAATTAATTTTGATAATTTACCGTCTAATTGATGGAGTGCGACATTCATTGCTTGATCTGTTTTTGATTGAATGACATCCATCACCGCTTCTGCTTGCGATAAATCAATTCGTCCATTTAAAAAAGCTCGTTTCGTGAACTCACCTGGGTCGGCTAATCTTGCACCATTTTCTAAAACAATTTCTAAGATTCTACTGACAGCAGTAACTCCACCATGACAATTTATTTCCACTATATCTTCACACGTAAACGTTTTTGGCGCTCGCATTACGGAAACCATGACTTCATCTGCTACTATTTCAGATGTTGGTTCCATCACTTTTCCATAATGAATTGTATGAGACTCAACTTCTGGTAAACTTTTCCCGATAAATAATGTATCTGCTATAGAAACAGCTTCTGGTCCACTTAATCTTACAATAGAAATAGCCCCTTCACCTATTGGGGTTGAAATTGCAGCAATCGTATCAAATTCCATTTCGTGCGCACCTCCTTCATTAAAATTATTTATATATACGTTGAACCATTAAATAATCTGTTACATAATGGTAATTTGTTGTATTTTTCTTTTAGTCCGTGTAAATTATACACAATGTGATTATTTTATTAAAATTTTTCTACTTATATGAGTGTCTTGTCCACACTGTGCATAAACGTCACTAATATAATAGAATAACATATTACACGATAAAAATAAACTTATCCACATGTGAATAAGTTTATTTCTTTTTGCAAAAAGTGTATAATACGAAAAGACTTACTAGGAATGAATTATTACTTACAGAAAGAGGTTCACTATGAGAAGGGTTTTTACACTATTATTTATTATCGGCTTACTTACTTTTGTGACAGCTTGTGGTGATAATAAGATGGAAGATAACTCCGTTAAAAAGTTTCCATCTCCTGAGTCAACAGAGTCTGAAACAGAAGATACTAATGAAGAAACTGCTTCTGATGAAGAGCAACCACCAGATAATGAGGATACTTCAAACGAGAATCAAATCGTAGATGAAGACAAAGTGTCGAATATAGATATTATTGACTTTGAAGAAGCGCTCGTCATTGAAGATGAAATTGATGTTTCCGGATTAGATGTCGATATTCAAACAGATAATCGTAATAATCGAGTCATTTTATTTCTAGATAATAACGCGCCAATTTATAAAACAATCTATGTTAAACATAAGCAACGATTAAAAATTATTGATATACAGCAAGACGCTGGACAAATTTTTAATGAAGTAATTGAATAATATATAGGTAAAAGGATGGGATGTTGATCATTTCCATCTTTTTTTATGAAAAAATAGCAAACAAATTATAATATTTATTCGTAAAATGAGTGGTGTAACGAGTATAGCGATTTTTATTTCGAAAAATAAAGTGAGTTAGCCAATATCATAAATAAAAACCAGCATTATGTCATGAAAACATAATGCTGGTTTTACGTTTATTTATTCGGTTCTATTACGATATATCGATGTGGTTCTACTCCATCAGAATACGTTGATACTTCATCTGAATGTTGCAAACTACTATGAATAATTTTACGTTCATATGCAGGCATTGGCTCTAAGGCAACTTTACCCTCAATACGCATTGCCTTGCTTGCCATTTTTTGGGCTAATTCTCTCAATGTAGCTTCTCGTCTAGATCGATATCCTTCAGCATCTACAATAACAGAGCGGAAGTGACGTCCATCTTTATTAACGACAAGTTGCGTTAAGTATTGGATTGCATTTAACGTTTTTCCACGTTTACCTATTAAAATAGCAATTTTTTCGCCAGATAATTGAAATGTAGCTTGTCTACCTTGAATGATTGTTTCAACTTCAACTTCTACGCCCATATTTTCTGATACTTCTTTAAGAAATACTTCTGCTTCTTCGATATTTGCCGCGATACGACTTTCAACATCGATTTCTTCTTCGCTTTCCTCTTCCACAGATGGAACGGTATTTTCTACATTGTCTTTATGAACTTCAGGTTTTGAGATAGTTTCTGCAACAACTTCCTCTGCTTCGCCCTTTTCTCTTACTTTAACAATAGCACGTGTTGCACCAAATATACCTAAGAAACCTTTTTTTCCTTGATCGATTACATCTATTTCAACATCTTCACGTGACATACTTAACTGCTTCAGAGCTGTTTGGACCGCTTCTTCAACAGTTTGGCCACTAGCAGTTACTTCTCTCACTTTTTGTCTCCTCCAGTATTTGCTTCCTCTTTTTTCATCATAGGCTTACGAATAAAGATTGTTTGAGCAACCATAAATACGTTTCCTACTACCCAGTATAACGCTAATGCAGCTGGGAAGAAAAATGCAAAAACAGTAATCATAATTGGCATCATGTATAACATCATTTGCATTTGTGGATTCTGTGCTGCTGGACTTCCAGACATCATTAATTTCTGTTGTAAGAACGTCGCTCCTCCAGCAATAATCGGTAATACATAGTCAGGTGAGTCTAACGCAAACCATAAAAATGTATTTCCTTGAATTGCATCTGTACGCATAATTGCATGATACATTGCAATTAAAATTGGCATTTGTACAAAAATTGGTAAACATCCTGCTAAAGGATTCACTCCATGCTTCTGGAACAATGCCATCGTTTCTTGTTGTAACTTCTGTTGTGTTGCCTGATCTTTAGAACTATATTTGGCTTGTAATTCTTTAATTTCCGGTTGAACGTCTTGCATTGCTTTTGAACTCTTTAATTGTTTCACGTTCAACGGAAGTAATATAGTACGAATAATTAATGTAACAACAACAATTGCTAAACCATATGATTTAAAGATTTCCGCAAAATAAATAATGACGACTGATAACGGATAAACAAAATATTCATTCCAAATTCCTGTACTTTCAGCAGTAATCGGCGTTTTGATTTGACCACAACCAGCTAATAATACAACAACTCCGATTAGCATCATGTAAATAAAGACTTTCTTACGCAAGCGACTTCCTCCTAACTAACCCAATAAACTATATTTATTTAAATAAACGTTGTTTTTTCAATAAATGGGATATACTTCTCTTCACTTGAGTACTATTCATATGTACTGTCGGCTTTCTAGCAATAATAATAATGTCAACGTTCGGTACAATATCTTCTTCTAATTGAAGAAAAGCCTCCCGGATAATTCGTTTAATTCTGTTCCTTGTTACAGCATTGCCGATTTTTTTCCCTACTGATATTCCTATTCTAAAATGATCCTGGTCTGTTGATTTCCTTTTGAAATAAATAACAAGTTCCCGATTTGCAAATGATCTTCCTGTACGTAATATTTCCTGAAACTCACTATTTTTCTTTACTCGGTATGCCTTTTTCAACAATATCACCTATTAATTTGTCCAAAAATTAGATATAAAACTGAAAAAAAACCACTGACATGGTGACAGTGGCCTATGCTGATAATACTTTTCTTCCTTTTTTGCGGCGGCGAGCGATAACTTGACGACCATTTTTCGTACTCATGCGCGCACGGAATCCATGTACTTTTTTACGTCTACGATTATTTGGTTGAAATGTTCTTTTCATTTCATGCACCTCCTTACAATATATAAAGAAACTTTACGAATATGAAATAGGAGTTTCAAGCGATATTATAGCAAAAACCTTCATTTCAATCCACGTTTCCATTTTAAAAACTTTCCTTGTAATTATACGTAAACTAACGACAATAGTCAATAAAGAGTATTTATATCTATTTAGTTTCAGCTTTTTTATAGCAAATATGACGTTTTAAATGGTTATGTGCTAATTCTTGTGTAAAAAATTTAGACTGAAAAGATAATTGTATTTCCTAAAGATTAGCATATAGTATCACAGCTAAAATTACACTACTTTTCCAGTAATCTTCCTTCTATTTTCTTAGAAGTGATCATAATTTTTTCCATATCTGGATCAAATAAATATTTGTTTCTTACTTGCAATAATATTATATCTTTTTTACTCCAATAAAATAATTTACTCTAACATAATTATTCTACATCCACTCTTTTTTCCCCTGCTACTTTTTTAAAATATTCTTATCATATTTTTTCATTTCCCACATACAATATATTACAGCCTTTTTTCTTTCCCCTGTGGATATGTTTTGTTTTATATTTTCTTCTTTTAAAATGAAAGTTATTCACATTCAAATAACATGTGCATAAAAAGCATTTTCTCTTTTTCTACTTTTGTCGACAAGATTTCCACAAAAATAACAGTTGTTGATAAATTTTATCGACAACTTGAATAACATCTGAATAATCTAGCTAAATTATTGCAAAATCAATCAATTTTTGTTATTGTTAATAATGCTTCATCTTGTGAATAACTTTTAAACCTCTATACTTATCCACAGATTGTGTATAAGATGTTAACAATGTTAACCTTCTTGTATATAATTAAACCACAGTGTGTATAAATCAGTTAATAATAAAAATAATCGATACAAATTTTATTGTTGTTGGGGTTTTATGTTTAATAAAAAATCATATTCCTTTCCTTCTTTCTTCTAACCTATTACTAGAGAAATAAAGAAAGGATTTTTATTCTTATAAGCGTATATAGAACGAAATAAAGAGGTGTAATTGTTGGAAAATATCGAAGAGTTATGGCAGTACATTTTAACTGAAATGCAATCTAAAATAAGTAAACCTAGTTATGATACGTGGTTAAGCCAAACAACCGTGAAAGAACTACAAGGTGATATATTATCGATTTCTGTACCTAATGAATTTACTAAAAACTGGTTAGATCAACGATATACAGACGTTATTGATGGCTTACTATTTGAAATGACTGGATCGAAATTAAATGTAAAGTTTGAAATTGATGATGAATATGCGACAGAAGATACAGAGAAAACGGAAGAAGTTAAACTAACACCAGATCCACGTAATGATGATATTCAGAATATGTTAAATCCGAAATATACATTCGATACATTTGTTGTCGGTGCTGCAAACCGTTTTGCTCATGCTGCTTCTTTAGCAGTAGCTGAAGCTCCAGCAAAGTCATATAACCCTTTATTTATTTATGGAGGCGTTGGGCTTGGTAAAACACATTTAATGCATGCAATCGCCCACTATGTACGAGATTATCATCCAGATCGACGTGTCATTTATTTATCTTCTGAAAAATTTACGAATGAATTTATTAATGCGATTATGGATAATAAAGCAGAAAATTTCCGTAATAAATATCGTAATGTAGATATCCTATTAGTAGATGATATTCAATTCTTAGCTGGAAAAGAACAAACACAAGAAGAATTTTTCCATACATTTAATACATTACATGAAGAAAATAAACAAATAATTATTTCTAGTGATCGACCACCTAGGGAAATCCCTACTTTAGAAGAAAGATTACGTTCTCGCTTTGAATGGGGATTAATTACAGATATTTCTCCTCCAGATTTAGAAACGAGGATTGCTATTTTAAGTAAAAAAGCAAAGGCAGAAGGATTAAATGATATATCTAACGAAGTAATGCTCTATATTGCGAATCAAATCGATACAAACATTCGTGAATTAGAAGGTGCGTTAATTCGCGTCATTGCTTATGCTTCATTAGTTAATCGCGATATTGATACCCAATTAGCAACAGAAGCATTAAAAGAAATCATCCCGAATAGTCGCCCACGCAAAATTACTGTAAAAGTAGTACAAAAATTCATTTCGGAACGTTATAATGTAACTATTGAAGAAATGTTATCTAGAAAACGAACGAAATCAATTGCATATCCACGTCAAGTGGCCATGTATATATCTAGAGAGCTGACTGATTTGTCATTGCCTAAAATAGGACAAGAATTCGGTGGGCGTGATCACACTACTGTTATTCATGCTCATAAAAAAATATCCGAATCAATTGAGACAGATCCAGAAGTACAAAGTGAGATAAATAGTTACTTAGAAGAATTAAAAAGCACTATTTAACATTGTGCATAAGTCTTCATTTGTTATTTTTTTGTGCACATGTTGATAACATCGATAAAACTTTGTCAAATAAAGTTCTCACACAGTTATCCACATATCCACAAGCCCTATTACTATTATTACTTATTATTAATAATAAATAATATACGTGACACACTAAAAAAGGAGGATTACAATAATGCATTTCAAAATAAACAAGAAATATTTAATCGATAGTATCCAAGCAGTTTCAAATGCAATTTCAGCTCGAACAATTGTACCGATTTTAACAGGTATGAAATTAGATATTAAAAAAGAAAAGTTAACATTAACAGGTAGTAATTCGGATATTACGATTCAATCTCATATTCCTAATGTAAAAGACGATGAGGAAATTATTACAGATATCACTCCAGGTTCTATTGTTTTACCAGTTCCTCATTTTCCTGAAATTATTAAAAAACTACCAGAAGATATTGTAGATATTGCGGTAGATGATAATTTCAAAACGACAATTCGTTCAGGTAACGCTGTCTTTACGTTATACGGACAAAGTAGTGAAGAATATCCGCAAATACAAATGAACTTAATGGATGAACCAATTCAAATTAAAAGTTCGGATCTAAAAACGTTAATTCGTCAAACTGTATTTGCTGTCTCACAAATGGAAACAAGACCAATTTTAACGGGGGTTAATGTTGGTATTGAAGATGAATTATTAACATTTACTGCAACAGATAGTCACCGGTTAGCTTTACGTTCAATTCCATTAGAGAAACATACATTTGATGCAACGAACATTGTAATTCCAGGAAATAGCTTACAAGAGTTAAATAAAATTATTAATGATGAAGATGGCTATATCAATATGTCTTTCATGCAAAACCAAGTATTATTTTATACAGATGAAGTTTATTTCTTATCCCGTCTTTTAAGTGGAAATTATCCAGAAACAGCTCGTTTAATTCCGACAGAAAGTAAAACGACATTACATATTTTCACAAAGGAATTAATTCAAACAATTGAACGTGCTGCTCTACTATCGAATCGTGATCAAAATAACGTCATTCGTTTAGATACGTTAGATAATCAAGAAATTGAAATTTCCGGTAATTCACCAGAAATCGGTAATGTTAAGGAACAACTGAGCATTATTTCTATGGAAGGTGAAGAAATAAAGATTTCATTTAGTTCGCGATACATGCTTGATACATTAAAAACAATTGATAGTAATCAAGTACAAATAGACTTTTCTGGTGCAATGCGTCCATTTGTTATTCGTACACCAGAACAAGAAAATATTTTACAATTAATTTTACCTGTCCGTACATTTTAAGAAAAACAATAAAAAATGAATTTTAGTATCATAAAATAATCGTTTCGGAAATATACTCCACTTTCCGCGGGAGAGCAGTGAGCCTCCTCGGTCTAAGGCCGCAGGAGGCTCCGTATATTTCTACACATAATTTTAATAATCCACTTTTTATTGAAAAAATATAGTTTAGTTTAATAATTTAATCTATCTAAGTTTACTTGAATGAAAGCCGACTGACTCTTGCGGGAAAAGCATGAGTCCGAAAATCCTTACAATAACACGTTAGTGTTGTTGTAAGAGTTGAGGCCATGCCCGCAGAAAGCAGTCGGCTGGAATGAGAGTAAACGAATTTACCCTCAAACTTAATAATTAAAATAACGATGAAAAAGCTCTTTTTATAAGGAGCTTTCTTTTTTTGTTCATTTTTAAAAGCTTATTTTCGTCGATTAGAGAAGTTTTTCAATTAAATAGAGGTCTTCCTTTCAAAACGGTTAAATCTTTAGTAAAATAGATAATAAGGCTTTTTAGCGAGAAAATGATGTAAAGTCATAATTTACATGAAAGAGGATTGTCATAAATGATACAAGAAGAAATTGTCATTGAAGATGATTTTATTACATTAAATCAATTACTTAAACGGGCCAATATTTTTGAGTCAGGTGGCTTCGTGAAGCATTATATTAACGATGTCGGTGTTGATGTAAATGGTGAAATAGAACATCGACGTGGTAGAAAGTTATACGATGGAGATTATGTCATTGTAGAAGATCAAATCTCACTACGCGTTATAACGAAAAAATAAGAAGCAGCAAACGAGGAATTTTGCATGTTTATTAATCAATTACAAGTTAGAAATTTCCGTAATTATCGTAAGCTAGATATTGCATTTGATAATAAAGTAAATGTCATTATTGGGGAAAATGCTCAAGGTAAGACAAACTTATTAGAAGCAATTTATTTATTAGCATTTACGAAGTCGTATCGCACGTCACATGATCGTGAATTAATTCGTTGGAATGAAGAGTTTGCCAAAATTGCTGGACGACTAGTTAAAAAAGAAGATCGTGTCGTTCCTTTAGAGCTAATTTTTCATCGTACAGGTAAAAAGGCGAAATTAAATCACCTGGAACAACAACGATTAAGCGAATATATCGGTGCGATGAATATTGTTATGTTTGCTCCTGAAGACCTTGCCTTAGTAAAAGGATCTCCACAAGTTAGACGCCGCTTTATTGATATGGAGCTCGGTCAGATTGAACCGTTATATTTATATCATTTAGGGCAATACCAAAAATTACTCAAACAACGCAACCATATGTTAAAACAGTTACAATTTGATAAAGGAGCAGATATTACGTTCCTACACATTTTAACAGAGCAATTAGTCAAACATGCAGCGATTATTTTAAAGAAGCGGTTTGAGTTTTTGAAGTTGCTTAGGAAATGGGCTCATCCAATCCACTATGATATTAGTCGGGAATTAGAAGACTTGAAAATAGTATATGATTCTAGTGTTGATGTATTAGAAGAGGACGATGAGGAGAAACTAGAACAAAAGTACGCTGAAGCGTTTAAGAGGAACGAAGAAAATGAGTTAAGACGAGGCTCTACTTTAATAGGTCCACACCGTGATGATCTTTCCTTTTATATTAATGATAAAGATGTCAGACTCTATGGTTCACAAGGTCAGCAACGAACGACTGCCCTATCACTCAAGTTAGCAGAGATTGACTTAATTTATGAACAAGTTGGAGAATACCCTATTTTATTATTGGATGATGTGTTGAGTGAATTAGATGACTTTAGGCAGTCTCATTTATTAAGTACGATTCAAGGAAAAGTACAAACGTTTGTGTCGACGACGAATATCGATGGGATTCATCATGAAACATTAGACCAGGCATCGATTTATCATGTAGATAATGGCATGGTAACACCTGGTTAAATAAAACGTGTATAAAAAAGGAATGGGGATTATTGTACTTATATATAGGTAATGATCATGTAGTGAAATCGACGTATATTATTTCCATTTTAGATGCTCAATTAGAACAGACATCGTCTAAGTTACAACGCATCATTGAAGATTTTAAAGAGCAAGACAAATTGTATGGTGATCAAGAAGATGCTAAATCAATTGTCATCACTGACAATGCTTTATATTATAGTCCACTTTCAACTTTAACTTTGAAAAAGACGAAGAAATTACAATAAGAAGTATGTAGGACTTTTAACTATGAAATGTAGGTGAATGAATAAATGGAAGATAAAGTATTGAATGAACAAGAATATGGTGCCGATCAAATCCAAGTTTTAGAAGGATTAGAAGCGGTTAGAAAACGTCCTAGTATGTATATTGGTTCAACAGGAAGTCGTGGACTACATCACCTTGTATGGGAAATTACTGATAACAGTATCGATGAGGCATTAGCTGGATATTGTGACGAAATTAATGTCATTATTGAAGAAGATAATAGTATTACAGTAAAAGATAACGGACGCGGTATTCCTATTGGTATTCATGATGATACAGGAAGACCTGCTGTTGAACTGATTTTAACTGTTCTTCATGCTGGTGGTAAGTTTGGCGGTGGCGGTTATAAAGTTTCAGGAGGACTTCACGGTGTTGGTGCGGCTGTAGTTAACGCACTATCTACCCATTTAGAAGTGTACGTCCACTTAGATGGGAAAATTAATTATTTACGTTTTGAAAAAGGTGAAGTTCAAGGGGATATTGAAGTTATAGGTGACACGGATGTTACGGGAACGACGATTAACTTTAAACCAGATCCTGAGATTTTTACTGAAACGATTGTATATGATTACGATATTTTAAAACATCGTTTACGTGAACTTGCTTTCTTAAACCGTCAATTAACGATTACATTAGATGATAACCGTGACGAATCTGTTGAACAAGAGAGATTCTACTATGAGGGTGGAATTAAATCTTACGTTGAATTTATGAACCGTTCTAAAGACGTGTTGCATGATCCAATTTATGCAGAAGGCGAAGAAGATGATGTCGCTGTAGAAGTTGCGATTCAATATAACGATGGTTTTGCCAGTAATTTATATTCATTTGCCAATAACATTAATACACATGAAGGTGGAACACATGAATCTGGTTTCCGTACAGCATTAACACGTGTTATTAATGATTATGCTCGTAGAAGTAATTTATTTAAAGAAGATGATGAAAATTTAACAGGTGATGATGTCAGAGAAGGTATTACGGCAATTGTCTCTGTTAAACATACAGATCCTCAATTTGAAGGACAAACGAAAACAAAGTTAGGTAATGCTAATGCTAGATCTGTAACAGATTCTGTTTTCAGTGAAGCATTTTCTAAATATTTATTTGAAAATCCAACTATCGGTAGACTAGTCGTTGAAAAAGGTATGATGGCATCTCGAGCTCGTGTAGCTGCGAGAAAAGCTCGTGAATTAACACGTCGTAAGAGTGCGTTAGAAATTTCTAATTTACCTGGTAAACTTGCGGATTGTTCGTCAAGAGATCCGGAGATTAGCGAACTGTACATCGTGGAGGGGGACTCAGCTGGTGGATCAGCAAAACAAGGACGAGACCGCCACTTCCAAGCGATTTTACCATTACGAGGTAAGATTTTAAACGTTGAAAAAGCTCGTTTAGATCGTATTTTGTCGAACAACGAAGTTCGCATGATGATTACAGCACTTGGTACAGGTATTGGTGAAGAATTTGATATTACAAAAGCACGTTATCATAAGATTATTATTATGACGGATGCTGACGTAGATGGTGCACATATTCGAACGTTATTATTAACATTTTTCTATCGTTATATGCGTCCATTGTTAGAGCATGGTTACGTGTATATTGCACAACCACCTCTTTATCAAGTAAAACAAAGTAGAAAACTTCACTATGTTTATAATGACCAAGCATTAGATGAATTATTAGCAGAACTACCTAAATCACCACGCCCTGATTTACAGCGTTATAAAGGTTTAGGTGAAATGAATGCAGATCAATTATGGGAAACAACAATGAACCCAGACTCTCGTACATTGCTTCAAGTACAACTAAAAGACGCGATTGAAGCAGATGAAGTATTTAACATTTTAATGGGAGATAAAGTAGAACCACGCCGAGCATTTATCGAAGACAACGCAGACAACGTACAGAATTTAGACGTATAAATTAATTTGTGTGAACTCAAATCAATATCGATTCTCGTTGTAAGAAAAAGTCTTGAACTATTGCTTATGTGTTCCATCCGTAGCCACTCCGCTTTCCGCGGGAAACGCCTCAACAAATGGATTTTCGGTCGTTGCTTTGCCGCAGGAGTCTCCGTGGCTACGGATTCCACACAATCAAAATATCTTGACTTTTCCAAGCGAAAATATATAATAATGCCTGTTTTTAATCGTATAAGAAAGATTTTAAAAGAAATTTAATTTATTCCTAATTTAATTTAGCTAACTAAGTTTACTTGAACGAAAGCCGACTGACTCCTGCCGGAAAAGCATGAGTCTTGAGACCCTGCAGGAAGTGATATTCTTCCGAAGCGGCTCAAGCTATGCCCGCGGAAAGCAGTCGTCTGTAGTGAAAGTAAACGATGCTATTAGTACACATAATGTTCGTGTTCGATAGACTAGATAGTAATTATGAAGTTAATTCAAATAGAATAAAATAAATTTCTATAGAACGTAACGAAATCACGAAATATAACAGCAAAATTATATTCACACACTTTTTCAGTGCTCTAAAAATATAAATTAAACAGGATTTTAGTTAAATAAGACTTTATCGTCCATTAGGAGGTTTATAAGCAGTGGAAGAACGAAAAAATGTAGAACAAATAAATATTAGTGATGAAATGCGAACATCCTTCTTGGATTATGCGATGAGTGTTATTGTATCAAGAGCAATTCCAGATGTCCGCGACGGATTAAAACCGGTACACCGCCGAATTCTTTATGCAATGCATGATTTAGGTATGACATCTGACAGAGCATATAAGAAGTCAGCTCGTATTGTCGGAGACGTAATCGGTAAATATCACCCACATGGTGACTCTGCCGTATATGAAGCAATGGTAAGGATGGCACAAGATTTTAGCCACCGTTATTTACTAGTAGACGGACACGGAAACTTCGGATCAGTTGATGGGGACTCCGCAGCTGCTATGCGTTATACCGAAGCTAGAATGTCTAAATTATCAATGGAATTATTACGGGATATTAACAAAGATACGATTGATTATACAGATAACTATGATGGATCTGAAAAAGAGCCTGTCGTTTTCCCAGCACGCTTCCCGAATCTGTTAGTAAATGGTTCTTCAGGTATTGCTGTTGGAATGGCAACAAATATACCCCCCCACCATTTAGGAGAAGTAATTGATGCTGTATTAGCAGTAAGTGAAGATCCTGATATTACAGTAGATGAACTAATGGAACATTATATTCCAGGACCAGACTTCCCTACTGCAGGAAAAATTATGGGACGAAGCGGTATTCGTAAAGCGTATGAAACAGGACGTGGCTCGATTACATTACGTGCTAAAGTCGAAACAGAAGAAAATAGTAATGGAACGACGACTATTATCGTAACGGAAATTCCTTATCAAGTGAACAAAGCAAAATTAATCGAAAAAATTGCTGAATTAGTTCGTGATAAGCGAATTGATGGTATTACAGAATTAAATGATGAATCTGACCGTAACGGAATGCGTATTGTTATGCGTATTCGCCGTGATGTGAATGCAGATGTTATTTTAAATAATTTATATAAACATACAGCACTTCAAACGACTTTCGGAATTAATATGCTTGCGTTAGTAGATAATAAGCCACAAGTTTTAACATTAAAACGAAGCTTAGAACATTATTTAGATCACCAAGTAGAAATTATCCGTCGTCGTACACAATTTGAATTAAACCGAGCAGAAGCACGTGCACATATTTTAGAAGGTTTACGAATTGCACTAGATCATTTAGACGAAGTCATTGCGTTAATTCGTGGTTCAGAAACGACTGAAATTGCGCGTAATGGTTTAATTGAACGATTCGATTTATCTGAGAAACAAGCGCAAGCTATTTTAGATATGCGATTACAGCGTTTAACGGGTCTAGAACGCGATAAAATTGAAGCCGAGTATAATGAGCTTTTAGAGTTAATTAAAGAGCTAAAGGCTATTTTAGCGGACGATGAGCGTGTGTTAGATATTATTCGTGAAGAGTTAACGGAAATTAAAGAGAAATTTAGCGATGAACGTCGTACGGAGATTACTGTCGGCGGAGTAGATTTCTTTGAAGATGAAGATTTAATTCCAGAAGAAAATATTATCGTCACATTAACTCATAAAGGATATATTAATCGTCTTCCATCGACGACTTATCGTACGCAACATCGTGGTGGACGTGGTATTCAAGGAATGGGAACGCATGATGATGACTTTATTGAACATTTATTATCGACATCGACACATGATACGTTGCTGTTTTTCACGAATAAAGGAAAAGTCTATCGTATAAAAGGATATGAAATTCCGGAATTTAGTAGAACAGCTAAAGGAATCCCTCTCATTAACTTATTAGAAATTGAATCAGGCGAATGGATTAATACGGTTATTTCTGTTAATGAATTTTCAGATGAAGGTTTCTTATTCTTTACGACAAAACGTGGACAATCAAAGCGTGTGTCGTTAGATCAATTTGCTAACATTCGTCGTGGCGGGATTATCGCTGTTACATTACGTGATGAGGATGAATTAATTTCAGTCCGCTCAACAGATGGAACGAAAGATATTGGGATTGCGACAAAACAAGGTTACATTATTCGATTTGATGAAAATAATGTTCGTGCGATGGGTAGAACAGCTGCCGGAGTACGAGGCATTGATCTACGTGAAGATGATGAAGTTGTTTCGATGGAAGTTATTGAAGAAGACTCCTACATTTTACACGTAACGAATAAAGGAATTGGAAAACGTTCAGCAGAGGAAGAATATCGTCAGACAAATCGTGGTGGTAAAGGGTATTACGTTTGTCGTTTAACAGAAGATACTGGTGAAGTCGTAACAGTAGAAATTGTGAAAGGTGATGAAGATTTAATGCTCATTACCGTTGCAGGTGTTCTAATTCGAATTCCAGTTGAAGGTATTCCAGTAACTGGTCGAAGCACACAAGGAGTTCGCCTCATTCGTTTACAAGGTGACGAAGAAGTCGCTACTGTCGCTAAAATAATCGAAGAAGATGATGAAATAGAAGAAGATGAAGAAATCGAATACGAAGAAATAGATGCAGAAGAAACTGACGAAGAATAAACAAGATATTGTTTAATGATGTTTTTAGATAACATCCTGTATAACACGAAGGAGAGCTCGCCTTTTATGAAGGCAAGTTCTCTTTCTTTTAATAAAAAACGGCTAATTTGTTCATAGAAATGTAACATTTGCTGAAGTTTCATATTTTCTGTCAGAAATAGATGTGTCTTCTTTATATTTTAGATAAAATACGTTATTATTTTAATAATGATTAGTAGATTTCTATTCACGTTTATATATATTAATAAGGGAGGAAAATAAGAAATGAGTAAATTTGCAAAAGAAGGATTAACGTTTGATGATGTGTTGCTAATTCCAGATGAATCAAATGTATTACCAAAGGATGTATCAGTAAGTACAGAATTATCTTCAACTTTACGTTTAAGTGCCCCTTTCATTAGTGCAGGAATGGATACTGTAACGGAAGCGGATATGGCAATCGCTATGGCTAGACAAGGTGGTTTTGGAGTCATTCATAAAAATATGTCGGTGAGTGAACAAGCAGAGATGGTTGATCGTGTTAAACGTTCAGAGAGTGGCGTCATTACGAATCCTTTCTTTTTAACACCAGAACACCAAGTATATGATGCAGAACATTTAATGGGCAAATTTAGAATTTCAGGTGTTCCGATTGTAAATAATGTTGATGAACAAAAGTTAGTTGGTATTTTGACGAATCGCGATTTACGTTTTATTGAAGATTACTCGATGGTTATTTCAGAAGTGATGACAAGTGATGATTTAATTACAAGTCATGTAGGTACAACATTAGAAGAAGCACAAAGTATTTTACAAAAATATAAGATTGAAAAATTGCCATTAGTAGATGAAAATAATATATTACGTGGATTAATAACGATAAAAGATATCGAGAAAGTCATCGAATATCCAAACGCATCAAAAGATGACCAAGGTCGTTTAATTGTAGGTGCAGCAGTAGGTGTGACTGGTGATGCGATGCATCGAATTGAAAAGCTTGTTGAAGCTCACGTCGATGTGATTGTGATTGATACAGCACATGGGCATTCAAAAGGTGTTTTAGAGCAAGTTAAAAAGGTACGAGAAGCCTATCCTGAGATTAATATTGTTGCAGGAAACGTTGCAACAGCAAAAGCAACAAAAGCTTTAATTGAAGCAGGCGCTAATATTGTAAAAGTTGGTATTGGACCAGGGTCGATTTGTACAACACGTGTTATTGCTGGAATTGGTGTACCACAAATTACGGCGATCCATGATTGTGCAGAAGAAGCGGCAAAACATGGTGTACCGATTATTGCTGACGGTGGAATTAAATATTCAGGTGATGTTGTTAAAGCATTAGCAGCAGGAGCACATGCAGTTATGTTAGGAAGTTTATTCGCAGGTGTATCTGAAAGCCCTGGGGAAATGGAAATCTTCCAAGGTAGACAGTATAAAGTATATCGTGGTATGGGTTCTTTATCAGCAATGAAATCAGGTTCAAAAGACCGTTATTTCCAAGAATCAGACGACGTGAAGAAACTTGTTCCAGAAGGTATCGAAGGAAGAGTTGCTTACAAAGGTGCATTAGCTAACACATTGCATCAACTCGTAGGTGGTTTACGCGCAGGAATGGGGTATTGCGGAACAGCAGATTTAGAATCATTACGCACTGATGCCCAATTTATTCGCATTACAAATGCAGGCTTAAAAGAAAGCCACCCACACGAAGTAAACATAACAAAAGAAGCACCAAACTATAGCTTAAATTAATTCAATAAAGTATAAATTTAAAAGAAAGCATGAGGGGTTTCCTCATTTCGGAGGTAAGAGAATTGGTAAGTCAGTTAAAAAATAAAGTAGTCATGTTACTCATTTTGACACTAGCCAGCTTTGTCTTTATTCAAGCAGATGTGATTGAAGCAAAGCAAGTTGAAACAAAAGCTAAAACAGCGATTATCGTTGATGCAGACACTGGAAAAGTTTTATATGCTAAAGATGCAGATGAAGCATTACCTCCAGCTAGTATGACGAAAATGATGACACAATATATTGTATTGGAAAAAATTGCAGATGGAGAATTTGACTGGGAAGATACAACAGAAATTAGTGATTATCCATATTGGATTTCAAGTAATAATAAATTTTCTGGACTCGGTTTGACACAAGATAAAGATTACACAATAAAAAGTTTGTATGAAGCAATGGTAATTTATTCAGACAATGGAACAACAGTTGCATTAGCGGAGATGGTTTCTGGTTCTGAAGGTGAGTTCGTTAAGCTGATGAATGAAAAAGCAGCTGAACTTGGTATGGAGAATACAGAGTTTTATAACTCATCAGGGATTGATAATGATACGTTAGATGGTAGACATCCAGAAGGAACGAAGAAAGATGATTCGAATCTAATGTCAGCTCGTGATGCAGCTGTTTTAGCGTATCATATTGTCAATGATTACCCAGAAGCATTAGAAGTTTCTAGTAAGCCATCCAGTACATTTGATGATCATGAGATTATTAATTACAACTGGATGTTAAAACATGACCGAGAGTTTTTAAAAGACTTTTATTATGAAGGTGTCGATGGGTTAAAAACAGGACATACAGAATTAGCAGGTTATACATTTACAGGAACAGCTGAACGAGATGGCAAACGATTAATTGCTGTCGTTATGAAAACAAAGAGTGAAGAAGCTCGCTTCCAAGAAACAGCTAAATTATTTGATTATGGGTTTAATGATTTCAAAGAAACGGAATTATTCCCTGCAAATTATCAAATAGAAGATGAATCGACTATTCCAGTTGAAAAAGGAAAAGAAAAATCTGTACAAGTTGCGACTGAAGAAGCATTATCTATTCCAATTTTACAAGGAACTGAAAAAGAATACCATGTAGAATATAAAATAGATGAAAGCTTGCTAAATGAAGCAGGTGAATTATCTGCGCCAATTAAAAAAGGTGAAAAAGTCGGAGTTGCTGAGTTATCCTTTGACGAAGGTGAAGATTTTGGCTATATTTTAAATAGTGAGAAAAAAGCAACAGTAGATCTAGTCGCAACAGAAAATGTCGAGAAGAAGAATTGGTTTAGTTTAATGTTAAGTGCAATTGGCCAATTTTTTGTAAGTTTATTCGACAAAATTAAAGGATTATTCTAATCAAACTAGGAGGGCTTCGAGTGATTGATTTTAAAAAAGGCGGCGTCATTATGGATGTTGTCAATGCTGAACAAGCAAAAGTAGCAGAAGAGGCGGGAGCAGTTGCCGTCATGGCTTTAGAACGAGTACCATCGGATATTCGTAAAGAAGGTGGAGTTGCTCGAATGGCAGATCCAACGATTACAGAAGAAGTAAAGAATGCAGTTTCCATTCCTGTTATGGCTAAAGGAAGAATTGGTCATATCGTGGAAGCGCGTGTATTAGAATCGTTAGGCGTTGATTGTATTGATGAAAGTGAAGTATTAACTCCAGCTGACGATATATTCCATATTAAGAAATCTGATTTCTCTATCCCATTCGTTTGTGGTTGCCGAAACATTGGTGAAGCAGCTCGCCGAATTGGTGAAGGTGCGCAAATGTTACGTACAAAAGGAGAGCCAGGTACAGGAAATATTGTAGAAGCGGTACGTCATTTACGTCAAGTACAGGCTGAAATTAATCAATTAACATCTATGAGTGCAGATGAAGTAATGGTATTTGCACGTGATAATCAAGCTCCATTTGATATTTTAATGGAAATTCGTGAACTAGGTCGCCTGCCAGTTATTAACTATGCAGCAGGTGGGGTTGCAACTCCAGCAGATGCAGCGTTAATGATGGAATTAGGTGCTGACGGCGTATTTGTTGGTTCAGGAATTTTTAAATCAGATAATCCAGAGAAATTTGCTCGTGCGATTGTTGAAGCAACAGAAAACTATCAAGATTATAAATTAATTGCAGAGTTGTCAAAGGATCTTGGAACAGCAATGAAAGGACTCGAAATGAGTACATTAGTTGGTTCAGATCGTATGGCAGAACGTAGTAACTAAATAGTTTCTAGTTGCATTAGACAAAAAACGTGATATGGTAAATTTAATAAAATAAATTATCAGTAATGAGAGGAAATAGTAGTAGGTTTTTACTTTGTAGAGAGTCGATGGTTGGTGGAAATCGATAAGTAAATGCGTATGAATCCATCCTTAAACTAATTTATGATGAATAAATTCGGTGTTGTTCCGTTATAACAAATGAGTTGAAAGACTAGTAATGTCTTTAATTTTGGTGGCAACGCGGGAGATACTCTCGTCCTTAATCAGTGTATTAAGGGCGGGAGTTTTTTAATTTTTAATTATAATAAGGAGGAAGATAATATGTTAGATCGAAAGTTATTACGTAATCGTTTTGAAGAAATTAAAGCTCGTTTAGAAAAGCGTGGAGAGGATTTATCAGAGTTAGTTCATTTTGGTACATTAGATGAACGTAGAAGGAAAATAATCGCACGTGTGGAGGAAATTAAAGCAAAACGTAATGAGGCATCAAAACAAATTTCTGTTTTAAAACGTGAGAAAAAAGATGCAACAGAATTAATTAATGAGATGCAAACAGTTGGCGAAGAAATTAAAGATTTAGATAAAGAACTAGAAGAAGTTGAAGAAAAATTAGATACAATCTTATATGCAATTCCAAATGTGCCGCATGAAAGTGTGCCGATTGGAGAAGATGAAGACGATAATGTCGAAGTTCGTGCTTGGGGTGAAAAGCGAGAGTTTACATTTGAACCTAAGCCACATTGGGATGTTGCAACAGATTTAGATATTCTTGATTTTGAAAAAGCAGCTAAAGTTGCTGGTAGTCGCTTTGTATTTTATAAAGGACTTGGGGCACGTTTAGAACGAGCACTTATGAATTTTATGATGGATTTACATGCAGATGAACATGGTTATGTAGAAATGATTCCACCATATTTAGTGAATCGTCAAAGTATGACAGGAACAGGTCAGTTACCTAAGTTTGAGGAAGATGCCTTTTTAATTGAGGAGTGGGATTACTTTTTAATTCCAACATCTGAAGTACCTGTAACGAACTATCATCGAGATGAAATTTTACCAGCAGAGGAATTACCACAAAAATATGTTGCTCAAAGTGCATGTTTTCGTTCTGAAGCAGGTTCAGCAGGTCGTGATACGCGTGGTTTAATTCGTCAACATCAGTTTAACAAAGTGGAATTAGTGCAGTTTGTTAAGCCAGAGGATTCTTATGACACTCTTGAAAAGTTAACGGGACATGCAGAGAAAGTTTTACAATTATTAGAATTACCATATCGTGTTATGAATATGTCGACAGGTGATTTAGGATTTACTGCAGCGAAAAAATATGACATCGAAGTATGGATTCCAACACAAGATACGTATCGTGAAATATCTTCATGTTCAAATTTTGAAAGTTTCCAAGCACGTCGCGCAGGTATTCGTTATCGCAATGAAGACGGCAAACCAGAATTTGTGCATACATTAAATGGTTCTGGACTAGCAGTTGGTCGTACAGTAACAGCAATTTTAGAAAACAATCAACAAGAAGACGGTTCTGTCATCATACCAGAAGTATTACGCCCATACATGGGAGGAAAAGACGTTATAAAATAAATATGATTATGTTATAGTAGACGGAAACTCCCTCAGTTAGATACGTTTTACTCGTGAATACTCGCTTATTCGCAGGATTCCTAATTAATTAAAAAGCAATAACAAATAAGTAGAATGGATTTTACTAATAGGGCTTAATTTAGGGCGTACAGAAATAGAGGAGCC
>JAPFDT010000023.1 GCA_026169815.1 Pseudogracilibacillus sp.
CGCGGAAACATACTAAGATTAGTAGTACAAGACATTGGCCGATGTCTTGTGCTACTATTTTTTTATAGTAGAAGTGAAGGAAGACCGTAAATCGCTTGAAACCTTTGAGTTTGTCGCTGGAAACTGGTCAACTTCACACCCTTATTTGAATCAGTTTAGTATGTTGGATCCTTTGAGATCGTGTATAAGAAAGTGGAATCGGTAAGGCGTTAGTGAAGACTTCTACCAATTAATTAAGGAGGTAATAGTATGAAAACTGTACTAGCTTTAGACGTCAGTAAAGGTAATAGTATCATCGCTTCTTATGATGAAACTGGAAAGTTTATCTTTGAAAATCGAATAGACCATAATTGTTCCGGGTTCGCATCTTTAAACCAAATGATTATTCAACTTAAAGAAGAATACGGAGAAACTCCGGAAATTATTTTTGAGGCTACTGGGGTCTATTCAAAGGCTATCGAGAGGTTTCTTCAAGATAATGAATATTTCTATTATCTTATGAATCCTTTAGAAGCAAGCTATCAAACAAAATCTCTCCGTCGGAATAAGACGGATAAGAGTGATGCTCATGAATTAGCTAAGACACATTTTAAAGCAGAACGTCGTGAGAGCATCTCCCAAGAATCATATTATGAAGATATGAAAGCGTTATCCCGTCGATACAATGATATAGGAAAGGAGAAGAACTTATATAAAAACCGTTTGCATGCTGTTTTACAACTTGCTTTTCCTGAATTTGAAGAAATATTTGATGATAAAAAGGCCTTTCACTTCAGGATTTTACAATTATATCCACATCCGAATTTTATTATAGGAAAATCAAAAACAGTGGTATCTAATCGCCTTAAAAAATGTACAAATAAGAATTATTCTACAAAACAAGCAAAGCAGAGAGCGACTCAATTAATCGAAGTTGCAAATGAATCTTATCCTGCCATTGATGAAGATGATTATAGATGCAAGCTTGTCAGTGAATACGCACAGAAGCTCTTGAAATTAGAAGAAGAACATAATTTATTAATTGATGAAATGGCACGATTGTCTGAAGGAAGAAAAGAGTACGAAGTATTATTGTCCTTTCCAGGTATCCAAAAGAATACTGCTTGTAGATTAATTGGTGAAATAGGAGATATTAAACGGTTTAAAAGTAATAAACAATTGAATGCTTATGTAGGAATTGATATTGCACGTCATCAGTCTGGAAACATTCAATATAAAGATCAAATAAATAAGCGGGGAAATCGCAGATTACGATCCGCCCTATACTTCATGGTTATTTCGATGCTCTCGGCTAAAGATAAGCGAACGAATCATATTACAGATTATTATTATAAATTAAGAAAGCAACCTTATAATAAACCTCATAAGGTTGCCGTCATCGCTTGTGTGAATAAGTTTTTAAAAGTGATTTACCATCTTATTACACACGAAAAATTATACGATTATAAAGTAGCCTCACAAGCTTAATAATCGTAATAATAAATATTATTATATCATAATCCCTTAACAAAAAATACAATTTTCGTTAAGCATATTAGGAATGCGCTTTTTTATATAGGAGGCGATATCGCCTCCTATATAAAAAAACAAAACATATAAATATAGAAAAAGTACTTGACTAATCGTAAGAAAGCGGAATATATTC
>JAPFDT010000034.1 GCA_026169815.1 Pseudogracilibacillus sp.
GAGAGTCGGTAACACCCGAAGTCGGTGAGGTAACCCTTTTGGGAGCCAGCCGCCGAAGGTGGGACCAATGATTGGGGTGAAGTCGTAACAAGGTAGCCGTATCGGAAGGTGCGGCTGGATCACCTCCTTTCTAAGGATATAGTTACATCACAGGTCACTGTGGTGTAACTACGGAACACGAACGATGTTCGTGCATGGCATTTATTGTTGATTGTTCAGTTTTGAGGGAGTAAATTCCTCTAAACTTTGTACCTTGAAAACTAAATAAGAGCAAGATAATCAACGACATCATTTTTAGTTAAACGTATCAATAGATACATGTTATAGATTTAGTTAAGTGAACAAGGGCGCACGGTGAATGCCTTGGCACTAGGAGCTGATGAAGGACGGGACTAACACCGATATGCCTCGGGTAGCTGTAAGTAAGCTTTGATTCGAGGATCTCCGAATGGGGCAACCCACTATTCATAATGGAATAGTACATTTACTTGAATACATAGAGTAAATGAAGCACACCCAGGGAATTGAAACATCTTAGTACCTGGAGGAAGAGAAAGCAATTGCGATTTCCTAAGTAGCGGCGAGCGAAATGGAATCAGCCCAAACCAGTAAGTTTACTTACTGGGGTTGTAGGACACTTCATACGGAGTTACAAAGAAGTATATTAGATGAATTGATCTGGAAAGGTCAGCCATAGAGGGTAACAGCCCTGTAATCGAAAATATACTTTCTCCGAAGTGGATCCTGAGTACGGCGGAACACGTGAAATTCCGTCGGAATCCGGGAGGACCATCTCCCAAGGCTAAATACTCCCTAGTGACCGATAGTGAACCAGTGCCGTGAGGGAAAGGTGAAAAGTACCCCGAGAGGGGAGTGAAATAGTACCTGAAACCGTGTGCCTACAAGTAGTCGGAGCGCATTAATGCGTGACGGCGTACCTTTTGCAGAATGGACCGGCGAGTTACGATTGTATGCAAGGTTAAGTGATTAGATCACGGAGCCGTAGCGAAAGCGAGTCTGAAATGGGCGAATTTAGTATGCGGTCGTAGACCCGAAACCGTGTGATCTACCCATGTCCAGGGTGAAGGTCAGGTAACACTGACTGGAGGCCCGAACCCACGTATGTTGAAAAATGCGGGGATGAGGTGTGGGTAGGGGTGAAAAGCCAATCGAACACGGAGATAGCTGGTTCTCTCCGAAATAGCTTTTGGGCTAGCCTCAAGATATAGAA
>JAPFDT010000055.1 GCA_026169815.1 Pseudogracilibacillus sp.
CTTTAGCTGAAAAAGTTGGCGTTAGTAGACAAACGATTATTTCAATAGAAAAAGGTAATTATACGCCATCATTAGTATTAGGTTTTGAAATTGCTAACGCATTTAATGTTGGAATTGACGAGGTATTCCAGTACAAAAAATAAAGGAGGGGTCATAATGGCCGTTTTATTATCTATTAGCATCATAATATATATATTGCTCTTTTTTGCTTCGGTATTTTTCGGTTTAAAATTTCAATTTGGAGAGGAAAGTAAGGATGAACGAGGCAGACAAATATTAAATACATCTTACGGAATTGCTTTTCCGCTCGTGATACTAGGATGGTTCATTATTTATTTAATCGATGATTTCCTTATACCTTTCTCTTTAGATAGTTACAAGATGACGATATGGTTTTTGATAACCGGAACGTATATTGTTCACGCTGTTACTTTATTCATTTTGAAAAGAAAGTAAATATTCAGGCGCGATTGTTTAAGATAAGACTACGTTCATATTATTCAAACAGACTAGATGCTAAGATTAAATTTAAATATTTTGTAGATGAAAGGAGATAATACAATGACAAAAATACGATTAAGTTTATTACTTATTGCTTCAGCTATAATTTTGATTAATGCTTTTATTGGCGATTCTCTATTACTATTTCTGTGTGGAGGTGCAGGATTAATTGGTATAGTAACTTGGGGGTATAGTACTAAGAAAGTTTTAGAAACAGTAGAAGATAAACTCTTTTGCAAAACTTCCGATTGAAATTATTATAACTTAAATTAAAAGGAAATTATATTTATATTACCTGCCTTCTTCACACTCATCCCTTAATCGAGTAGGGGGAGGTGATTAACCTCCCTCTCTCACACCACCGTACGTACCGTTCGGTAAACGGCGGTTTCACTTAAGTCCAACGTATTGTCTGGTATCTGTTTAAAAGGCTCTTCAAACCCAAACCCTTCCAATAATTATTTCCCAGGGCTCTGTGTAAAATAGGACTGTTAGAAATCCGCCAATAAGCCTTGCGGCTATTTGCCCATTCCCATGCTTGACACGTATCTGTACCGAGCTTAATTAGATTTGTCTGTTTCGTCTTAATTCTCTTCCATTCTTTCCACCGTATCATTCGTAGCCTGCGTTTTATCCAACTGTCCATATTCCGGAATATAGTTGGTGTTTCTGCCAGTTGGTAATAACCCAGCCACCCTACTAAGTATCGGTTCAATCGCTCAATTCTGCGCTCCATGTCAATGGAGTGTTTCCTTGACGTTAATTCACGGATTCGCTGTTTAAAACGTTTGATACTTTCTTTATGAATTCGAATCTTCGGATTTTCTTTATGTAATGTAAAGGAAAACCCCAGAAACTTACGTCTCCACGGGCGGTCTACCGCACTCTTCAGTTCATTCACTTTTAGTTTCAGTTTACCTTCAATAAATTTTGTCATGTTTTCCATTGTTCGCAAACCCGATCGTTTTGAGCGAACATATATATTACAGTCATCTGCATAACGAACGAAGCTAAGCCCTCTTGTTTCTAATTCTTTATCAAGTTCATCTAGAACAATGTTAGACAATAACGGACTTAGTGGACCACCTTGTGGTGTTCCTTCTGTATTTGGTTTAACGAGTCCATGTTCCATTACACCTGACTGTAAGTATCTGCGAATGAGTTGTAAGACCCTTCGGTCTTGAATCCGCTCATTTAACTTTTGCATCAGTCTGTCATGATTTACCTTATCGAAGAACTTTTCTAAATCGATATCGACAACCCAACGTTTTCCCTCTTTGATGTAGTTTCTTGCTTGTCTTACTGCATCGTGTCCACGTTTGTTTGGACGAAACCCATAACTTTGATGTGAAAATGTCGGGTCATACAATTGCGTTAGAACTTGTGCGATAGCTTGTTGAAGAAAGCGGTCTATCACGGTAGGGATACCTAGTTTCCTGATACCTCCGCTCGGCTTCGGGATTTCGACGCGACGGACTGGTTTCGGTTGGTAAGTACCCGCAAGGATTTCATCCTTTAAGACGTGCCAATGTTCGACGAAATACTCCCGTAGGGATTCTACTGGCATTTGGTCGACGCCGTGGCTTCCTTTATTCTTTTCTACTCGTTCTAATGCAAGTAATAAATTTTCCCGTGATAGAATTCTTTCTAACATGATATCCGACTCCTACGTGAATTATCTCTCTTCTTGTGTCGCAAGGACTTTCCGCCCTTCTTTCTAGCCCCAACAGGATTCACTGTCTCTTCTAAATAGGAAGGATAATATGTTTCTGCTTCATCAAGTTTGCGTACGCAAAGCGATAATTCTTCTTAAATGATTCAGCCCTTCCCAATCGTTCTAGAAACGATTAGTACTATGGCTTCTGCTGACTTCTGATAATTCAGCGAACATTCGCATGTTCGGTTATGCAGTGTGCTGCACATGTTTATCAGACCTCCAAGGGTAAGCACGTATTCTTCCACTCCATCTCCCTACTTCATTTACTTTGTGTATCCTTTGGCAGTATGAACTTTGGTTTGTTTTGCAACCTCATTCAAATACACCCAGCCTTATGAAGTTCGTGTTCCTTAGGGCGGAGATTTGCCGCCGACTTCCTTCAGGTTCCGCCTCACGGTGGACACCCTTGTCTTAAGCTAACCGTTACTACTGCCTTCACGGTTCAGGACTTTAACCTTATAGAATATGTGCATGCCTCGCACACAAAACAACGTAAACATTATGGAATGTTTACGTTGTCATTTTATACAGCTTAGACTGTTTCCTTTTCATTCGTTCTTGCCTTTTTTATCGTATCTCTTGCAATCATTACTTCTTCATCTGTAGGAATAATCATTACTTTTAC
>JAPFDT010000038.1 GCA_026169815.1 Pseudogracilibacillus sp.
CTATTTCTGTACGCCCTAAATTAAGCCCTATTAGTAAAATCCATTCTACTTATTTGTTATTGCTTTTTAATTAATTAGGAATCCTGCGAATAAGCGAGTATTCACGAGTAAAACGTATCTAACTGAGGGAGTTTACGTTTACTTAGCCAATATGTTGTCAAAAATTTCACTTTTAAAAGTTTATACAACTTATATAAAACACGAGAAATCTATTTTGGTTTCTCGTGTTTTTGTTTTTAAATGAACTTGCATGTATAAAATTGTAATAATTTCAAAAAATAGCAGTACAATTTAAATTTTGGAGGAAAAAGAATGGATGAACTTAAAAGAAATAATGTCAGCAAACAATCCTTTATTTATCTCAGTATAATCGTTACTGCTATAACGATCATATTTGTTTCACCAGCAAATAAAACAGATGCCTTTACCCCTCAAGTTATTCAACAAGGAGCGATAGGGGAAGATGTAATCGAACTTCAAGCACGCTTAAAACACATTGGCTTTTACAGTGGAGAAATAGATGGTGTGTTTGGATGGAGTACATATTGGGCATTGCGACACTTTCAATATGAATTTGGAATGGAGATTGATGGAGTTGCAGGTACTCAAGCAAAAGAAAAATTAGTTAAAGCAACGGAGTTTGACAGAAAGAAAGTACAACAAGAAATAGCAGGGTATGAGAAAAATAAACCTAAAGAAAATCAACAACAAAATCAACAAAATCAACAAAGTCAGCAAAATGAACAAACAGGAAATCAAGGTACAAATAATGAACAAGTAAATGAACAAGAAGCAATGAAGCAACAAACAGGTGCTGTCAATGTGCCACAAGGCTTTTCACAAAATGATATTAAACTTATGGCAAATGCGGTCTATGGTGAAGCGAGAGGAGAACCTTATGAAGGTCAAGTAGCTGTTGCAGCAGTTATTTTAAATCGAGTTAGAAGCGATATTTTCCCAAACACAGTATCTGGAGTTATTTTTGAACCTAGAGCGTTTACAGCAGTTGCCGATGGACAAATATGGCTAACGCCGAATAAAAGAGCAGAAGAGGCAGTGCTTGATGCGGTAAATGGTTGGGATCCAACAGGTCATGCACTATATTATTTTAATCCAGACACAGCAACTTCAGGATGGATATGGACACGACCACAAATTAAAAAGATTGGTAAACACATTTTTGCAAAATAGAAAGGAAAGATATGATGATTCGCTCGATAATAATTGGCGTTTTAACAATTGGAATAATCGGAGTAGGATATTGGGGATATAAGGAGTATGAGGAGAAAAATGCTTTGCTTATTCATGCTGAAAACTCGTATCAACGTTCATTCCATGAATTATCCTACTATATGGATTTATTACATGACAAAATCGGCACATCTTTAGCGATGAATACAAGTGATCGTTTGTCGCCGCAATTTGTTGATATATGGCGTTTAACATCACAAGCATCTAATAATGTTGGTCAATTACCTTTATCTTTAGTACCCATTCATGATACACAAGAGTTTCTTTCTAAGATTGGTGATTTTACGTATAAAACTTCTATTCGTAATTTAGATGATGATCCGTTATCTGAAGATGAAATAGAAAAGTTACAACATCTTTATGAGCAAGCTGCTGATGTGAAAGATGATTTAAGAGAGATGCAACATACTGCTTTAACGAATAATTTACGTTGGATGGACGTTGAATTAGCCTTAGCTACAGGTGATGACGAGAAAGATGATGTCATTATTGATGGATTTAGAACAGTAGATAAAAACCTTGGTGAGTTTTCAGAAACAGATATTGGAAACGATATGTTTCAAGAAACTAGTCAAAAAAACCAGTATAAAGATATAGAAGGAAAAAGGCATAATGAAGAAGATATTCGTACCTTTAGTAAAAAACTTTTTGATATAGATGATGATAAAAATATTCGTATCGTTAAAGACGGAGAAGGTGCTGATGTGCCAACTTATACAGTGACTTATGAAGATGGTAAAGAAGTATATATGGATATTACTGAACAAGGAGCAAGACCAATTTCCATATTAGTGAACCGAGAAATTAATGAATCAAAAAAATCATTAAACGATGGATTGCTACTTGCTGAAGATTATTTACAACAATTTGAATATGATAATATTACAGCAACACAAAGTCAACAATATGATGGAATTGGAGTATATGCTTTTATGTATGAACAGGATGGAGTAAGGATTTATCCAGACTCTATTATGGTGAAAGTTGCTTTAGACAATGGCGATATAATCGGTTTTAATGCAAGAGAATATTTAATGAATCACCATGATCGAACAATTCCAGATGCAGAACTTACTATAGAAGAAGCGAGAGAACATGTAAATAGTGAAGTAACGATTCAAGAAGAGAACCTTGCTATCATCGAAAACAATATCAATGAAGAAGTATTAACATATGAGTTTTTAGGAACAATGGAAGACGAAACGTATCGTATTTTTATTAATGCAGAAAACGGTATAGAAGAAAAGGTGGAGAAGTTGACAGGTACGGAAACTAATTTTGAAGTAAATGCATAAGATTTGTTCTCACTTTCATTTTCTAGAAAAATATGGTCTAATAAGAGTAAGTAAATGAATCGTTTGAACATTCGATATATAATTAAACTTGAGCGTAGCGAATGAATATTAGTTAATATAGAAAAGGAAAATAACTTGGCAATTGCCAAGTTTTTTCATACAATAAAGTTAATCGTAGAGTTGCAGGAGGAAAATGGTATGTTAAATAATAAGATTCGCATCGCAATAGATGGACCAGCTGCTGCTGGTAAAAGTACAGTAGCAAAAAAAATCGCAGCAAAGCTATCCATCGTTTATATTGATACAGGTGCAATGTATCGGGCACTTACTTATAAAGCATTACAAGAAAACATGAATGTAGAAGATGAAGACGAGATGACAATGCTTTTACAACAAACTGAAATTCGGTTGTTTCAACATGAAGATGGACAACGCGTTTTGTTAGATGAACAAGATGTAACAGATGAAATACGCTTAGAGAAAGTTTCAAATTCAGTCTCACATGTCGCTAGTCACGCAAAAATTCGTGAGCGTATGGTAGACGAACAAAAAAAATTAGCAAATGATATTAGTGTCGTAATGGACGGACGTGATATCGGTACTCACGTTTTACCAAACGCTGAGGTGAAGATTTTTTTAATTGCTTCAGTTGAGGAACGGGCGGAACGTCGACACAAAGAAAACCTTGAAAAAGGATATACTTCTGATTTATCACAGCTAATGGAAGATATTCGTCAACGAGATGAACGCGATACAAATCGTGAAGTTTCCCCACTCGTTAAAGCCGAAGATGCGATTTCAATTGATACGACTTCACTTTCCATTGAGAAAGTGGTAGAACAAATTTTACAAGCAATCGAAAAAAAGGTGTAAAACACTTATATCATCTAAAATAAAGTGATATAATGAAAGAAATTATAAAGATAAGCGTTTTCATGTTATACTAGTTAGAGAATTGATTTTTGGTATGATCATTTTAAATCGTGTTTAGGAGTGAATACATATGGAAGAAACAAACAATGAATTACAAGTAGGAGACATTGTAACAGGAACGGTAGTAAAAATCGATGAAAAACAAGTTTTTGTTGATGTAGGTCAAAAATCTGAAGGTATTATTCCAATTAGCGAACTTTCTAACTTACATGTTGAAAATCCAGCTGATATTGTTGAAGATGGACAAGAACTAAAATTGGAAGTAAAAAAAGTTGCTGATGAAGAGATTGTTTTATCGAAAAAGCTTGTAGATGCTGAAGCTGCTTGGGAAGCATTACAAGAAAAACATGAAGCGAACGAAGTTTTCGAAACAGAAGTAAAAGAAATCGTTAAAGGTGGTCTAGTAGTAGACGTAGGTCTTCGTGGATTCATTCCAGCGTCTTTAGTAGAAACGTATTTTGTAGAGGACTTCTCTGAATACTTAAACAAAACATTAGAAGTAAAAGTAGCAGACTTAGATCGTGAACAAAATCGAGTCATTTTATCACATCGTGCTGTGCTTGAAGCAGAACAAGATAAGAAAAAGCAGTCATTATTAGAATCGCTTGAGACTGGTAGTGTAATCGATGGTACAGTGCAACGCATTACGGACTTCGGTGCTTTTGTTGATGTTGGTGGAGTGGATGGACTTGTTCACATTTCAGAATTAGCTCATTCTCACGTAGATAAAGTATCAGACGTATTGACAGAAGGCCAAGACATTCAAGTTGAAATTCTTTCTGTTGACACAGAAAATGAGCGTATTTCGTTATCGTATAAAAACACATTACCTGGACCATGGTCAGGAATTGCTGAAAAAATTCAAGAAGGTGACCACGTAACTGGTACTGTTAAGCGAATCGTTACATTTGGTGCATTTATCGAAATAGAGGATGGCGTTGAAGGACTTGTTCATATATCACAAATTGCCAACCGTCACATCGGTACACCAGAAGATGTACTAGAAGTAGGTCAAGAAGTTGGAGCAAAAGTGTTAAGTGTAGATGAAGACGAACAACGTATTTCGTTAAGTATTAAAGAAGTTGAGTTAGAAGAAGAACAAGGCGATATTGAGCAATATGAAAAAGAAGACGATGCTTCAGGTTTCCAATTAGGGGATATGATTGGTGACCAACTCGATAAATTCAAAAACGAATAAGAGTAGAAGAACTTAAAAAAGCTTTCCTTTACGGGAAAGCTTTTTTCGGGCGTAAAGAGGAGTGCAATGTTTAGATTACTTTGTTTATACGTATAATAAATAATAAAAGGTGATCGTTTATGGATGAATTACTCCTCTTTTATTATTTATGTTGGTTACTTTATATTATTGTTTATTTTTTTGTGCCAGTGAAACGGACTAGAAATTTACTTTTAACTATTATTTTACTTTATATTTGCTTGTCTTCACTTAATATAACAATGGGATTATTTGTTATTTCCAGTTCCTTTATTATGTTACTAATTAGTACGGTGATTTTATTTGGTTTGTCAATTGTTCGAACGTATGAAATATTAATTATATTTGTAAGTATGCTAACTTATGCAGGCTTATTAATTTGGGAAAAAATGGCACCTGTATTCTTTTTTATGCCGGGCACTATAATGGTTGCTAGTTTAATTGTGTTTTTAGTTTGTATGTTAATTAAATCTTTTGTTTTAAGGTTCATAGTCATTGTTAGTAGTTTGACCTTAGGGCAATTAATGTATGAATTATTGTTATATATTTACTTAGGAAATGATGTAATAGGAAGCTTTTATTATTTAAACTATTTACTTGTTACTATTTTATTTTTACTCTTGGTTCAAACTATGACAAGGTTTATTGCTTTCGTTATGACATATTCGAGTTATAAATATCATTATTAAACAAATGGTAGTAAAATAAAGGATATAGTATAAGAAATTGTGTTGAGAAAAATTGTTTGTTAAAATGAACATAATTATTTTAAATATATTACAGAAAGGGGTTGTCCTCCATGACAAAAGCAACCGTCGCTATTGTAGGTCGCCCGAACGTAGGAAAATCAACCATATTTAATCGTTTAATCGGAGAAAGAGTTTCAATTGTTGAAGACACCCCAGGAGTGACGCGAGATAGACTTTATGCAGAAGTAGAATGGTTAAGCCAGAAGTTTAATTTAATCGATACAGGTGGTATAGAATTATCCGATGAACCGTTATTAACTGAAATCCGTCAGCAAGCAGAGATTGCGATTGAAGAAGCAGATGTTATCATTTTTTTAGTGAATGGTCGAGATGGTGTAACAGCAGCTGATGAAGAAGTTGCAAAAATTCTATATAAATCAAAAAAGCCAACAGTTTTAGCTGTAAATAAAGTAGATAATCCAGAAATGCGCCATAATACATATGAATTTTATGCGTTAGGTTTTGGTGAACCATTTCCAATTTCTGGAACACACGGTTTAGGTTTAGGTGATTTATTAGATGAAGTTGTGACACATTTTCCTGAAGAAGTGGAAGATGAAAAAGCAGAGGATACGATTTATTTTAGTTTAATTGGACGACCAAATGTAGGGAAATCATCTTTAGTAAATGCCTTATTAAATGAAGAACGTGTTATCGTAAGTGATGTCGAAGGAACAACTCGAGACGCAGTCGATACTTATTTAAGAAAAGATGATCAAGATTTTGTGATTATTGATACAGCTGGTATTAGAAAACGTGGAAAAGTATATGAATCCACAGAGAAATATAGTGTGTTACGTGCTTTAAAAGCAATAGATCGCTCAGATGTTGTCCTTGTTGTACTAGATGCTGAAACAGGAATTCGAGAACAAGATAAAGCGATAGCTGGGTATGCTCATGAAGCAGGTAGAGCAATTGTCATTGTCGTTAATAAATGGGATACAATTAGTTCAGATGAAACGAGTATTAAAGAATTTGAAATGATGGTTAGAGAGCAATTTCCTTTTCTTGATTATGCACCTATTGTATTTTTATCTGCAAAAACAAAAAAACGACTTCAAAGACTTGTTCCTGTTATTAAATTAGTGAGTGAGAGTCATACAAAACGGATTGCAACGAACATTTTAAATGACGTTATTATGGATGCAATGGCGATGAATCCGACGCCTACAGTGAAAGGAAAACGATTGAAAGTACTTTATACGACTCAAGTAGCCATTCAACCACCGACATTCGCTGTTTTTGTAAATGATCCAGAAATCGTTCATTTTTCATTTAAGCGATTTTTAGAAAATAGAATTAGAGAAGCATTCGGATTTTCGGGAACTCCAATCCGAATTTTAGCACGAAAAAGAAGTTGAGAGGAGAAAAATAATGAATAAAGTTGCCGTATTAGGAGCGGGAAGTTGGGGTAATGCATTAAGCATTGTTCTTGCAGATAATAATCATGATATTCGATTATGGACACATCGAAAAGAACAAGCAGAAGAAATAAACGAAACCCACCGCAATGATAATTATTTACAAGTAGATTTACCACATAATTTAAAAGCTTATTATGATTTACAAGAAGCAATACAAGATGTTGAAGCGATTGTGTTAGTCGTACCATCTAGCGCGATTAGAGAGGTATGTCAACAATTAAAAGATATTTTGCCAGAAGGTGTAACGATTGTTCATGCTTCCAAAGGTATCGAGCCGCATTCATTAAAACGTATATCACAAATTATTGCTGAAGAATTACCTACTTATAAAGAAGATGATATTGTTATTTTATCAGGACCAAGCCATGCTGAAGAAGTTGCTTTACGTCATCCAACAACTGTAACAGTTGCATCAAAAAATGAAGAGAAAGCAAATATCGTACAAAACTTATTTATTAATTCATCATTTCGTGTATACACGAGTAAAGATGTTATTGGTGTTGAATTAGGTGGCGCACTGAAAAATATCATTGCATTAGGTGCTGGAATTTCAGATGGATTAGGTTTCGGTGATAACGCAAAAGCAGCATTAATTACACGAGGTTTAGCAGAAATTACCCGTTTAGGAACTGCAATGGGAGCTAACCCCCTCACCTTTTTAGGTTTATGTGGTGTTGGAGATTTAATCGTTACGTCAACGAGTCAACATAGTCGAAATTGGCGAGCAGGAGAAGCATTAGGTAAAGGTAAATCGCTGGAGACTATTTTAGATGAAATGGGTATGGTTGTCGAAGGTGTTCGTACAACTAAAGCTGCTCATTTACTAAGCAAGGAAGTACAAGTTGAAATGCCGATTACAGATGGTTTATATGATATTTTATTTAACGATAAAGAACCTAAAGTCATAGTAGAACAATTGATGAATCGTGAGCGCAGAGAAGAAACAGATTCCTTTGACTTGCCAAAATAATTCACGAGATAAAGAAACATATTTATAACAACATGCATATAATAAAGCGCGACAGTCAAAACAAAATAGATGTGTCGGGGTTTATTTAGTCAGTCTGGAATGAATTATTCATCATTCCAGACATTGTTATGTTAAGATAAATATCGGTACTAAAAAATAATCCAATTTAATGAATTTGTGTTTTATAAGAAAATAGAGGTGAAGGTATGAGTGCTGCAGAAATAAAAGAGATTATATCTTTTGGTGGCATCGGTTTGCTAATCCTTGCCATGGCATTGATTCAATTAAGTAGAAAAAAGTTAACCGGCGTAATTAGCGGTATTGTTTCTGTGATAGCCTATATTTGCTTATTAATAGGCGGTTTAATTGTTTTGTTTATCGTCGTTAGTGGTCCGACGGGGTGAAACGTAGGGAGGAATGTAAATGAAGCTTAAAGGAATAAAAATTGGTCTTATTTTAATTATATTATCAATTGCTTCGGGATGTATGTTTCCACAAGAAGAATTAGCAAAAAATAAAATCCCCAATGAAGCACAACTTGATATGGTACAAGAAGCAGTCATGCAATATCAAGAAGAAACGGATGGATTGTTACCAATTAAAACAAAACCGAGTGATGCTCCAATATATGAAAAATATTTAATAGATTTTACAATGTTAAAAGAAAGACAACTTATTACAGAAACGCCTGGAACAGCATATGAAAATGGTGGAGTTTATCAGTATAGTATCGTTACACCTGATGAAGACCCGCGTGTGAAATTAATTGATTTACGTATAACAGAAGCTGTTCGTAGTGTTCATGTGAAATTAGATACATATCGTTCAAAAAATTTATACCCTCCGTTTGGAGATGAGATAGAAAAAGGGTTATATAAGGTGAATTATGAAAAACTAGGAATGAAAGCACCTCCAGAAATTATTAGTCCATTTACGCAAAACGCATTACCAATCGTCATGAATACAGACGGGGAACTTTATGTAGATTACCGCATAGATTTACAACAAGCACTAGATGAATACGATCACTCTTTTAAAGAAGGTGATGATATTCGTTCTATATTAGTAGACAATCATCCATTTGTACCTGCATATTCGTTAGCATATACAATAGAAGATGATGAAGTGGTATTTTTAGAAACGAGTATCAATGATTAATGAAACTTCCATAACTTTAAAGTTATGGAAGTTTTTTTAATATTTTTGGCATATTGTAGTCGGACAACATCATACAATAATATTAGTTTAATCAGGGATGTTTTGCTTTAGATAAAGGGGAGGATAACTTGGAAAAAGTTGATATTTTTAAAGATATATCTAAAAGAACGGATGGAGATGTTTACTTAGGTATTGTTGGAGCTGTTAGGACAGGTAAATCTACTTTTATTAAACGGTTTATGGAATTAGTTGTTTTACCAAAAATGACAGATGAAAACGAACGTAATCGCGCTCTAGATGAATTACCTCAGAGTGCAGCAGGAAAGACAATTATGACGACAGAACCGAAATTTGTACCGAATCAAGCTGTTTCTGTACCAATTGATGAAGAACTAGATGTAAATATCCGACTTGTTGATTGTGTAGGATATGCTGTTACAGGCGCTAAAGGATTTGAGGATGAAAATGGGCCAAGAATGATCCATACTCCATGGTATGAAGATGCGATACCTTTTCATGATGCAGCAGAAATTGGGACAAGAAAAGTTATTCAGGAACATTCGACAATAGGTGTCGTTATAACGACAGATGGATCAATTGGAGAGATTTCGCGAAATAATTACGTAGAAGCAGAACATCAAGTTGTAGAAGAGTTAAAAGAAGTTGGTAAACCATTTATTATGATATTGAATTCAACTAATCCTACTAGTCAAGATACAGAATTACTACGCCAAGATTTAGTAGAACAGCATGACGTCCCTGTGATTAGTATGAATATCGAAATGATGAATGAACACGATGTGTACAATGTGTTACGAGAAGCATTATTCGAGTTTCCTGTGTTAGAAGTTAATGTTAATTTACCAAGCTGGGTAATGGTGTTAAATGAAGAACACTGGTTAAAAGTAAGTTATAAAGAAGCAATCCAATCAACAATAAAAAATATCCGACGCTTACGTGATGTAGACGATATTATCGGCGAATTTGCTGAATATGACTATATTGAAACAGCACAAATAACTGGTATGCATATGGGAGATGGAATAGCTGAAATAGATTTATATGCACCAGCAAACCTATATGAAGAGATTTTAAAAGAAATAGTAGGCGAAGAAATAAAAGGAAAAGATCATTTATTAGCTTTAATGCAAGACTTAACTCACGCTAAACACGAATATGATCAAATAGCTGGAGCTTTACAAATGGTAAAGCAAACTGGGTATGGTATTGCTGCACCATCAATTGCGGATATGGAACTAGAAGAACCAGAAATTATTAAACAAGGCTCTCGCTTTGGTGTTCGGTTAAATGCTATCGCTCCTTCTATTCATATGATCAAGGTAGAAGTAGAGTCAGAATTTGCTCCAATTATCGGTACCGAAAAGCAAAGTGAAGAATTAGTAAAATATTTAATGCAAGATTTTGAAGAAGATCCGTTATCGATTTGGAACTCAGATATATTTGGTCGATCTTTAAGTTCAATTGTGCGGGAAGGAATCCAAGCAAAAATATCATTGATGCCTGAAAATGCTCGTTATAAGTTAAAAGATACATTAGAACGAATTATTAATGAAGGCTCAGGTGGTTTAATTGCGATTATACTTTAATTAAAAAATGCTAACATAACAAAAAGCAATTGATATTGCATATATCAATTGCTTTTTGTTATGGAAAATAATGATTCGGATAAAATTTCGCAAAAAAAGCTAAAAAAAATAAAAAAACTTTATTTTTGTGTTGAATTTTACGTGAAAGTCGTATAGTATAAGCTTTATCATCAATTACTACTCGATGTGAGTATAAATATATGCAAATTGGTGAACAAATGTAAATAGTGTTATAATTTGTTGGTTGCAAATTATATATTGATTGGGAGGAGGTGAATGTCATGAACAAAACAGATTTAGTTAACGCAGTTGCTGATAAGAGCGATTTATCTAAAAAAGATGCTGCTAAAGCAGTAGATGCGGTATTTGAATCAATCATGGATTCACTTAGCGAAGGTGAAAAAGTACAGATCATCGGTTTCGGTAACTTTGAAGTACGTGACCGTGCTGCTCGTAAAGGAAGAAACCCTCAAACAGGTGAGGAAATTCAAATTCCAGCAAGTAAAGTTCCAGCATTCAAAGCTGGTAAAGCTCTTAGAGAAGCTGTTAAGTAAGCTACATAGGGCAAAAAGGGTACTTTTATTTTATATAAAAGTACCCTTTTTTAAATGCTCATAATAATAATCATGACACATATTAAACTGAACTTATACAATTATATTTACATATTGAACTTTATTTATATTATATTTCTATACCCTTAGTTAGTTTTCTTTAAAATCCTAGCTATTATTGTTATAATAGACTAGGAATGATAGTAGAGAACGTAAATAACTTATATTTAAAATTAAGTTAGACATATCTTGGTACTTCTTTTGTTTAAAAGTGGATAAAAGATAGCACGCAAAACAATAATTTTTGTAATAAAACTACAATAACTTTAAATGAGTTATGATAGATATGTGATTGATGTAATTTGAATGAAAGGGCATAGGTGGTTAATCGTGCACACGATCAATTTAGAATTAAAACATTTAAAAGAACTTATTGAAAAAAACATTCAACACTCCTATGTTGAACAATTCGTGAAAGAGCCCTTTATCGATGAGAATAAATTAGAAATGTTACATTTTATATACCAAGACATTCAAATACCACAATATATTAAAGAGCAACATATGGTAACTATAATGTTAGTGCAACTTGCATTAGATACACATGATAACATACCAAATCATCATCAAGAATGGGTAATGAACGAAAGAGAGAAGCAATTATCTGTCTTAGCTGGTGATTATTATAGTGGACTGTATTATTTATTACTCTCAGAGATTGAAGAAGTGAACATGATTCAAATTATCGCCTCAGCAATTAGAAACATTAACGAAAATAAAGTAAACCTTTTTTATAATGAACCAGAATCTGTTCAAGAGCTTTTAGAAACTATATGTCAAATAGAAACGAGTTTATTTACTAAAGTTGCAAATTATTTAGGACATGACCCACGTTTCACTAAAATTATTGAAGATTTACTATTAATTAAGCGACTTAATGATGAACAGAGTGAAGGAAATGGTGTAGTTTCCACTTATTTAGCTAACTTTAAGAAAGATAGTAATGAGCACGTTGCAGTAAACGAACAACTGAAAGAACTAATTGAAGTAAAGAAAACGCAGTTAGAACGTCATTTACTCCAATTACCATATAAACATACGAATTTTAAAAATGCGATATTAAATAAAGTATGTTTATCGTATAATATATCATTTGTGGAAGAAGGTTAGATCTCATGAGTGAACATTCAAAAGAAGAACGAGTTCATCATGTGTTTGAAAAAATATATGATAATTATGATTCCATGAATTCAATTATCTCTTTTAAACGTCATGTTGCATGGCGTAAAGATGTGATGAAACGAATGAACGTAAAAGAAAATAGTAATATATTGGATGTATGTACAGGAACAGGGGACTGGGCTATTGCGCTTGCGCAAGAACAAAATGAAGATGGCCAAGTAACTGGTCTTGATTTTAGCGAAAATATGCTCAAAGTTGCACAAGCAAAACAACATGAGAATGAATTAACGAAACTAGACTTTATCCATGGTAATGCAATGGATTTACCTTTTGACGATAATTCATTTGATTATGTGACAATTGGTTTCGGTTTACGAAACGTTCCTGACTATGAAACGGTGTTAAAAGAAATGTACCGGGTAGTAAAACCGGGTGGAAAAGTAGTATGTTTAGAAACATCACAACCTACACTTATCGGGTTTAGACAATTATATTATTTTTACTTCCGTTTTATTATGCCTTTATTTGGCAAATTATTTGCTAAAAGCTATGATGAATACGCATGGTTACATGAATCCGCTAAAGATTTCCCAGATAAAAACGAATTGAAGAAAATGTTTTTATCAGTAGGCTTTTCTAATGTTGAAGTGAAAAGTTATACAGGTGGCGTTGCAGCAATGCACATGGCTACAAAATAATATATTTGTCTTCAATAGATCACGATTAAAAGGTGAAGAGAATGAAATTAACGAATGTATATGGGTTTTTAAAAAAAGATTTGCAAGACATTGAGGATGCTCTAACAAATATAATTGACGCTGAGCATCCTGTTTTACGTGAGGCGTCTTTACAACTCCTTCGAGCTGGCGGGAAAAGGATCCGTCCAGTTTTTGTTTTGTTATCTGGACAGTTCGGCAACTATAAAGAGCAGAAAGAAGATATTAAAACAGTTGCAGTTGCTTTAGAGTTAATACATATGGCAACATTAGTGCACGATGATGTCGTTGACGATGCTTCCTTACGTCGTGGGAAACCTACAGTGAAGAAGTTGTATGGAAATCGTGTTGCGATGTATACAGGAGATTATATGTTAGCACGCGCTTTAGAAGTTATTACAACCGTAAAAGACCCACGCATTCATCGGTTATTATCGAGAACATTAGTGCAAGTAGTCGAAGGAGAAATGGCACAAATTGCAGATAAATATAATTTAGATCAAACTTTACGTGATTATTTACGTCGAATTAAACGTAAAACTGCGTTATTAATTGCGACGAGTTGTAAACTAGGCGCAATTGCTTCAGGAACGACTACTAAGCAAGCGAATCAATTATATCGATATGGATATAATGTAGGTATGTCATTTCAAATAATTGATGATATTTTAGACTTTACAGCATCACCTGAAGAATTAGGGAAACCAACAGGTAGTGATTTAATCCAAGGTAATATTACGTTACCAATATTTTATGCAAGTAATGATGCGCAATTTCACCAAGACTTACAACAACTTTTTGAAAATCAAGAAGAAATGAAAGACGAAGACGTTCAACAGATTTTACAAAGTCTAAAAAAGACAAATGCAATCGAAGAATCATATCAATTAAGTAATTTATATTTACAAAAGGCATTGTTTGAAATGAAACAAATGCCAAATGGTCGTACTAAACGAACATTACAAATGATTGCAAGCTATATTGGTAAGCGACGTTTTTAAGAATAATTGTATTATTATACATAGTTTGATAAAATTTGAACAGTTAATCTTTTATATTGACTGAAGTTTATGTAGAAAGAGGAGAATTTAAATGGAAAAAACATTTATTATGGTTAAGCCTGATGGCGTCCAAAGAGATTTAGTTGGGGAAGTTGTTCAACGCTTCGAACAGAAAGGATTCGTTCTTGTAGGTGCTAAATTAATGCAAGTTTCGGAAGAACTAGCACAAGAACATTATGGCGAACATAAAGAACGTCCATTCTTTGGCGAGTTAGTAGATTTCATTACATCTGGTCCTGTATTTGCAATGGTATGGGAAGGTGAAGGTGTTATTTTAACATCTCGTAATATGATTGGTGCAACAAACCCTGCTGAAGCAAATCCAGGTTCTATCCGTGGAGATTTCGGTGTTACAGTAGGAAAGAACATTATTCACGGTTCTGACTCTGAAGATAGTGCAAAGCGTGAAATCAATTTATTCTTTGACGAGAATGAATTAGTATCATATACAAAAGAATCTTCAAAGTGGATTTACTAATATAAGATACAGCCTCTGTTGTTAAACGGAGGCTTTCTATTATACATTTTTTAATATTTAAATATACATATATATAATTCAAATGTAAATCCGTTTAAAACAAAACTCTAAAAGTAAATGATGATGTACTGTATCATTTATTATAGAAAGTAGGCATCAGAAATCATGGCTGCATATCATAAATTTACAGACAATATATATCGCAAATTTGATATTGATTTAAGTTTATATAAAGAAGCACAAATGAAAAGAAGATTAACATCTCTGAGAAATAAACGCGGATTTAAAGATTTCACAACATATTATCAAGCAATTGAACGAGATACAGAGCTTTCATCGGAGTTTATTGACCGCATTACAATTAATGTGTCAGAATTTTACCGCAATCCCCAACGTTGGGAAGTGTTGCGTGATAAAGTTATACCGCAATTGATCAAAGGAAAGCGTAGTTTAAGAATATGGAGCGCTGCTTGTTCGACTGGAGAAGAACCATATAGTTTAGCTATGTTAATGAAAGAACATTATAGTCAGATTAATACAACGATTATTGCAACAGACATTGATGATAATGCTTTAGAAAAGGCAAAAGCAGGTAGTTATGATAAACAAGCGTTAACTCATGTTCCAAAAGATAAAGTGTCAAAATATTTCACTATTAATGATGATAAATATCATGTTGCAGATGAATTAAAAAGAGAGATAACGTTTCAAAAACACAATTTACTAGAAGATAAGTATCCTAGTAATATTGATTTAATCGTTTGTCGAAATGTACTGATATATTTTACAGATGAAGCTAAAAAAGATATATATACTGGGTTCAGTAAATCATTAGTGCCAGAAGGTGTACTATTTGTTGGAAGTACGGAACAAATATTTCAATCAAATAATTTTGATTTAAATTTATTTGATACATTCTTTTATCAAAAAAGTAAAACTACGTAATTAATTATAAAGAGACGAGGGATATTATGCGTTATTTAACATCAGGAGAATCACATGGAAAACAATTAACAACTATTATTGAAGGCATCCCTTCTAACATGCCTTTATTAAAAGAAGATATTGATGCTTCATTACTCCGTAGACAAAAAGGGCACGGTAGAGGACGTCGCATGCAAATCGAAAAAGATTTAGTAGAAATTATGAGTGGTGTTCGTCATGGCTATACATTAGGTTCACCTATCTCACTTGTCGTAGAGAACGATGATTTTAAAAGTTGGGTAAATATTATGGGAGAAGATCCTGTAGATGATGATGAAAAAATTCGTCGTGTTGTATCACGTCCAAGACCTGGCCATGCTGATTTAAATGGTGCTCTTAAATATGGTCATAGAGATATGCGTAATGTGCTAGAACGTTCATCTGCTAGAGAAACAACAGCTCGTGTAGCAGCTGGAGCTATCGCAAAAACGATGTTAAAACAATTAGGGATTAATCTAGTAGGATACGTTAAAGAAATAAATGGTATCCAGGCAAAAGAAATAGATGGTTTATCTGTTCAAGAACGTTTTGATATTTCTGATGCATCTCCTGTTCGTGTATTAGATCCAGATGTTGAACAGCAAATGATGGATCGAATTGATGAAGCAAAGCAAGATGGCGATTCAATAGGTGGAGTTTGTGAAGTGTATGTGGAAGGAATGCCAGCTGGTATAGGTTCCTATGTCCATTTTGACCGTAAGCTTGATTCAAAATTAGCTGCAGCAGTTATGGGAATTAATGCTTTTAAAGGAGCAGAAATTGGAGTAGGTTTTGAAGCAGCTAGATTAAATGGAAGTGAAGTTCATGACGAGATTATTTGGAATGAAGAAAATGGTTACAGTCGTAGAACGAACAATTTAGGCGGCTTTGAAGGTGGTATGACAAACGGAATGCCATTAGTAATTAAAGGTGTCATGAAGCCAATTCCAACTTTATATAAACCTTTACAAAGTGTTGATATCGAGACTAAAGAGCCGTTTAACGCTAGTATTGAGCGATCTGACTCTTGTGCAGTTCCAGCAGCAGCTGTTGTCATGGAACATGTCGTTGCATTTGAATTAGCAAAAGCAATTACAGAACAATTTACAAGCGACCAGTTTCCACAATTGAAGAAAGCATTAGATGAGTATCGTGAAGAAATAAGGAGCTTTTAAATGAAGCAGTTACGTGTAGGTACGTCAACCCACGATTATACGATTACAATTGATGAAAATATTCGTTATGATTTACAAAAGTTTTTTACGAAATCATATAGTAAAATTTTAATTATAACAGATGATCAAGTTGCTCCACTTTATTTAGATGATATATTAGCTGGATTACAAACGGAAAATGTCATTCATACGACAATTCCGAGTGGAGAAGCGACGAAAAGTATTGAATATTATTATCAATTACAAACAGTTGCATTAGAAAATAGATTAGATCGAAATTCTTTAATTATTGCACTTGGCGGAGGCGTTATTGGCGACTTAGCCGGATTTGTGGCAGCAACATTTATGCGTGGTATTGATTATATGCAAGTACCAACTACGATTTTAGCGCATGATAGTAGTGTTGGGGGAAAAGTAGCTATTAATCATGAATTAGGTAAAAATTTAATCGGTAGCTTTTATCCTCCAGTAGCTGTTGTGTATGATGTAAATATGATGCAAACTTTACCAGAAAACGAGATTCGCTCAGGTTATGCAGAATTAGTAAAAGAAGCTTTTATTTCTGATAAAGCATTTTTACAAGAAATTTTAAATAAACCTTTATCGAAGTTAACGAACGAAGAATTAAAAGAACATTTATATAAAGGTGTAAAAGTAAAAGCAAAAATTGTGGAGCAAGATGAAAAAGAAGCTAATATTAGAATGTTTTTAAATTTTGGTCACACATTAGCTCATGCAATGGAAACATCATTAGGTTATGGTCGAATCACACACGGTGAATCGGTAGCGGTCGGGATGCTATTTGCCTTACATATAAGTGAACAAACTTACAATAAACCTTTATATTATGATGAGTTATTTGATTGGTTACAAAATAATGGTTATCCACTGTCATTATTTGATATTCCGTTAGATAATGTGATTCAATTAATGAAATTAGATAAAAAATCATTAAATCAACATATTCAAATGGTTTTATTGTCAGAGATAGGCGAACCAACTGTTGAAAAAATGGAAGACGAGCAATTAAAAAAAATGTTACAGTCATTTAAGAAGGAGTTGACTGCCAAATGACACGAGGATTTAGAGGGGCAACAACGATTTCAGAAAATAACGAACAACAAATAATGAATGAAACTAAAAAGTTAGTTTTAGAAATGGTAGAACAGAATAATATTGCACCAGAAAATATTTCTCATGTGCTTTTTTCCGTAACTGACGATATAAATGCAGCGTTTCCTGCTAAAGTTGCTCGTCAATTACCTGGTTGGACTCATGTACCAGTCATGTGTATGCAGGAAATTAATGTTCCAAATAGTTTAGAATTATGTATAAGGGTAATGTTAATAGCAAAGACAACATTAGAGCAACAAGATGTCAAGCATATTTTTTTAAATGAAGCTGTGAAACTACGTCCAGATTTAACAAAACAAGAAGGTGATTAAATGCTAGGTAAACGAGTATTAAATGATTTGTCTGCTTATCAACAAGGTATGCAAATTTCAGAAGTGAAAAGAAATTATAATTTAGATCGCATTGTAAAGTTATCATCCAATGAAAATCCATATGGCTTTTCTGATAAAGTAAAAGAAGATTTAAAGATAGATGAACAACCATTCGAACTTTATCCTGATGGTTATGCTTATGATTTACGAACGAAAGTTGCTAATAAACTAACAGTAGGTCCTGATCAACTAGTTTTTGGGTCAGGTTCAGATGAAATCATTACTTTCATTTGTCGTGCTTATTTATATGAAGGAACAAATACTATTATGGCTACTCCTACATTTTCACAATACAAACATCATGCATTGATTGAAGGAGCAGAGGTTCGTGAAGTGCCAACTGTAAATGGGAAACATGATCTCGCTAACATGGCAAAGCAGATTGACGAACAAACGAAAGTAGTTTGGCTCTGTTCACCAGATAATCCAACAGGTGAAATTATTCAACAAAATGCTTTAGAGTTATTTATGGAGCAATGTCCAAATGATGTATTAGTTATACTAGACGAAGCGTATTACGAATATGTACCTTATTCTTTTCAGTTAAATTTACATGAAAGTTTAGAGAAATACCCTAACTTAGTCGTATTACGAACATTTTCTAAAATATATGGGTTAGCTGGTTTACGTGTAGGATATGGAATTTCTAGCGAAGTTATTGCTGAGAAGTTAAACGTTGTACGTGGTCCTTTCAATACGACATCGCTTGCTCAACGAGCTGTTCAAAGTGCTCTTGATGATGATGAGTTTATTGCAAATACTAAAAAACTTAATTTAGAAGTGAAAAATACTTTTAAAGCATTCTTAGATGAACTTAATTGGGGATACTATGAATCTTTCACAAATTTTTTACTCGTAAAAACACCAATTGATGCAGATAAAACAACACATTATTTGTTAGAAAGAGGATTTATTGTTCGTTCAGGAAATGCATTAGGTTATCCAAATACCGTCCGTATTACAATTGGACTAGAACAAGATATGAAAGAACTACAGTTAGTATTACGCCAATTACAAAAAGATGTAGACGAAGAGGTTATTAAATGAAACAAAAAGTATTGATTGCAGGATTAGGCTTAATAGGAGCCTCTTTAGCAAAAGCAATAAAAAAATCAGACGAATATACACTATACGGATTTGATGTATTGCCAGATACATTACAAACTGCAATCAATGAAAATATAGTTGACAAAACATTTGATCAATTTAGTGAAGCGGCTCAACATGCTGATATTATTATTTTAGCAACGCCAATTTCGGAGACGATAACTTTGTTACAACAATTAGATGAGATTGTTTTTGAACATGATGTTATTGTCTCTGATGTTAGTTCTGTTAAAGGCTCTGTTTTAGAAGCAGCTGATAAATTGACGAATGAAAATATAATTTTCATTGGCGGACATCCAATGGCAGGATCACATAAATCAGGAATATATGCGGCAAAAGCTCATTTGTTTGAAAATGCTATTTTTATTTTAACGCCAACTACAGATTGTGCTAATAGCCATGTAGAAACATTAAAAACAGCGTTACAACATACAAAGGCAAATTTTTTAATATTACAACCTGATGAGCATGATGAGATGACAAGTGTTATTTCACACTTTCCTCACTTAATTGCTTCGTCATTAGTACATCAAGCGAAAAAGTGGGAACAAATCCATCATTATTTACCAGAACTTGCTGCTGGGGGTTTTAGAGATATAACACGAATTGCTTCTAGTAACCCAAAGATGTGGCAAGATATCTTTATACATAACGGAGATAAAATGTCTAGATTACTTCAAGACTGGATTAATGAAATGGTGACATTGAAGGAGTATTTAGATAAAAATAATCAATTAGAAATTATAGATTATTTAGAACAAGCGAAATCTTATCGTGACGGTCTGGGCGAGAAGACGACACGTGGTGCGATTCCATCATTCTATGATGTGTATGTTGATATTAAAGATACACCTGGTGCAATTGCTTCTGTTACAAACTTACTTGCTGAAAACAATATTAGTATTCGTAATATCCGAATTTTAGAAATAAGAGAAAACATTACAGGAGCTTTACGCTTAAGTGTAACAACACGCGAAGATCAATTAAGTGCTGTAGATTTATTGAGGCAACATGATTTTAATGCTTTCATTGATCTATAAGAATAATGAGGGTGATTTTTCATGATAAATAATTCATATAATAAAACAAACGGACCATTGGTAGGAGAGCTTTATACACCTGGAGATAAGTCGATATCTCACCGCGCAATTATGTTAGGCTCTTTAGCTAAAGGTACAACGAAAATAGATAATTTTTTAGATGGTGAGGATTGTTTACGTACGATTGAGATATTCAGACAAATGGGCGTGGATATACAACAAAACGGAACAGATGTTATAGTGGAAAGTGAAGGTGTAGAAGGGTTAACTGAACCGAAAGAACCTTTATATTTTGGAAACTCTGGAACGACGGCAAGATTAATGTTAGGAATTTTACCGGCACTTCCTTTTCACACTGTTGCATACGGGGATCCTCACTTAACGGTACGACCGATGGATCGTGTTATTACACCATTGACTGAGATGGGCGCAAATATTGATGGTCGAAAAAACGGTTTATACTTACCTTTATCAATTCGAGGGTCTAGTTTAAAAGGTATTCGATATGAATTGCCTGTTAAAAGTGCTCAAGTAAAATCAGCTGTTTTACTAGCAGGTTTATTTGCAAGTGGAAGTACAACTGTCGTGGAACAAGCTAGCACTAGAGACCATACGGAAAATATGCTCCGAGCTTTTGGTGCTAATATGGAGAGTTCTGGATTAACACACACTATTAATAACGAAAATACTCTAATTGCAACTGATGTGACAGTACCAGGAGATATATCCTCTGCAGCTTTCCTTTTAGTCGCGGCAGCTATTGTACCAAATAGTAATTTAACATTAAAAAATGTTGGTTTAAATGAAACAAGAACAGGTATTATCGATGTATTGAAGCAAATGGGTGCCCATGTAACAATCTCTAATCAACGTGAAATTAGCGGTGAATTACTTGGAGATATCCAAATTAAGCAACAATCATTAAAAGGGATAACAATTGATGATAAGCTTATACCTAGATTAATTGATGAATTACCTGTGATTGCTTTATTGGCAACACAAGCAGAAGGAACTACTGTAATTAAAGATGCAGAGGAATTAAGAGTGAAAGAAACGGATCGAATTCATGCTGTCGTAGATATATTACAAACATTAGGTGCTAATATAGAGGAAACGAAAGATGGTATGATTATCCACGGAAAATCAGCTTTAACAGGTGGAGCCATTAAAAGTTATAGTGATCATCGAATTGCTATGATGGGAGTTATAGCTTCGTTAATAAGTGAACATTCCGTGCAAATTGATGATATATCTTCTATTGATATTTCATACCCAACATTTTTTGAACATTTAAATCAAATCCAACAACAATAGAAACTGCAAACGTAGTTTCTATTGTTTTTTCATTTGAAAAGGAATGACATTATATTTACAGATTAAACGTAAATTGCGAAACAAAACTAAAAGGTATTGCATCTCTTCCTAAGCTGAAAAAGGTTTGATTTATATTCAATAATTAGAGGATTACTTCCGCAGTCCGAATATATTCCGCTTTCCGCGAGCGAGCGGTGAGCCGCTTCAGGCTAACGCCTTGCAGGGTCTCACATCGGCTCTTTTCTCTCGCAGGAGTCTCCATATATTCGGACTGCTTTGTATTTGCTGTTTCTAGTTCAATTGACTAAACACACTTTTTCAGTGACTTTATTTCGTTTTATAAGATTTATTTATAGTCACTTTAAACTGTAAATATTTATTTAAAAATGAAAAAGATAAATTAGATATTTCCACTTTTAATCTCGGCAGTTTGGAGCGGAGGGTCGTTTACTCCTGCGGAAACAGAACGAGACTGAAGACCCCGCAGGAAGCGAACTTTGCTTCCGAGGAGGCTGAAGCCGTTCCCGCGGAAAGAAACGACCCGTAGCGACATACTGCCTAGCGCTAAACTAAAATAGATAGTTACGTCACGGTTTCTGTCCAATGTAATAAAATAAGTTGAATAAATGAGATTCTTTGACGGTTTTTTCATACGTGATAGAATAATTGTATGGAAAGGAAGTATCAAATATATGGATACAATCAATGAAGCAATACAATTAGTAGAAACAGGAAACATAGATGACGCAATGACATTATTAGCTGATAAAACAACTAACGCATCAGATGATGAAAAGTTTATGATTGTCGAATTGTATTATGAATGGGGATTTTTTGAAGAAGCGATTAAATTATTAGAAGATCTAATGGCAAAATATCCTCAAGAAGGAGAAATCATAGCCTTATTAGCAGAAATAAATATTGAATTAGAAAAAGATGATATCGCAATTGAATTATTAAATAGTATAAACTCAGATGATCCCTTTTATGCTGCGGCACTTATCCAATTAGCTGATTTATACCAAGCACAAGGATTATTTGAAGTATCAGAACAAAAGTTAATGGAAGCTAAAAGGCTATATCCAGACGAACTCGTAATTGACTTTGCCTTAGGAGAGCTCTTGTTTTCTATAGGACAACCAAATCGCGCTATTCCTTTTTATGAAAGAGTTGTCAAAGAAACAAAAGAGATGAATCAAATTTTAATTGAAGAAAGGTTAGCTGAAAGTTACGCCTCTATTGGTAACTATGAAGCAGCGCTAGCTTATTATGAACGATTAGATAGCGAACATCCTGATATATTGTTTAAATATGGATTTACTGCATTTCAACAAAAGCGTCATGATCTCGCCATTCAAGTATGGAAAAAACTAATTGAAATAGATCCATACTACCATACAGTATATGAAGAATTAGCTAGAGCATTAAAAGAGGAAAATTTAATGGAAGATGCTTTTGAAATTGTGCAAAAAGGACTTGAGATGGATGAATTTAATAAAGGTTTATTTTTCCAAGCTGGTGAATTATCTTATGAATTGGAACGAATTGAAGAAAGTATTGATTATTTACAAAATGCGCTAGCACTTGATCAAGATTATAAAAAAGCAGTTTTATATTTAGTACGTATTTATAAAGATATCGACAAACATGAAGAAATCATTCGTTTAATTACTGATATAAAAGCAACCGGAGCAATTGATCCTTTATATGATTGGATGTTAGCAAGAGCATATAATGAAATGGAAGAATATAAAGAAGCGTTACAATCATACAAAGAAGCAAGTATAGGTTTACAAGATGATGTCGAATTTTTAAAAGAATATGGGTACTTTTTAATGGAAGAAGGTTTAGTACAAGAGGCAAAACAAACATTAATGAAGTATAGTGAACTTGAACCTTTAGATGAGGAAGTAGTTGAATATTTAGAGCGGTTAAACGATTCAAATTATCATTAAAATATGCTAAAGTAATGCTTAAGGAGTTGATAATATAGTGACAATCCCTGTTTCAATTGAAAAAAAACGTGCATTTCTCCATTGGTTTATGCAACATCATAAAGTGAAAGAACATGATATCGAATGGTTTCTAAAAGATTTATGTGACAATGATCTCGCATTATCACATGTTCGTTTTGTAGATGATATTATGAATTGTCCAAAGGGAATTATTATAACGAGCCATTTAAATGAACAAATTTCATTCAAGTTTTTTAAAGGGAAAGTAACGACTGACAATGTGTACACAGCATATCATGAGATGAACTTATATCAACATGAACTAATTTTTATCCAACTGACATTTCCTTTTTGTACACATAGTACATTGTATCAAGACGTGATTGAAGATGGTCTAGAGACACAAATGGAAATAAAAGAAATTGCAGAAGCTGTCTTAGAAAACACATTAACACAAGGTAGAGAAAGCTTTTTAAAAGGACAAATTAATCATGCATTAGAAGAACGTGATTATGAGCAATTTATGTATTACTCATCACAACTAAAAAAATTACAATAATAACCTTCGATCTTTTTTAAAAGGTTTTAATTAAGAGGAGAGTCATTAAGTTGAAGTGGACACCGGAAGACTTACAAAAATATGTACAAGCTAAAGAATATATCGATACAGCTATTATACCTGTTTTAGGATTTCAGATGAATGATGAAAAGAAATTAGAGAAGGAAGCTTTTCAACGTGAAGTCTTATCTATTTATACAAATGAAATAGAAAAAGAATTAAGTGGACGATTATTGCTTACTCCTCCATATAATTATGTTAAATCAAATGATATGTCAGGAGAATTGAATCGTTTAAATGATTGGATAGACCATATTAAAGAACAACCATTTACTTCCGTTTTCATTTTAACATTTGATAATCAATGGAAAAAAAATGAAAAAGATCTTAACGCAGAATTATTATGGTTTCCGAGTGTACAAACAGGAGATATTAAATCAGAAGAAACAATTCGGATGATTCGGAATCAAGTTGACCAAATTAGTGAATTAATTCGCACATATTGGTAAAAACTAAAAAAATAACATTTGAAACAGTGTAATGTAGAAAAAATGACACAAAATGTATTAATGATTGACCATGAACGAACTTTGAGATATTATGGTATTGTCCTAGTAATAATTATATTAATAAACGTCCGTGATTAAACGTGTAAAGAGGGGGGGAAAATACATGAACGACAAAAAAAACAAAGTATCCCGTCGTCAATTTCTAAACTATTCATTAACAGGTTTAGGTGGATTTATGGCTGCAGGTGTTCTAATACCTAACTTACGTTTTGCTGTTGACCCTGTATTAAAACAAGCATCAGCTGGTGGTGACTTAGTCAACGTTGGTCTTTCTGAAGATGACATTACTGAGGATCCTCAACGAGTAGACTGGGATGTTGAACAAGTAGACGGTTGGTATGAATCAGATATTAATCGAACTGCATGGGTTTTTAAAGATGAGAATGGCGATATTCAAGCCTTTTCCCCGGTATGTAAACACTTAGGTTGTTTCGTTACTTGGGAAGGTAGTGATGATTATCCGGATGAGTTCTTCTGTCCTTGTCATGATGGGCGCTACTATAAAGACGGAACGAACGTACCGCATACACCACCATTAGCACCATTAGATGTGTATGAACACAAAATTGAAAATGGAATGTTATTTTTAGGTGAACCTAAACCAAGAGAGGGGGCATAATCGGGTATGCTACAGAAATTATATGATTGGATTGACGATCGAGTAGATGTTACGCCGATTTGGCGCGATATCGCAGACCATGAAGTTCCTGAACATGTAAACCCAGCATATCACTTCTCTGCTTTCGTATACTGTTTTGGAGGATTAACATTCTTCATCGTCGTAATTCAGGTATTATCGGGAATGTTTTTAACGATGTATTACGTTCCAGATATTGAAAATGCTTGGGAGTCAGTATATTACTTACAAAGTCAGGTTGCACATGGACAAATTGTTCGAGGAATGCACCATTGGGGTGCGAGTGTTGTTATAGTCATGTTATTATTACATACGATGCGAGTGTTTTTCCAAGGAGCTTATAAGAAACCACGTGAATTAAACTGGATGGTCGGAGTATTAATATTCTTTATTATGCTAGGCTTAGGTTTCACAGGTTACTTACTACCATGGGATAACAAAGCATATTTTGCTACACAAGTAGGTCTTGAAATAGCAGAACAAGTTCCGTTTATCGGAGTTCAATTAAAGACACTGTTAGCTGGAGACCCAACGATTGTTGGTGCGCAAACATTAACTAGATTCTTTGCGATTCATGTCTTCTTCCTACCAGCTGCTTTATTTGGACTGCTTGCAGTACACTTTATCTTAATTCGTAAGCAAGGTATTGCAGGACCACTATAATAAGGAGGGAAAGTCGTGCAAAGAGGAAAAGGAATGCGATTTGTCGGAGATTCTCGAATTTCCGCAGATAAAACATCAGCAGTACCAAAGGATTATTCCGAATACCCTGGTAGAACAGAAGCATTTTGGCCGAACTTCTTATTAAAAGAATGGTTAGTTGGATCAGTTTTCTTAATTGGATTCTTATGTGCTACAATTGCAGCACCTACAGGATTACAAGGACTAGCTGACCCAACAGATGCAGCTTATATACCGTTACCGGATTGGTACTTCTTATTCTTATATGAACTATTAAAGTATGATTTCGCAAGTGGACCTTATACATTATTAGGAATACTTGTCTTACCAGGCCTTGCATTTGGAGCACTTTTATTGGCGCCATTTCTTGATAATGGACCTGGAAGAAGACCACCTAAGCGACCAATTGCAGTTGCAATGATGTTACTTGCACTTGCTTCTGTATTCTGGTTAACATATGAATCTGCAGCACCAGTTGATTTCAAACAAATTGCAGCAGATAACCCACCAGTACCACCATCAGATGTCGAAATTGACATGGACCATGAAGGCTACTCTATTTATGAAAATAGTTGTGCTGGATGTCATGGTGATGCGTTAGAAGGTGGAGCAGCAGGACCGACATTATTTGAAACAGGTCATGATGCAGAAGAAATTGCAGATATTGCTGTTAATGGTATAGGAGATATGCCAGCAGGTATTTTTGAAGGTTCTGATGAAGAACTAGAACAGCTTGCTGACTTTATCCTAGAAGTAACAGAAGAAGAATAAAAAGCATGTGAAGCATCTTTACCCTTGTTGGTAAAGATGCTTCTTTATCTATAACGTAAAGTAGGTGTAACGAGTGACAATATATTTTCAATTACAATATATTTTAACGAATAAAATATTTTTAGTACTACTTTTTATCATTAATTTATTAGGAACAATTTACGGTTATATGTGGTATAGTAGTCAATTAGCCATTACTCCAACGATATTTATACCATTTGTTCCAGATAGTCCTACAGCAAGTTTATTCTTCACGATATTTCTTTTCTTTTATATTTTTGGAAAAAATTCACCTTATATTGAAGCGCTAGCTATCACGTCATTGTTTAAATATGGAACGTGGGCTGTGGTAATGAATATTTTAACATTAATTGTCGATGGTTCGTTAAGTTGGCAAGGATATATGTTAATCTTTTCCCATGCCGGAATGGCAATTCAAGGTTTACTATATGTTCCTTTTTATAAAATCAAATTAAAACATTTAACAGTTGCAGCCATCTTTCTTCTACATAATGAAATCATTGATTACGTATTTGGCATGATGCCGATTTACGGATCATTAACTGACTATATGAACGAAATTGGTTATTTTACTTTTTGGTTATCAGTATTGACAATTATGATGACATATCATTTAACGTGTAAAGGGTCTGTAAATAATTAATTTCATCATAAGATAAATTCATACAAATAACAGATAATTAAGTTAACATTTAATAATAAAGGAAAACTTACACAACTTTTCTTTTCTTTCACTCGTTTAAAATACTCTCTTTTAGACCAAATTATAAATACGATTTAAGGTATGGGGTGCAAAGGAGAGTGGACAAATTTGAACCGAAAAAGTTGTGTAAGAAATATACTTGGTGTTTTATGTTTAATATTATTTTTATCATTCCCATTTTATTCGAAAATTAATAATTATTTATCGATTCCTAATGAAATTGTTACATTTGAAAAAAATCCATCATTGTCCATTCCAAATATGACTGAATATACGACACATATTCCTTCTAGTCAATTTGCTTCTAAAGAAGTGAGTAGTCAAAGGGAAGAAGAACAGTCTAATCAGTCTATTGTGTATAAGAAAGGTGACATCCCATTAAAAAAAGTTGATCTCTCCATTTTAAAAGATAAAAAAATAATTCCTGGAGGTCAATCTATAGGTGTGAAATTGCATACATTAGGTGTGTTGGTTGTCGGGCATCATTTAGTAACAAGTAATGGTGAAACCGAATCTCCTGGTGAAGATGCAAATATAAAAGTTGGCGATGTCATATTAGAGATGGACGGAAAGAAAATAAAACAATTAGAAGACGTAAAGCCAATTGTTAGTAAAGCAGGAAAAAATAATAAAGAAATCATGATGAAAATTAAACGAGGAAAAGAAACAATTGAAACAAAATTAGCACCAGCAATAAACAAACATGATCAAAGTTACCAAATAGGTTTATATATCCGTGATTCGACTACAGGTATTGGAACCATTTCCTTTTATGATGAAGAAACTGGTAAATATGGCGCCTTAGGGCATGTTATTTCTGATAGCGATACGAATAAACCAATTGATTTATATAAAGGAAAATTAGTTCAATCTAAAATTACCGCAATCGAAAAAGGTGATGTAGGAGTTCCTGGGGAAAAACAAGCCGAGTTTTCTATGAACGATGAGGCGTTAGGAACAATTACTAAAAATAGTCCTTATGGTATTTTCGGTAAATTAAATACGGACGCTTTAAAAAACAATGCTTCCAAACCGATGGAAATAGGTCTTGCTCATGAAGTAGAAAAAGGACCTGCAGAAATATTAACTGTTATTGATGGTGAAAAAGTGGAGAAATTTACGGTAGATATCGTTAGTTCAAAACGTCAAGAATCAGCAGCTACTAAAGGCATGGTTGTAAAAGTGACAGATGAACGCTTATTAAAAGAAACTGGTGGCATCGTTCAAGGTATGAGTGGTAGTCCAATCATTCAAAATAATAAAATTATAGGAGCAGTTACGCATGTATTTGTTAATGATCCAACCTCTGGCTATGGTGTTCATATTGAATGGATGTTAGATGAGGCAGATATCGACATTTATGAAAATGGAGCGAGTTCTATATTTGAAGAAGCAGTATAAATAAGAAAATCCGAAAGAATCGTCGTTCTTTCGGATTTTTTTAAATATTTGTATATTTAAACAGGAATAATTAGCTTCATGTCGAATATGTATATAACGAACACTGTCTAGGAGGATGAAGATTATGGATAAAATAAAAGTATGTATTGTGGATGATAATAGGGAAATTGTACATATTATGAATGAATATTTAAATGAACAAGAAGACATGGAAGTTCTAGGGGTAGCTTACGACGGAAAAGAATGTTTAACGTTATTAGAACAAGAAGAACCTGATGTGTTATTATTAGACATTATTATGCCACACATGGATGGACTAGCCGTGTTGCAAACATTGTCTGAAAATAAACATACAAAGACTCCACACATTATTATGTTAACAGCATTTGGTCAAGAAGACGTGATGAGAAAAGCAGTACAATATGGAGCATCCTATTTTGTCTTAAAACCATTTGATTTTAAAAATTTATTAGATAAAATTCGTGATGTAACTAATAGAGCACCACAACAATCTTTCATGAATGAACCAACAGTGAAAAAGGAAAAGCCAGAAGAAAATATCGAAGCAAGTATAACAAATATTATGCATGATATCGGAGTGCCAGCACATATAAAAGGTTATTTATATTTAAGAGAAGCAATTACGATGGTATATCATGATGTCGAGTTATTAGGAGCGATTACTAAAATATTGTATCCAGATATCGCAAAAGAGTTTAATACGACAGCTTCACGCGTAGAAAGAGCGATTAGACATGCAATAGAAGTAGCCTGGAATCGAGGGAATATTGATTCGATTACAGAATTATTCGGTTATACAATTAATGTATCAAAAGCAAAGCCGACCAACTCAGAATTTATTGCGATGGTAGCTGACCAATTACGTTTAAAACATAAAGTAAATGTATATTAATTATGATTTGTAAAAAATATATCTGAATGAATTTTATCATTCATTTTAGTATGTCAAACACGAATTTAACGTTTAATTTAGCCCCATTTACTTATTTATCTAATAAAAAATAATAAATTTGAAAAAACATTCCGTTCATTTACTTCTTATGAACGGAATGTTTTGTTTGTTATTATTCGAAAAAAGCTCGATATAAAGATTTTATGGCACGATGAATTCCATTTGATTTAATACCGAACATCATTGATACTTCAGATGAGCCTTGATTAATCATTTCTAAGTTAACTTTTGCATCACCTAACGCATTGGTAGCAGTTTGTGCCATCCCAATCGTTTCTTTCATTCCTTCTCCAACAATCATAATTAATGCAAGATCTCGATTAATTGTAACAGTGTCTGCCTCTAATTCATTTTCAATTCGATCAATAATTACTTGTTCTTTTTCTTTGGAAAGCTGGGATTCACGAACAATAATTGAAATATCATCAATACCTGATGGAGCGTGTTCAAAAGAAACATCTTCATCTTCAAGAATGGCGAATAATTTACGTCCAAATCCAATTTCTCTATTCATTAAGAACTTACTTACATAAATACTTTTGAATCCTGCATCTCCTGCAATACCTACAACACAATTGTTATTCGATGTATCAGGAGCTTTTTCTGCGACAATCATCGTACCCTCGGCACTTGGATTGTTTGTATTTTTAATACAGACAGGAATCTTTTCTTGGAAAGCTGGATATAGTGCTTCATCATGGAAAACAGAAAAACCAGCATAAGAAAGTTCCCGCATTTCACGGTAAGTTAATATTTGAATTTCTTTTGGGTTTTCGATAATCGATGGATTCACAGAATAAACGGAATCTACGTCTGTAAAGTTTTCATATAAATCTGCTTGAACCCCGGCTGCAATAATCGCTCCAGTAATGTCTGAACCACCACGCGAAAAAGTAGTTAAAGCACCTTCCTTTGTATAGCCAAAAAATCCAGGAATAACCATGACACCATCTTGTTTACGTAATTGGTAAATTTTTGCATAACTATCATCTTCTAATTGAGCACCATGTGGGTCATTTCTTAAAGTGATGCCAGCATCTTTCGGGTTAGTATATGTTGCCTTGATGCCAAGTGATTGTAAATATGCGCTAAGAATTTTAGCAGAACTATCTTCTCCAACAGCTTTAAAAGAGTCAATTCTTGCTTCGTCTGATAAATCAGCCTGCATAATCGATTGGATATGATTTTCAATATCTGTAACTAAGTCTTCTGAGAGACCTAATTCACTAACAATTTTAGTGAAACGATCAAGGATAGTTATGTAATACGATTTGTATTTATCTTTTTCAATATAAGCTTCTGCAAGGTCAATTAGTAAATCTGTCATTTTATAATCTAAGTCATGGCGTTTACCTGGAGCAGAAACGACAATGAATTTTCTGTCTTTATCTTCTTTTATGATGTTTCCGACTTTTCTGAATTGCTCGGCATTAGCTAGTGAGCTACCACCAAATTTAGCTACTTTCATGTTTATTCCCCCAACTATATTTATTCGTTCTCTTTCGTTCTATCTTTTACTAATTGATTCTTTTTATCACGATGGTAAATAAACCCACCTATAAAAGCTAGTCCTGCTGCAAACATGATGAAACCAATGATAAATTGGATAATTTCATTAAATAAAATAGGACTTACTTCAACAAATAATGCATCACGCATTAATTTAATACCAAAAGCTCCAATAATACCTGGAGTAAACATAATGATTACTGCAATAATTCGTGACATTCCTATCTCCTTTATTCCTTATAGAGTGATTCTATTATAGCAAACGTTACAAAGAAAATAAAAAAATATGTAATTTAAAGAAATTCACTTCTTGCTAGTAATTGTTACTTCCCATATGATATTATTACATAGTGTGAGAATATTTCAATAAAGTCACACAATGAAATAATTTTACTACATATAAATATTAGTACGTCTATCATCCGAAAGAGTAGATCCTTTTACTTAAGGGTATAGTAATCTATGAAAAAATACGACGATGATGTACATTAATTTTATTCAATAAAGGAGCACAAAACATGGAAATTTTTGAATCTTTAAAAAAACACGAATATGAACAAGTTGTTTATTGTTATGACAAAGCATCAGGTTTAAAAGCGATTATTGTCATCCATGATACAACGTTAGGTCCAGCTCTTGGTGGCTTAAGAATTTGGAATTATCCAACAGAAGAAGAAGCATTAGAAGATGCGTTACGTTTAGCTAAAGGAATGACTTATAAAAATGCTGCTGCTGGATTGAATTTAGGTGGCGGTAAAGCAGTCATGATAGGCGATCCAAAAACAGTGAAAACAGAAGCTGCATTACGTGCCTTTGGACGATATGTAGAAAGCTTAAATGGTCGCTACATTACAGCCGAAGATGTTGGAACGACGGAAACAGATATGGATTATATTCATATAGAAACAGATTATGTAACAGGAACATCTAGCGGTGGAATTGGTGATCCATCTCCTGTAACGTCATATGGTATTTATCAAGGGATGAAAGCAACTGCTCAGACAGCTTTTGGTAGTGATTCGTTAAAAGGAAAAACAGTAGCAGTACAAGGAGTTGGTATGGTTGCATATGGATTATGTAAACATCTTCACGAAGAAGGCGCCAATCTCGTTGTAACAGATATTAATGAAGCAGCTGTTGAGCGAGCTGTTAATGATTTTGGAGCTAAAGCTGTTGCACCTGAAGATATTTATAGTGTGGACTGCGATATCTTCTCACCTTGTGCACTTGGTGGCGTTATTAATGACACGACAATCCCACAATTAAAAGCTAAAGCTATTGCGGGCAGTGCAAATAATCAATTATTAGATAATCGTCACGGTGATATTTTAGATGAAAAAGGTATCGTTTATGCGCCTGATTATGTCATAAATTCTGGTGGAGTTATTAACGTCTCAGATGAGTTACAAGGTTATAATCGTGATCGTGTATTTAAAAAAGTAGAAGCAATTTACGATATATTATTAAATGTATATCGTGTAGCGGAGGAACAAAATATCCCCACTTATTTAGCGGCAGATAAAATGGCAGAACAAAGAATGGCATCGATTCAAAAATCTAGTCAACAATTTTTAAAGAATAATCGTCATATCCTATCATAATTGACGATAAAGTAGTGTATGTTGCGATGAGTTTTTTTGAATATTTTATTATCGTAAAAACTCATCTCGCATGAATCAATTTCATAAATAAAATAATAGGATAATTTGTTTGAAACACGAACGATTATATTGAAAAAAGGAGAACGTTCGTGTTTTTAAATGATAACTGAGTTTACTTAAGAAAACCGGCTGACTCCTGCGGGAAAAGTATGAGGCTCAAGCCATGCCCGCTAAAAAGCAGCCGGCTGTAGTGAAAGGAAACGATGCTATCATCAAACGTAAAGTTCGTGTTTAAGCTACTAAATACGAATGATGAAATTGATTCACATATACTTTTATAAAAAGGCTAAGACAAGCATAGTTACAAATGTCATCTATTAAAATAGTTGTATATGTGATAAATTAAAGTATGGTTGGTTATAAATGCAGCTATGTAAGCGAATACAACATTGACGTAATAACATATATAATAATATATCGTGCAAATGGAGGGAGTATAACAGTATGACAAAAGAATATGACCTCGTTGTACTTGGTGGAGGTATAGGCGGATATGTAGCTGCAATAAGGGCTACTCAATTAGGTATGTCTGTTGCTCTAGTTGAGAAAGATAAACTTGGGGGAACTTGTTTACATGAAGGATGCATACCATCTAAAGCACTTTTAAAGACAGCAGAAATGTATCGCCAATATCATCATGCAAGTGAGTTTGGTTTAGAAATACAAGATATGCAAATAAATTTAAATAAAGCACAAGAAAGAAAAGAGAAAGTAGTTAATACATTATTTCAAGGTGTAACAAATCTACTAAATCAAGCAAAGGTTGATATATATAAAGGTACAGGGAGAATATTAGGTTCAAGTATTTTTTCTCCGATGCCTGGTACTGTTTCTGTTGAATATGATGATGGAAAAGAGAACACGACGTTAACTAATAAATTTGTATTAATTGCAACAGGTTCTACACCATCTAATTTACCGAACTTAACAGTAGATGGTGAGTTTATTATGCATGCTCACCATGCTTTGCAACTAGAATCTTTACCTGAATCGATCGTGATTGTAGGTGCAGGAGCAATCGGTATTGAATGGGCGTCATTATTACAAGATTTAGGTGTAGAGGTCTCTGTTATAGAAAGTAACGCTACTATTTTAGGCGAAACTGATAGAGATGTAAGTAAAGAAGTGCAAAAGCAATTAGAGGCACGTGGGGTTCAGATTTTTACAAATGCACAATTAGATATCGGTTCTGTAGAGGTGAAAAATGAACAAGTACATCTACAGGCTAAAACAAAGGATCGAGTAGTAGACTTTCTTGCTGATAAAATGTTACTGGCTGTAGGGCGAGAAGCGAATATAGCAGAATTAGGATTACAAAATACGTCGATTGAAATGGAAAATGGTGTGATTCAAACGAATGATACATGTCAAACGAAAGAAAATCATATATATGCAATTGGTGACTGTATCGGAGGAATGCAATTAGCGCATGTCGCTTCCGCAGAAGGTGTGATTGCTGTTGAACATATGGCGAATGCGAAACCAAAGCCATTAGACACAATGCATGTTCCAATTTGTGTTTATTCCCATCCTGAAGTAGCTAGTGTCGGCTTAACAGAAGAAAAAGCGGTTGAATTAGGCTATAAAGTAAAAATTGGTAGTTTTCCTTTTCAAGGAATTGGGAAAGCACACATTAACGGAAATCCATCAGGTTTTAATAAAATAATTATTGATGAAAAAACAGAAGATATACTAGGGATTCATATAGTTGGCTCCCACGCAACTGAGTTGATTTCAGAAGCAAGTTTAGCAAAAATGTTAGATGCAACAGCTTGGGAAATTTCGCAAACCATTCATCCGCATCCATCATTATCAGAAGGTCTTTTTGAGTCAGCTTTAGCAGTTGATGGATTGGAAATACATGGTTAAGGAGTGAAATATGATGAAAAAAAATAAACATACATCATTAGGTTTAACGGACGACGATGTGTTAGCAATGTATCGGACGATGTTATTAACTAGAAAAATTGATGAAAGAATGTTGCTATTGAATCGCTCAGGTCAAATCCCATTTCTTGTATCAGGTAAAGGGCAAGAAGCGGCTCAAATTGGTGCAGCTTTTGCATTAGATACTAAAGTAGATTATGTCGCACCTTATTATCGGGACATGGCTGTCGTATTACATTTTGGTATGACGACAAAAGAATTGATGTTATTAGCTTTCGCAAAAGAAGAAGACCCTAATTCAGCTGGGAGGCAAATGCCAGGCCACTATGGGCAAAAGAAGAATAACATTATAACAGGCTCATCTCCTGTATCTACGCAAGTTCCACACGCAGTAGGTTTTGCCTTAGCTTCAAGAATTAAACAAGATCCTTTTGTTACGCTTGTGACATTAGGTGATGGATCTACTAATCAAGGTGATTTTCACGAAGGATTAAACTTTGCAGGTGTTCATCAATTACCAGTTATTACGTTCGTTCAAAATAATAAATTTGCTATTTCTGTACCGTTTGAAAAACAAGTAGCAAGTGAAAATATTGCAGTAAGAGCAAGTTCTTATGGTATGCCTGGCATTATTGTTGATGGTAATGATCCTTTAGATGTTTATCAAGCTGTGAAAAAAGCGAGAGAACGAGCGATTAATGATGAGGGGCCAACATTAATTGAAGCTGTGACAGAGCGGTTATCAGCTCATTCGAGTGATGATAATGATCAATTATATCGTACAGTAGAAGAGTTGAAGGAAGCACATGCAAATGATTGTTTAGTGACATTTGCCAATTATTTAGAAGAAGTTGGCCTACTAAATGAAACAATAAAAGCAGATTTACAAAATGAGATCATGAATGAAGTAAATGAAGCAACGACGTATGCTGAAAAGGCTTCTTATGCTGATGTTCGTACTATTACAGATTATGTATATGAAGTATAAGGAGGGATCATCAATGACTGAACTATCTTATATTGAAGCAATTAAAACTGCTATGTATGAAGAAATGGAAAGAGATGAAGATGTATTTATAATTGGTGAAGATGTCGGTGCAAAAGGTGGTGTCTTTCGAGCGACAGAAGGATTGTATGATACTTTTGGTTCTGATCGTGTAATTGATGCTCCCTTGGCAGAATCGGGCATTGTTGGAGTTGGAATAGGGGCAGCCATGTATGGGATGAGACCGATTGCTGAAATTCAATTTGCTGACTTTATTTTGCCTGCTGTAAACCAAATTGTTTCTGAAGCGGCAAAAATTAGATATCGATCGAATAATGATTGGAACTGTCCGATTACAATTCGCGCACCTTATGGCGGCGGGGTAAATGGAGCTTTATACCATTCCCAATCCTTAGAGGCAATGTTTAGTAATCAACCAGGATTAAAAGTTGTCATTCCATCTACTCCTTACGACGCTAAAGGACTTTTAAAAGCGGCGATTCGTGATAATGATCCTGTTTTATATTTTGAACATAAACGTGCTTATCGTCTTCTAAAAGAAACTTTACCAGAGGAAGACTATGTCGTCCCGATAGGTAAAGCTGATGTTAAACGTACAGGAGAAGATATTACGATTATTACGTATGGATTATGTGTACATCATAGTTTACAGGCAGCAGAATCACTAGCAGAAGAAAATATTGATGTACATGTTTTGGATTTAAGAACAGTTTATCCATTAGATCAAGAAGCAATTATTGAAGCGGCGAATAAAACAGGGAAAGTATTGCTCGTCACGGAAGATAATAAAGAAGGTAGTGTAATTGGAGAAGTTGCGGCGATTATTGCTGAACATTGTTTATTTGAACTAGATGCACCTGTTAAACGATTAGCTGCACCAGACGCGCCTTCGATGCCATATGCGCACGTATTAGAAAAAGAATTTTTAATAACAAAAGAGAAAATTGAACATGAAGCAAGGCAGTTAGCTCATTTTTAAAATAATAAGTATCGGAAAGGAGGTCAGGAAATTATGGCAAAAGAAAAAATATTAATGCCAAAATTAGGAGAAAGTGTGACAGAAGGTACGATCACATCTTGGTTAGTTAAAGAAGGAGATCATGTACAAAAGTATGATCCGCTTGCAGAAGTAATGACAGATAAGGTCAATGCAGAAATACCAGCTTCCTTTACTGGTACCATTTCAGAAATTACTGCACAAGAAGGTGAAGTAATTGCAGTACATGAATTGATTGGCTATATAGAAACAGAAGAAAATGATGATGAAGTAGTTGAAACAGTAGAAAATAACGAACAACAATTAGAAAAGAATTCAGAAGTAGACGTGGCTGATTCAACTGATCATTCCATGAAGAATCGTTATTCACCAGCTGTTTTAAAACTTGCATCTGAACATAATATTGATTTAACGACTATATCTGGCAGTGGATTAGGCGGTAGAATTACTCGGAAAGATATTAGAACCTTAATTGAACAACCAGATAAACAAAATAAAGCTATCTCAAGTGAAAATCAAGCAGCATCATCTGCAATGAAGCAACCAAAGGTGAAAAATGGCCATATAGAAATTCCAGTTACAGGCGTTCGAAAAGCAATCGCCGCAAATGTAACAAAGTCAAAACAAGAAATTCCGCATGCTTGGATGACAGTAGAAGCTGATGTAACTGGATTAGTTACTTATCGTAACAATATTAAAGACACATTTAGAGAAAGAGAAGGCTATTCTTTAACGTATTTTGCTTTTTTCATTCATGCTGTAGCAAAAGCGTTGCGAGAATTTCCTGAAATAAATAGTACGTGGCAACATGATAAGATTATTCACCATCAAGATATTCATATTTCCATAGCAGTAGCGAACGAAAATGAATTATTTGTACCAGTTATTAAACATGTAGATGATAAAAGTGTGCAAGGAATAGCGAAGGAAATTACACAATTAGCGTATAAAGCAAGAAATAATCAATTATTACCTGAAGATATGGAAGGTGGAACCTTTACTGTGAACAATACAGGCACTTTTGGTTCGATAGCTTCAATGGGAATTATCAATCATCCTCAAGCAGCTATTTTACAAGTAGAATCGATCGTAAAACGTCCAGTTATCATTAATGACATGTTTGCTGCACGTGACATCGTTAACTTGTCCTTATCTTTAGACCATCGTATTTTAGACGGCTTAATATGTGGTCGCTTTTTAGCACGAATAAAAGAACTGGTAGAAAGTATCGATGAAACAGCAAGCTTAGTCTAAAATGAATTTGAAACTGGTTCAAACGATAAAATTGATATTATTTTCTAAAATTGATAAACTGAGATTGTAAGATACATTGATTAAGAAGGAGATGTACCATATATGAGCTTTGATAACTTTATGACAGACGTAGTTAACGTTGCACGAGGCGATATGCGTGAAGCTGGGTACGAAGAGTTACTCGATCCAGAACAAGTGGATGATGCTTTAAATCGAGAAGGTACAACATTAGTATTAGTAAATTCAGTTTGCGGCTGTGCTGGAGGAGTAGCAAGACCAGCAGCGGCTAACGCAATTCATTATGATAAACGCCCAGATCATTTAGTGACAGTGTTTGCTGGACAAGATCGTGAAGCGACTGAGCAAGCGAGAACATTTTTTGAAGGTTATCCACCATCGTCACCATCTATGGCATTTTTAAAAGATGGTAAAATCGTTACGATGTTAGAGCGTCATGAAATTGAAGGTGCAACACCAATCGAAGTTATTAATAAATTACAGACTATCTTCGATGAACATTGTGAAGAGCTATAATTAATATGTAAGTAATAAGACTGTCCCGATATGATAGACAGTCTTATTTTTTACATAAAATATAATACTTAGTTAGAATAGAATTTAAAGGAGATTACAACGTGAAAATAGGTTACAGAACTATTAAAACAGCACTAGGAACACCAATAGCAATTTCAATTGCACAATTATTCGGTGTATCAAACGTTGTATCTGCTGGTATTTTAACCATATTATGTATCCAACCATCCCGAAAGAGATCAGTAGAAAGTGCTGTACACCGCTTTTTTGCATGTTTATTAGCCATTGTTTTTTCCATTATCTTCTTTGAGTTGTTAGGTTATAACCCTTATACACTTGCTGCGCTTTTAGCAGTATTTATTCCGACAGCTGTTTTGTTGAAAATTGAAAAAGGTATTATGACTAGTACAGTAATCACTTTAAATTTATATGCTTTTGATTCGATTAAATTAAGTTTTATTTATGACCAATTACTGCTAATCATTATTGGAATAGGGGTTGGCTTGTTAGTAAATTTATATATGCCGAGTTTAGACAAAGAATTAAAAACGTTACAACAACAACTTGAAGATAATTTTCAAATTATTTTAAAAGAAATAACCCTTTATATCCGGGAAGAAAATATGGATTGGGATGGAAAAGAAATTTCTACTGTAAGCAACATATTAGAAGAAGCAGATGAACTTGTAGAACGCGACCGAGAAAATCATATGTTACGGGACCAGCATTCTTTTTATAATTATTTTCAAATGCGCAAAAAACAGTTTGATATTTTAAAACAAATGCTACCTTTAGTTACTCGTTTACCGGAAAAGGATAATGTGTCTGAGGAAATTGCCGTATATTTTGAAAAGTTATGTGATGCAGTTCATCCAGGTAATACAGCGATTATTTATTTGTATGAGTTACGAGAATTAAAAGAAGGTTTTAAGAAAAAAGAGTTACCGAAAACACAAGAAGAATTTGAAACGAGAGCTAGTTTATATCAATTGTTACATGAACTAGAAGAATATTTGAAACTAAAATATCAATATAAAAAATCAGATGTGAAAAGTCCAAGAACAAGATGGACGAAAAAAAAGAAGATGGAAAAAACGTAATGTTATCCATCTTCTGCTACATTACATTATAGTAAAGCGAGTCCACTTAATCCTGCAGTGAATAACGATAAAATCATGGCAATAACCATTACATAAACAAAAAACTTTATTCTTCGTTCGCGTTTAGATTTTCTTTTTGGCGCTGATTTATGATTTTTCGACACGGTAAATCCCCCTTTAACGCAATATCTATTATGTATTTTACCTTTAAATGATAAAATGAACAAGTATATGATTTTTGGATTAGAATGGGGGATATATTAATGGGATTTGAAGAGACTCCTAAAAAAATTGCGCATATTGGTATAGCAGTCCGTGATCTAGAAGCGTCTATTCCTTTTTATACAGATTTATTAGGTATGACACTTGAAAAAATGGAAGAAGTAGAAAGTGAACAAGTAAAAGTAGCATTTATTAAAATTGGTGAATCTAGAATTGAATTATTAGAACCGTTGTCAGAAAAATCAGCAATACATAGTTTTTTAGAGAAAAAAGGGGAAGGTATTCATCATATTGCATTGGAAGTAGACAATATCGATGAACGACTCAACGATTTACAGGAAAATGGTATTCGTTTAATTAATGAACAACCAAAACAAGGTGCAGATAATGCACAAATAGCTTTTTTACATCCGAAATCAACAAATGGTGTTTTATTTGAATTATGCCAACATTCAAATGGGAAGGGGATTTAAATGGAAATCTTTGATAAAATTGATGAACTTTACGATAAAAGAAGACAAGTTGAGCTCGGTGGTGGAGATGAACGAATCCAAAAACAATATGAACGAGGTAAACTAACTGCAAGAGATAGAATTAATCATTTATTAGATGATGAATCATTTGTTGAATTAAACCCTTTCATGGAACACCGTACGACTGACTTTGGTATGGATAAAGTAGAAGCTCACGGCGAAGGTGTCGTAACAGGATATGGTAAAATTAATGGACGACCAGTTTACTTATTTTCACAAGACTTTACTGTATTCGGTGGTGCCCTAGGTGAAATGCACGCAAAAAAAATTGCTAATGTCATGGATTTAGCAGCTAAAAGTGGTGTGCCTTTTATTGGCCTTAACGATTCTGGTGGAGCGAGAATCCAAGAAGGTGTCGGTTCTCTAGATGGATATGGACAAATCTTCTACCGTAACTCAATTTATTCTGGAGTAATCCCTCAAATCTCAGTTATTATGGGACCAAGTGCAGGTGGAGCAGTATATTCCCCAGCGATTACAGACGTTATCATTATGGTGGAACAAACATCAAAAATGTTTATTACGGGACCAAAAGTAATTGAAACAGTAACTGGTGAAAAGATTTCAGCAGAAGATTTAGGTGGAGCAAAAGTTCACAACACGAAAAGTGGTAACGCTCATATGAGTGCTAAGACGGAAGAAGAAGCGTTAGATATGGTGAAATCTGTCTTATCTTACTTACCAAATAGCAATCAAGATATGCCACCAATTGCGGATTATCAACCAAAAGAAGATGATGATTATAATTCGGAATTATTAGAGATTGTTCCTTATGATACAACACGTCCTTATGATATTAAAAATGTTGTAAATGAAGTAGTAGATGATGATAGCTTTTTTGAAATCCATAAAGATTTCGCTAAAAACATCGTCGTTGGATTTGCGAGAATTAAAGGACAACCTGTAGGACTAGTCTGTAATCAGCCGCGCTATATGGCTGGTGGAATTGATATTGATTCAAGTGATAAGGCAGCACGTTTTATTCGCTTCTGTGACTCGTTTAACGTCCCAATCATTACATTTGAAGATGTAACAGGGTTCTTCCCTGGTATCAAACAAGAACACGGTGGAATCATTCGACACGGTGCGAAAATTTTATATGCTTACTCTGAAGCGACAGTTCCTAAAATTACAGTCATTGTCCGTAAAGCATTTGGTGGAGCTTATGTGGCATTAAACAGTAAATCAATTGGTGCCGATTTAGTATATGCTTGGCCGAACTCTGAAGTTGCGGTAATGGGGCCAGAGGGGGCGGCAAACATAATTTTTGCTCGTGAAATTGCTGAAAGTGATAATCCAGAACAAACACGTCAAAATAAAATTGATGAATATAAAGAGAAGTTTGCTAACCCGTATGTTGCAGCTGGTCGTGGTATGATTGATGATGTTATCGATCCACGGGATACGAGAAAATCATTAGCTCAAGCGTTAGAAATGTTATATACTAAACATGAGGAAAGACCGAAGAAAAAACACGGAAATATTCCTCTATAATATTGTATGCAGGAATTGATGAAAAGGACACAAAACTTACTAGATGAGATGTGAGTTTTGTTCGTCCTTTTTATTCTGTTTTATAAATGAAACAAAAAAGGAAAGGAATGGGCAGATTGATTAAACTTAATGAAGAACGTCTCGTTAATGAATTTTTAGAATTAATTCAAGTTAATTCAGAAACAAAAGATGAAGCAAACATAGCACAAGTTTTAATAGATAAATTTCAACAATTAGGTGTAGAAGTAATAGAAGATAACGCAAAATCTATTACTGGTCATGGTGCGAACAATTTAATTTGTAATTTACAAGGAACAAATAAAGAAGCAGATAAAATTTATTTTACCGCTCACATGGACACTGTAACACCAGGAAATAATATTAAGCCGAGTATTGAAGATGATTATATTATTTCTGATGGAACAACTATATTAGGAGCAGATGATAAAGCAGGAATTGCCGTTATTTTAGAAGCAATTCGCGTATTAAAAGAAGAAAAAATAGAACATAGTGATCTGCAATTTGTTATTACAGTTGGAGAAGAATCTGGATTAGTTGGAGCAAAAGCAATCGATACGTCATTATTAACTTCCGAATACGGTTATGCATTAGATAGTGACGGCGATGTTGGAAATATCGTTGTAGAAGCTCCATACCAAGCTCATATAAAAACAACTATTATTGGAAAGTCAGCACACGCTGGAGTTGCACCTGAAAAAGGGGTATCGGCAATTACGGTAGCAGCAAATGCCGTAGCAAACATGCCTTTAGGAAGAATTGATGAAGCAACAACGGCAAATATAGGTTATTTCAAAGGTGGAAAAGCATCACAAACGAACGTTGTTTGTGATACAGTTGAAATAGTAGCAGAAGCACGTTCTTTACACGAAGAAGCTTTAACCAAACAATTAACAAACATGCAACAAGCATTTGAGCGTACTGCAAATGAGTATGGTGCTACAGCAGAAATAACGATCAAAACAATGTATCCTGGATTTAGTCACGATGCAACAGATAAAGTTGTACAAGTTGCACAACAAGCTGCACACACACTACAATTACCATGTGAACTTTTAAAAAGCGGTGGCGGAAGTGATGCTAATATATTTAACGGGCATGGTATTCCAACTGTCAATCTTTCAGTCGGTTATGAGCATATTCATACAACAGAAGAAAAAATTCATCAAAACCATTTATACAACTTAACAAAATTAGTTTTACAAATTATTATGAATGTGAATAAACAATAATTTGTGCTGGATATTGCTCGCTAAAGGTAGAAGATAGAAAAGGAAGATGTAATGATGGTGAAAAAAGCGAAAGTAATCTTTCATATTGATATGAATAGCTTTTATGCTTCAGTAGAAATAGCACATAATCCAAAATTAAAAGGTAAACCTGTTGCAATTGCTGGAAATCCTGAAGAACGTAAAGGTATCATCGTTACAAGTAGTTATGAAGCAAGAGCAAAAGGGGTAAAGACAACGATGCCATTATGGCAAGCAAGAAGATTATGTCCTAACCTTATCGTCATTCGACCAGACTTTACTAAATATCGAGCAATGTCAGCTAAAATATTTAAAACATTAGCTGATATTGCTCCAATCATTGAACCTGTTTCGATAGATGAGGGATACATTGATGTGACCGATCACCCAATACATCCGGTAGAATTAGCAAATGAAATGCAACAACGGTTATTGCAAGAATTAAACATACCATGCAGTATTGGAATTGGACCAAACAAATTTTTAGCTAAAACGGCTTCAGATTTTAAGAAACCATTAGGTATTACTATATTACGGATTCGAGATTTACCAGAAAAACTTTGGCCATTAGCAGTTGATGAGATGTATGGTATAGGTGAGAAAACAGCTGAAAAACTTAAGAATATTGACATCCATACAATTAAAGACTTAGCACAAGCTGACGTCTATACAGTAACACATGTATTAGGGATTAACGGAGAACGTTTAGTAAATCGAGCTAATGGGATTGATAGTAGAGAAGTTGATCCTGATTCAGTTAATGAATTTAAAAGCATAGGTAATTCGCGAACATTACGAGAAGATACAACAGATATGGCAGTTATTACAACAACATTTGATTATTTAGCGGGTCGTGTTGAAGAAAGGTTACAACGTAGAGAATTAAAAGGAATGACAGTCCAATTAATGATTCGTTATGCAGATCGTCGAACCGTTACAAGAAGTAGAAAATTAAATTACTTTATTGATGAAAAGTCATCTGTTTTAACTGTTATCAATGAGCTTTTTAAAGAACATTGGACATCAGAACCTGTACGATTATTAGGGATTACAGTACAAGATTTATTGGAAAAAAGTGAAATTATCGAACAACTTAATTTATTTACGTATGAAGCAGAAGAAAAACGTGCTTCTATGACAGAGGCAATTCAATTGATGGAAAAGAAATATGGCTCAGACGTTTTCATTCAGCCAAAAGAACAAAGTAATGATCAAACAGAAACTGACGAAAAGATGTATCGAACAAGTTTTCAAAAAGATTTTTTAGATGATTATAAAAAACCTCATACTGATCCACAAAATGAATAAGTAGATAACAATATACATTTGTACCTTGTTATCTACTTTTAATATTTAAACAGATAAACTTCTATTTATTTAAATAACTTCTCGGCAATTTTAAATGCTAATTTTCCTCCAGGATAACGAATAGGTATATCAAAGGTTGTTGATTGTGTTAAAATGCTCTTTGCATGTGAGAATGTCTCAAAACTAGCATGTCCATGGTAAGCTCCCATTCCACTTGAGCCTACTCCTCCAAATGGTAGATGAGGATTTGCTAAATGGTAAAGGGTATCATTCATACAACCACCACCAAATGATAATGAATTTAGAATTATTTCTTGATTTTTATTAGAAGAACCAAAATAATAAAGCGCAAGTGGTTTTTCGTAGTTTTGTATTTGTTTAATCACATCGTCTATTTGTTTGAAAGACATAAGTGGAAGTAATGGACCAAATATTTCATCTTCCATAATCGGATCATACCAAGTAATATCTTCAATTAAAGTAGGAGCAATTTTTAAATCTTGTTCGTTCACTTCTCCTCCTGTAATAATAGTTCCTGTTTCTAGTAACTTTTCTAGTCGCTTGAAATGTTGGTAATTAACAATTTTTACATAGTCTTTATTTTCAAGTGGCTTATTACCATATAATTTTCTTATTTGTTTTTTCATTTCTTTAATTAACTTTGGATATATATCGACATGAGCATATACATAATCTGGAGCAACACAAGTTTGGCCTGCATTCGTGAATTTCCCCCAGACGAGCCGCTTAGCCGTAAGTTTAATATTACAATCTTTGTCAACAATCGCTGGGCTTTTACCACCAAGCTCTAATGTTACAGGTGTTAAATATTGACTAGCTTTTTCCATAACAATTTTACCGACATTTGTACTCCCTGTGAAAAAGATATAATCAAATCGTTCATTTAACAACTGTTGATTAACATCCACGCCACCTTCCACTACTGTAATAAATTGTGAATCAAACGTTTCTTGAAACATTTTATAGAGTAGTTTAGATGTGTGAATCGCATGTTCGGAAGGTTTTAAAACGACTGTATTTCCAGCTGCGATTGCTCCAATAATAGGGGCGATTGCAAGTTGGATAGGATAGTTCCATGGTGCAATAACGAGTACTGTTCCATATGGTTCATACATAATTTCATTTGTCGTTCCTGTATGTGTAAATGGAGTAGGTACTTTTTGTGTTTTCATCCATGATTTTAAATGTTTTAAGGTAAAGTCGATTTCGGTATAAAGAATGCCGAGTTCTGTTGTTAGCGTTTCGTGTTTAGATTTATTTAAATCAGCACGTAATACTTCATATATTTCCGCTTCATACCGTTTTAACATTGCTTTTAAAGTTTGTAATTGTTCTTTTCTGAATGAATAAGGTTTAGTTGCTCCACTATAGAAAAAGGTTTTTTGTTCATTGATTAATTTATTCATCTAAAAAAACTCCTTTTATTTTTCCGTTATCATCATTATCCTATTCACTAATTATCGTTTCTTTAAACATTATAATTGAGTCAATTACTACTATCATTTAATATTGTATTCATAAAAATCATGAGCAATAAATGTGTTTGGAAAAATAGTTTGTGCTTCTTCGAGAAGAACCGCTTCATCTCCTTTTTGATAACGGGATGAAATGTGAGTTAAAATTAGTGCACCTACATTTGCATCTTTAGCTAATAATGCAGCTTGTTTCGTCGTACTATGATTATATTTATAAGCAAGATCTTCTTTATCAGCGGAAAAAGTAGCTTCGTGAACAACTACGTCTACATCTTGAATGAATGATGCTTGCTGTGGGACATATTTCGTATCACCGAATATAGCTAGCTTTTTTCCTTTTTTATCGGCACCTAAAAAATCTTTACGATATAAAATAGTGCCATCCTCTAGTGTTGTTTGTTCATTGTCTTTAATTTCTCTGTAAATCGGACCAGGTTTGATGCCCAAGTCTTTTAGTTTTTGCACGTGTAATTCTCCGAGTTTATCTTTTTCCGTTACACGATATGCTAGTGAAAAAACACCATGGTCTAACAATTCAACATCTACAACAAATTGATCGTCTTCAAATATAGATGTTGCCTCTGTAATTTCAACAAATTCAATAGGATAAGCTAGATGAGTATCTGTTACTTGTAAACTTGTCTCAACAAATTGTTTTATCCCTAAAGGGCCGTAAATAGTTAATGTATCATCTCCACCTAAAAACGAGCGACTACTAATTAAACCTGGTAATCCAAAAATATGATCACCGTGTAAATGGGTAATAAATATTTTGTTAATTTTTCGAGGTTTTAAACTTGTATGTAATATTTGGTGTTGTGTCGCTTCGCCGCAATCAAAAAGCCATAGTTCGTTATTGGCATTCGCTGTATTTAGTACAATGGCGGAAACATTACGTTCCTTTGATGGAATGCCAGCTCCCGTTCCTAAAAAAGTTAATTTCATATCATAGTCTCCTCAGATACTTTCTTACGTTTATAATAGCATGATACCATTTTCATTAATTAAATTATATATGTTTTATTCTGAGGTTGCGACTTAAAACATTACTATATATCTTCTCCTAATAGTTCTATGTTATAATAACTGTAGTATGATACGATTTTTGGAGGATTACAATATGTCAAATCAGACACCAATGATGCAACAATATTTACGAATAAAAGCAGAACATAAAGATGCGTTTCTGTTCTTTCGTTTAGGAGATTTTTATGAATTATTTTATGAGGATGCTATTAAAGCGGCACAAGAATTAGAAATTACCCTAACTAAAAGGGATTCAGGTCAGAAAGAGCCTATTCCAATGTGTGGTGTACCTCATCATTCTGCAGAAGGATATATAAAAACATTAGTAGATAGAGGTTATAAAGTAGCAATATGTGAACAAGTAGAAGATCCTAAGCATGCAAAAGGTGTAGTTAAACGTGAGGTCGTGCAAATGGTTACACCAGGAACTGTCATGGAATCTTCTATGTTACAAGAAAATGAACATAACTATATTGCTAGTCTATCTGTTTTTGCTGAAACGTCTTATGTGATCGTATATCATGAATTATCTACTGGTGAATCACAATTAATTTTAATCGAAGATGATTTTTCTTTAGTTATACATGAATTAGCGAAACAAAATATTAAAGAACTTGTTATTAGTTCGCACCTAGAAGACGGTTATAAAAATAAGTTACAAGATCATTTACAAGTAGTATTTTCATATGAAGACGAAGTGAAATTCATTGGAGAGTTTAGACATTTATATGATGAACTTCCTGATGAGCGCTTTTTACATAGTTTTAGCCGAATGTTAAACTATATTGAACATACACAAAAAAGGTCGCTACATCATTTGCAAAAGCCACAAGTGATTACGCTGCAACATTATTTATCATTAGATATGTATTCGAAACGCAACCTTGAATTAACGGAATCAATGATGAAAAAAGGGAAACATGGTTCGTTATTATGGGTATTAGATGAAACAGTTACCGCAATGGGTGCGCGAACGTTGAAGCAATGGATTGAACGACCGTTAATGGATAAGGTGCAAATAAATAAACGGTTAGATGTCGTCGAGGCATTTCAGCAAGCTTTTATGGAAAGAGAGTCTTTACGTGAAGCATTAAAATCTGTTTATGACTTAGAAAGATTAGCTGGTAGAATTTCATTTGGAAATGTCAATGCCCGTGATTTAATTCAATTAAAACAATCATTACAACAAATTCCACATGTGAAATCATTACTAGAGAAATGTAACAACCTACAAATTAATGCGATAAATGAACAATTAGTCTATCCAGAAGCGTTAGTTGAATTGTTAGAGACGAGCATCCAAGATGAGCCGCCAATATCGATTAAAGAAGGTAATATTATTAAAACTGGATTTAACGAGCAATTAGATGAATATCGTAATGCACTTTTGAATGGCAAAAAGTGGATTATGGAATTAGAACAACAAGAAAAAGAAATTACGAATATTCGCTCGTTAAAAATAGGTTTTAATCGTGTTTTTGGCTATTATATTGAAATTACACACGCAAATAAACATTTAATTCCAGAAGGCCGTTATGAACGGAAACAAACATTAACAAACGCAGAACGTTATATTACTCCTGAACTAAAAGAAAAAGAAGCATTAATTTTAGAGGCACAGGAGAAAAGTGTTGATTTAGAATACGAGATATTTGTGGATATTCGTGAACAATTAAAAGAGCAAATAGCAGATGTACAGTATATCGCACAAACAATTAGTCAAATTGACGTGTTGCAATCCTTTGCTCAAGTGAGTGAACAAAATGATTACCACCGTCCGTCATTTACTGAAACAGAACTTAAGATTACTAACAGTCGACATCCAGTCATTGAAAAAGTAATGACAGATGGCACGTTTGTTCCAAATGATATTATTTTACATGAAGAGGAGTTTATTTTACTTATTACTGGGCCAAACATGTCTGGTAAAAGTACATATATGCGTCAATTAGCTCTCACGATTATTATGGGACAAATTGGCTGTTTTGTACCGGCCGAACAAGCGGAATTAACAATCTTTGATCATATATTTACACGTATTGGAGCAGCGGATGACTTAGTTAGTGGACAAAGTACCTTTATGGTCGAAATGATGGAAGCAAATCATGCCTTAACGAATGCGACAGAAAACAGTTTGATATTATTAGACGAAATCGGTAGAGGAACGAGTACGTATGATGGTATGGCGTTAGCACACGCAATTATTGAACACATTCATGACCATGTTCGTGCAAAAACATTATTTTCGACACATTACCATGAATTAACAGAACTCGAAGATGAATTATCCCACTTAAAAAATATTTATGTGCGTGCAGAAGAATACGATGATAAAATCGTCTTTTTACACAAAGTATCAGAAGGGCGCGCAAATGAAAGTTATGGTATTCAAGTAGCAAAATTAGCAGAAATGCCTCACAGTTTAATTGAACGTGCTACTAAGATTTTACAAGATTTAGAGACGAATCATAATAAAAATCATATAGAACATAAAGAAGTACAAGAGGAAAATGAAACGGAACAAGCTCAATTATCTTTTTTCCAAGAACAAGTAACACAAAGTAAGCCATCTACAAAAGGAGAAAATGCAATTATTCAAGCATTAAGTGAATTAAATTTATTAGAAATGACGCCACTTGATGCGATGAATGAATTATATCAATTACAGAAAAAAATAAAGCAATAAGAAAGGGATGACTATGGTAAAAATTCACCAACTACCAGATATATTAGCGAATAAAATTGCTGCTGGTGAAGTCGTTGAACGTCCTGCATCTGTAGTAAAAGAGTTGCTCGAAAATAGTATCGATGCCAATAGTACTTCTATTAAAGTAGAATTAACGGAAGCGGGATTAACGGAAATTAAAGTGACCGATAATGGTGAAGGGATGGTTTATGAAGATTGTAAACGAGCTTTTTTACGTCATGCAACGAGTAAAATAAAGTATGATGCAGATTTATTTCATATACATTCATTAGGATTTCGCGGCGAAGCATTAGCGAGTATTGCAGCAGTTAGTAAGTTAACGATTATGACATCAATAGGTAATGAAGCAGGAACAAAGTTATCTTTAGAAGCGGGTAAGATTGTAGAAGAAAGCAAGAGCCCTGCAAGACAAGGTACAGAAATAACTGTTAGGGAATTATTTTATAATACGCCGGCTCGATTAAAATATATGAAAACCATTCATACTGAGTTAGGGCATATAACAGATTTAATTAATCGATATGCATTAGCTCACCCAGCTATTCGTTTTGAAATCATTCATAATGGTAAACAAATTTTTATGACGCCTGGTAATGACAATCGATTACAAGTTATTCGACAAATTTATGGTATGCAAATAGCACAAAGTATGTTGCCAATTGAAGCATCATCATTAGATTTTCACATTGAAGGGTTTGTTGCAAAGCCGAGTCAAACGAGAGCAAACCGTAATTTTATTACACTTATTGTGAATGGTAGATATATTAAAAGTCCAGCCCTCACACATGCAATTGTAAGAGCTTATGATACTTTATTAATGATCCATCGTTATCCAATTGTAGTTCTATCAATTACACTTGATCCAATTTTAATTGATGTCAATGTGCATCCGACTAAATTAGAAGTAAGATTTAGTAAAGAAAAAGAATTAATTGCTTTAATTGAACAAACAATACGCGATACTTTTAAACAAATTAATTTGATTCCACATGCTGCATTTAAAGAACGTATGGATCGTCCTAAACCTGTACAAGATACTTTCACGTTTAAGCAGGAGCAACAAGAGGAAAAGAGAGAAGAAAATAAACAAGAAAACAGCAATCTGTTTATTGAACCATTTGAAAAGCAAGAGACTATTACTGAAACAGTACGTGAACCAGAAAGTGTTGCGATAAATCAAGAAGTAAGTGAGCAAGCAACTCCAAACGTGTGGCATCAAGAGGAGTCTGTACAAACTAATGATGTTGAGTCTAGAGTGCCACCATTATATCCAATAGGTCAATTACACGGTACGTACATTTTAGCGCAAAATGAATTAGGCTTTTATATGATTGATCAACATGCTGCACAAGAGCGGATAAAGTATGAATATTACAAAGTGAAATTAGGGCAAGTGCAAAATGATGTGCAACATTTACTTTTACCGTTAATGTTTGAGTTTACGACAGAAGAGTTGCTATTTATTGAACAACATAAGCAAGAATTACAAGAAGCTGGGTTATTTCTTGAACCATTTGGTGATAATACGTATGCAGTAAGAGCTCATCCTAATTGGTTTCCAAGCGGTGAAGAAGAAATGATTATTCGTGACATGGTCGAGCAAATCATTCAAGAAGGTTCAATTAATGTTGGACAAATTCGTGAAGAAGTAGCTATTTTAATGTCATGTAAAAAATCGATAAAAGCAAATCATTATGTCACCGAGGATGATATGGTTCGCTTATTAGAAGATTTAAGACAAACGAATGATCCATTTACATGCCCACACGGCAGACCTGTTATTGTTCACTTATCAAACTACGATATTGAAAAGATGTTTAAAAGGATTCAATAATATTGTATAATTTAGGTAAGCAAGTCAAAAATAGACATAAATCTATTTTTGAGGTGACTTATGGATAAAGAAGACCGTATTTTACAATTGAATCGTTTACTAGCTAATCTTTTTGTTCTTTATATTAAGTTTCATCGTTATAATTGGTATGTAAAAGGGGAGCAAGCTATCGCTTTAAAAGGGTGGTTTGAACAGTATTCATGTCAGGTTAAACAACATGTCGATGAAGTAGCAGAACTTATTCTACTCATGGATGGACAACCTTTTGCAACAATGGAAAAATACGTAAAAGAAACGACATTACAAGAGGCAACTGCAGATGATGAAACAATAGAAATGTTAAATCAATTAAAAGCAGATGCAAGTCTGATTTTACAAGAAGTAAATGGATTACTAAAGGCTAGTGAAAAAGATTATGTACACCGTGTCATTGTACAAACTATAACGACACTGGAAAAAACATTATTGCATATACGTTATGAGTGTAAACAATATTTGAAATAGATAATATGTAGGGGATAAATGTGGAGAAAGTTATTATAATAGTTGGTCCAACTGCAGTAGGAAAAACGAAATTAAGTATTGATTTAGCAAAAAGATTAAACACAGAAGTCATTAGTGGTGACTCTATGCAAGTGTATAAAGGTATGGATATTGGAACTGGAAAAGTAACAGAGCAAGAAAAAGAAAACATTCCACACCATATGTTAGATATTTTACACCCAGATGAAGCTTTTTCAGTAGCCGAATACCAAAGAATGGTGCAACAAAAAATTAATCAAATTAATAATACTGATAATATACCACTTCTAGTAGGTGGCAGTGGTTTATATATTCAAGCAGTTTTATACGATTATATATTTTCTGAACAGAAGCGGGATGAAACGCTTACTAAAGAGTTAGAAAAACGCATGGAAGCAGAAGGTAACTTAGTATTATATAATGAATTAAAACAACTTGATCCTACCCAAGCGGCAGCGATTCATCCAAATAATAAGCGCAGGCTTATCCGCGCATTAGAAACATACTATACAACTGGTAAAACGATGTCAGAACGACATGCTAAACAGCAACATACACCAATATATGAACATGTTCTAATTGGTTTAGAAATGGACCGAGAGCAATTGTATAATCAAATTAATCAACGGGTCGATCAAATGATAGAGCATGGATTAATTGAAGAAGTTACTTATTTATATGAGCAAAACTATGAACATACCCAAGCAATGAAAGCGATAGGATACAAGGAGATTATTCCGTATTTAAAAGGCGAAACAGATTTAGAAACAGCTGTTAGTCTGTTAAAGCGTAACTCACGTCGTTATGCAAAGCGTCAATATACATGGTTTAAAAATAAAATGAACATTCAATGGTATAATCTAAGTGAGAAAAAGTATGATACCATAGTAGAAGAGATTATGAATGATCTCACAATAACATTCAATTAACGTAATGTTATTTTAAAATTAAAAGTAGCTGTAGATGTATGATAAAATGAGTTGTACTATCTACGTCTTCTTTATAAAAGAGATAGAAATAAATAAGGAGGAGAAAAAATGGCTCAACAAGTGAACATACAAGATCATTATTTAAATCAGCTTCGTAAAGAACATATTGTCGTAACTGTATTTCTTACAAATGGCTTTCAGCTAAGAGGTGTATTAAAAGGTTTCGATAACTTTACGATTTTGTTAGAAACAGAAGGAAAACAACAATTAATTTATAAACATGCAATTTCTACATTTTCCCCTTCAAAAAATGTAGATTTAGAACCAAAAGAAGGAAAGTAATTTTTGCTGAAAGTAGTTAACAAGTGAATCAATTTCATAATGTATTCTATTATGAAATTGATTCAAATAAATAGTTAACTGCTTTTTTATTGGGCATTTATCACAATAATTTACCGACTGCGTATACTACGAATGCAAGGAGCGTGATCGGTATGAATATGGAAATGGTACAACAACATAGTGGAAAAATTAATATTGTTTTACATGAACAGCAACGTAATCAATCTATTATCACTAGTAATGAAGTAATGAACCACAAGAAATTACGATATATAGACACTGCATTTTCTGATTTCATCGGATTAGAACATATAAAATCGATGATGAAAGAAATTTATGCATTGAAACATGTAAATGATGAACGTGAACAATATGGTATGAAAAAAAATAAACAAGTGCTTCATATGATGTTTAGAGGGAATCCAGGTACGGGAAAAACAACAATAGCGCGTCAAGTAGCTCAAGTTTTATTTGAGTTAAATGTATTATCTAAAGGGCATTTTATTGAAGCGGAAAGAGCTGATATTGTTGGAGAATATATTGGTCAAACCGCACAAAAAACCCGGAGCTTAATCCAAAAAGCACAAGGTGGCGTATTGTTTATTGATGAAGCTTATTCTCTAGGGCGTGGAGGACATAAAGACTTTGGCAGGGAAGCGATTGATACGATTGTAAAACAAATGGAAGATTATTATGAAGATTTTGTATTAATCCTTGCTGGTTACCCAGAGGAAATGGAACGTTTTTTATATTTAAATCCTGGATTGCGTTCACGATTTGCTCATCATATTTCCTTTAAAGATTATACGATAAATGAATTAATGCAAATAGCTAGAAAAATGGCTGAGGAAAAAGAATATGAATTAACTGTTGGAGCAGAAAAAGAAATAAGCAATCATTTGCAGCAAATTCTCTATCAAAATAAGATACATTTTTCAAACGCACGTTATGTACGTAATATCATTGAAAAATCAATACGGAAACAAGCGATGCGATTATTAACCTCTGATGATATAACGCCAGTAACAATAAAACAGCTTATTCGAGATGATATTGAATTATCTTAAACGAATGTTACTCGAAAATAATGGAAAAAGATTAAAAATCTCATGATAATGCAAGATACTATTTATTTGCTATGATAATAGGAGATGCTAATATAAAAAAGGATGATGCAAGCATGACTAAAGAAAAAGTATTAATTGTAGCAGTTAAAAAAGCTAGAACGACAGATCATCATTTCACAACATCTGTTGAAGAATTAGAATCACTTAGTCATACAGCGGGCGGAGATGTAATTGAAATTGTGACACAAAATAGAATGCAAATTCATCCAGTAACTTATGTAGGTGAAGGAAAAGTAGATGAAATTCGTTTACTTATAGAACAACATGATATTGATTTAGTCATTGCGAATGATGAATTATCTCCTGCGCAATTACGGAACTTAAACGATCATTTTGAAGTGCGTGTCATTGATCGAAGTCAGCTAATTTTAGATATTTTTGCTGCACGAGCAAAAACAAAGGAAGGGCAACTCCAAGTAGAGTTAGCTCAATTAGAATATATGTTACCACGTTTACACGGTATGGGACTCGTCTTATCCCGTTTAGGTGGAGGAATTGGTACTAGAGGACCTGGTGAAACGAAACTTGAATCAGATCAACGTCATATTAGAAGAAGAATAGATGATATAAAACGTCGCTTGAAAGACGTTGTGAAACAAAGAGAGCAATATCGTAAACGAAGAAAACTAAATCAAGTATATCAAATTGCTATTATTGGTTATACGAATGCTGGTAAATCGACTATTTTTAACCGTCTCACAGATGAATCCGCTTTAGAAGAAGATTTATTGTTTGCGACATTAGATCCATTAACTCGGAAAGTTAACTTACCATCAGGATTTGAATGTTTATTAACTGATACAGTTGGGTTTTTACAGGAATTACCAACTTCATTAATAGCCTCGTTTAAATCAACATTAGAAGAAGTGGCAGAAGCAGACCTGTTACTACATGTTGTTGATGCATCAAACGAAGGATATTTACAACAACAAGAAACAGTTTTAAATATTTTAAAAGAATTAGATGCAGATAAGTTACCAATTTTAACAGTATATAATAAAGCCGATTTACTTGAAGACGAGTTTTTCCCAAGTTTACATCCAAACATTGTAATAAGTGCGTATAAGGAAGCAGATCAAGAGGTATTATTACAAAGAATGGAACAAGTGTTAAAAGAGGAATGGGAACATTATTTTGTTTCATTAGAAGCGCATGAAGGTAGAACGATCCACCAATTTGAAATGCAATCGATTATTGTAGAAAAAGCGTATAATGAAACAACGAATCAATATGATATAGAAGGATATATTGCACCAGATCATCCGTTACTAAGTAGAATAAAGGAGTAAGTAATTAACTATGATAGACACATTAATAAACCGAGCAGAAAAAGATAGTGAAGCAAAATATATTGAAATTAACAAGATGGTGGAATATAACCAACGACGTATGTTAGATGCATTTAAAGAAGAGCATGTAGGTGACCACCATTTTAGCTCAACAGACGGCTATGGCTATGATGATAGTGGAAGAGATGTACTAGAAGCAGTTTATGCAAAAGTGTTTGGGGGCGAAGATGCACTTGTAAGACCCCAAATTGTTTCAGGTACCCATGCTATTTCAACAGCCTTATTCTCTTTATTACGTCCAGGCGATGAACTTCTATACATTACAGGAAGTCCATACGATACTTTAGAAGAAGTAATTGGTAAACGCGGAAATGAAGCTGGATCATTAAAAGAATTACAAGTAACATATGATGAAGTTGCTTTGACAAACGACAATAGCGTTGATTTTCCAGGAATTAAACAAGCGATTAAACCAGAGACAAAAGTAATTGGTATTCAACGGTCGAAAGGGTATGAAGATCGTCCTTCATTTACTATCGCTGAAATAAAGGAAATGGTCGATTATGTAAAATCAATTAGAGAAGATTTAATTATTTTTGTAGATAATTGTTATGGGGAATTTGTTGAAGTAGAAGAACCTTTACATGTTGGAGCAGACATTATTGCTGGATCACTTATTAAAAACCCTGGAGGTGGATTAGTACGTGCTGGTGGTTATATTGCTGGAAATGAAGCGCTGATTCATAATGCGGCAAACCGTTTAACTGCACCTGGTTTAGGGAAAGAGACAGGGGCAACCTTGCACATGTTACAGGAAATGTTTCAAGGCTTTTTCCTAGCACCTCATGTCGTTGGTGAAGCTTTAAAAGGGGCTGTATTCACTGCTAGATTAATGGAATTATTAAATATTAAATCCACACCACATTATTTAGACGAAAGAACAGATATTATTCAGTCGATGACTTTTGAGGACGAAGAGATGATGATTGCTTTTTGCCAAACGATTCAAGCGAATTCGCCAATCAATTCATATGTCGCTCCATATCCTAGTGAGATGCCTGGTTATGATGAGAAAGTTATTATGGCAGCAGGTACGTTTATTCAAGGTTCTAGTATCGAATTATCGATTGATGGTCCAATTAAGCCTCCTTATATTGCCTTTATGCAAGGTGGTTTAACCTATGCTCACGTTAAAATTGCCATAAGTGAAACGGTAAAACAATTAGTAGAACAAAAGTTTATTAACATCTGACGCAATTTTATAACTTATATTTAGCGTTTTAAACTCGAACTTTACGTTTAGATGGAAATTGAGTCATTTAAAAAAACATTGGAAAAATCTTTTTAACGTAAGATTTCTCCAATGTTTTTATTACTACTTTTTATGATATTTTACGTGATAAACTAACTACTTTACCTAAGATGGCAACATTTTGTAATAATAAAGGTTCCATTGAATCATTTTCGGGTTGAAGTCTTATATGATCGGCTTCTTTATAAAAGCGTTTAACCGTTGCTTCATCTTCATCAGTTAATGCAACTACAATATCACCATTTTCTGCAGTTGATTGTTGTTTAACAACGACGCTATCACCATCAAGAATGCCGGCATTGATCATACTATCTCCTTCAATTACTAAAATGAATAAATGATCATCAGAATGTGCAATTGAACTAGGGATAGGCGTATATTCTTCAATGTTTTCTACTGCTGTAATTGGCGCACCAGCAGTTACTTTACCGACAACAGGAACATATAAGGCAGTGTCTTTCGATACTTCTGTATAAGATTCATCTAATATTTCAATGGCTCTTGGTTTAGTTGGATCGCGTCTAATGTATCCTTTACTTTCAATTCGTGATAAATGTCCGTGTACAGTAGAGCTAGAAGCTAATCCTACTGCTTTGGCAATTTCTCTAACTGAAGGTGGATAGCCTTTCAAATCAACTTCATTGCAGATAAAGTCATAAATCATTTGTTGACGCTTTGAAAGCTTTTGCATCAAGCACACCTCACTATATAATATTACTTTAAGTGTAGCATGTTAAGGTTCAAAGTCAAACATAAGTTCTGTTTTTGACTTTCAGCATACAAAAACTTGAAACAACTTATTTGAAAGCATAATATTAGGAATGGACATTGTCATTTAAATCAACTTATTATATTCTTATCTGAAAATGTAGTATAATAATTTTATATGCCCACTTTTATAATGATGAGGTGATAAAAATGATGTCGAAAGAGAAGTTATCGCGAATAAATGACCTCGCAAAAAAAGCAAAAGCAGATGGATTAAGTACAGATGAAAAAAAAGAACAAACTGCTTTAAGAGAAGAATATTTACAAAATATAAGAAAGTCGTTTACTAACCAATTATCTTCGGTAAAAGTAATAGATCCTGAAGGAAACGACGTAACACCAGATAAAGTAAAACAGTTGAAAAACAAAGATAAAAAATAATTAATCATTACATAATTTGAAAGGGAGATTTCATGCATACATCAATTGAACAACAATCTATTAATGCAATTCGTACATTATCTATCGACGCTATCGAGAAGGCTAATTCAGGTCACCCTGGCTTACCAATGGGTGCAGCACCTATGGCTTATACATTGTTTACAGAGTTTATGAATCATAATCCCAAACACTCAAAATGGTTTAACCGTGACCGTTTTGTTTTGTCGGCTGGACACGGGTCAATGCTATTATATAGTTTACTTCACTTATCAGGCTATGATGTGACAATTGACGATTTAAAATCATTCCGTCAGTGGCAATCAAGAACACCAGGTCATCCAGAAGTATTAGATACAGATGGTGTTGAAGCAACTACTGGACCTCTTGGACAGGGTGTTTCAATGGCAGTAGGTATGGCAATGGCTGAAGCACATTTAGCAGCGAAATATAATAAAGATAATTTTCCAATAGTTGACCATTACACATACAGCCTAGTAGGTGATGGTGATATTATGGAAGGAATTTCACATGAAGCTGCTTCATTAGCAGGTCATTTAGCGTTAGATAAACTAATTGTTTTATATGATTCAAACGATATTTCACTAGATGGCGATCTTGATCGTTCATTTTCAGATAATACAGAGCAACGTTTTGAAGCATATGGATGGCAAGTTATCCGTGTTGAAGATGGAAATGATCTAGCAGAACTAAACGCAGCGATTAAAGCGGGACAAGCAAATACGACTCAACCAACATTGATTGAAATAAAAACAATTATTGGATACGGGTCTCCAAATAAATCAAATTCGTCAGCTTCTCATGGTGCACCTCTAGGTGAAGATGAAGCAATTTTAACGAAAGAGTATTACAAGTGGGAACATGAACCTTTCCACGTAACAGAAGAAGTATATAATGATTTCGCTGAAAAAGTTCAGAAAAATGGTGCAGAAAAAGAAGCAAACTGGAATGAACTATTCGAACAATATAAAGAACAGTATCCAGCTTTAGCAGAAGAATTAACAGTTGCAATTGCAAATGAACTACCTGAAAACTGGGATCAAGATTTACCAACATATGAAGCAGGTAAAGACACATTAGCAACTCGTGCATCATCAAGTGATATGATTAACGCTATTTCGAAAACTGTTCCAAGTTTATTTGGGGGAAGTGCTGATTTAGCTAGTTCAAATAATACGATGATGCAAGAAGCCGAAGATTTTACAAAAGATAATAAAGCAGGAAGAAATATTTGGTTTGGTGTTCGTGAATTTGCTATGGGTGCAGCTTTAAATGGTATGGCATTACATGGCGGATTAAAAGTATATGGCGGAACGTTCTTTGTATTCAGTGACTATGTACGTCCAGCAATTCGTTTATCAGCAATTATGAATGCACCAGTAACATATGTCTTTACACACGATTCAATTGCGGTAGGAGAAGATGGACCAACACACGAACCTGTAGAGCAATTAGCATCTTTAAGAGCTATGCCTAATTTATCTGTTGTTCGTCCAGCAGATGGTAATGAAACGAATGCTGCATGGAGATTATCATTAGAAGCAACAGAGCAACCAACTGCATTAGTGTTAACACGTCAAGGTTTACCAACATTAGAAAATACGGTAGCAAATGCTTATGAAGGTGTGAAGCGAGGCGCTTATGTAATTAGTGATGCGGAACATAAAGCTGAAGCGATTATTTTAGCAACAGGTTCTGAAGTGAGCCTAGCAATTGAAGCACAACAAGCACTTAAAGAAGACAATATAGATGTTCGTGTCGTTAGTATGCCTTCATGGGATCGCTTTGAAAAACAAGACGAATCTTACAAGAATGACGTAATCCCAGCAGATATTAAAAATCGTGTAGCAGTTGAAATGGCCTCTACTCTAGGATGGGATCGATATATTGGAGATGCAGGTAAAGTAATTGGTATTGACATGTTTGGAGCTTCTGCCCCAGGTGGAACAGTTATTGAACAATATGGTTTCACTGTAGAAAATGTTGTAAATCAAGTAAAATCATTATTACAATAAATTTAGATTGTTTTATTGCCAATAATTGTTTATACTGTTAAAGGAATGATTTTAAGGAGGAAGCTGTTTCATGTCAACAATTTGGGTAATTCTTATCGCAATTATTGCTTTAATAGCAGGAGCTGCACTTGGTTTCTTTTTCGCTAGAAAATATATGATGGACTATTTAAAAAAGAACCCTCCAATTAATGAACAAATGTTACGTACATTAATGATGCAAATGGGTCAAAAACCAAGTCAAAAGAAAATCAATCAAATGATGCGAGCTATGAGTAATCAAGTCGATAAAAAATAGCTTGGCTTGTATAAATACTGTCCTTTAAATCAATTTTGACAGTTGTCTAGAGAAGCCAATGATAAAATCACTAGCTAGATAAGGATGTAGTTTCTTATTGCTAGTGATTTTTGTTTTAGGATAAATCTAAAGTGACAGTACTAAATGAACGATTGTTTTGTATCTATTTAAGAAAATTGATATGATGAATTATATACAAACATTAAAAGTAAATGATTGGGTAGGATAAATAGGTAAATAAATGAAGGAGGATATAAATGAGTGAACAACTAGAGAAGGCAACATTTGCAGGTGGTTGTTTTTGGTGTATGGTAGAACCATTTGATGAAAGACCAGGTATTAAAAGTGTCATCTCAGGTTATACAGGCGGGCACACGGAAAATCCGACATACGAAGAAGTATGCTCCAACACAACAGGACACGTTGAGGCAGTTCAAATAACATATGATCCAGCAATTGTTGCGTATAAAGATTTAGTAGAATTATATTGGCAACAAATTGATCCTACTGATGCTGGTGGACAATTTCACGATCGCGGTGAATCATACCAAACTGCAATTTTCTATCATAATGATGAACAGAAACAAATTGCAGAATCATCTAAACAAGAACTACAAGATAGTGGTAAGTTTAAGAAAGAAATAGTAGTGCCAATTTTGGCAGCAGAGACATTTTATGAAGCGGAAGAGGCACATCAATATTATTATAAGCGAAATCAATTGCATTATCGAGCCTATAAAAAAGGGTCAGGTAGAGCACAGTTTATTGAAGATAATTGGACAAAGCAATATGATAAAGCAGAGTTGAAACAACGTCTTACACCAGAACAATATCATGTAACACAAGAAGATGGCACAGAACGACCTTTTCAGAATGCGTATTGGAATAATGAAAAAGAAGGTATATATGTTGATATTGTATCTGGTGAAGTATTATTTTCAACAAAGGATCAATATGATGCAAATTGTGGTTGGCCAAGTTTTACAAAACCACTCGTATCACAACATGTAACCGAACATTTAGATACAACTGCTGGGATGATTCGGACAGAAGTAAGAAGTAAAAATGCTAATTCACATTTAGGACATGTATTTGAAGATGGACCTACTGATAAAGGTGGATTACGATATTGTATGAACTCAGCTGCCATGCATTTTATTGAAAAAGAAGATTTAGAAAAAGAAGGTTACGGACAATATAGATATTTATTTGACTAACATAATAGAATAGACAAGGGGAGATAATGTGCTGCATCTAACGTGGGATGAACCAAAAGTTATTAAGCAAGTCACTTGTGTGCAAAATAAAGCGAAAAAATATTCAGTTGATACGATGCTAACTGAAGGAAAAAAATATGATGTGATTAATGAAACAGATGAATTTATTTTTGTCATTGATAATAGTAACCGAGTAGCAGGTTATTACAAAGAATATTTTTCTGTCGATTAATTAATTGAATCAATTTCATAATAGGTTCTATCATCTAAACATAAAGTTCGTTTTTTTTGATACTAAAAAGAATCATGAAATTGATTCAGTTATGGAACAAATTAAAAAGACTATCTTCTAAACAAGAGGATAGTCTTTTTACTATGTTGCAATATGTATCTTATGAACAAAAACCAACGTCTGTTAGGCTACAGATGATCGTTGCAATTGAGAAGAAACCAAAGCTTAATGCTGAAGCTCCCGCAAATAGTATAGCTAAATAATTTTTAATTTTAAGCTGTTTGAAAAGTGATACAACCGATAGTAATGCAACGACTAATAGAATAATTGCTAAAACCATTTTAATTACATCCTCCTTAAGTACATGTTAGAATGAAAAAAGATGTTCTTCGTTATATGTATCGTATGTTTATACATAACTAATATACATTTTATATGAAAGAGCTTAATTTGTCGAGTCATATTCATTTAATTTAAATAAAATAATTATTGGAGGCAACAAAATGAAAATTGAAACATTACCATTAGGACCACTTGGTACGAACTGTTATATTTTAAGTAAAAATGATAAATGCTTAATCGTTGACCCAGGTGGAGATGCACATATTATAAAAGAATTCGTAAGTGCAAATAATATAACACCAGAAGCTATCTTGCTTACACATGCACATTTTGACCATATGGGTGCAGTAGAGGACGTTAGAAATATGTATCAAATAGATGTCTATTTACATGAGGCGGAAAAAGATTGGTTAGAAAACCCAGAATTAAATCGTTCGATACTTTTTTTAGGTGATGGTGCTGGTTATCAAACGAAGGCGCCTGATCATTTGTTAGAACCAGGTGAATTACATATTGCTGATTTTGTTATGGAAGTTATTCATACACCAGGTCATTCACCAGGAAGTGTCACTTTTATTTTTAAAGATGCGAACGTGATTGTAAGTGGAGATGTTTTGTTTCAAAGAGGCATTGGACGAACTGACTTACCAGATGGAAGTATTGAACAATTAGCCAATAGTATTGTAACAAAACTTTATACGTTAGATGATAATTGTGTTGTCTATCCTGGACATGGACCAGCAACCACAATAGGGGAAGAAAAACAATTAAACCCTTTTACAAGACAGTTTTATAATGAGTGAAAAATAAATTATCAGGTAGAGACTATGGTACATTTTTTCTAGTCTCTACCTGATGATGATAGTGTGTAGTTAAATAGCAACTTTAAATGACGCTTTAAATGGTGGTCTTTTAGTAGCAAAATCTATTGTACAATTTAATTGCCAATTCACCGCTTCTAACTGTTCATAATTTATTTCCACTATTCCATTAGGGTAGTCGAAACTAATAGTTCCAGCTTCCATTGTTTCTTCAATAACAACCATTTCTGTAAAATCTTCTACTGCCATTTGTATAAGTGTTTCTGCTTCAATTTGGTTGATCATTGCTTCAGTCATGTGTAATTCGTTTTGGTAGGTATAAATTAAAATCGATATAAACGATAAGGTAATAGTAGTTACAATAAGAACAATTGGTAAATAAAACCCTTGTTCATTGTCAATAAGGAATAATTGTCTTTTCATATAAATCTCCTTTTGATGTTTCGACTGTAACATGGTAACCATATTTTTCTGATACAATAGTAAATGAGGCTACGTCATTTAAATAAATTTCATGTCCTTTTCCATTCACTCTTCTTCTTATATAGTTTTGATAAGGTTCAATTGTTGCTATTTCATTATCATTCATGACAAAGCTTAAACGGTTTTTATCGGCAATTACTTCATTCGCTTTTCGTGCATCGTGTTGTAAGAACGTAAAAAACTGCTGTACAGAAATATGTTCATTATCTATTTTGTAATGTACATGTTGTAATAAAAAAGCAGCGAATGGTAATATAATGATTAAAATTGTTAAAGTTAGAAGCATTTCAAGGAATGTAAAGCCTGATTTAATCTTTATCCAATCCATATAAACAAACTTCTTCCTTTCTATTCTGCTGATTAATCCAATTTGCACAACCTTTAATATATCGTCCTTCTTCTTTAAATGAAAATTCAACTTTATTATTATTTATTGTATTGGTAATGTTATTAACGGTTTGTTCACCAAATGTCATTGTTTGTAAATGATCGTGTAAAGAAGAAACAATCAATAGTCGAGATTTTAATACAATATGTTCATAAGAAATAGTTGTATAAATCGGGAGAAAAATGGCTAAAATAAATAATAAAATTGTTTTTGCGACTAATACTTCAACAAAAGAAAACCCTTTATTCGATAGTTTTAACATAATATCTTCCTTTACCGAATGGAAATGTTATTTCATGTTTTTTATTAGTATTATCATCATATATCACAAATGTACCTGGGTTTTTAATTGTGCCTGTTGAACTATAAGTAATTATAGTCTTTGAATTTCTTAAATTTAAATGTTTCGGATAATTTTCCCTTTTTAATACTTTTGTTGAAGCAATAATATGGTATTGATCGTCGTAAAATCTAACTTGAATATTATTATCACTTTGTGTTAATGCGCTATTTTGTGCATATAAAACATCTGAATCAAGTTTATCGAAAAATTGCTTTGTCTCGATATTTTGTATTGTACGGACCATGGATGGTAAAACAAGAATGGATAATGAGACAACAACTGTTACGACGAGTAATAACTCAATAAGAGTAAAGCCAGTCTCATTTGTTTTCATCGTTTTATTTGAACGACTGCATTTCCATCTTTGTTAACTATTTCTAGTATGTCATTATTACGACAGCTTTTCTGATCTTCTGTAATAAAGTTTTCTGATACTAAAGCGTCAATGCTTTCAGGTGGTTTAGCTTTTTCTAAATGATAAGCTGAAGCCTGAGATTGTACTGTTTGTACTAAAGCTTCACAGCCAGTATCTTGTACCTCACCACTTTTGCTTGCTAATGTTGGAACGATTAAAATAATTAACACAGTAATGATACTAAGCACGATTAACATTTCTATTAGTGTGAATCCATTTTCCTCTTTTAACATAGTAACGACTCCTTTAAACTGTTTGAATAAGTTGAAACATTGGCCACATTAAAGCTAAGTAAATAAAGACGATAAAGCATGCTAAAATGACAAAAAATATTGGTTGTATAAGCATCATGCCTTTTTTCGTTTTATACTCTAAATTTTCTATGACATATTCTCCATAAGCTCGTAAATCTTGCTCTAACGTGTCATTGTTTTGTTGTTGGTCAAAAATATAGGCGATTTGCTTTTCAATGAAATAAAAATTATCAACTAAATGTCCTAATTGAAATCCATTTTGTAATTGATTGTTCATTAAGTTAGCATAAAAAGCGATGAGTGGTAACTTGTCTTGAATTGACATCTGTTCTAAGATCATTTTCATTGACATACCAGTTTCCAAAAACATACTAATATGTGTTGTAAAATAATAAGATGTTTGCATCCGTAAAAATGACCGAAAAAGCGGTATCTTTTTATAATATTTTATTTGATCTTCTATAGGTAATTTTCGTAAATGTAATTTCCAACTTATAAAAGCGATCATGATCAAAACAACTACAATAATGAATGCTGTAACGAGCATGTTAATAACAGTCATCGTGATCATTATCGAGGAAGAAGAACCTTTACTATATTGAAATAATTCATTAAACGATGGTAATATACTCGTTTTTAAAATGAATAGAAGAATGATAAAAATTATAGATAAAATAATAGGGTACCGAACAACTTGCGTAAGTTTCTTACGATTGCTTACTCGTTGTTCAAAAATACGGAGTGCTTTTTCAATACTTATGGTGAAATCATGATTGAAGCGGACAAAGTATAAATAAGCAACAATCGTCTGATGAAAGTTAGCTGTTTGAAATGCTTCATCAATATATTTTCCGTCCATTATTTCAGCTTTTATTATTCGTGCTGGTTCAATGAATTTTTTAGTCCATTTAATCACTTTTAGTGCATCTATTAATGAATATCCATCTAATAATAAACGGTGTAAACGTTGTAAAAATAATAATTGATCCTCATCTTTAAGTAGCTTACTTTTGCGATAAATCATCATATGTTTCAAACGAAATGAATCCATATAGATATGCCTTCTTTAGTAAGTGATGAAATGAATGATAATTATTTTCCATACCTTTTTTCTCTCCTTTAATAATCGCTGTTAAAATGTCTTCATCTAAAAGTTCCATAATAGCAGCTCGTTCTTTGTTTTCGTTATGCTTATATATGGGTAATAGTTGAATTGCGGCAACTGCAATAAGGGATTGTTCAATATCATTGCGATTTATACCGAGATCGATTAACCGGTTAATCGTACCTACCGCATCTTTAGCATGCAATGTGCTTAACACTAAATGTCCTGTTAACGAAGCTTGAAAAGCGAATTGTGCTGTTGCTTCATCTCTAATTTCTCCAATCATTAAAATGTCAGGATCATGACGAAGAGCAGCTTTCAAACCTGTTTGATAGGAGACTCCAGCTTTTTCATTTACTTCTACTTGTAATACTTCGTTTAACTTTTTCTCTATTGGATCTTCTAATGTGATCGCTTGACATGAGTTTTCTTGTAACATAGCTTCTAATAAAGCATACATTGTTGTCGACTTCCCACATCCGGTTGGACCTGTGAATAAAATAATTCCAGATTGTTTTTTCATCCAAGTTTTAACTTTATTAAATTGTAATGGAAATAAAAATAGTTGTTCTAATTCGGGTGTTTTACTTTGTGGTAAAATACGAATCGTTAAACTTTCTAACGTTGTTAGTGGAAGAGTAGATAAACGTAGGGAGTATTCGTCATGACGTTTTGATTCAAATGACAGTACTCCATTTTGTGGCTTTCTTGATTCTCCAACATCCATATTGGAAGTGAATTTAAAATAAGTAAGGAGAACTTGATAAAGCGAATGTGTTATTGTTTGAATATAGGTTCGTTTTCCGAGTAAGCGATAATATACTTTTGTTTCATCGTGTATCGGGTCGGGATAGAAATGAATATCAGAGGATTGTTGCTCGCAGGCGTGTTCTAAAAGCTTGTTCGCGATTTGAGCAGTAGTTTTATTCAATGTCTCACCTCCTTAAAAGGCAAACATGAATTTAGGATTGTTAATATCATACATAATTTAAAATTAAAAAGCAATACAATTGAATAAAAATATTAAATATTCTCATAATATACATATAGAAAAGGAAGTGATGATATGACATTTCAAGCTTATTTAAAATTTTTAACGGAGCAATTAGTGACTCGTATGGATAAACAGGATAGTCCTGAGACAAATAATCGAGAAAATGTGTATGTTAATCATTGGTTTGGTTTAGTTCCGTTATCGTGGAAGTTGTGGAAAGCAAAATAAGCGACAAAACAATTATTATAATTCGTGCTTTTCATTTAAATGTGATAATCTTATGTAAGAATACTTTTATTTATGCAAAATGTAAATGAACGACATCATTAGTTAACATTTACCAAGAGATTGATGTAAAATTATTTACTGTATGTTTCATTTACTTTCTTGCTTGAGTAGTCTATAATGAAATTGTATAAGCTTACATAAAAGGAGGGGAAAAAGCATGGATCGAATGTTTCGTGTGCTTGCCTTTTGGACTGCTATTTTTGCTATCATGTTTTACGTAGGAGACATGTTTAATACTGCAATATTATTCCTTGTTCAAACGGCTTTTTTCCTAACATTAAGTTATTTGAAGCTATCAGAACGTATGTATATGTATATGTTCGGGGCGTATCTAACAGTGTTTATGATTGGATTTACATGGTATACTGAGTTTATTATGATTCCAGGATTCGGTCATTAAACAAAGAAAGTGGCTGGGACAAAACTCAGCTAAATAATAAAACGGGAATTCAGTACCTACTGGATTCCCGTTTTATATTTTATGAAAAAAATATTTATTATTCTTAAAATGCGCTAGACAAAAAGAGCACTTTCTAGTAAATTATAATTTTAGCAAACTTTGCTTGTATTTATTATCCTTATTTATAAGCAGTAGGCGAGGGGGGATACTCCTCTTTTTGCTACACGTAATCGATTATTAAGCAAAACATAACGAACGTAATGGTTCTACAGGTGAGTGAAAATCTGAAGAACCTTTATAAAATAAATGTTTTCAGCTAGGCTTCAAGTGGCATTTGTTCAAAATTAAAATATTCATATATAACAAATAGTTATCGTATAAGGAGGACGAAGTGAACATAGAATAGTTGAAAAGCTTTTCTGAATCTGTAAATAAAAAGCATTTGGCAAGCAGTTAAAGCATACAAAAAAATTATCAGTTTTATTTATTTTTTAATAATACCATTAGGTACAGTTTTTTCTATTGTATTTTCTTTTTTACCAATTCCACGAATTCGATCGATGAAATTATCATTTAGAAAGACATAATACTCTCCCTTAGGAATGTTTGGTGCCTCTTCTATTGTTTTGAAAATAGCATCGTAAACTTCTTCATTCGGTTTTTGTTTTTGATCTTCCATATAAAATTCTATTCCAAAGGATAATGTATCAGGGTCAAATTCATTTTCAGTAAAATAATTATTCAATTCTTTTTTTGTCATATTAGGATTTTCCATGTACTGTTCAAATAAGTCATCAAACACATCACCTAAAGTGCTAATGAAATAGTAAGGAGTAGTATATCCATTCCCTTTTACGCGTTCGATCACTTTAAAAGGAGTACCGGTAACTGGATGTTCTTCAGCTATATTTTCTAAAATATTATCAAGATTTTTAAAATCTTTTTCATAAGCCATGGCATATAAACCACCTTGAATTGCATTCTCAACTTGACCTTCCTCTGATCTTACGTTTGAGATATGAATGATATTGTTTTTAACATCAATCGGTACAATGGCAAATGTATAAAAATGGGGTTCCCCAATTGACTCAACAAATACAGATGCTCCGTCTATTGCACTTACGATATTATGTACTTTGATTTGGGTATTATATTGATTTTCAAAAAACAATTCTACAGCTGTGACAATATCTTCACGACTTTCTTGTACTATATCGTCTATTTTTTTGTTTGCATTTCGTAAAGTAAAACCTTCCCCAGTGTATTCTTGAATAGAAACATAATTTTCCTTTTCGTATTTATTTAATTTACTATTTTTCTCATTATTTTCACTATTAGATTGATCATTTTTCTCTAATAATGAACATCCATATAGTGAAAAAGACGAAAACACTGCCAATATTACGGTGATAATTATATTTCTCATTGAACACCTCCGAATAATACTATTCATAAAGCAAATAACAGAATTTATATATATCCTAATTATTTTATATCATATTTTCAGTTATAATTTGAATTAGTAAATTTATCCTGATACGATACTAAAAATCAGGATTTAACTCTCTAATATGTTCTTTCATGTCTTCACGCCATTGTTTATAATCCTCACGGTCTACCAAATTAGAAACATAACTACTAATCTCTCGAAAAGCAGGATCAGCAGGACTATAGCCACCAACTGTTTTGGATTCATCGGTAAGATGGACAGTGACATAATGAGTACCACCATCCAGCACTTCGTCATCAGTTAGGTGTTCATCCAGTTTCCAAAAGTTGTTTTTTTCAATTAATCTTTTAAGATATTCAATTTCTTCCTTACTCAAATCCAGTTCATATGTTGGCGCATCCTCATCAATGGTTAATTTGTCATTTTCTTCTAATTCACTATAAAGAGTAAGTTTGCCACTTGTTTCAATAGCATATATACTCGGAAAAGAATCTAGTACATGAATTTCTCCACCTATATAATCTGTCACTACAATAAATGGTCCATCTGATTCATAATTTTCTTTTTGTTGTTGACAACTAACAATTATACTTAAAAAAGATACTATAAGAATACTCTGTATCAATATTCTTTTCATGGAGTAATGACCTCCTTTAATTTTAATATATATGAATCAAATTCATCATTCATTTTAGGATTTCAAAAGTTTAATGAAAGCTCCATTTACTTTCATTACAGCTACCTGTTTTTAGCGGGTATAACTTCAAATGTTTTCGGATTCATGCTTTTCCCGGAGAAGTCAGTCGGCTTCCATTCAAGTACACTTAGTTACATAAACTAAACATGTATGATTACAAAAAATTATAGCTAAACGTTCGTGTTTTTAATTAGATTCTACTACTATGAAAGTGATTCCATAATTGCTATATTCTTAAATCATGTATTAAGTATATCATTTATTTTTTTCAATAAATGCATTAATTTCATAATTAATAAAGAGAACCTCAAACAGGAACATAAAGTTTACTGATACACCGTTTAGTTACATAAGTTAAACACGTATAATTATGAATGTTTATAGCTAATTAATTTGTTTTTTGCAAAAATTGATTAGATAAATAAACGACACCACCATTAATAACATCGTGTGAAATCTTTGGCTGAAATCGTTGTTTTATACTCGTGATTTCTTTCGTGTATTTTTCAGTTGTTTTGTCTTCAAAAAAGTAATTCGCCATTTCAATTTCTTCCTCCATATACTGAAGGGATTCCTTAGCCCAATTATAATTTTCTTTTTGTATTTGCTCTGTTATTATTTGTTCAATTCTTTTATAGCCACTTTGTATTTTAATAATTGGTGAAATAATATAGCAGTATGCTGATATAGAAGGGTCAAGCGAGATAAGATTTAATCTTTCCATCATGTTATGCACAATGGTTCCATTGATTAAATTTAACCCTAGTGAAAAAAAAGACTCCTTCTTTTGCTTTCCTTGGTAACTAATACAATAATTTGTTAATAGCCAAGGGTGTAACATTGTTTGCACATCAGTATGTTGTATTTCAAATAGCTGTACGACGTTATTTTCTTGTAACATAAGTTGATAAATTTGCTCTAAACGCGGACTACCGTGATGAATCCATTCTTTCTCAGGAGACTCAACTTGTTTGGTCGTCAATAATAGTTGCTTTGGTTCACCTAATTGATTAGTCGCTGCGATATAGTGCCAATAAAAGGGACGATTCATTAATGCTTTATCCATTTCTATCGTTAACTGAACGTGTATATTTGTCTCATCAACGAAAAGGATAGGGCATTGTTTAGCTTGAAAGAAACGATGTAGGAAGGGAATAATATCTAGTTTGTTGTTATATATCATAATGTTCATCACCAATACTTTGATTCATTTGGTCAATAACAGAAGTAAAATTATTTAATTTAATACGTAATTCACCTAAGGAATTAGTTTCTTCCATCATATGTTTTACTTCTTGTTCGATACTATCGATCTGTAACTGAGCTAAAATAGCGTCTAACTTTCCTATAACATTTTCAAATATAGCTAATTTATCATAGAGTAATGTGACAATATGTTCTTCAATTGTTTTTTCAATAGCAAAGTTATAAATATGAATATGATTTTCTTGTCCGTAACGATGGATTCTACCAATTCGTTGTTCTAAGCGCATTGGATTCCATGGTAAATCATAGTTAATAATATGATGACAAAATTGTAAGTTAATCCCTTCTCCACCAGCCTCTGTAGCGATTAACACTTGTTTATCTTGTTTAAACAGCTGAGTAATCCATTCTTTACGTCCTTTGTTCATACCACCTTTAAACGCAACTGAACTAATATCATATTGAGCTAAATACCATTGTAAATAAAACTGTGTAGCACGATATTCAGTAAATACAATCACTTTTTCTCCTTTGAGTTGTTCAATCATGTCAATGAGCTTTTTCGCTTTAATATGATGTGGTAAAGAAGCGATTGAATCTAATAAAGTTGGTTGTTGTGGAATGATATCGTCATTTGTTGTTTTTTCTAGCGATAGATAACATGCTTCTCGAGATGAACATAATTGTTTTAAATAAGTTACTTTAGATAAAGAAGTTATCCCATGAAACGTATTTTCTAGATTCTGATAAACCTCGTGTTCCTCTTCAGAAAATTGGAGCCAAACAGTGTGGACATGTCGCTTTACATCATCTAACAATGTATCTTTACGTCGATTTCGCACCATAACTTTTTGAATAAGTTTTTTAAGAAATGTGTTATTAATCGCTTCATGCTTTTTGTTGTTATATTTTTTTGTAAATGATTTTTCAGTGCCTAAGTAACCAGGTTTTAAAATAGATACTAAATTAAATATTTCTTGTAAATCATTTTGAATTGGTGTCGCAGTTAATAGTAAACAATATTTTTTCTGCAATGATTGAACGAGATCATAATTCAATGTTTGCGAGTTTTTTAAACGATGAGCTTCATCAATAATAACCATATCAAAGTGAAGATTCGTTAGTTCTTCTCGATGATTTGGTCGTTTTGCTTGATCTAATGAAGCAATGAAAAAAGGGTAATCATCCCAACTATAATTTTTACGATAATTGACTAATGGAATATAAAATTTCTCTTGTAATTCTTTAATCCATTGATTAATGAGAGAAGCAGGTACTAAGATTAATGCATTTTTAACTAATCCACGTATCATGTATTCTTTTAATATAAGACCAGCTTCTATCGTTTTTCCGAGTCCTACTTCATCTGCTAATATTGCGCGACCATTCATTTCTTGAATAACAGTTTTTGCTGCATCAAGTTGGTAATCTAAAGGTTTTATTTCAGGTAAATATTGTAACACTTGTAAATCATCAAAATGGTTCACAAGCGTTGCATGTTTATATTGATAAGTTAGTTGAAACAAATCCCAGTTAGAATGATGTTGGCTATGTTCCATCATGTTTTCTAATTTAGGGATAAAAGCATTGTCATAGTATATTGAAATGTCGTTCATCTACTATTCATTCCTTTTGTAACAATAAATTTAAAGTATAAAAATAGTATGTACAAAAAATGGATTTTTATGAATTGATTTAGTTAAACAATAAAATAAACCGTGTAGCAGGGACTTCTCCTTGCTTACACGGTTTATTGGAATGACTTTTATTTCTTTTTATAATCTATTTTACCAGTCCATTTTTTAAAGCCACCTTGAAGAATGTTTACATCTTCAAAATTATGCTTTCTTAACATCTGTGCAGCTCTAAAAGAACGCGTTGTGTTTTGACAATATAGATAGACTGGTTTATCTGGACGCATGGCATTAATACTTTGTTTCATTTGCGTCATCGGGATGTTTCTTGCACCACGAATATAGCCATTTTCAAACTCTTTAGGTTCACGAACATCTATTAGTTGTGCCTTCCGATAGCCTTTGATAAATTCTTCTTGTGTTAATAACGTAGCCATCGATCTTTGGCGGAAAAGAGTAAAAACATAGTACGCAATTAGTAAAACAATAATAATAATGAAAAATATCATCTGTTAATCCCCCAAATTTATATATAATCTACCATTTATAGTATAAAGATAATGAAGTTATTTTACAATCAATCAGTGTTTTCTCACTTCATTTAATTGTAATGTAGAAAAAAAATAAATGAACGTTAAATAATTTTACAATATATATCTAGTAGTAGCTATAAAAATATTTATTGTCTAAGTTAATTTTAGTGAGTAAATTGTTGACGTGACACGGGTTTGAAAAGTTATCAAAAAAATCTCTAAAATGCAAATAAAACAATATGTAGCTATTTTTAACTTTTCGGAGTACAACATATTGATTTTTTGTATAAAATTGTGTATCTTAGATGTAATGAATCAATCATGATTTATAATTGATTTTTAGGAGCGATGCATGTGTCAACAACAATTGATTTAAATAAAGAGGTAAATGTATCAGTATTAAATGAAGATATTAAACAATTTCCCCAAGTACATCCAATTACAGAAGAGATGCACATTACACATGAGGGAGTATCACGATTAGTGATGCTAGATCGGTATGCGTTTAAAGATACAGAGAAGAAAACATTAAAGGACGGAGATTTTGTCGTCTTAACTGTAAAATCAGATCCAAACTTTCCGGCTCGCGGTTATGGAACAGTGAAAAAGATTGATTGGGATAAAAATATAGCAACGATTAAAGTTGCGGAAGAATTTGTTAATGTATTAGATGACGAAAATGAAATTGAAACAGGACTTGTTCAAAGAGCACTTGATTCAATTGATAAGCCGCTTGAAATATATTATGAACAAATCGCTCAACGAAATGCTACAGGTTTAGCTTCAGTAGAGGAAACGGAAGAAAAAAGACAAGCATCATATGAAGCATTTAAAGAAGAGCTAGCTAATTTAAACTTCGTACCAGCAGGACGTGTATTATATGGAGCTGGTTCTGAAACAGACGTTACATATTTCAACTGTTATGTGATGCCTTTTATTCAAGATTCACGTGAAGGTATTTCCGATCACCGTAAAGAAGTAATGGAAATTATGTCACGAGGTGGCGGTGTTGGAACAAATGGATCGACATTAAGACCACGTAATACACTTGCTCGTGGAGTAAACGGTAAATCATCTGGTTCTGTTTCCTGGTTAGATGATATTGCGAAATTAACGCACCTAGTTGAACAAGGTGGATCAAGACGTGGAGCACAAATGATTATGTTAGCAGATTGGCATCCAGATATTATCGAATTTATTATTTCTAAAATGCAAAATCCACGCATCTTACGTTACTTAATCGAAAATACAGAAGATGAAGAAATTCGTCATTTAGCTAAAGAAAAATTAGATTTCACACCTTTAACAGAAACAGAAAAAGATTTATATCAAAGCATTGTCAATTATAAAACAATGCCTGGTTTAGGTGGATTTACAGAAGATGCAATTAAAGAAGCAGAAGAAAAACTACGAACAGGTGGGACGTATTCTGTTCATCAATCGGAATTTTTAACAGGTGCTAATATTTCAGTATGTTTAACGAATGAATTTATGGAAGCTGTCGAAAATAATGAAGAATATGAATTACGCTTTCCAAACGTTGAAAACTATTCTCCTGAAGAAATGGACGCTTACAATGAGAAATGGCATGAAATCGGTGACGTTCGTCAGTGGGAAAAGTTAGGTTATGATATTAGAACATATCGTACAGTACGTGCAAAAGACTTATGGGATTTAATTAATATTTGTGCGACATATTCAGCAGAACCTGGTATTTTCTTCATTGATAATGCAAATGAGATGACTAATGCTAAAGCATACGGTCAACAAGTCGTTGCAACGAACCCTTGTGGGGAGCAACCATTAGCACCATACTCGGTTTGTAACTTAGCAGCAATTAACTTAGCGGAAATGGCTAATAAAGAAACAAATTCAGTTGATTTTGAAAAACTGATGGACACTGTAAAAGTGGGTGTACGTATGCAAGATAACGTAATTGATGCAACACCTTACTTTTTAGAAGCAAACAAAATACAGGCATTAGGAGAAAGACGTGTTGGTCTAGGAGTAATGGGGTTACATGATTTACTCATTTATGCTGAAACAGCATATGGATCTGAAGAAGGTAACGAGCTAGTTGATAAAATATTTGAAACGATTGCAACGACAGCATACCGTACATCAATTGAGCTAGCGAAAGAAAAAGGTAGCTTCCCATTCTTAGTAGGTGAAACAGACGAGGAAACGAAACAGTTACGTGAGGCGTTTATTAATACAGGATATATGAAACAAATGCCTGTCGATATTAAAGAAGGTATCGTGAAACATGGTATTAGAAACTCTCACTTACTAACAGTAGCACCGACTGGTTCAACAGGAACGATGGTCGGAGTAAGTACTGGATTAGAACCTTACTTCTCATTCTCTTATTACAGAAGTGGTCGTTTAGGGAGATTTATTGAAGTAAAGGCAGATATCGTTCAAGAATATTTACAAGCACATCCTGAGGCAGATGAAAACAATTTACCAGAATGGTTTGTAACAGCAATGGAATTACAACCTGAAGCACATGCAGATACACAATGTGTTATTCAGCGTTGGATTGATAGTTCGATTTCCAAAACAGTAAATGCGCCAAGAGGTTACACAGTATCTCAAGTAGAAAGCGTGTACCAACGTTTATATAAAGGTGGAGCAAAAGGTGGAACTGTCTATGTAGATGGTAGCCGTGATTCACAAGTATTAACATTAGAGGCAGAGCAACTTACATTTGATGAAGTAGATGAATATGATACGTACGAAGAAACACCAAAAGTAGTCTTAGTTGATACGATTCATGAATTAGAGAAAACGAACGTTACAATTGGATCTGAAATTGGTGATCGTTGTCCAGTTTGTCGTGAAGGTCATGTTGCAGAAATTGGTGGCTGTAACACATGTACAAGCTGTGGCGCACAATTAAAATGTGGAATTTAATAAGTTACTAACGTAAAATAAACGAGATTGGGACAAAACCATATTTTCTGTATATGAAAATCTAGAATTGAAATAAAGTGTAGGAAATATACGTAGACTCCAGCGGGAGAAAAGAGCAAGTTGAGACACTAAAAGGCAAAGCCTGAAGCGGCTCAACGCTCGCCCGCGGAAAGCGAAGTATATTTCCGAAACGATTATTTAATCAATCCATATTCGTATATGAAAACAGTTTTGTCCCAACCTCGTTTTTAAATGAAAAAAGTTTTATTTTGGCATTATTTAATTGACTTTGAATCAATTCCATAATAGAGAAATCTGCTTAGAAACACGAATGGTTACTCATAACATCTCCTTAAACATACGTGTTTTTCTTATGGAAGTAAACGGATTTATCATCAACCATAAAGCTCATGTTTAAGTTATTAAATATGAACTATCAAATTTATTTAGACAATAAAAACCCACAAATTTTGTAGTTAAAACAAAATTTGTGGGTTTTTATATCAGTTTAATAGGCTGTTTCTGGATTATTTACTTTTTTTTGTACCTTTTGTTTGTGTTTAGGGGGTTGAGTTCGTTTAATCATCATACGCTGATATAAGTTATTCAAAACAATCATTAAACATACAATGAACACACCTAAATATTCATAAAATGAAATTTTGTAGCCTTGAATTACTTGTATAATAACTGTCGTTACTGGTGCGAAATTAATAAATAAAATAGTGTTAATTGGTGTTAAGATTTTTACACCTTGGTTCCAGAAGATTAATGCTAATAATCCAGGAACAAAAATCATAAACAGCATATTGTAACGAACCATGTACACTTCATGCAATGTTGGCACTTCTACCCAGCCGATAATACTGACTGCAACAACAACAACTAAAGCTGTTAGTGTACCATATAAGCAACTTAATGTTGAGTATCGTAAGACAGACCATCCATCGAACTCAGGCCCACCAATTGTATAAGCTGCCCAGCCACCTGCTGCTAGAAGTAGAATGATAAGCGGGATTAATCTTCCTGAACCGAATAATAATGAAAAGTCACCATTTGTTACAACGAATAATACTCCAACAAATGCACCGAGTATAGATAGTATTGTAAATAAATATGGTCGATTATTATGAAGAAACCATAAAATTAATACTGATATAACCGGAGCTAATGCTTCCATAATAGAGGCGAGTAAAACACCTGGATCTCCGAGTAAATCTTGTCCCCAGAAAATAAATAAATTATAAATGGTAAAACCCATTGTTCCATATACCCATATTTTAAATCCGTTACCATTTAATTTAAATGCTTTTTTTCCTTCAACAAAATAAAGAATTACGACTAAAATAAGTGCTACAGGTAAATAACGAATAATCGTAAAGTAAAATGGACTAATGTATTGAAAGGCATGGTTAGCAACTGGAAACATCGCTCCCCAAGATGCCGCAGCAAACGCACTGAGTATGGCACCAACTAATATACTGTTTCTCATCATCATATCTCCAATCGTTCATAATATTGCTTCATCTACTTATTATTTAACTATAGAACCTTTATCATGTAAAATGATTATAATAGATAACAGATATCACTAAGAGTGATATAAGGGAGGTTATTTACATGAACACAAGAGATTTACTTATCTTTCAAACTGTAGCTACAGAAGGTAGTGTGAATAAAGCAGCTCAAAAATTAAATTATGTTCAATCAAATGTAACATCACGAATACAAAAATTAGAAAAAGATTTAAATACTATTTTGTTTCATCGTCATAAAAGAGGTATGACAATTACTAACGAAGGTGCAGCTCTGCTACCTTATGCACAGAAGATTACTTATTTAGCAAATGAAATGAAAACATTTGCTAGTAATGAACAAAATCCAACTGGAAAATTAGATATTGCCTCTGTAGAAACTGTTATAAAATTACCGATTATTTTATCAGCATTTATCAATGAATATAAAAATGTTGATTTAACCTTGTCAACAGGAGTTACAACAGAATTAAAAGAAAAAGTGTTAAATTATGAGCTAGACGGGGCTTTTGTAACAAAAGGTACATCAAGTTATGATGTGAATTTAAAAGAAATTGATGTATTTGACGAAACATTAGTATTAATATCCAACAAACAGGATCAAACATTAGAACAACTACTAGCAGCACCTCTACTTAGATTTAGTGATGGCTGTGGCTATCGTGCAAAATTAAATGAGTGGCTATATGATCACAATGTTATTCCACAGAAAGTAATGGAACTAGGAACATTAGAAACAACGTTAGGTTCTGTTATCTCCGGGTTAGGAGTTGCTTATGTACCTTATACAGCAGTCGCACAATATGCAGCAAAAGGTCAAATTTATTGTTATGAGTTACCAGAAAAGTACAGTAAAATTACAACTGTATTTATTTATCGAGATTCTAATCATGTGACACCTGCATTAGATCGTTTTATTGATACCATTAATGAGACGAAGGAAGTAACGATAAATCAAGACGAAAAATGACACACAGAGTAGTTGAAATTGAAGTGAAATATTTAAGTAAACAAACTTGCTGTATAAAATGACAATCAGATAGCGACTTGTATTAATTTGTTTTATTCGTTATGATAGAGTAAGAAAAAATGTTGCACTAACTAAAACATTAAGAGAAGAGGGACATATTTGCCAACACCTACTCCTAGTATGGAAGATTATATTGAACAAATTTATAATTTAATAAATACAAAAGGATATGCGCGTGTGACAGATATTGCTGAAGCATTAGAAGTCCACCCATCTTCTGTAACAAAAATGGTTCAAAAACTAGATAAAGACGATTATGTACATTATGAAAAGTACCGCGGCTTTATTTTAACTGAAAAAGGGAATAAAGTCGGCAAACGTTTAGTTTTCAGACATGATCTGTTAGAGGATTTTTTAGAAATCATTGGTGTAGATGAAGATAAAATTTATGATGATGTAGAAGGTATTGAACATCACTTAAGTTGGAATGCGATTGATAGAATTGCGGATTTAGTAGATTATTTTAATGAAGATGAAGCACGTGTAGAACGTTTAACAGAAATTAAAGCAATTAATGAAGCACGAGAAGAATAAAATATGACTGATACATTAATATAATGTTTAAAAAACACCCAGCTTATGATTGGGTGTTTTTTTGTTATATATGTTACGTGGCATCATAAACTATATAAAGTGTACTAATGAAGGAGGAGTAAGATGCAAATTGATTGTGTCTTTTCTGGAGGTGGAATTAAAGCTTATGCTTTCATCGGTGCTTTAGAAAGAGTAAAAGAACGCAATCTTCATATAAACAGGGTAGCCGGTACTTCAGCTGGAGCTATTTTTGCAGCACTCCTTGCAGCGGAATATTCAATAGATGAAATACGAGAGATTTTGTTTGATCTACAAGTAGAAAAAATATTAGATCCACCAATATTAAATAAGTATATGTCATTTATTAAATGGATTTCCTTATATCGACAGATGGGTCTGTATAAAGGGGAAAAGTTTGAAGAATGGATAGATACTTTATTAGCTCATAAAGGAGTACACACATTTCAAGATATAGAAGAAGATTCGTTAAAAATAGTTGTTAGTGATATTTCGTTAGGAAAATTAGTAATCCTGCCAGATGATTTACAAAGAGTATATGGAATAGCTCCTAAGCATTTTAAAATTGCTACAGCAGTTCGGATGAGTGCAGGTTTTCCATATTTTTTTATGCCAAAAAAACTACATTATGCTGATACGTATAGTTATATTGTTGACGGGGGTGTGTTAAGTAATTTCCCTTTATGGGTTTTTAGGCGTCATAATCGTGATAAGCGACCTGTATTAGGTCTGTCATTAAGTGAAGCAGTAGAAAATGCGCCTCAACTTAAAATTAATCAATCGCTCGACATGTTTCGAGCTTTATTTTCAACAATGATGCGTGCACATGACACGAGATATATTGCAAAAGCAAAAGAACAACATATCGTGTTTCTTCCAGTTAAACAATTTAATTCATTAGATTACACGATTAATTTAGAGGAAAAACAGCAGTTATGCAGTATAGGTTACAACGAAATGAGTCATTTTTTAAAAACATGGCCAAAATAAAAATGATCAAGCACTTAATTTGCTTGATCATTTTTACTATTAGCTGACTTTTTTCCATCGATTACTTTTAGATAAGGAACGTTTTTACGTTTACGATTCATTCCTTTTCGCGCTGAAGCTTGTTTTTTGTTGTTAACCTTTTTTTGTTTCGGACTGTACTTTTCGTTAGATCGTTTCACAGCTTGGCGATACTTTTTCATTTCACCGCTATTACCGCTTCCAGGACTAGCCCGATTTAAAACAGCTCGTATGACGAAAAAGATTAAAAAGGCTACTCCTAACATAAGTAAGATACTTGTAAACAAGCGTCCAGGATTTTTAATTAACATTGTAAAGAAACCAACAATCGCTAAACCAGCAATAAAGGCTATGAGAATAGAAGTAGTATTACGTCTCATTAAATTCCCTCCTTACTTATTGTGATTGTACTAATTTACTATCTTTAACAACATTACTCATGTCACATTCTTCATTAGATGCTTCAACTTGATCATTTTCTAGCACGCGATTAAATGAGTGTAGGGCAACTTCAACTTGTTCATCATCAGGTTCTTTTGTTGTTAATAATTGTAGCCAAAGACCAGGGTATCCTAAGATTCTAAGAATTGGAATATGACGAACTTTATTTGTTATTTGTAATACTTCAAAAGATAGTCCAATAACGATAGGTAGTAATAAAATACGGTTTACAACTCTCCACCATAAAGGATCTGTTGCAACAAACATATACACAAAAACGCCAACAATGACAGTAAACAACATGAAACTCGACCCACAACGATAATGTAAACGAGATTGTTTTTGCACATTTTCAATTGTTAATGGTAAGTTATTTTCATATGCATTAATGACTTTATGTTCTGCTCCGTGGTATTGAAAAACTCGTTTAATTAATGGGGTTAACGAGATAATGTAAATATAACCTAACAATAACACTAATTTAAAAAGTCCTTCTAATAATACTTGACCAGGTTTGGAAGGAACGATTGATGAAAAGAAATTAGCTACAATTGCAGGTGTTACTGTGAATATTAACTTACTAAAAATGAAAGATAAAACGCCAATTAAACCAATACCTAAAAACATTACTAATTTAGACGTTTCTTTTTCTTGTGCTATTTTATCATCATCAGCTGGATCGACATCGTAGCGATCGGATGCAAAGTCAAGATGTTTCACACCATTTGCACTTGCTTGAATGAGTGCAACGATTCCACGAATAAAAGGAATCTTTTTAAAATTCCTTGCTATACTAGACTCTTCCCGTTTTTGCTCAAAATATTCAATACTATTGTCATTTCTTCTAATAGCAGATACAAAAGTTTTTTTACCTGCGAACATAACTCCTTCAACAAGCGCCTGTCCGCCATATGTTGTCTCTTGTTTTTTCACACTGAACACCAACCTTTTCTCTATTTTACTAAATAATTATACTTTACACTAGCTTTCAATCTATATTATTTTCCATTTTGGGAAACATATTAATAGGAGGCGACAAAAATGGAGTATTCTACAAATTATATGAAATACTTATTTTTATGGAGAACGTGTATAATAGGCTTTTTTGGAGGTGTCTTTGTTGTACTGTTTTTAGGTTTAATTCATTATTTTAATTTAATTGAATTAAATATCTTTACTCCTTGGAAATCGTTGTTTAAACATTTTAATTTATCAACAAAATGGTATATATACCCGATTTGGATTATTTTTTATGGTTTTATTTCAATTTGGATTGCCCTTATATATTATTTCGTTGGAAAATTTCGTAACCATTGGGATTTAGGCGTATTATTTGGCGTTATAATTGGAGTTACTACATATATCGTCTTACCTATTGTATTATATGATCAACATTTCTTACAAGATTATTTATTAAAAACCCACATTAGTTATTTTGTTAGTTTTATATTATATGGTGTTTTTATCGGTTATTCGATATCTTATGAATATGCATTAATACAAGCAAATACAGAACAATAATTAAGATTATATATGTCATGTTAAATTGTATTTAGCAAGAAAACCTCATCTATGATAAAATCAATATATTGAATCAAGTTATAATGATGATAGAGGTGAAAGGTAAGATGAAGTTAACTAAACTACGACAAAAGATGCAAGACGAAGCGATAGATGGATTATTAGTGACAAATCCAATTAATCGGAAGTATATTACTGGTTTTACAGGAACAGCAGGCGTTGCTCTAATTACGAAAGATGCAGCAGTATTTATTACCGATTTTCGCTATACAGAACAAGCAAAAGAAGAAGCTCAACAATTTACAATTATACAGCATCAGAAGTCATTAATAGAAGAAATAGCAAAGCAAATTAAACAATTACATATTGAAAAATTAGGTTTCGAACAAGATGATGTTAATTTTGCAACATATAAAAAATATGAAGAACATTTTTTCACACAACTTGTTCCTGTATCAAACATCATTGAATCTTTACGTTTAATTAAAACAGAAGATGAATTACAAATATTACGCGAAGCTGCACAAATTGCAGATAAAGCTTTTGAACATATTTTGACTTTCATAAAACCTGGCATAAAAGAAGTAGATGTTGCAACTGAGTTAGAGTTTTTCATGAGAAAAGAAGGGGCAACTTCTTCAAGTTTTGATATTATCGTTGCTTCGGGTTATCGTTCTGCACTTCCTCACGGGGTAGCATCTGAAAAGGAAATCGCTTCAGGAGAATTAGTAACGATGGATTTTGGTGCTTTATATAAGGGATACTGCTCTGACATTACTCGAACTGTAGCAGTAGGAGACATTAGTGAAGAATTGAACAAGATTTATCATATCGTTTTAGAAGCAGAAAAACTAGGCGTAAAAAATATTAAAGCAGGTATGACAGGTAAAGAAGCTGATCAATTTACGAGAGACTATATTACAGAACAAGGCTACGGGGAGTATTTTGGACATTCAACTGGTCATGGTATTGGGTTAGAAGTCCATGAAAACCCAAGATTGGCATCTACTTCAGACGATATTTTAAAAGAGAATATGGTAGTTACAGTAGAGCCTGGAATATATGTTCCAAATGTTGGTGGTTGTAGAATTGAAGATGATATTATCCTAACAGAAACTGGTAATGAAGTTATTACCCATTCGCCAAAAGAATTAATTACGTTATAATAAGAAAGTATTATAAAATTTCAACATAATAAGAGTTAGACTAGGGGAGGAATATACATGATTTCAGTAAATGATTTCAGAACAGGTACGACTATTGAATATGAAGATAATATTTGGCAAGTTATTGAGTTCCAACACGTAAAACCAGGTAAGGGTGCGGCATTTGTCCGTACTAAATTACGAAACTTACGTAATGGAAATATTCAAGATAAAACATTTCGTGCTGGAGAAAGAGTAAAACGTGCGCATATTGAGCACAAACAAATGCAATATCTATACGCATCGGGTGATACACATGCATTCATGGATATGATTTCATACGAACAAATTGAATTACAAACGAGTCAATTAGAACATGAATTAAACTTTATCGTTGAAAACATGTCTGTAGATATTATTATGTTTGATGGAGAAGTTATTGGAGTAGATTTACCTAAAAACGTTACTTTAGAAGTAACAGAAACTGAGCCAGGATTAAAAGGTGATACTGTTAGTGGTGGTACGAAGTCTGCTACACTAGAAACTGGTCTTGTTGTTCAAGTACCATTATTTATCAATCAAGGTGATAAATTAGCAATTAGTACAGCAGATGCAAAATACGTTTCACGCGCAAATTAAATAAATAATAGTAAATTTAATCTTACGTTAAACACTTAATCATGAAGCAATATTGCTTTATGTTTAAGTGTTTTTTTATTTAACAAGTAGACAGAGATAGTGACTCAAAAATATTCTATTATTCACTTAGCTGAAAAAGGATTTATCTATATTCGATAATTAGAAAATAACCATCGCAGTCTGAATATATTCCGCTTTCTTACGATTAGTCAAGTACTTTTTCTATATTTATATGTTTTGTTTTTTTATATAGGAGGCGATATCGCCTCCTATATAAAAAAGCGCATTCCTAATATGCTTAACGAA
>JAPFDT010000054.1 GCA_026169815.1 Pseudogracilibacillus sp.
AACGACGGGAGAGCAACTTTAACGACGGGAGAGCAACTTTAACGACGGGAGAGCAACTTTAACGACGGGAGAGCAACTTTAACGACGGGAGAGCAACTTTAACGACGGGAGAGCAACTTTAACGACGGGAGAGCAAAAAAAAGAGACTGAACAAGTCAGTCTCTTTTTTATATCTCTTACTTCGTATCTAAATCTTCAATTGAATCGATGTCCATATACTCTGGTACTACTAAACCAATCTTCGCACCTTCTAAGTTAGGACCAAGTTCAACGATATCATCTTTATACTGGTCGTATAAGTCACCGTGAGTTCCTGGTAACCAAGCAGCTACCATACCGTCAGCTTCATCGTTTGCTACAGCTTCCCACATAACAGCGTTATCTAAAGGTGTAGCTTTCACGTTATAACCTAAGTCTTCTAAAACTTTACCGATAACGTGTGTAGAACCAACTTCTGTGTCCCACTCAACGTAAACAAGCTCAATGTCGTCTCCGTCAACTTCGTCTACTCCTTCAATCCACTCAGCAACTTTATCTTCGTTCTCTTCTACCCATGTTTCAGCTGCTTCTGTTGGTGAAGTACCTTCAGAAATATCTAACATCACTTCTTCTAAATCATCTGGAGTCCAGAAGAAATTATCTAATACTTCATATGCTTCAGGCATGTCATCTTCTAAACCTTCACGTACCATTGTGTTAATTGTTTCTGCATCACCAAATACTCCTTCAGGATCATCTAAATATTTTAAATCATATTCAGCGAATTTCCAGTGTGGTGACCAACCTGTAACAACAATTGGCTCTTCATTTTTATATGCTTCACCTAATTCTGTTGTCATAGCACCACTTGAAGATGCTTGAACTTCCCAACCATCTAAATCATATTCTTCTACTGCGTCTTCTGCAGCTTTAAATACTCCAGCACCTGGTTCAATACCAGTGATCTGGTAGTCCATTTCTTCACCATATTTCACATCTGTATCGCCTGAATCATCATCAGTGCCCTCAGTTGCGTCATCATCTGTTCCGCCACCACAAGCTGCTAATAGCAACGTTGCAGAAAGCCCAGAAATGATACCTAAACGTTTTAGTCTAGCTAACATAAATATTACTCCCCTTTTATAAAAAATATATATGGAAACTTTTCATATTGAAAAGATACCAACTTAATTAGTTTTCTTTTTCTCTTTGTTCATGTTTTGCGTAAATCGGTCAATAATGATTGCTAAAATAACGATACCGATTCCTGCAACAAATCCTGTACCAACTTGAGAACGTTGTAGTGCTGATAACACTTCTCGTCCAAGCCCTGGAGCTCCAATCATCGAAGCAATAACTACCATAGATAATGATAACATAACCGTTTGGTTAATTCCTGCCATTATTGTTGCTCTTGCCATCGGTAATTCTACTTGAAATAACTTTTGAGCACCAGTTGTACCAAATGCATCTGCCGCTTCTACTAATTCCGTTGATACTTGTCTTATTCCTAAATTCGTCATACGAACAGTAGGTGGTGTAGCGAAAATTAATGAAGCAAATATTCCCGGTACCATACCAATACCTAAGAATGCTACAGCTGGAATTAAGTAAACGAAAGCTGGCATCGTCTGCATAAAGTCTAGTATTGGTTCAATAATAATTCTAGCAATATTACTTTTCGACATTAAAATACCGACCGGTACCCCAATGATAATTGCTAATAAACTTGAAATAAGTACTAGTGAGAATGTTTCCATTAAGTGTGCCCATAATCCTTGGTTATAAATTAACCATAACCCTATTGCTGAGAAAATCGCTAGTCCAATTCTCTTACCAGTAATTAAAAATGCAGCAATAACAATAATGATAATAACAACTAATGGTGGGATAGCACTTAATGAATCAGCTGTCCACTCCATAAAATTACCAAAATACTTTTTAATCGGATCAAATAGAAAGGCAAACTTCTCTTTTACTTGGTCTGTAAACCATTCTGTTCCTTCTGCTATACGAATCTTATCACTGAAAAAGTTTATAAAAGAAAGTTTCGGAATGAGAGACATCATTGCATTAAGCATCTTCATTCACGCCCCCTTCTTTTGCTAATCCAGCAATAATTGCACCGCGGACTAGAATTCCTATCAGTTTATCATCACTGTCTGTTACAGCAATAGGAATTGGGGTGTTATGGATTAATGGGAAAATTTCATTCATCGGAGTATCTTTGGTTACTTGTTTGATATCCGTACGTAAAATGCCATGTAAATCACGAACATCTTGATTACGTGCTTCTACTGCATCTTCAGTTATAACGTATCCTTGTAATTCACGTTTATTATTTACTACTAAAATGCTCGAAATACCTTCTGCTCGCATTCTTTCTAATGCTACACGTGGACCATGACGGTCAATGTTGACAGTTTCTGGACGCTTCATAACGTGTCTAGCAGTTAACACTTTCGTACGATCAACATCTTCAACGAATTTCTCAACATAATCGTTTGCAGGATTAACTAAGATTTCTTCTGGTGTTCCAATTTGTACAATGGCACCATCTTTCATTAATGCAATTCGATCACCTAATCGTAAAGCTTCATCTAAATCATGCGTAATAAACAAAATAGTTTTCTTCATTTTTGCTTGAATTTCTACCATTTCATCTTGCATATCTTTACGAATTAACGGGTCAAGTGCTGAAAATGCCTCATCCATTAACAATACTTCAGGATCATTTGTCAGCGCACGAGCAATACCAACTCGTTGTTGCATTCCACCTGAAAGCTGATCTGGATATTGGTCAGCGTAGTCACCTAAGCCTACCATACTTAACGCTTCTTGTGCCTTTTGACGTCTTTCCTCTTTATCGCGATTCTGAATTTCTAAACCAAATTCCGCATTTTCTAATATCGTGCGGTGTGGGAATAAGGCAAAGCTTTGAAAAACCATACTCAGTTTTTCACGACGAACTTTAAGGAGTGATTTCTTATCTAGATCAGAAATATCTTCTCCTTCTATAAAGATATTCCCTTCTGTCGGTTCTATTAAACGATTAATTAAGCGGATTAATGTCGATTTTCCACTTCCCGACAATCCCATGATAACAAAGAACTCGCCTTCTTTAACTTCAAAATTCGCTTTATTAACGGCAACTGTACAACCAGTTTCGTTAAGAATTTCTTCTTTTGAATAACCTTCATCCAAAAGTTGTAAAGCATCTTTTGTACGCTTTCCAAATACTTTTGATAAATCTTTAACTTCTATGACTGACACTAAGTCTCACCTCTAATAAATTTAAGACAGTCTATTAAAAATAAGCAACGTAATTAACAAATTTACATTCTTTTCATAGACACTCCCTATTAATCTACATTCTTTTCATTTTGTTTTCAAATCGCTTGAGAAGTGATTTAATCGAAAATATTAGGATATAAGCATACCTATATCAAAAATCCATCATATTACTTACATTTGCTCGTTTATGCTAGATATAGGTGGAATATCTGCCCTTATTCAATATAATTATTACTTTTTTCTTAATTTAAGATAGATTTCCCCTAATTTAGTAACACTTTTAGGAAGTTGTTTGCTACATTATACTAACTTAATTCGTTTTACCTAATTACTTTCCAGTAAATATAGGGAATCGTTTTTCTAAAAATGCAGTAATTCCTTCTTTATGATCGGCTGTTTGTGACATAGCAATTTGTCCAACCTTTTCATTAGCTAAAATTTCCTTTAAAACGGGTAGGTTAGCTTCGTGTAAAATCATTTTTGAACGAATGATTGCTTGGAATGGTGACATTTGAACTTTTTGCGCCATTTCTAATGCAGCATCTTCTGCTTTTTCATCTGTTACAACATCGACTAAGCCCATTTTTTGTGCTTGCCCTGCTTTCACTTGTTCTAAATTCCAAATAAATTGTTTGGCATTGTGTGCTCCCATTCGTTCTTGTAAAAAGAAGTGACCTCCACCATCAGGAACAAGACCAATTCCTGCAAATAACATACCTAACTTCGCTTCCTCGTTCGCTACAATATAATCTGACGCTAAAGCGATGCTTAATCCTAAGCCTGCTACTGATCCATTTACTGCAGTAATGACAATTTTAGGTAACGTATATAACTTTGTGGCAATTGTTGTCAGCGTATCCATAATACCTGCAAATTGCTCTTCTGTAGCGACTTCTGTCATCATATTAATATCCCCACCAGCACAAAATGCCTTCCCTGCACCAGTTAACATTAATATTTTGTCATCATTTTTTTCTACTTCAATAATTAGTTCCTCTAATTTCGTTAATGTTTCGTAATCTAAGGCATTATAACTTTCTGGTCGATTTAACATAATCGTTGAAATACCATTCTCACTTGTTAATGTAACTTTCTCCATTTTACAACCCCCTATATTATGAATGACTATTCATATTTTCATTATAGTACATTTTCTGAATAATGAAAGCGTTTTATTAATAAAGAAATTAAAAACAACATAAGAAATAGAATAATTATTCCTTACGTTGTTCTGTATACTTCCACTTACATATTCACTTTTAATAAAAATCCCCTTAATTTTTCTTCATATGCAATAGTTTGCGTTTCATACCCTTTAATATGACCAACATCAGGAATAATCCATAAATCTGTGTCGCCACCAGCTACTTCATAAATCTCATCTGCCATCCATGTTGGGACAAGATCATCTGCTCCACCGTGAATCAATAATAATGGTAGGTTATTTCGTTTCACTTGTTCAATTGGTGACACTTCTTGATAAGAATAGCCTGCGCGAACTTTTGTAATGAGACTTGTCATCGGAATTAGCGGAAAACCGGGTACACCGTATAAATTTTTTAATTGATGGGTTAATTCTTCTGTCATTGTCGTAAAACTACTATCTGCAACAATTCCTTTTACTTGTGCAGGTAAAGCTTCCCCGCTTGTCATTAAAACAGCCGCAGCTCCTGCTGAATTTCCATGCAAGATAATTTCTTCCATATTAAATTCAACGATTAACCCACGAATCCAATTTAAAATATCATAGCGATCATGACCACCGAAGGCATAATAGCCACCTTCACTATCGCCATGTCCACGAGAATCTGTTAATAACACATTGTAACCTTGATCATAATAAAATTTAGCAAATTGTCGCATATCTGCTTTTTCCTTACGAAAACCGTGAACTAAGATAACTGCTTTCCTTGAAGCTTCATCATGTTCAATAAAATTTGCTTGCAGTAACAACCCATCATTAGAATACAATGACAAACGACTAATTTCTTGTTCGTCATACCAATCTAAAGCTTGTTGTAGTCGTGCGGCACCTGCACCGTCTTGGTCAGTATTACCGATAATTGTTTCACGATGTAATTCTACTTTCGAACCACGTTGGACACTTTCACGATAAAAAAAGTTACCGATAAAAACTATTACTGATAGTAAAAATGCAAGCACACTGCCGATAATCATGTTTACTCTTTTCATTTTCTCTCGTCTCCCTATAACTAACGGTTTCCTCCTATTTAATGTACCATAATCAATATATGTTAATAAAACAATTCGGTTGCAAACAAAAAAACACTGAAAATTAATTCAGCGTTTCAACTTTTATTTCGTTTGGAAATGTAGTGTAACATGATCTTGAATCGGCATCCAAGCTCCTATTCCTTGTTTCGTTACATTTTTAATCACTAATTCTTTTGAAGAACCTTTTAATTGAATATATACTTCACCAAAAACAACTTTTCCTTTTTCGCTAACTGCTGGTGCATACGCTTGTAGAATACCTGTCTTTTCTTTTGGTACGTTATAAAAATGCGATAACTTTGTATTAGCACCATAAACAGTAGAAAAAGCTAAAGGAAGTTCAGTTTTTTGTTGTGATGATTGCAACATCATCTGTTGGATAGTCGCTGCATGTTCTATTTTATTCGTCAATGCCCCTTTTATTTCCATTTCCTCACGTTGATTATAATTTAATTCTTGATGGCTATCTCCATTTTGATTATTTAATTCATTTTGATTTATTTCTTGATAATCAGTTGTAATCGTCGTTTTTTCAGATTCATACGCTAACGGCCAGCGTCCTAAAAAAATGGTCGCTCGATAACCAATTGCTACTGGCGAAGGGTTAATCGCTGATTCATTTAATAGTTTAATCACTTCTGGATTATCAATTTTTACTTTGTTCGTTTCTAACATTTCTTTCGTTTCCTTGCTAGGTTCGATGGACTCTCCATCTTCGGTTACATTAGGAAATGTATTTGCCTTTTCTAATGACAGCACATTTTTTGGTAAAGTAATCGTTGTTTCTTTTTTCTTTTCTTTCTCTTTTGCTTGAATATCATGAGTAAAGCTACAAAAAATAGATAAAATCATTACAATACTTACCAGTGCCATTTTAATTAGTTTAGATTTCTTTATCATCTATCATGTCACTCCTTTTCGATAGTTTTTTCATGATAGATAACTTTTATGCATGGAAAAGTAAAGATCCATTATATTACTGTGCGATATGTTGTTGAATATTTTGTAATGCTTCAATTAAACGGTCTATTTCCTCTTCTGTATTGTATGGTGCTATTCCAGCACGAACAAGACCACCTTGTTCTTCTGCTCCTAATCGTTCTATTAATGATTTCGCATAAAAATCCCCTGATTCCAAATGTAATGAATAATTTCTCATTAAGTAATCACAAACGACTCTTGAGTTCATTCCCGCTACTTTAAAGGCAACAGTTGGTGTTTTAAATACATCTTTATCAGCTTGATACAAGGTAATATGCTCAATTTTCTCTAATCCTTCTCGTAATCGATTAGCTAAAAATTGTTCATATTCAAAAATGCGTTTAAAAGCATCATTTAATTGCTCTCTTAAAAAGTTCCCTTGACCAATACTAGCAATAAAACGAATAGCTTCTTTTACTCCTACTAAGCCTTCAAAGTTTATCGTTCCTCTTTCTAAGACTTTCGTTGATTCTGTTGGTGCCGGATCTAATTTAAATGCTGTTAATTCTTTACGAATGTCTTGCTTAACTGCAACTATTCCAACATGTGGTCCGAAAAATTTATACGCAGAACAAAATAAGAAATCTGCTCCTAAATCGTTAAATTGTACGGTAAAATGTGGAATCGCATGAACGCCATCTAATGCAACAAGTGCACCTACCTCTTTAGCACGACGAATAATTGGAACAACTTCATTAATGGTGCCAATTGCATTAGAGGCTAGTCCGATTGCAACGAGTTTTGTTTCTTCATTAATAAGTTCAGCTAAATTATCTGTTTGTAACGTTTTCGTTTCTGGATTGACGCATATTGTATTAACAGTAATATTCGAACCTTCCACAGCAGTAATCCATGGATCAATATTTGCGTGGTGATCCATCTCTGTTACAACGATATTTCCTCTGTCATCGCCCCATGTATAACCTAAAGCACGTGCAATTTGAAACGTTAATGTCGTCATGTTTGCTCCAAAAACAATGTTTTCTTGCTCTGTTCCTAATAACGTACCTACAGCTTCTCTTGCTTGCTCAACGATTTCTTCTGTTTCTTTTGATGTTGCTGATTGTCCACCTAAATTCGCTACTCCATTTTTCATATAGTTACTCATCGCTTCTATAACAGACTTAGCAATTTGGGTACCACCAGGCCCGTCAAAATATCCAGCAAAATAATCATTTTCAATTCGTTGTAGCGCAGGAAATGCTTCTCTTATTTTTTCAATCGGATAATGGTTCCTTTTCATTAGATGTCACTCCCTTGTCATGTTGATAAAGTCTCGAATTAAATCTCCATTTAGCAATATCCTACCTTAATGTGCTATTACATTCTACTGTTTTACATTAGAATTAATCATTTTCATAAAAACAATCTAATTAAAAATACAAATAATTAGGGATAAAATTGATTTATATAATAAAAAATGAGATAAGCACATTTTAGCTCATCTCATTTTTCTAAATGTTTATTTTCTGTTCACGTTCTTTAATATAGGCATTAATTACACCGCCAGTAGTAATAATAATACCAAATAAATAAAACCAAAACATTAAAATAATAACTGTTCCTAAACTACCGTAAGTTGCTGAATAATTTCCTAACGTATTGACATAGAAAGAAAATCCTAATGATGTCAATTGCCAAAAAATCGTAGCAAATATCGCACCCCAAATTGCGTGTCTAAAAAGCACTTTTTCATTTGGAGCTAATTTATATAGTAATAATAAAGCAACGAAAAAAGTTAATGATGTTGCGATCCAACGTGTAATGTTCCATGCATTTAAATAATCATTCAATCCAATTAAACTAAATAATTGTTCCCCAATTAATTTACCGAAAACTGACAATAATAACGCAATGGCAATCATTAAAAGTAAACCTAACATTAAGCCTAAAGCAACTAAACGATTTAATAAAAAGGAACGATTTTCTTCTACTCGATATGCTTTATTAAATGATTTAGATATCGCATTAAATCCATTGGAAGCAGACCATAATGTACCTATAATACCAACAGATAAAAGGCTCCCACTACGATTTTCCATAATGCTCGTCAAATTACTATCAATCATTGCTACTACTTGATTCGGCAAGTAAGCTTCGATAAATTCCATAAATGCTCTATCATCAATTGGAAAGTAACCTAGCAATGTAACTAAAAACAATAAAAAAGGGAATACAGACAAAAGAAAGAAGTATGCGAGCTGTGCAGATAAACCCATCACATCTGCTTCATTAATATGATTCACTAACTCTTTGCCTGTTTTAATTGTTTTTCGCATAACATCTTCCCTTCTTATTGCATTACTTTTTCAATACTTTTCCTAAAGTGCTTTCTACTTGATCTAACGTATTGATTGCTCCATCCATATTGCTATCAATCGTTTCTGTCACATCTCGAATCGTACCTTTAAGTGTTCCAATTACTTCATTTGGATTTTTCACATAATAACTTGCTTGGTCTGCTGAACGTTCTGTTAACTCTGAAACGTATTGTCTCGTTTCTTTATTAAATAAAGAAACTGCACCTCCAACTACTGCTCCTATAACAATACTAGATAATAATGTTTTTTTCCCCATTGTTATTCTCCTTTATCTATATGATGTTTTTTCAGAATAAATGTTAATAATTGCTCACAAGCTTCTGTCACTAATTCATATGTGTAATCAAAGTTTCCAGTATAATACGGATCAGGTACATTAATTTCTTTCGGTTCTTCAACAAAATGCATTAATTTAGCAACATACACATTATCAGACAGCTGAAATTCTGCTTGTAAATCTTCCATATTTGAATCATCCATTGCAATAATATAATCAAAATTTGTAAAATCATCTTGATTAACTTGGCGACCTTGCATACCTTCATACGATATAGCATAACGGTCTAATTGATCACGAGTTCCTTCATGCGGCGGTTTTCCTTGATGCCAGCCAGCAGTTCCGGCAGAATCCACTGTTATCTTCTCTTCTAATTGTAGTAAGCGAACTTCATGGCGAAAAATCGCTTCAGCCATTGGTGACCGACAAATATTTCCTAAACAAACGAACAATACTCGAATCATCTACATTCACCTTTCAAATATTTTACAATACAATTGGTTCAATGCACGTAGCATCATTGTTTTTCGCTCTATTTACATAATTGCTTACAGTATAAGACGTCAATGATTCATCTTCTAATGAATCAATAAATTGTTTCGCTTCTTTCGGAGTTGAAAAAGCTGATTCAATCCATCTTCTTTCCGCTTCCTCAGGTAAGATAATTGGCATTCGGTGATGAATATCTTTCATAAACTCATTGGAATCTTTCGTTAACATCGTACAAGTAAAAATCGCTTCATCTCCTACTTGCCATTTATCCCAAAGTCCTGCAAAAGCAAACAACCCATGATTTTGCGTCTGAATCCGTTCAGGTGTTTTCTCTTTATCCGACGGACGCCATTCATAAAAGCTATCAGCAATGATTAAACAACGTTTTCGAACCATTAACTGTCTAAAACTAGGCTTTTCATCGGCTGTTTCACTTCTAGCATTAATCATCTTATACCCAATTTTTTCATCTTTTGCCCAAGATGGGATTAACCCCCATCTTAAATAACCAGCTCGACGTTTCTTCCCATCGAAAATAACTGCTAAAACATCTTGTCCTGGTGCTATATTAAAACTCGGTTGATAAGATGTAATTGGTTGCGGGATACTAAACCTATTACGAATTTGTAATTCATCTGCTAACAAAGTATAGCGACCACACACAAGTATCACTCCTTATGATTTAGCATACACTACCCTCGTATTACCAATAATATCATGAAGCCCTTTTTTTTCATCAGTAAATGCTACGAAAAGGTAAAGGAGTTTTAAAATAAAAAAGATATTATGGATAAGACGCCCAATTACTTCACGGAAAAATAAATCTCCCCATGAAACATTTTCTTGTTCAATGCTAATTACTTTAATTCCTAAAATCATTTTACCTAACGTTTGTGAAAAAACCTTCGTCATAAAAAAGAAATACATATAATAAACAATCGCACTTAACATTCCGATTACACTAATATATTCAAATTGAAGTAATGACGCATCTCTGAAAAAAGCGAATGGACTTAAGGCAATCGCATTAATACTAGAAACTACAATGACATCAATTAAGTACGCCCAAAAACGCATCCAAAATCCTACTTTTTCTGATTCAATGAACAATTGGCTATGAGGTTCTTTTTCTTGTTCAGGATCGATTGTTTCTGAACTAGAAACTTGTGACACTTCTTGATGAGTTTGCTCTTCGCCTATTAATTGTTCATCTACGCGGTTAATATCATTTTCATCTTTATATTCATCATCTTCAGGTAAACGATGATGCCTATCATTTTTATTATCCATCATCTAACCTCCATTAATAAAGATACATCGCACGTGGTTGATCTGATTCATTAATTAATTCAATAATTGTATTTAATTCATCACTTTTACCGCTCACAATATTCTGTGCACTCATTAAAATTTGCATCCAGTAACTAAATTCAGCATCGTATTGAATGACTTGAGCATTTTCTAAATTATTATCTGCTTGTAATTGCCCTAAAGCATCATCAAATGAACCAACTTCATCAACTAAATCAACTTCTACTGCTTGTTTTCCGGTATAGATTCTCCCGTCTCCTACTTCACGTACATGCTTTTCAGATAAATCTCTTCCATCTACAATGACATCAACAAATTCATCATACATTTCATCAATCATTGATTGCATAATATCTTCTTCATCTTTTGTCATTTCACGTGTTGGAGACATAATATCCTTATGTTTACCACTTTTTATTGTGTTAAATTCTACACCATATTTTTCAGCAAGTCCGGCAAAGTTCATGCTTTGCATAATGACACCAATTGAACCTGTTAACGTGGATGCTTCCGCAAAAATCTTATCTGCTGGTGCGGCAACGTAATATCCACCAGATGCAGCCATATTACCCATTGTTACGTATATTGGTTTATCATATTCTGCTTGTAATTCAACAATTTTTCGGTGGATTTCTGCTGTTTCAGTTACCCCACCACCTGGTGAATCCACATTTAGTAAAATTGCTTTTACAGTTGGATCGTCTGCCGCTTTATCAATTGTATCTAAAAAGAACGGATGATTATAGACTTGCCCTGCTAACGGTGCTGGTGCCACATTTGCAATTGTTCCTTGCAAATTTAAGACAGCAATTTTTTCTTGAGAATTACCATCGACAATCACACTCTCTTCCATGTACCCTTTTGAAAAATTAAATTCATCTGATAATAAAATCGAGGCAAATGTCGTAACGACTTTAAATCCAATCGAAACTACTAATAAAACTACAACGACCGCAATCGCAATCCATCGTTTTGTATTCATACTTTTATCATTCCTTCCATATATGTCACAATTACTCATGTTAAAATCGTACAATAAATAACAGTGAAATACCACTGATAGCATAATACGACATGACTTCCACACAAATATAGTAGTCACACAACGGTTAAGTGCTTCGCATATTTTATTTTCTGAATCTAATGAAGGTATTAAAAGAGAATAAACGTAGACTGTGAAGTAACTATCTTCATGCAAAACATTGTACTTTCTATTAGACTGAAAAAGGTTTGATTTATATTAAATAATTAGAGTATAACCACCGCAGTCCGAATATATTCCGCTTTCCGCGGGCGAGTATCAAGCCTCCTCAGGCTTACGCCTTGCGGGGTCTTGATAGACTCTTACTTCCCGCAGGAGTCTCCATATATTCGGACTGCTTTGTATTTGCTGTTTACAGTTTTATTGGTTAAGAGCACTTTTTCAGTGACTGTTTTTCCTTGTTTGTAGAATTAACAATACTAACGTTTAATTTTCTTTGATAATAAAATGATAATATTAATTCAAATGGTTTTTAAATGTGAAAAGAGATATATTCGGTATCTTTTCTATTTATATCGGCAGTTTGGAGCGGAGGGTCGTTTTACTCCTGTGGGAACAGCACGAGTCCGAAAATCCCTGTAGCAACACGGTAGTGTTGCTACAGAAGTTGAGGCCGTGCCCACGGAAAGAAACGACCCGGAGCGACAAAATGCCTAACACTAAACTAAATTATATATTTTTACTTCACAGTTTCCGTCTACTCTACATTGAAATAAATTGATTCACATAATTTTTACACAAAAAAACAGCAACTAACTTAATAGTTGCTGTTTTTTCATCCTTATTTACCGATTTATTTACCGATAAATTGTTGTGTCCAAATGTTTCCTTGTTCCACATATCCTACACCTATGTGAGTGAAATCTGGGCTGACAATATTTTCACGGTGGCCTGGGCTGTTCATCCAAGCATTTACAACTTCTTCCGGAGAACGCTGACCTTTAGCAATATTTTCTCCTGCTGTACGATAGTCAATACCATATGCTTGCATCATATCAAATGGCGAACCATATGTAGGACTTTCATGGGCAAAGTATTGTTTGTTTAACATATCTTGTGATTTATCTCGTGAGACAACACTTAACTCTGTATCTAATTTTAATGGAGTTAAGCCAAGCTTTTCTCTTTCTTTATTTGTTAACTCATAAACTTCTTGTTCAAATGGATGTAAATTGCTATCCGTTTGTTCTTGTGGCTTTTCTACTTCTTCTTCTTTTTCTTCAACCTCAGGTTCAGGTGTTGCTTGTTCTTTTTGTTCTGGGTTATTCACTTGTTCTTTGTTTCTATCAAATTGTGTTTCTGTTTCATCTTGCTGTTGTGGTTGAGTTTGCCACTTTCCAAAACACTTCTGCAATATACGCTCCCAATGATTACTTTCTTGCTGTTGTGTTATATTGTATTCCGCTTTCGGTGCTTGCTTAGCATCTCCTGCACTTGCTGAAGCATCTACTTGCTGAGTGAAAGCACCTCCTAATAAACCAATGACGACGAGTGCAACAATGAATCTATATTGTTTGAACATCTTGTAATTCCTCCTGAAATAATGTGATGCGTATATCGTACCATCACTTTTTTGTCATAAACGAACCAGTGATTTCCAATTGATAGTTTCCAAAACACATTTAACGAAAACCAAGCTAATTATAGCTTTGTCTATAACCAAGTTTTCCCTAGATTAGTTAAACTTGTCCCCTATTCCCTTTTTTACAAGGTAAATGGTATTGACAGCTTTTTTTCCGCATACTTATGTTACAGCTATATGTACAGCTGTCATCGTTTTGTTACGTAATATTCATATATTACTAGTTTATAAACAGCTCCAATTCAACCTATTTAATTAACTCTAGGAAATGATAAAAAGGCCCTGCATTTTGCAGTGCCTTTTTATAAAATGTGTTGTAAATATTATTTTAAAGTTTTTTCATTTATTTTATACGTCAGGATTTGTATTAATTAATAAAATCGTACCATGATCGAGCTTTTCCTCGTAATTGTCCGCTTCTTGTTGCGAAAATCCGAGCTCTTTTAATTGGTTTCTCAGCTCGTCTCCTTTTTTACTAAATATATTACTTACATACGTCTCAAAACCAACTTCGTTTAATCCTACTTTATTAGCGTCTGCATCATCAGCCACACGATCTGTTCTGTCATCGTCGTGAGACATCACATACAATGTATCCTTCGATACTCCTTTTGAGGCTAAACTTTTTACTTCTTCGATGAGTGCCACGTCATCTTTAAATTCTTGTACTGCTGGTTTCATTATTTAAACCCTCCATTATATTTGCTGCTTAAATTTTTACTTTTGAAAAGCAGCTTAATCATAACATTCCCACTCAAAATATCTTTAAACAGCTTTTTAAAAAATTACGGCGTTTATATTTTGTAACATAATTATAACGTTTAATAAGGTTAATACTTGTCCATCTTGGGTACATAAATAATATATTTAATAATATTTCAATTAAGGAGTTGAATTCATTGCCATGGAATATGCAAGATTATCCAAGTTCATTAAAAAATCTTAATAAAATAATACGAAAAAAAGCTATCGATATTGCAAATGCACTCGTCGATGAAGGTTATGATGACAATAGAGCGATTCCAATAGCTACAGAACAAGCGAAAGAATGGTATGAAAATGCGAGTAAATCAGAACGAGAAGATTTCATGAAAAACGAGGATCCAACAAAACGAACAACTAAGCAACATAGTCGTCCTGAATTATTAGATGATATCGAAATAGTTACTCCTCATGAAGATAATCAATGGGCAGTTCAATCAAAACGTGCAAAGAAACCTGCAAAAGTTTTTGATAACAAAGAGGATGCTATTGAATACGGTAAAAGTGTCGCAAAAAATAAACAAACAGGTTTACAGATCCAAAAGAAAGATGGCTCTATTCAAGACGAAATTAACTATGAACAATAAACAACGATTGATTTATATCTATAAGAAAATACGTTGCAATAAAGGAGAGGTTTTATGAATAATATCAAACTAGGATTAATTCCTTCTCCTGATTTGCCTGCTGACATTACAAGTCAATTCATTGATGAACTACCTGAATTTTTACGTCGTACGGTAAATGATACAATTGAATGGAAAACACAAATTGTCATTGACCCTCTAGTTGGGACGGCGGAACACATTAAACAAGTCATTGATAAATCTATTCAATTAAAGGAGAAAAACGATTGGGATTATGTTATCTGCTTAACTGACTTGCCATACTTCAGCGATAAACATGTCGTCGTTGCTGACTTGAATGTTGAGCATAACGTCGCTTTTGTCTCGATACCTGCTTTCGGGACTTTTCCTATGAAACGTCGAATTAAAAATATAATAGCTGATATTTTAAACGACTTAGAAAAATCTAATATAAACAATATTATAGAACAAGATTACGTAAATACAGTTTCAACTTCAATAAAACGTAAAGCAACTTACAGTGAATTAGAACATGCAAACAATGAATCTAATGAGGACGACAAGGATAATTTCACGCAAGAAGATACAGAAGATAAATCTCATGTAAAATACGTCATTAACTCTAAGTGGCTCGGCCACATGCGCATATTAGCTGGTATGACTTTTGCTAATCGACCTTGGAGTGCTTTAATTTCTTTTAAAAAAATTATTATGCTGGCATTTGGAACTGGAGTGTATATTACATTATTTCCTACTCCTTGGGAATTAAGTACAATTTATTCTTTACCAAGATTTGTAATATTAATGATTTTTGCTATCTTAGGTATGGTTACTTGGCTTATTTTTGCGCATCAGTTATGGGAAAAACCTACGCACAGAGGAGATGTACGTTTACGTAAATTATATAATTATACTACTGTATCTACCTTATTAACTATTAGTATTTTTAATTATATTGTGTTGTATAGTTTATTTCTCCTTGCAATAAGTATTTTCGTACCAGCAGAATTATTTGAAGCAGTAACCGATCTTGAAGACGATGCTTCTTTAGTTTATTATTTTCAACTTACATGGTTAATCACTTCATTAGGTACACTCGCAGGATCGATTGGCGCTACGAGCGAAGATGAAAATAAGATTAGGCAAATCACATATTCGTATCGACAAATAAATCGTTCTTATGAAATTGAAAATGAAAAAGCAGATGATGAACAAGAATCAGGTTATGAGTATGGCTAAAATGAGGTGAGAAATATTACTAGTGATTTACCAATAACAATCGGCATTATCGCAGCACCAGAAAGAGCTGCTGAAATTTCTCATCAAATTTCACCCAAACTTGCCGAACAATTAGCTTCATGCATTGATGATAAAGTAAATTGGCATATTGAAAGTATCGTTGACCCTTTAACAGGAGCGGCAGAAGCAGCACAAGATATTCTTTACAACGCTAATTATATTAAGCAAGGTAAAAACTGGGATTATGCAATCTGCTTAACTGATTTACCAATTTTTTATCTTAATAATGTTGTCGCAGCTGATATTAGCTTTCATTATAAAGTGTCACAAATATCAATCCCTGCATTTGGTTGGGTTCCGATGGAAAACCGTATTAAAAAAACAATTATCCAACTACTTCGTGAGCTTTACCATCATGATACTGTAGATACGCCAAAGCTTTACAATTCTGTCGCTACAGAAAAGGTTGAAGAAAAATCAATTACACATTTTTTTAAACGACAATTCCCGATTATGCCGATTCGTCGGCAAGAAAATCCTGATATTACTTTTAAAAGTAATTTCGACTTTGAAAAAAATGAATATCGTACAGTAAATAATGCTGAAGATCAACAAGATTATTACGCTAAAAATAGTAATCAATCTAGTGGACATGAAAAAGCAGATACAATAAACGATAACAATATTGATGTACGTTTTCTCATCTATCCAAAACTATTTGGGTATATGAGGTTACTGTTAGGAATGACTTTTGCTAACAATCCATTTAAAATTATGTCTTCGTTTAAAAATGTTATTGCAATCGCCTTTACAACAGGTGCGTTTGCTCTTATCTTTCCAACGATTTGGAAATTAGGACAATTTTTTTCTATCTATCGTTTAACCGGGATGATGTTTGCGGCTATCTTCGGTTTAGCGGGTTGGATTATCGTTGCACATAACTTATGGGAGTTACCATCAAATCGAAACAAAGCGAACATTCGGAGATTATATAATATAACAACAACATTTACGTTATTAATTGATGTTATTGCTTATTTCATATTATTGTTTATCCTCTTTTTCCTAGCATGTGTATTGTTTATTCCCATTGATTATTTTGAGTCAATGATCCACGATTATAACCATATAAGTGGGACACTCATAAACTATATGCGTGTTGCTTGGGCGTCTGCTTCTATCGCAACAATCGTCAGTGCTATTGGTGCAGGATTAGAAAATGAAGAACTCGTGCGTGATATTACGTATGGCTATAGACAAAAAAGACGTTATAATGAAATAAATAAATATAAAAATAGTTAAGGATACATCCATAAATTTCAGGGTGTATCCTTATTTACTTTAACCTTTTTTCGCTGCTACTCTTTCATATTCGTTATATAAATCTATTAATGCCGATTCTAATGTACTAGCTGCTTTTCCATAATAATGATCTCTTACATGTGCTAATAAATCTTGAATCCCATCTTGCAAACTATAACCGATTAATAATCTTTCAATGAATTGTTGTGCATGAATCGTTGCTAATGTACAACTTGAAGAAACAATTACCCCATATTTCTTATCAATTTCTGCTGTAATAGTTAATGTTTCATACATACTTTTTGCTGCCATTCCTGACGGTAATCTTGCATGCCCTGTAATAATCAATGTATTCAACTTTCTCGCTCCTTGTATGATGTTTATCGTATTCTATATTTTTATAATTAATTTATCGGCTGTTTGAGGCTTTTTCTTTAATGATGACGTCACGTTTTTCTAATTCTTTTATATAAACATCGCCTGGGACAATTTGTTCTGGAGGATATACACCGGTTTTGCTAATCGTTTTATTACCAATCATTTGTGCAACAATCGAGGCAGTATTAGCTGTTGCGCGTGCCATAGCTGTTACATTCGTAGCTGTATCTTTAAAGGTAATTAATTCATAAGTATAAGTTGTCGATTCATTATTTTTTGTACCAGATACTTGCACACGCAACAATACAACGTCTTTCTTATCCCCTAATGTAACGATTGGATCTAGCACTTTTAATAACACATTTCTCGGACTTACTTCTACCCCATCAAGCTCAACTGTTGTATCACGTTGTGTTAATCCTAAATCAACTAATAATTGAAATTTCTCTGCATGACCAGGATAACGTATCGTTTTATAAGTTAGTGTTTCTAATTGTGGAAATGAAGTGGATAATGTTGATGTACCACCTGATGTAAAAAATGCTTCAAGTGGTCCAAATTGTTCGAAATATATTGTTTCAATACCTGATAATGATGGTACCATTACCGCCTCTCCTTGCTGAATCGTAAAAGAAGGGTCTGTGTAATGATCAAATAATCCTTCCATCGAAAATACATGATTGTAACCTAGTGGTGCTTCTGGTTCTGCTGGGATGCCTCCCACATACAATTTGATATCAATAACCGCATCTAACTTGCTCGCCCCGTAACCAGATAAGATATTAATCATTCCTGGAGCAACACCTAGATCCGGTATAATCGTTACATTATTTTCCTTAGCTTCTTCAGTAAGTTGTAAAACCTCTGTCGTTATATTACCAATATGCCCACCTAGATCGACTACACTAACTCCGAGTTTTATACCCATTGTGGCAACTTGTTTATTAAATGTATAAAATAGCGCATTGACAACAACATCAAATTGCTTCATAAAATTTGCTAATTGTTTCTCGTTATTAGCATCTACTTCATAAGCGGTCATTTTCTCTGAAGAGAATTCATTACAAATTGCAGTAGCATCAGCTAAATCAATGTTTCCTAAACCTACTTTAGCTACTTGCTTACTTAAAACTAAATCTCGAGCAATTTCCTTTCCCATTAATCCTGCACCTAAGACACCTACCTTCATCGCTATCAGCCCCTCACATTCGACTTTACACTAAAATCTTTCACTTAATACTATTTATTCCGTATCAATTTGAGCACGCTGTAATTTCCCACTATAATCAACATAAACTGCTTTCCATTCTGTAAATACATCTAATGCTTGCACACCTGAGTCACGATGACCATTACCTGTTCCTTTTGTTCCACCGAATGGTAAATGAATTTCCGCACCTGTTGTACCTGCATTTACATAGACAATTCCAGTATCTAAATCTCGTTGTGCTTTAAACACTTGATTAACATCATTCGTAAAAATGGAGCTAGATAACCCATAAGTTACACTATTGTTTGCTTCAATTGCTTCTTCAAATGATGCTACAGGTATGAGTGACACAACAGGACCAAATATTTCTTCTTGCGCAATTCGCATCTCAATTGATACGTCAGTAAATAATGTCGGTGCAAAGTAAAAGCCACTTGCAAAGTCACCATCGACTAACTCATTTCCGCCTGCAAGTAATGTCGCACCTTCGTCTTTCCCGATTTCAATGTATTTTTTAATCTTTTCTAAACTTGCTTCATTAATAATCGGTCCAACTTTATTTTCTGACTCTAAGCCATTACCAATCGTTAATTTATTCATGTCAGTTAGCAGCTTCTCTTCTAATCTCTCTTTAACTTTTTCATGGACAATAACGCGACTACATGCCGTACAACGTTGACCACTCGTACCAAATGCACTCCAAAGAATGCCTTCAACAGCTAAATCAATGTCAGCATCATCCATCACGATGACTGCATTTTTTCCACCTAATTCAAGCGATACTTTTTTAAGCTGTCTGCCACATTCTGCTGCAATGTGACTTCCTGTTTCATTTGATCCTGTAAAAGAAATAACACGAATATCTTGATGGTGTACCATCGCTTCTCCTACCGTACTCCCTGTACCGAATACAACATTTACTACCCCTTTTGGCAGTCCAGCAGTTTCGAAAATTTTTGCTAATTCAAATGCCATTATTGGCGTTTCTGTCGCTGGTTTCCAAATAACGGCATTTCCGGCAACAATTGCTGGAAACGACTTCCATGTAGCAATTGCAATCGGAAAATTCCACGGTGTTATAATACCTACAACTCCAACAGGGGCTCTTACACTCATTGCAAATTTATCTTTTAATTCCGCATTTGTCGTTTGCCCAAACAATCTACGTCCTTCCCCTGCCATATAAAATGCCATATCAATACCTTCTTGAACTTCACCACGAGCTTCTTCTAACACTTTTCCATTTTCTAATGTTAATAATTGTGATAAATGTTCTTTCTTCTCTTTCATCAAACGACCAACTTCAAATAACACTTCTGCGCGTTGTGGTGCTGGAACTAGCGCCCATTCTTTTTGAGCACGTTTTGCTTCACGAACTGCTACATCTACTTTGTCTTGATTCGCTAAAGGTACTGAAACGACAACTTCCTTCGTTGCAGGATTAATTACTTCAGTAAATTCATCTCCTTCTACCCACTCACCTGCAATATAATGCGATAACTGTTTCGTATCTAACATAAAATAAAACCTCCTTTAGTTTATTTATATCAATTATTGTATGCGCTTTCAAGTTGACTTATAAAAAAGTTTAACCGATTTCTTACTATAAATTATAACTGAACGATATTCCGAATTCAATCTAACATTGTCACAGTAAAAAATTATTTCAATCAAATTGAAGCAATGTCATAATCGGATAATTAAATTAAAAACACAAATATTTATTATCGTAGGTGTTTAGTTTATGTAACTTAGTTTACTTGAATGGAAGCCGCCTGACTCCAGTGGGAAAAGCATGTTGGCTAGAATGAAAGGAAACGGATTTACAATTAAACGTAAGGTTCGTGTTTGACATACTAAAATGAATGATGATATTGATTCGATGCAAGAATATATGAGGCATAAACTAACGCAAGCCATCATTACTATAGCTTGCGTTAATCTTTTTAGTTAAAATTACCTTTATATTTTATTGTCTTCATGCATTACAACCTTTTTCCATTACCTGTAAACTCACGTACTTCATCGCCTTCTTCTAAAGGATCAATTGTATGCTTGAATGAATAACCTTTAGAAATTGTTAACAATGTTAATGCCAAAGTAGCTACTGTTAATACTAAACCAATAACAAATGCTGAAACTAACATATTAACTCCCCCCTTTATCTCTCATATGATACTCTGTTGCCGAGCTTTTTTATATTGATTTTATTATACCATTAAATCGAATCAATTTCATATAACAATTAATTCAAATTCTTTTACTAGATTAATTCTATTATACCATTAAATCAAATGAATATTGCGGGAAAAGCATGAGTCCGAAAATTCTTTGTACAACAAGTTAGTGCTGTACAAAGAGTTGAGGCCATACCCGCTAAAAAGCAGGCGGCTGGAATGAAAGTAAACGGATTTACCAGCAAACGTAAAGTGCCTGTTTTAAGATACTGAAATCAATTGTGAAATTGATTCATTTATATAAAAAAGCACAATTTACAGGATGCTTCTTCATCCTTGTAAATTGTGCAAGACACTTTTTACATATATCGATCCATATCATATAAAGCTTTGTAATAACTACTTGATGAGATCAAATCTTCATGAGAACCTTCTAAAGCTATTTTTCCTTCGTCTAAAAAGATTACTTTATCCATCATTTCTGCTCCGGCTAAGTGATGCGTCACCCAAATAATTGTCTTATCTTTTGCAGCTTGTAACATCGTTTCTAATAATGCTCGTTCTGTATCTGGGTCTAATCCTGTTGTCGGTTCGTCCATTAAAATAATTGGTGTTTCTTGTAATAAAACTCGGGCAAAAGCAATTCGTTGTCTTTCACCACCAGAAAACCGTTGTCCCATCTCATCCATTTGTGTATGAATACCATCTGGTAACGACTTAACTAAATCTAACACTTGCGCTTGTTTCAGCACTATTTCAATTTCTTCATCTGTCGCATCTAATCGAGCCATACGTAAATTATTAGCAATGGTTGTGTGGAATAAATGCGCTTTTTGATTTAACACAGACACCATAGATCCTAAATATGCCCGCTCCATTTTAATTCCATTCATCGTAATTGTTCCAGTTATTGGTTCAATCATACCTGCTAATAATTTTAATAAGGTAGATTTACCTGTACCGCTTTTTCCTAATACAGCAATTTTTTCGCTTTGTGAAACAGTGAATGACATCTGATCGATGACATGGCGGGCTGTTTGCTCATATTGATAACTAACATCGGTTAATTGCAATGTCATATTATGATTATCGAATGAAGGGATTAAAACATTATCCACTTTTTTTGTATCATCCGCTTCAGATAATGACTCCATTCTTTCGATTGAATCTAAATATGTTGGAACCTCTTCTACTGCATCACTCACTGGTAATAACGCATCTGTAATTGAAAACATCATCAAAACAAAAGCGGCAATTAATGTAGCTGTAATTGCATCTTCTCCAACTTGAAGATTTGTCCAATACATCATTAAGACGACGACAAGACCTACGACAAATCGAGAAAACGCATCACGCATATGATGCCAACGATACACTTGTTTTTCCTGTTTCATTAAAGCCGCATTTTCTTCACTTATTGCTTGTTCTACTTCTTGTACACGTCCACTAACAACCCAATCTACTTGTCCAAACGCTGCATCTGTCATTTGCTGATACAAATTTTTACGTGTTTTTTTAATCGATAAGTGTTGTTTTTTCATCGTATAATACGACAAGATTGGAACGAGAAACACAATCACACCGAGGACAAATAACATTAATAACATAAAGACTGTGTCAAAAAAACCAAGTGTAAGAGCAAATAATGTATAGACTACAACACCTGTAATACTAGGAATAAGTGTCTTAATATAAAAGTCTTGTAGCTTCTCTATATCGTCTGATAACACACTTAAAATGTCTCCTGTTTGAAAGCGACTTTGCAAAAAAACAGCTTGCGGTTCTAATATGTTGTAGAGTCGCTCGCGATATTTTGATAAAATTCGTAATACAATATCGTGGCTGACAATTTTTTCTAAATAAGGAAATACTGCTTGCATAATACTAAAGGCGCGCACAGAAACAATTGGAACATAGACAACCATAATATTTTCCGGTCGCAACGAACTTTTTGAAATTAAATAACCAGATACAAATAATAACATTGCTCCAGAAAGAACACCGATAAATGCAAAGAAAACAGATAAAATCATCCGACCTTTATATTGTTTCATATAAGGAATAATCCAACTATGCATCACGACCACCTCGTTTCGCTTGTGCTATTTGTCGATTTGCTTGGGTTCTTTCCCTAAACTCTTCATATCTACCTTCTTCAATTAACTCACCTTGAGAAAATTGATAAATATAATCCATATCTTGTAACCAATGGAGGCGATGTGTCGCTAAAAACACACATTTAGCCGAAAATAAGCGTAATACTAATTGTTTTACTTCATATTCGGTTTCAATATCTAAGTGAGCGGTAGGTTCATCTAATAAAATAATTTGTTTATCACTTAATAAGGCACGTGCAATAGCAACACGTTGTTCTTGCCCTCCACTTAGTGTACGGCCACCTTCGCCAATTTTTTCATGAATACCTTTTGGTAAATCAGTTACAAAATCTCGTAAGCCTATTTGTGAAACGATTTCTTCTACTGCTTCGTCTGTTGCATTAGGTTGATAAAAACGAATATTATCTGCTAATGTGAGTGGAAATATATACGGATGTTGAGGAATATATGCAATTTGATCAAACCAAGACGAATCATGTAAACTGTTCATTGTTTCATTCTTAACTTTTATCGAACCACTCGAAGGCTTAATTCTTCCTGCAAGCACTTGTAACAATGTAGTTTTTCCAGCTCCGCTTGTTCCAATAATTGCATTAAATCCATGTTTTGCAGTGAAATTAATTTTATTTAACAACGTTTTTTCCTCTACTTGAACAGTAACATTTGAAAAAGTCAGTTCATCTTTCTCTGTCCATTGTGAGATTTGTGCTGCTGTTGTGGCAACTGGCGTCTCTTGATTAATGAAAGAATCAATTTCCTGCATAGCAATTTGTCCATCTAATGTTGCGTGATAGTCTTTTCCTACTTGCTTAATGGGAGAAAAATATTCTGGTGCTAAAATTAATATAGTTAAAGCTGGCAACAAGACAACCGTTCCATCAATTAATCTTAAGCCTAATCCTACAGCAACGAAAGCGATAGATAAACTCGTGAAAAAATCTAATGCAAATGAAGATAAAAACGCAATTCGTAATGTTTTCATCGTTGCCTCACGATAATCTTCGCTCACTCTACTAATTTGTTTGCCGTGCGCTTTACTTTTTCCAATATAAGCTAATGTTTCTAATCCACGTAAAGAATCAATAAAATGATTGGATAAACGTTTATAAGTTACATATTGTTTATCCGCCATTTTCTCTGCAGCAACACCGAGCAAAATCATAAAAATGACAATGACAGGTATAGAACCAACTAAAATATATGCTGATTTTTTATCAATGGTATAAACAAAAATGACAATCAGTGCTGGTAAGACAAATGATTTAATCATCCGAATTCCGATAATTTCTAAATACGTTTTTACATGATCGACGCCTTCCATTGCCATCGTCACTAAATGTCCTGTCCCCATCTTTTGTGTTACTGAAGAAGTTTGATGAAAATACGTGTGGAACACTTTTTCACGTAATTCTGTCGCTGTTTTCATCGCATATTTTTCAGCAAGAGCTGTTTGAATATGCGCTAGCAAATAACGGATAATAAATGCGACAAAAAAGAAGCCAATATCAGAAAAAACTTCTCCGATTGGCGTTCTATCAAAAAGATTGGTGATCGCTCGAGCTAAATAATAAGCTTGAGCGATAATTGCAATGGATTCACCAATTATTATAAAGCTTAATAATGTATATAACTTACGAGACCCCGGATAACCCGGGAGTCCTTTTTGTCGTTTTTTAGTCATTAATATTCCAACTCATCATCTTTTTTAAGTCGCTTACGGAAAATATAATAACTCCATGCTTGATATCCTAATACGAACGGTAGTAAAACGATAGAGAATATCGACATTACTTTCAATGTGTAACTACCTGAAGCTGCATTATATACGGTTAAACTGTAAGCTTCTGAAATTGAACTAATCATTACACGGGGGAACATACCGATAAAGATACTTCCTGTTAATAAAATCATCGTAACTGTCGTTAAAATAAACGCGTTAATGTCTAACTTTTGTGTATTATACAAGTTAGCAAAAAGTAAAGCAACCCATGCTAAGATTGGGATTACCATAAATGTTTGCCCATGATACGTAAACACGTCTGATACAATATATCCTACAACAATAAACGCTAAAAACAAAATGATTGTAATAGGTGTAATTTTTCGAGCAACATTACGTGCTCGTTCTTGTAATTTACCAGTCGTTCGAATCGTTATAAATTGCAAGCCGTGCGTAATCGTTAATAGCAGGAACATAACCCCACCTAATAAAGCAAATGGGTGTAGGAATTGTACAAAGCCACTAGCCATTTCCATATCTTTATTAATTGGCATTCCTACCATAAAGTTCGCTAACACGACTCCCCATAATAGTGGAGGTAACGCACTTCCTATTACTAATGACCAATCCCAGAATCCTCGCCAATTACTACTATCTAATTGACTTCTAAACTGTAAGGCTACTCCCCGCGTAATTAAGGCGAGTAACATAAAGACGAGCGGAATGTAAAAACCACTAAACATCGTCGCATACCAATGTGGGAATGCAGCAAACATTGCTCCCCCCGCAGTGATTAACCATACTTCGTTAGCATCCCAGAAAGGGCCAATTGTATTAATATAAACACGTTTCTCTGCATCATCTTTACCTAAAAAGCGTGCGACAGTTCCTACCCCAAAGTCGAAACCTTCCAATACAAAGAAACCAACAAATAAAACTGTAATTAATAGAAACCAAAATTCATTAAGAGACAACTTCGTCACCTCTTTCTTCATCAAAAGGATCTTGTGCGATTTCAGGTACTAAGTCATCGTGATTTTCTTTTCTAATATGTTTCACAAATAAATAAATCGTAATGCCTCCTAAGATAGCATAGATTGAGTTAAACGCAATGAGTGAAAACAACATTTCATTTGGCGTGACAGATGGTGAAATCGCATCTGACGTTTTCAGTAAGCCAAATACTGCCCATGGTTGTCTTCCCATTTCAGTTAAAATCCAACCAGCAGTGTTGGCGATAAATGGTAATACTATTCCAAATGTCATTAATTTCAAATACCATTTTTTATTTTCTAATCCATCTTTTCTCGACATGTACCAGCCGTATAGTCCTAATAGAGCCATAACTCCGCCAATACCTGTCATAACACGGAATACCCAGAATAATAAGGTTACATTTGGTATATAATTTCCTGGTCCGTATTTGTCTTCATACATTTCTTGCAGTCCATTAATTCCTTCTAAAGATCCTTCAAATTGGTTAAATGAAAGGAAACTTAATAGCAATGGAATTTGCACTTCAAACGTATTTTCTTTTGCCGCTTCATCAATTGCCGCAACAACAGTAAATGGAGCAGGGTCATCACTATCTTCCCATAACGCTTCAGCTGCAGCCATTTTCATTGGTTGAGCATTAACTAAATACTGTGCTTGCCAGTGACCAGTAAACATAATGATCAATGATGATGCAAGTCCGATAATAATTGATATTCTAAATGATCGCTTAAATAAATCTAAATCATGCTTTCTAGCAATCTTCCATGCACTAATACCTGCGATAACAAATGATCCTGTTGCAAGTGATGTAAACAATACGTGTGGAAACTGTGCCCATAAATGCGGGTTAGTTAAAATCGCTAAAAAGTCATTCATTTGTGCGCGACCATCAACAAATTCATATCCAACAGGATTTTGCATAAATGAGTTTGCTGATAAAATCCAAAAAGCAGATAATAATGTACCAAAAGCAACGAGCCATACGGACATTAGGTGAAGTTTTTTCCCTAAACGATTCCAACCAAACACCCATATTCCGATAAAAGTAGACTCTAAGAAAAAGGCAAGTAGTCCTTCAATTGCTAATGATGGGCCAAATACATCCCCAACAAAACGAGAGTAAGTAGACCAATTCATACCAAATTGGAATTCTTGAAATATCCCGGTTACTACCCCAACTGCGAAATTAATTAAAAACAGTACAGCAAAAAACTTCGTCATCTTTTTGTATATTTTATTACCTTTTATGACGTATAACGTCTGCATGATAGCAATTGTAAATGCCATACCAATCGACACTGGTACGAAAAAGTAGTGGAAAATAGTCGTCGAGGCAAATTGCAATCTTGCAATAATTATTGGATCCATATTTACTAACACCCCTCTGTAAATACTTTAAAAATTATCCCTATCTAAATCTACTAGTACATTAAATTATATACTACTTATGTTCTTTCTTAAGTTGTAATTATTACAAAGTGCGGAAGGTTTTATGACTGTTATATGACATACCCTTTTGTAAGCGTTTTAATCTAAATCTTCTTATTAGCCTTCATACTCTATCTATGTTAAAGGGGGATTTTTTCGTAATTTAAATAGTAAATTGTGCATAAGTCTAAACGGTCTTATTAATAATATTTAGGTATTCGGACAATGTTCTAAAACAGGTAATTAATATCACGATTGCCTATGGACTAAACTCACTTTTTATTAGGAGTCTCGCATATTCTATTCGCTCATGTATTATATTTATTTTTTCCACATTAAAATTCGCATACCAATTATTTTTTATAAACAAAAAGACGCTCATTATCATCATGATATTGAACGTCTTTTTGTAGTGTTAATCTTTAGATTGCTTTTCTTTACGATCTGTGGCAAATTTTTTACCAGCTAAAACGATTAAAAACAACAACCAAGATGTCACAACATAATAAATTAATTTACCTGGTCCATCTATTTTGTCTAAAAAGAATGTCATTCCTAACCAAATAATGAGTACACCTAAAATTTGGTATAAATAAAATTTCAACCCTATTTCCATTTTATTATCATCCTTATATTTATCAGTCTAACAATAATTTTAACTTAGTGTTAAAATAAGTCCAATATTTACAAGGATATTCAGAAGCTATTTCGATTATCTTATTGCTTGCATTACATTTGCCATTTCTATTGCTGCACTTGCTGATTCTGCTCCTTTGTTTCCCGCTGTTGTTCCTGCTCGTTCAATAGCTTGTTCGATAGTGTCAGTTGTAAGCACTCCGAAAATGACCGGCTTCTTTGTTGCAAGACTTACTTGTGCCACTCCTGAAGCGACTTCTTTACATACATAATCAAAGTGAGGGGTTGCACCACGAATGACTGCTCCTAATGTAATTATTGCATCAAAATCTTGTTCAGCTAACTCTTTAGCTATAAGAGGGATTTCAAAAGCTCCTGGAACCCAAGCTATTTTAATGTTTTCTTCTTTTACTCCGTGCGATTTCAACGTACCAAGTGCTCCGTCTAATAAATTTCGTGTTACTAAATCATTAAATCTACCAATGACAATTGCAATTTTTAAATTTGTTCCGATCATTTGACCTGTTATTTCTTTGATCATTTTTTTCCCTCCTATTTAATTAGTTGCCAATTCATGTCCCATTTTTATCCGTTTTGTTTCCATATAATGCTGATTTTCATCTCTAGTAGGTACTTCAATAGCTAAACGTTTTGCTATCGTAATACCATTCTTCTCAAGTTCTTTTAATTTTTTTGGATTATTCGTCAGAAGTTGGACTTGATTAACCCCTAAATCTTTTAATATTTGTGCACAAACGTAATATTCTCGCTCATCATCTGCAAATCCAAGTGCCTCATTTGCTTCAACTGTATCTAATCCACTATCCTGTAATTTATATGCCTTTAATTTGTTCAATAAGCCAATTCCTCGACCTTCTTGACGCATATAAATAAGGACGCCACTACCTTTTTCAGCTATCGTTTGTAAGGCTGATTCTAATTGTGGACCACAATCACAGCGGTACGAACCAAACATATCGCCAGTTAAACATTCAGAGTGAATTCGTACAATAGTTGCATCATCTGGAGATATTTCTCCTTTTACTAAAGCAAGATGCTCTTGCTGCTCTAGTGGGTGTTTATAACCGAAAACTTTAAATGTACCATATTTTGTTGGCAATTTAGTTTCTACATCTCGCGTTATGTGTAATTCATGTCGTTTGCGATACGCTTGTAATGCTTCTATTGTAATGATTTTTAAAGCAAACTGTTTAGCGATTTTTTGTAATGATGGTAAACGGGCCATTGTTCCATCTGCATTCATAATTTCACATATTGTAGCAGACGGATAAGCATGACACAGCTTCGCCAAATCGACCGCTGCTTCAGTATGCCCTGGTCGTTCCAATACCCCACCCTGTTTGGCAATGAGCGGAAACACATGCCCCGGACGTTTAAAGTCTTCTGCTTTAGTTTCTTCTTTAGTTAGTTGAACAATCGTTTCTGCTCGTTCCTGAGCGCTTATTCCAGTCGTTGTATTCTTATAATCAACACTAACTGTAAAAGCCGTGCCATAGGGGTCCGTATTATTTTGTGCCATTAAAGGTAACTGTAATTTATCCGCTAAAGATTCGGTAATTGCTGTACAAACTAATCCTTTTCCATATGTAACCATAAAATTGATTACCTCAGCTGTCATGTTATCTGATAACGCAACAAAATCCCCTTCATTTTCTCTATCTTCATCATCGACAACGATAATCGGTTTACCCAATTTCAATTCAGTTATCGCTTCTTCTATTGAATCAAACATACTTTTTCCACCCTTCTACTTGTTTTTGTACGAGTTTTGCTAAGACATCACATTCAACGTTCACGATATTTCCGACTGATTTCTCTCCTAAAGTTGTCATAGAAAGAGTATGCGGAATTAACGAAATCGTAATCGATTGCTCGTCATTATCTACAGAAAAAATAGTTAAACTAATACCGTCAATAGTTACAGAACCTTGTTTAATAAAAAGCTCCATTTCGTTGTTAGGTATTTTAATATCGAAATAAACAGCATTTTCTATCTGTTCTTTTCTAGTAATCTCCCCTGTAAAATCTACATGACCTGTTACAAAATGCCCGCCAAAACGTCCATCTATAGGCATTGCCCTTTCTAAATTGACATTCCTACCAATTTCAGCAGTAGAAAGTGATGTTGCTTTCATTGTTTCTGGCATGACATCAACATGAAAAGTTGATGCTGTAAATGATGTGACAGTTAAACAAATACCATTAATTGCTATACTGTCGCCCACTTTTATATCACTTAATACTTTTTCAGCTATTATCTCTAATTGGATTGCCTGTTTTGAAATTGGTGTTATATTTTTTATTGCACCTTTTTCTTCTACAATTCCTGTAAACATTTAGTTATCCTCCTTTGTTGCGATTACTTTCATGTCGTTCCCTAGTTTTTCGATACTTTTTATATTCAGGTTTAAAGCTTCAGCAATCTTTGTCATACCTTCGCCGCCAATTGGTGTTTTTGCATGTTGACCACCGATTATTTTCGGAGCAATATAACAAAGAAATGTTTGAATATAACCTGCTTTTAAAAATGACCCATGTACTGACGCTCCGCCTTCTACAAACAGCGAAGTAATCTCATGTTGTCCTAAATAATGTAATACTTCGTGTACATCTATTTCGGCTTCCGGCAATTGAACAATCTCAACTTGTTCGTATGCTGTAAATGGAATGATCCGCTCTTTTGCTACACTGTTACTAACAAAAATCCATGTAGGTGATTGTCCATCTGTCACTACATTTGCATTTTGTGGAGTACGTAAATGCGTATCTAAAATAATCCGAACTGGATTTCTACCATGTTGTAAACGCGTCGTTAAATGGGGATCATCCGCTAAAACAGTTCCAACTCCAACTAAAATAGCATCATGTAAATGACGATAACGATGCACATCCTCTCTAGCTTGTTCACCTGTAATCCACTTACTATCGCCAGATTCAGTTGCCGTTTTACCATCTAACGTCATGGCTGTTTTTAACGTCACATACGGTAATTTATCATTTATATAATGAAAAAATTGCTCGTACAATTCATTCGCTCTTTCAACCAAAACATTTTCTTCTACGGCTATATTTGCAACCCGCAACCTGTTAATTCCTTTTCCTGCAACTTGGTGATGTTGATCGATACTGGCGATAACAACACGTTGCAATTTCGCTTGAATAATTCGTTCGACACATGGTGGTGTTTTGCCTGTATGACTACAAGGCTCGAGTGTGACATACATCGTTGCATTTTCTGCTGCTTTACCTGCCATCTTTAAGGCAATTACTTCTGCATGATCTTGCCCGCTTTTCAGATGAGCACCTACACCAATAATCGCGCCATTTTTTACAATAACAGTTCCAACAGGGGGATTGGGAGATGTTTGACCTTGAACACTTTCAGCTAACTGTAAGGCAATATTCATATAATATTCATCCATCATAGCGCTCACCTCCCTCCCTATTTTTTAAAATAAAACATAAAAAAACCTCTGAATAATTTCATTACTCAGAGGTTAAAATCCAAATTAGTTTCATTAAACAAATAAACGTCTCCAAATTAAACCTATGCCATCTATATACGTGTCCCTTATAAAGGCACAACAAAAAATAGTCATACGTATCTTACGTTTACTCGTTTAATTACTCTTCTCCCATCCAGACTTTAACTGTCGGCTCTGGAGTTACACCAGATCAGCCATGTTATGCAAGCACAACACAGGTCACGGGCTTAAGGATAAATCACTATCCTTTTTACCGTCGATTGGGAATTTCACCCGACCCCCGAAGAATAATTGTTCATATGTTATTGTATGTTTATACTTTAGCTGAAGTATTTTAAATTAGCAAGTATTATTATAATATTTTCACTATATTTATAATTTAATAATCATATTCTCTACACCGCCTGTGACTTTGACAAGGATGTTCATATGGTCTACATCTATCATAATGATCATGTCTATTTCCTCTATCTCGACAAGGTTTCATTTCATAACAATGTCTCCAATGATCTCGTTGCTTACATTTGTTACAACGACATCTTCTTTTAAAGCAATCCCAACGCGAAAAAACATCTCGACAATACACGTCATTACCCTCCTTATATTCTATTAAGGTAATAAACCCTTAGTACAATATATGGATAAATGATAATACTGACTGTTCATACATAACGAATTTAAAAAACCTCCCTTCTCATTATAGTAAAATAAGAAAAGGAAGGTTTTTATGAAATTGAGTTTTCGTTCGAAATAAATTGACTTTAAATAAATTAATCCATTTCAGCGAACTTCTGAACCATTAGTTCATAATTCAATGGACCGACCGCCACATCATGGATGGTGCCATCTTTATTAATTAAATAAGAAGTTGGTAATGAATGAGCCTTATATAAATAAGCAACACTTGAAGCATCATCTACTAAAATTGGGAAGCTAATCTCATACTCGTCTAAGAAATCTTTTACGCCTGTCATACTTTGTTCTTCACTAATTAAGTTAACACCTAAAATCGCAATATCGTCACCTGCATCATTTTCATAAAACTTTTGCATATCTGGCATTTCAGCACGACATGGTGGACACCAAGTTGCCCAGAAGTTTAATAACACCTTTTGACCTTGATAATCAGCTAGTTTTACTTCTTCGCCTTCTAATGTTTCAATTGTAAATCCTGGTGCTTTATCTCCTCGGTCTAGTCCAACACTATCAGATGGCGATAAGTTTTCCGGGGCATCATCACTACTAGCAAAGTCAAAAACAGCCCACCCGACTACTCCTAAAACAATAATTCCAATAATCCACTTCTTCATTCTTTTCCTCCATTATTTTATTTATAATATTTTTTAATTTGTTATACGTTTTTTTAATAAAAGCACTAAAGTTCCGATTATAATAATAATAAAATAAAGCGGATGTAACATATATTCATAAACAACTGTATAGCCAAATACAATATTAAATACGATGTGCGCCACACTATATAGTACGACAATAAGTGAGGCCAATCGTTCATGAAGCCATTTATCTTGTAATCCAATATATAATAGTAATAAAACAGTGACAACTAAAAAATTTGGTAACGTATGATTACCTCCAACCTTTATTAACTGAAGGAATTCATACAGAAAACTCGTCGCTAGAAATACCGGAATTAGTGTAGTAACTAACTCATTTACTTGTAAATCCTTACGGTATTTGTGATATATTATTTGCGCAACGATAAATACGCTCGCTATATAAACAGATTTTGAATCACTTGGATACGCCAATACCGCAAATGGATCTTCAATAAAAATTGATATATGTACAATGATTTTGGCTGCCCAAATAAACAAGATAAAGTTAATCGTATAAGATAAAAACTTATCTATTTGCTGTTTTTTTGTTTGCTTATCTGCTTGATTCGTAACATAAAAAAAGCCAATCCCTATAATAAAACTAACAACTAAAATTCCAATTTTAAGCAGTATCGTCGTAGAAGGCAACGTGTATTTCCTCCTAAATAATAAAGTTACATGACTATTATACATGAGAACGAATAATTGCGAGTACAATTTGCTCATTGTCTATTTCGCGAAACGAGCAAAGATTCTTACCCAAGTTACTAAAACAGAGCAGAAACATTTTTTCTTATCATGTTTCATGTTTTCGCATGAGTGCTCATATCTCCCGACAAAGGCTCTTATTTTTAAAAATTTTAACGTTAAACAGTTTACTACATATTAAAAACCCTTTTAAACATTCGCTGTCTAAAAGGGTTACATATTTATTATCTACGCTCTTACATCATCAAAATCATTTGTTCTATCCATTTTTGCAACAACATAAGAACATTCTGGTTCAATCTTTAAATTATTTTCTCTTGCGTGTTCGATTAATTTGTTGAAGAGTTTCCCTGCAATACCTTGTCCACGTAGTTCATCTGAAACATACGTATGATCCGCAATAATAGTATTTCCATCCGCGGGTTTAAACGTAATTTCTGCGATTGGGTTATTTTCATCTTCCCCAATGTAAAACTTATTATTACCTGATTCAATATTCGCCATCGTTACTCCTCCTTTATTTCTCTCATCGTAACACATCTATTCATCTAGTTAAAAACGTTTTGTTTCATATTTTTTAAAAAATTGTAAGCACTTACTTACAATCAACTCTTTATCATGATCTATCGTTGCAACATGGTAACTATCTTCAAGTTTTACAAACTCTTTCTCATCACTTTGAATATGATTATAAATGAGTTGAGAGTTTTCTGGTGGTACTACATGATCCACTTCAGAAGAAAAGATTAAAGCAGGCATTTTAATGATCGAAAGCTTTTCTTTCACTTCGTCCATCAACAGCAATAACTGTTCCATCGATTTAACAGGTGCTTGACGGTAAGCTAACTCTTTAATCCCTTCTTCTTTTATATCAGAACCAATTCCAGTAACGAAGCGCTCTTCTTGCTCAACGTAATCTTCATATGTCTTTTTAAATTCTGGCATCTCTATCGCTGCATTAATCGGTACGACTCCTGTAATATCGTTATATTTTTCTGCTAAATGAAGTGCTAATGTGCCCCCCATCGATAAACCGACAACGAAAATATTATCACACTTTTCCTTTAACTCTGCATAAGCATCTTCTACATCGTGCATCCATTCAATGTATGTTCTTACTTCCATGTCTTGTGGAGCTGTACCATGTCCTGCTAGTCTTGGAGCTGACACTGTATAACCTGCATCACGAAACTCTTCTCCTAAAAAGCGCATACTTTGTGTTGTTCCCGTAAAACCATGGATAAGCAATACTCCTGTTTCATTTCCCTGGTAATAAAACGGTGAGGCACATTGTAAGATTGAATATCTAGGCATAACCTTCCCCTCCTCTATATGTTATGAAATTTTCGTTCCATTTGCGACGTGTTCATCTGGTTGAAGTAACACGACATCTTCTTCATCCGGCACACCGCCAAGGACGAGTACTTCTGATTTATATCGTGCAATAATCATTGGTGGCAAATTAACGACTGCCGCTACTTGACGTCTAATTAAACTGTCAGGTTCATATCGTTTCGTTATTTGGGCAGATGATTGCTTCACACCAAGTTCACCAAAATCAATTTCTAACTTAATGGCAGGTTTTCTCGCTTCTGAAAACGGTTCTGCCTTAATAATTGTTCCAACACGCATATCTACTTTCATAAAATCATCAAATTGAATCAATAAAACCCCTCCTTAATAATTGGCTAGCCATTAATCCTATTTAATAACTTCATTCATTTCCTATTTGGATTAAATCTTTCGTAAATGAACTTAATACCTCTATTGTACCATCTTCTTGCACATAAATATCATCTTCAATACGAACTCCGCCGATATCTGGCACATAAATTCCTGGTTCTATTGTAAAAAGTAATCCTGGCTTAATCTTTTCTGTATTACTTTCGTGAATAGACGGATATTCATGTACATCTAAACCTAAACCATGTCCAATCCGGTGCGTGAAAAAATCGCCATAACCTTGTTCTGTAATATAGTTACGTGCTGTTTGATCAATTACTTGTAGCGCTTCTCCTGCTTGTACACTAGCAATCGCCAGTTCATTCGCTCGTTTTACTGTTTGATATATTTGTTCCTGCTCTTTTGTTGCATGACCAACGATACATGTACGTGTTAAATCTGAATGATAGCCATTTTTCGTCACACCAAAATCAAATAATAAAAAATCTCCTGCTTTAATTTTACTATTGTTAGCCGAACCATGTGGTAAAGCCGAGCGTTTTCCACTTAAGACAATCGTTTCAAAAGCGATCGCATCTGCTCCTAACATGGTCATTTGGTATTCTAATTCAGCCTTTACTTCTAACTCTGTCATCCCTATCCTAATAAAATTCCATGTTTTTTGTAACGCTTGTTCTGATATAGTAACAGCTTCTTTCACAATATTAATTTCATCTTCTGTTTTCTTCGCACGTAATGTATCTATAAATGACTCTACATTCTTCACTGAAACATGTACAAACTGACCTTGTAACTTTTCAAAAATTGTCATCGTAATATAACTTTTCTCAAAAGCAAAGGATGATACAGTAGATCCTACAACATACGCAAACTTCTCATATGGTTGTTCTGTATCAGATACTGGTACAATTTCATCCACCTCGGCAATGCCTAATGCAGCTGTTTCATCCAAAGATGGTAAAAACAAAATTGTCTTACCTTTATTTACATCGATAAATAAGGCAAAAAATCGTTCATGAGGGTCTGCTTGAAAGCCAGTAAAATAATAAATATTTTTCGGTACCATTAATAAAATAGCTTCCGTTTTTAATTCAGTCTTTGCATAATCGATTAATTGTTGTTGTCTTAGTTCATAAATTGACATCTTTATTACTCCTCTTCTCGTTTACGACGCTTTTTCATTTCTGTTTCATAAATCTCTTTTGCTTCTTCTGTTGATTTACGATCAATGAAATAAGCAATCGCCGCTTCACTCAATGCATACGTTCCAGCACTTGCTATCGTTCCCGAAATGACACTTCCTGCACCAGGAAATACTTTAACAAGTTGTCTAGAAATTCCTCTTAGTGCGACACCTACACCTACATTGATTCCCATTGCCCCAACAAATTGCACGATTGTTTTTCGTGATAATGATTTTCCACCTATCATCGCAATCGTACCAATCATAGAAACTTGTAATCCTGTAATAATCGGCATGTCCGCTATTGGAACTGGTGTCGCCCCGACTAACCCTGTGACTGTCATCACACTTTTTCTAATAGAACGAGCTAATTTCTTTTGAACAGACGTTACTTTCGACAGTTTAGCTAAAATGACTTGAGCTTCCTTCGGGAGTTCCATAAGCAAATAATCTAACAAAACATCGATATTCCAACGCCGATCATAGACTACTGAGCCATCTTCAGCAAATTCCATATAGGCACTAACTGGAATAACAGTTACAGGACTTGGCATGATTTCACTTATTTTATCTTTTAATATATTTACAGTCGCTGTAATGTTTTCTTGTTTATTTTTATCATCAAATGGTGGCTCACTTTGTGAAAGTGGTGCTAATTCATCAACTTGTGTCACCACACCAACTACTGGTACATCATAATCATGTAGTGTAGCAATATCATTTTTTAATTGCATCAATTGTGCAATATCTTCATCTAAACGACTACCGACTTCTTTTCCTTTACAGAGAAATAGCAATACATCTGGACATTTATTTTCAATCGCTAATTTAACTTCCTCTACTGGATCACTAGCTTGCGTTGCTTCTTGAGGATTGTCAGTTTCGCCTAGACCACGTGTATCTAAAATCTCTAAACCACCTAGTTCATTTTCAAACAAATACCATTGCCCTGCTCCAGTTTGTGATGTGTAATGACCGACTTCCGCTTTTAATTCCCCAAAAATCGCATTAATTAAACTGGATTTACCTGCTCCCCTTCTACCAACTATCGCAATGCGGGCAGGTCTTGCTCCGACAACAAATGATTGTAATCCACTTATTTCAGAAATGATTTTTTCTTTGTTTTTCTGAGATATTTTCGATTTATTCACATTTTTAAAAATAAATTGAAACAAATCTTCCATTTGGTTTAATTTATTTTTATTTTCTGTCATTCGAATCACCACATTTCTTCTACTTATTATATTATATCATTTCTCACTTAACTTCTAAATACACGTAACTTATTAAGACAACAAAAAACGAGCTACATTCGCTCGTTTTTTACATTGTATGTTGTTTATTCATTTGTATCTTCTACATAAATATGAAAATGGTTATGTCCTTTTGTTTTCGCTTCTAATAAAGCACTATCTGCTTGATTGTATAAATCGATGACATCTTCTTGTTCTGACGCTAAAGAAACTCCTACACTGATTGAAATTTTAGCTTCTTTAAATTGCTCATCACTTTTGATTGCTTCGTCAATTTTCTCCAATAATGCTGTTGAAAAATATTCAACATCAGACTCTGTCATATCTTGCATGACCATGACAAATTCATCTCCGCCAAAACGATATACCTCTCCTACTTCTTCTTCAATAAATGATTGAAGTACTTGAGCAATCGTACGCAATAGTTCATCGCTTAATTCATACCCTAAAAAAGCATTAATCGATTTAAACTTATCAATATCGATATAAAACAAAGCTACGGAGGATTGTTTTTTATCATGTAACTTTTTCATGTTTATATCAAATGAGGCTCGGTTTCGTAAGCCAGTTAATTGATCAAAGTAAGCTAATTGAACAGGCTTAGATAATACATGAGCTAAAGCATAAGCAATTCCACCTGAAAGTATCAGTCCTATTAAAAATTGGATTAAAAACATATTAAGATTTTTCTTTAATACTTTATCAAGTATGTGATGACTATATTGTATTTCAACGATTTTTTTCTGTGTACTACTTTCATCATAATCTGATTTATATGGAATATAGCGATACGTATAATTGTCGCCTTCTTCTGTTTGTTCTATCTCTAGTATTTCATTCGTTTCTCTAACTTCTTCAAACGCATCACGGCGTATTGAAGGTTTGTTGTCTGTATTTGTATTTCCATACGGCATACCACCATAATTTAAAACATATAGATCTTCTATAATCGGAAATTGTCCAACAACATCATCTGCTACAGATTCGAAGTTAAAGTTTTGAAATAATACTTCATTTTTTAAACCATAACCTAATTCGATTAAATACTTGTTATCTTTTGTAGCAATATAACTAAATTTCTTCGCTTCGCCAGTTAATTGCTCACGGTCAATTCCTTCAATGAAAATACCACCTGTTTTACGACGTTCATGTAATACTTCATTAAGCGATACACAACATTCTGCGAACTCTATACCTACTTCATCATCTAGATTACTATAAATTATTTCATTCTCATCATTTAAAATATAAATATCCATGCCTAACTCTTCGGCTATTTTATCAAAATCCCATTTAGAAAAGTCGGATTCTTTGTCGTATTTTTTTTGTAAATCCTCGGAATATTCTTCCATCTTTATACCAATTTCTCTATCCATATAATGATATGCTCGGTCAATCGAATCTAAGGCATAAAGTACTGTGTCAGTTGCTTGACTCACTTGTTGTTCGTTATGTTCTACTGCTTCTTTTTTCAATCTTTGATAATCTAGAATTAAAATGGTTCCCATCAATAAGACTGCTGAAATAAATAATACAATAAATAATTTCGTACGATAAATTAATTTCATTATTTGTACCACCAATTAAGTTTTAAAATGACTCCATTACATCTTAACGCAAATAATTATATGATTCAATGGTGTTTTTATTTTAATTATAGTTATGTATTAATATTGTTATAGAGAGTTAAACAAATACTAAAAGTTATCTTGTCTTATCATACCTTCGTATTATATGACTAAAGTTATTTTTTCAAACATGTTTGATTGATCAAGAATGAAGGTATAGTTTGATTAAGAAATAAATTAATAAAGGAGATTAAAATAAAATGGCTAACACATTTGAAGTTAAAAACCCTGCAACAGGTGAAGTTTTACAAACTATTACTCGACATAGTGAAACAGAAATAAACGATAAATTACAAGCTGGATATGATGCTTTTCATACGTGGAAGAAAACGAATGCTCACTATCGAGCAAAACTCTTAACGAAATGGTCCGCACTGATTCAAGATAATAAACAATCCATCGCAGAAGTAATGACGAAAGAAAATGGTAAACCATTAACTGAATCACTCGGCGAAGTAGATTATGCGACAAGTTATATTGATTGGTATGCAGAAGAAGCAAAACGAATTTATGGGCGTACTATTCCGACACATGCTGATGGAAAACGTTTATTAGTGACGAGACATCCCATTGGACTTGTTGCAGCAATTACACCTTGGAACTTTCCTGCTGCCATGATGACAAGAAAAGCCGCTCCCGCCTTAGCAGCTGGTTGTACATTTATCGCTAAACCTGCTGAGGATACACCGTTAACAACAATCCGTTTAATTGAGCTAGCTCATGAAGCCGGTTTTCCAACTGACGTCGTACAACACGTAAATGGACGGGGAAGTGTTGTTGGTAAACTTTTTACATCTAGCTCGCTCGTTCGAAAAGTCACCTTTACAGGATCTACACCAGTTGGAAAACAACTTATTCAACAAAGTGCTAATACTGTAAAGAATGTCACGATGGAACTTGGAGGTCATGCTCCTCTAATCATAGCAGAGGATGCAGATATCGATTTAGCAGTTGAACAAACGATTGCTTCGAAATTCCGTAATGCTGGTCAAACGTGTATTTGTGCAAATCGAATCTTAGTCCACTCATCAATCAGAGATATTTTTGCAGATAAACTAACAGAAAAAGTAAAGGAATTAAAAGTTGGTAATGGACTAGAGGATAATGTACAAATTGGCCCTGTCATTAATAAAGATGGTTATACGAAAATCGCTAACCAAGTCGATGATGCAATCAATAAAGGAGCGACATTATTAACTGGTGGCACTTATGATATTGACAATGAAAAAGAAACTTATTTCGTTCATCCAACAATATTAAATAACGTCTCAGATGATATGGATATTATGCATTACGAAACATTTGGTCCAGTCGCTCCAATTACAACATTCACTTCGTTAGATGAAGCAATTCAAGTTGCCAATGATACACCGTTTGGACTTGCTGCATACTTTTTCACAAATAATTATAAAATAGGAACTTACTTAAGTGAAAACTTAGATTATGGTATTATAGGTTGGAATGATGGTGCAACTTCTGCTGCCCATGCTCCGTTTGGCGGTATGAAAGAAAGTGGTTTAGGACGCGAAGGTGGCTCAGAAGGTATAGAACCTTATTTAGAAACAAAGTATATTTCGATCGGTAATTTTTTAGAATAGAAGATTAGCTAAAGAAGGGTAGAGATTTTATGCAATATAAAACATTTAATAATGGTGTGACTATTCCACAGTTAGGATATGGTGTATATAAAGTAACGGAAGATGATATCGTTTCTGTAACATCTATTGCATTAGAAAGTGGTTATCGTTCGATTGATACAGCACAGTATTACAATAATGAACGTGGTGTTGGTGCAGCATTTAAAAACAGTGGCATATCGCGTGATGAGCTATTTATTACAACTAAAGTATGGAACAGTCATCAAGGATACGATAAAACAATGCAAGCATTCGAAACAAGCATGAAAGAACTGGATATAGAGCAATTAGATATGTATTTAGTTCATTGGCCTGCACCAGAACATGATTTATATATTGAAACATATCAAGCACTTGAACAATTATATAAAGATGGTCGTGTTCGTGCAATTGGTGTTTCAAATTTCGAAATCAATCATTTAGAGCGTTTGCTGGATCATTGCGACATTCCTCCTGTTGTGAATCAAATCGAATGTCATCCATATTTACAACAACGTAATTTAAAAGATTTTTGTAAAAATAACGATATTTTAATTGAAGCATGGGGACCTTTGCGTCGTGGTGGAACTCTTTTTGAAGAACCGATTATTACGCAATTAGCTGCAAAATATGACAAAACACCTGCTCAAATTATTTTACGTTGGCATATCCAAGAAGACACTATCGTTATTCCTAAATCGGTGACACCTTCAAGAATTAAAGAAAATATTAATGTCTTTGATTTTTCATTAACCAAAGAAGATATGGATGCTATTTACTCACTTGATCGCAATGAACGCATGGGTAGACATCCAAATGATATGAACATTATGGAATAAAGAAAAATGGCTGGAACACAACTGTCTTCATACATGAATGTGGATTGTTTAACTAACTGTATCGGAAATATATTCCATATTACTTTTCCACTTTCTGATGTATAAAATATGTGTTGTCCCAGCCTTTTTTTTATTATTCAAATCTATTATAATTTAAAACGACTTACAAGTTCATTAAGTTCATCAGCTAACTCATTTAACTGATGAGAGCTACCTGTAATTTCTTGCATAGAACTACTTGATTGTTCAGCTGATGCTGCTGTTTCCTCTACGCCAGCTGCTGCTTCTTCTGAAATGGAAGCAATTTCCTCAATTGACTTAGCCATCTGTTCATTATTCTCAACAATATCTTGTAAATTATCTGAAACAGTATTAATATTATTTGCCATATCATCTACTTCAGTATGAATCTTTTTGAAAATAGTTTCTGTTGCTTCTATTTGCACAGTACCTTCTTCGACTGCTGTTGAACCAGATTCTAGTGCTTCTGATACAATACTTGACTCTGTTTGAATTGTATCAACAATATTCGTAATGTCATTTACTGAATATGCTACTTCTTCAGCTAACTTCCTAACCTCATCGGCAACAACCGCAAAGCCACGCCCGTTTTCACCTGCACGTGCTGCTTCAATTGCTGCGTTTAAAGCAAGTAAATTAGTTTGATCAGCAATGTCATTAATAACTCCGACTAATTTACTGATTTCTTGTGCTTCAATATCTAAACCACGCATTTTTTCAACTGAATCTTGAACAATATCATTAATTGTTCCCATCTGTTCAGTAGATGTTGACATCATATTTGTACCTTCATTCGTCATATATAAAATCGCATTCGACTTTTCAGTAATTTGCACACTATTTTCCCGAGCATTATCTACTCTATCTGTGAAAGTACCCATCCGATTCGTTAAATCTGTCGCTGAATCTGCTTGTACTTCTGCAGCTGAAGCTAACTCTTCTGTTGTTGAAGCTACTTGTTCCATACCAGAACTTACTTCATTGGCAGCTTGTGTTAATTCTTCGCTTTGACTAGATACAACACCGGAAACATTTCTAATATTTTCAAGTAATGTACGATTATTTTCACTCATTGTATTCGTAGCGGTAACTAATTCACCGATTTCATCACTCGTTGTAACTTTTAATGGTTCTGCACTTAAATCACCGTCTGCTACCATGTTCATTCGATCTCTAACTGCAATAATTGGTCTCGTAATCATTGCTGATGTGATTCCTGCAATAATAACTGCTAGAACAAAGACAATGACAGCAATGATAATGACAGTCCTAATTGTTCGTTCCCCTGTTTCACTTAATTCTATTCCTGCATCTGTAATCCGTTGTTCACTATTAAATGCAGATTCATCAAATGCAGTCGTTATATCATTAGTATATGTATTGGCCTCTTGTATAATAGCTAAAGCTGCTTCTTCATCACCTGATTCTTTCACTTCCACAGCTTCTAACAATTGATTTTCCCATTCTTCTAATAATTGTAATGACTCTTGTAATGCTTCTGTTTCGTCTGACTTCACTAATTCATCTGTAATTTCTTTCCGAGTATCCATCAACTGAAACAATTCTTCTTTTAACTCTTCATTATCGAATAAAAAATACCCTCTAATACGTGCAACTTGTTGCGTAATGTTTTTAGAAATATTTTTATCATTTATTAGTGTGGGAAGTTCTTCATCTACCATGATATGTAGTTGATCATCCGTTTTTTGAAAAGATGTAACTGTTAAAACTACCATAAGAAGCATTAATATAAGTACAATTGCAAACCCCATGAAAATCTTCGTTCTTACACTTTTTAATTTTAACATTGTATCCCCTTCTCTCTCTTTTTTCTTAATGATATTTTAAACCTATTTCTGAAAACACATGGTGTGAAACAAATATCATTAGGACTTATGTAGCAATACTTTATCACTTTCCATGCAATTTAGCACATTAATATGCTAAAGTTTTATCGAAAGGTCATGTATCCGCTTTCAAGCGATTGAATTCATAATTAAAAGTATCTAATAAATTGAATCAATTTCATCATTCATTTTATTATCTCAAATACGAACTTTACGTTTGATAATAGACTCGTTTACTTTCATTCCAGCCGCCTGCTTTTTAGCGGGCATGGCCTCAAATCTTTGTACAACACTAACGTGTCGTACAAAGGATTTTCGGACTCTTGGGTTTCACTATCGTTCACCCACCGAAGAACTTTTGCTTTTCCTGCAAGAGTCAGTCGGCTTTCATTCAAGTAAACTTAGTTACATAAGCTAAACACGTATGATTATAACTAAACATTCGTGGTTTTAATTAAATTATCCTATTATGAAATTGATTCAATTAACATCAGTTCAATAATAGTGACCATTGTCTTATATGGACAATCAAAACCTATATAAATTTACTTAAACATAAATGTGAAGTAATTCACTAACTTAATATAAATTATGTTAATCGCTATCATTATTTCGATTCACTGTTTTACTGAAAACGCTTAACATACAAGGCTTTAAAAGGAAAACGATTTCATTTTATACTGTTCACGATTTAGACACAAAGAAACTAAAACTTTGTGAATTAATTCACATTATTAGTGCATTTATTTTTAAATGTGTTATATTATAATTAACAAATATTTCAAAGGAAGGTGCTTTCCACATGAATGGAACAGCTCTACTAATTAATGAAGATAACACAGTGACGGTATTTGAAGATGTTGCAGAGAAGAATTTAAACGCACTAAAAGCAGAAGAAGTAGAAAATAATTTCAATGAGCCAGTATCAGTTATTTTTTGTGAAGATACGATTGACTGGGAATACGGTTATTAATATATAAAATAAATGGATGTATGAATTGTAGGGAATCTCCTCCCTACAATTTTTTTGTCTTTTTTTCTAAGTACTTGCGTATAAATTCGTACATTTAACTTAAATCTATTCCTCATCTTGCAAGACATCAATCGTCACATCTGGATGTTCTTCTGCAAAATGTTGTAACCATTTATCATCATCTATATCATTTCCTTCAATTCTTAACTTCTTCAAATTTAACAATGTCTCAACTGGTTGTAATAATAAAATATGATTATTCCGCACATCTAACAGGCTTAAGTTAGGCAAATGATCAACAGGACTGATATCACTAATGTTATTCCCCATAACATGCAGTCGATCCAATTTAGGAAAGTTTTCGACAACTTGAATCGAACTAATTCGATTGTTGTACACATATAATGATTCTAGATTTGTTAAAGACTTTAATGGTGTAATATCTTTAATATAATTATCACTTAATGTCATATGCGTTAACTTAGTCAAGTTTTTCAATGGCTCAACTGATGTAATCATATTATCATGAAAATCTATCCGTTCTAGTTGAACTAAATCGCGTAATGGTTCTAATGATTGAATACGACTATAACCAACTTTCAATGATTTTAAATTTTTCGCATGTTCAATACCATCAATACTATAGATATCAGCATGTGGCATATAGAGACTTTCTAATTTTGGCAACTGGGATAAAAAAATAGGGCTCTTTCCCTCTACCTAATGATTGGAGCGGTGTTAAATCGGTAAACTTTCCACGATGAATCGCCAACTCCTCTAAATTTGTTGCATATTGTAATCCTTTTAATGTTTCGACCTTTTGTTCATCATCTTCATCGCGACTAGATGTGAGCGTCGTTAATTGTTGCAAATCTTCTTTCGTCGGTCGTCGTTTGTCATCCATATATGCTTCTAAATGTAACGTATGTAAAATATCCGCCCGTAATGTTGCGTCTTTAATTGGAGAGACCCATAGATAAAAAAAGGTAACTCCTAGTCCAACCATGATAACACTAAGGCTGCTTATCATGATTATATTCCGTTTCCACTTTTTCATCATTCCCCATCTCCTACATTCTTATTTTATGTCACAATAGAAAAAGCCAAAAAACCTCATTTCCCTAGCTTATAAGGAGAAATAAGGTCCTACGTATATAAACATATTAACTAATACTAGTTTCGTTCCCTTGCCTTTTCGGTATCGCGTATATTTTTCTGGACAGTCACAGCTGAAAACAGACTAAGGGCAAATGACATCGCATAAAAGCCTTTTTCACTTAAAATGATACTTCCTGCATTGTACAAGCCAATACCGATTAAAGAAACTGCGATAATAAGAGCAACCCAACTAATTCCATAATAAATATTAGTAACTGGAATACCTTCTTCTTTATCACGAACTGCTTTTTGCAAAGAAACAGCCGCATACAATCCAAAAATTAATATAGCAAAATAATACCCTTTTTCGTTCAGTTCCATTCCCGCATTAAATAGTCCAATTAAATACGCAGACACTCCTAAAAGCAATGCAGCCCAAGACGCTCCTTTAAATGCAGCTGTTGGCTCTCCTTCTGTACGTTCTGTTTTTTTATTTGATTCAGTTTCTTTATCCTTTAATATTTCTCGTTCACTAGCCATCGAATCATGACCTCCTTTTATTACTCCCCTTATGATATAAATAAAACATAATGATACCACTATTATACCGATATTTTATTTAATAAGAAGCTGTTCTAAGCAAGATGGTAATTAAGTATGGCAAAATATTCAGTGAACTTATACAACTTCCTACAAAAGATTCATCTTCGTTAACCTAGTAAAGAAATTCATAGCGTCCATTATTAACATAATAATCTATGAAACATTTCATCTTTTCCTAAAAAACAGGGTATAAATTCACATATTTGTCTAATTTATGTTTGCAATCATAAAAAAAATGTCGTGAATCGAAACAATTTTGTTATTTTCTTCCTCTATAATAAAACTTAACAAGCGATTTACCTTAAATTCCTATATCTTTTTTAACTCCCTCCCACTAATGATAGCGCTATTATTATATTTATATACGAAATTTTTGTTAAGGAGTGGGTAATATGGATGACAAAGTTCGCATAAACTCTACTATCGAAATCTCACAGATGAAATCAACTTGGAGAAGTAGCTTATACTTTTTTCTGTATAGAACAACTGAAATTTTTATTAGTTGTCTATTATTAATCCTCTTCTCCCCTGTACTCCTGGTTATTTGTCTAGTATTACTTTTTGAAAATGATGGATCTATTTTCTTTTTTCAAGAGCGAGTTGGAAAAAATGGTAAACCCTTCACAATTTGGAAATTTAGAACAATGACCAAAAATACGCCACCTGTTACACTTGACTCTTCTAATTGGCATTATGGTGTTCCCGATGATTTCATTTACAAATCTGGTCCTGGATCAACTGTAACAACATCTGGAAAATGGTTAAGAAAAACAAGTTTAGATGAATTACCTCAACTTATTAATGTATTAAAAGGCGATATGAGCTTTATTGGACCAAGACCTGAAACACTAAATATTGCAAAGTTTTATAATAACTATCAAAAACAAAGATTGCTTGTTAAACCTGGCATTACTGGATATGCACAAGTAAACGGACGAGCTAATTTATCTCATGGTTATAAGATTTACTACGATTTATATTATGTTAAACATCATTCTCTTAAACTCGACATAAAGATTATTTGGCAAACTTGTATTCAAGTTATTAAAACAAATGGAGCTTACTAACTTTATAAATATATATTTTAATAGGATGGGGCTGGGAATATTGGAGAATAATTTTACATTGAAAGACTTACTTCATTTAATACGTAAGAAATGGCTGTTATTTATCTTTATTCCTCTCCTTTTTGCTGGTATTGGCGCTTATATTAGTTATCAAATTATAACACCAACTTATGAAGCTCGTGTCGATTTACTCGTTAATAACACAGTAGAAAATGAAGATAATCAGCTAACAGCAATGGATATCGAAACGAATTTACAATTAATTGAAACTTATCAATTCATTATTAAGAGTGATTACATTCTAGATAAAGTTCGCCATGACAATGCTGATTCTCTTACTAATGAAGCACTTAAGAAAAAAATGCGAATCGAAACGAATAATAACTCACAAATCATTTCTTTGTATGTTCAAGATAACAGTTTACAACAATCTGTTACTTTAGCAAATGCAATAGCTACAACAATTCGCGATGAGGTTAAAACATTAATGAACATTGAAAATATTAAAATTTTAACTTATGCAGCTGACGAAAAGCACCTCAATCCTATTGCACCTAAACCTTTTTTATTCATTTTTTTATCATTTTCTTTCGGGTTATTAATCGTTACGTTATATATTTTTCTAACAACATATTTCCAAATGCGTATTAGTTCGAAGGAAGATATTGAAAAGTTTTTACAGTTACCTGTATTTGGTATGGTAAGTAAAATTAAGTATCGCTCTAAAAATGAAGCAAATCAACAAGCAAACCCTCTAAGTATGCAACCAAGATTTATGCAAACAGCACCTGAAATTGTTGAGGCATTTCGTATAATCAGAACTAATATTCAATTTCAATCTACCGTGTCACAACTAAAATCTATCGTTGTAACAAGTCCTGCAAAAAATGAAGGTAAAACAACAATAGTGCAAAATCTAGCAACACTTATGGCTATTGATCATAAGAAGACAGTTATGATTGATGCTGATTTTCGTAATAAACCAGTCAATCAATCTACTGCATCACGAGGGCTCTCAACCTATTTAACGAATCAACACTCAATAGAAGAGATTATTTCTGATACATCGGTACGCAATTTAAAAATGATTTATTCTGGTCCTACACCACCGATGTCTACAGAGTTATTATCATCAACTGAAATGAACATCCTATTAGATGAATTAAAAAAGACTTTTGATTTTATTATTATTGATAGCCCACCTTTACTATTAGCTGATGCTGCAATTCTAGCTACAAAAACAGATGGATGTCTACTTGTTGCACGGTCAGATAAAACAAAGTTAAAACATATGCATACAGCTGTAGAACAGTTAAAACAAGTAAATGCTTCCATTCTTGGTGTTGTATTAAATCATACAAAAAGTCGTAAAAATGAAATTAGAGAATACAACAACGGAAACAGGTGGAAAAAATATGATCAATCTCTTCAAGCAAAAACTCATCCTTAACGATTTTATCCGAAGTGTCTCGGTGCTCGTCTCTGGGACAGTTATTTCACAAACTGCTATTGTATTAATTACACCTGTCCTAACACGATTATACGGTCCTGAAGCTTTTGGACTTTATGCGATTTACACAGCTATCCTATACACTGTGACTATTATTTCTTCTTTACATTATGAAACAGCTATACCGCTTGCAAAAAATGATAAAGATGCAATTAATACATTAGCACTTGCTTTGCTCGTACTTTTAGGATTCGTATTCATAGGAATTTTCCTAATAATTTTATTAAACGTCATTCCTTATGATAATAAAAACATGGCGTTTTATTGGCTTTTCCTACCACTAAGTATTTTCGGTTTAGGTAGCTTTCAAGTTTTTCAACTTTGGGCTTTACGAACAGAGTCTTATCGATATATAGCACAAGGCAGAGTACAAATGAACATGTCACAAATGTTAATCCAAGTTAGTTTAGGCATGACTTCAAGATCGGGAAGCTTATTAATTGCTGGTGATGCTTTAGGAAGAGTTGTTGGAGGGTTTGGTTTAGCATACTTTTTTAGACAAGACTTTTCTCGATTGCGAGCTGTAATTTCCCGGAAGCGAATGAAAAACATGGCTATCAGATATAAAAAATTTCCACTAATTTCAAGTTGGTCGTCTATATTTTCTGGATTATCTACACATCTACCAACTTTTTTTATCGCCGGAATGATCGGAATAAAAGCAGCTGGATTATATTTAATTGCGAGTCGAATTTTAGCCCTACCTGATGCTTTATTTGGAAATGCTGTCAAACAAGTATATATCGCAAAAGGAGCAAAGCTATTACAAAATTCATTTCCGCAGTTTAGAAAGCTATTTAAAACAACGATACAAAAGTTAATCCTGTTATCTCTTAGTATTTTTACTTTCGTCTTTATTTTAGCACCCTTTCTCTTACCTATAGTTTTTGGGGAATCTTGGGAGGAAACGGGTACCTTTGTTCAGTGTATGGTCATTTTATATGCATCGCAATTAATTATTACACCAATCACAGCTAATTTTTATTTATTAGAATTGCTTCACTTACAAGTGATTGCAGAATTAGGTCGTCTATTATTTCTGATACTTGGAATCGGTTATGCATATCTATTTCTACAGGAACCATGGCAGATTATTCTATGTATAAGTATAGCAGGAGCAATTGGTACAATAATGCTTGGATTATTCTCGTGGTATAGTCTCATCTCATTTTATCGACAAGATACTATCCAAATAAACAAACTATCTAAGTGAAGCAATTATGTTAAAAGGTTGGCGATCACATGACAACTATAACTATTAAACAAAATAATCGATTACTTATCTTACTTTTCACTACATTTATATTAAGCTCTATTGTATTAATTGAACCAGCACCTTTTGACGTATTACTATTACTCGTTATCGCTTTTGCCATCTTTTTTCATTATGCGACATACCAACAAATTCATGTATGGCCAATTGTTTGTTTATTATTATTTTTACTTCTTAACATTTTAGCAAGCTATCATTTTGTCAATGTTTCTATCGGTATCCGTTATTCATTGATAACAATTTATTTAATAATAAGTTGGCTTGGTTTATCAGGTATTACTTATTACGTTGGTCCTAGTATCCTCCCTTATATTTTTAATGGTTATGTTATAAGTGCTACTCTATCAACTTGTCTTGGTATTCTTGCTTATATGGATGTCTTGCCATCACTAGACTTCTTGTTACAATTTGGCAGGGTTCAAGGTTTTTTTAAAGATCCTAATGTGTTTGGGCCATTTTTAATTCCCCCGACTTTATATTGTTTATGGCGTTCATCACAATACGGAGTGTTTCATAAAAAAGGTTTTATTTTCTTGAGTTTATTTCTTTTATTATCATTTGGCATTCTATTAAGTTTTTCACGAGCTGCTTGGGGAAATTTCATTTTATCATTATTACTATACTTTTTTCTCATCAAAATGCATACATTAAAACGGGTTAAAACGATATTTTCACTTATTGTTATGATGATCCCTATTCTCTATGTTGCAATTACATCGCCTAAAATAGCAGATTTATTTATTCATCGTTTAGGATTACAAGCTTATGATGACAATCGATTTAGTAATCAAAATGCAGCTATCGATTACGTACTTGCTTATCCTCTCGGTGCCGGATCTGGACAATCAGAAGTTCTATTACCAATTTCAACGCATAGTTTGTATATACGATTAATTTTTGAAACAGGTATAGGCGGTCTTATTATATTTCTTTGTTTCTTTCTCCTTTGTTTATATCATGCTATCAAATTATTAAAAATCACATCAGCTACGTTTCAAGGGTACTTCGTCATTATCGTAGCTACTTTAATAGGTATTTTATTTAATAGTATGTTTATCGACACATTGCATTGGCGACACACGTGGTTGTTATGTGCTCTTCCCTTTATGAAACAAGATAAATTACTTTATAGAAAGGATGGTTAACGATGCGAATTGTTCAACTTATTACACGAATGGACGTCTTAGGTGGCGCTCAAACACATGTTATGGATTTAACAAAAGGACTTATCGAAAAAGATCATGAGGTCATCGTCATTTCTTATGGTACTAGTGCATTAACTGAACAGCTACAACAACTAAATATCCAATATATTGAAATTCCTAGTTTAACCGTTCCTATTCATCCTTTTAAAGATTTTCGAGCTTTTATCCATCTTAAAAAAATCTTACAACGAGTCAATCCTGATTTATTAGCAATCCATTCTTCTAAAGTAGGAATTATTGGTCGTTTAGCTGGAGCTTATTTAAAAATTCCTACTGTATTTACAGCACATAGTTGGGCGTTCTCGGGTATTGAGTCATCGTGGAAAAAACAAATTTTTATTAAAATTGAACGCTTTGTCGGATTATTGTCAAAGGGGATCATCACTGTTTCCCAGTATAATCTGGAAGAAGCAATCCAATACAAAATAGCTAGGAAGGTTGATAAAACGATGATTCATAACGGGATAGTTGATACTATAACTTCGACGAATCGTACACGGAATAAAGATTCACCAATACATTTAGTAATGGTTGCTCGTTTCGCATCACCGAAAAATCATCGACTTTTGTTGGATGCTTTGAAACAAGTGTCTCATCGTTCATGGAAATTAACATTAGTTGGAGGAGGACCATTACTACAAGATATCCAATTATATGCAAAAACTTGTCAGCTAGATAAACAAATTACTTTTACTGGAGAATCAACTAATGTTGAAGCGATTTTACAAAGTGCTGATGTGTTTCTGTTAATCTCAACGTCTGAAGGATTACCAATTAGTATTATCGAAGCAATGCGAGCTAGTTTGCCAACTATTGCCTCTCACGTTGGGGGAGTAAATGAGTTAATTGACGATAGTTCGACTGGTTTTTTAGTAGACAAAACAGATATCACACAACTAACGAAAAGATTGGAGCTAATTATTAATGATGATAATTTACGTAGGAAACTCGGTATTAATGCACGGAATAAATTTTTACAACAATTTGCTCTAGAACAAATGATAGATAAAACAGAACATTATTATAAACAAGTGTTGTTTCAACATCAAACGAACAAACAGGAGGTGCTACAGCGATGAAAGTATTAATTACAGGTGGATCTGGTTTTATCGGGTCTCATATAGTAGAACAATTAAAGCGCGAAAACTATGACCTTATAATTGTTGATCGTAATAAATCGAAACAAACTTATTTTGAACAACAACAAATTCCTTACTATGCTTATGATATTCATGACAAAAATCTCGAGTATGTTTTTAAACAGGAGAAACCAGATGCGATTATTCATTTAGCAGCACAAATATCTGTCCCTCTTTCGATGAAAGATCCTGTTTTAGACATGAAAGTAAATGGTTATGGAACAATTAAATTGTTAAAATTAGCAACTAAATATCATGTTAAAAAGTTCATCTTCGCCTCTAGTGCTGCTGTTTACGGAACACCTAACTATATACCGATGGATGAGACCCACCCAGTTGCACCAATTTCATTTTATGGCTTATCTAAAGCTGTTGGAGAGCAGTATATTCAAATGTTTCAAAACATACATGATATTGATTGTTGTATTTTACGTTTTGCCAATGTGTACGGACCAGGGCAATCTGTAAAAGGAGAAGCTGGTGTGATTGCTATTTTTAATCATTTAATGAAGCAGAAATTACCCTTAACTATTTATGGTGATGGTGAACAAACCCGTGACTTTATCTATGTTAAAGATATTGCTAGTGCATGTGTTGCCTCACTCCAATTAACAGGGTCACATACGATTAATATTAGTTCAGATACTGCATGTTCGTTGAATGAATTAATCCAACATTTTATTCATTTATTTAATTATTCTGCTGTCACAAAATACTTACCTGCTAACTTAGGTGATATCGAACATAGTCGCATGACCAACAACCGTGCTCGTACATTATTAAACTGGCAACCTAAATATTCCATGAAATTAGGTTTAAGTGAAATGTATCGATACTCCACGTTAACTAATTAAAACTGTTAATTCATGATAGGTATGGAGGTGTGGCGAGTTGATAGTAGCACAACCCGGAGCAATGATTGTATCACTTGATTTTGAATTATATTGGGGAGTACATGATGTTATAAGCTTAGATAAGTATCAACATAATCTAATCGGGGTACAGCAAGCGATTGAACAGATGTTACAATTATTTACCGACTATAATATTCAAGCAACATGGGCAATTGTTGGTCTGCTTTATTGTCATAACAAAAAAGAGATTAATAAGTTTAAACCAGCACTCACCCCTAATTACACAAATGAAAAATTATCCGCCTATCATTTGATTGAAAATAAGCTGAAGGAAGATGATGATTCACGATTTTACTTTGCACCAACTTTAATTAATCAAATTGCACAAACACCACATCAAGAAATAGCAACACACACATTTTCTCATTATTACACATTAGAACCAGAACAAACATTAGCTCAATTCACTGCCGATTTAGATGCAGCAATTAGGATAGCTAAGATGCATAATCATACTGTTTCATCTATTATTTTCCCGAGAAATCAGATAAATAAAGCTTATCTTCAAGCATGTTTTGATAAAGGAATTACCGCTTATCGAGGAAATGAAAGAGGAATAATATATAACATTAAACAAAATGAACGTAAAAGATATTGGAAACGTGGCATGCGCTTTATAGACCGATACATTAATTTAACTGGACATCAAACATATCCAATACAAGAAGTAGGTGAAAACAAACTACACAACATCCCAGCAAGCCGTTTTTTGAACCCTTACTCTTCTTCTTTAGTTATGTTCGAACGAGTAAGATTAAGAAGAATAAAACGTGCCATGACATACGCTGCAAAACATGGGGAGGTCTTTCATCTTTGGTGGCACCCTCATAATTTTGGAATCCATTTAACGAAAAACATGAGCGTATTGGAAGATATTTTACAACACTATGTATTATTAAAAGAACAATATGGCTTTATAAGTAAAAATATGACAACGATACTATCCGAAAATAACACAATCAATAAAATTACTACAGAAGAAAACATCATTTAATATACTGAAAAAGGATTGTGATCATATGGTTATTCAATGGAAAAAATATACTTTTAAATTAAACGAAATCTATGGCAATCAAAAATTGACTAGTCCAATACCAAAAGCGGATTTACACGCTTATTTTCAACAAAAACAATTAATGCCTTCACCAAAATGGTTTACACTACACAAACAAGTATTAACATTATGTATTGATTTAGAGCAATCTGAAGAAGCAATGCGAAAAGATATGAATCGAACAACTCGCTACCAAATAAATAAAGCGGGAAGAGATAATTTACAATTAAAATTTTTAACTGATCCGACAGATGAAGAAATCGAAGAATTTGTTGCTTTTTTCAACCCTTTTGCTAAAGAAAAAGCAATTGAACTTTGTCGGGTTGATAAACTATACTCCTTACGGGACCATCAGCGCCTTGTCATTACGTATGTACTACACGAAGATGGACGCAAATTAGCCAGTCATTTATATATCGCAAATGAAGATAGAGCAATTATGCTTTATTCTTGTTCAGGTCGATTTGCTAATTCAGACATCCCAGGCCTTCAAATTGGTCGTGCTAACCGTTATTTACATTGGCATGATATGTTATTTTTCAAAGAAAAAGGCATGAAGTATTATGATTTTCTTGGTTTATCAATTGATCCAAATAATGAGGACCAGCAAAATGTAAATACATTTAAAAAAGGATTTGGGGGCATTGAATTAATTGAATATCAAAGTTTTATCCCACAAAATTGGCGTGGTACATTGTTAGCTATCGCTTTAAAATGGCTATGGCGCAATCAACATGAAATCATTAAAAGAAATCATTTGCCTGTCCAATCATACTTATCAAAATTAGATACACAAAAATAACTATAAATGCGTAGTCCAAATATATTCCAATTCAATCGAATAACCTCTCAAATTCCTCGAGATATAAAATTGACTCGAGGAATTTTGCTCTCCCAATCAGAGTGTTGCTCTCCCAATCAGATTCTTGCTCTCCCGCTCACAATCTTGCTCTCCCAATCAGATTCTTGCTCTCCCAATCAGAATCTTGCTCTCCCGCTCACAATCTTGCTCTCCCGTTACTTAATTTGCATATTCCTCCAAGTTTCACATCACATGCTCTATTATAAAATTAAGCCCTATAATAGAACTAACTCACTTTCCATTACATATAACTCAGTTCTTTTTTACATTCTAGTTGTCATAAGGTTATAATTGATATACAACTAAAATTACGTTAGGCAAGGTGAAATTCATGAAAACTGTTGCAATTGTCGGTAATGGTCCACACAATCATTTACCTGATTTTACCTCGTATCAACATAAAGTGGATATTTGGATAAGCGCAGATGGCGGTGCGCTAAATTTAATCAATGAAGGAATCCATATTGATTATGCTGTTGGAGATTTTGATTCTATTAATGAAAAACAATATAACAAAATTCAACATCATGCTAATCGAGTCGAAACCTATCCCAAAGAAAAAAATGAAACAGATTTAGAAATCGCCTTACAAAAAGCGATAGAATTAAAGCCTAGTACTATAATTTTATTCGGTATAACAGGCGGAAGATTAGATCATTCTTTAATCAATATTCAATTGCTACAAAAAATACATGACAATAACATTTGTGGTCTCTTAATCGATCAATGGAATCAAGTAGAACTCACTCATCCTGGGACACACCACATTACTGAAGATAAATTTTATCCATATATATCTTTTATCCCTTTAACAAATGAAGTGAAGAACATATCGTTGTCAGGATTTCGTTATCCACTTACTAATCATAACTTAACGTGGGGTTCTACTCGTTGTATCTCTAATGAGTTAACGGACTTAACTGGAACATGTACATATGAATCAGGAATTTTACTACTTATAAAAAGTCGAGATATAGAACTAGAATAATGTCAGAAAGAAACTGATTAGATGTAAACCACCTATTTTGATAAAGATGATAAAATAGGTGGTTTATAATATTTTTTCAACTCGACTTATATATTTTGCTTTAATTCTTTCTTCTCTTGTAATAACTTTTGAAATTCCTGATCCAATTGTTCAGAAGGCTCTATACTTAACCTACTTAATACATCTGATATTTTAGTTTCAATTAATAGTAGTTCTTCTTCGTTTTCATTTATTGTTCTATCATTTTGTTGCTCTTCATATTCTGCAAATGTTCCATCAAAAATTGTTATTTCTTGATTATTGATTTCTAATATTTTTGTTGCAAGCTTCTTAACTAACATACGATCATGTGTGACAAATATAACTGTACCTTGATAATTTTGCATAAGTGTTTCAAATGCTTCTAACGATTGTATATCTAAGAAGTTTGTCGGTTCGTCTAATACTAACATATTGACGTCACTTAAAAGTAGCTTCGCTAAAGCGACCTTTACTTTCTCACCACCACTTAATACATTTACTTTTTTATAAACATCATCATTCCTAAAATGCATTCGTGCCAACACCGTTCTTATTAAAGTTTCATTTTGCTTAGATGTTAATTGTGTATTTTCTAAAATAGATTTTTCCTCATTTAAAATAGTTAAGTGTTGTGAAAAATAACCGATTTTAACTGCTGGAGATATAACGATCTCCTCTTCTTCTTGAATAATCTTTTTGATTAATGTTGTTTTTCCAGTCCCGTTTGCTCCGATAATCGCTAATTTATCACCACCACGAATATAGAAATTTACTGGCTTCCAAAGAAAATGAGCATTTATTTTACTAGATACTTGCTCAGCACGTACGATAACTTGATTTCTTATGATGTCTTCGTTTAATATATCCATTTTAATAGCAGGGATTTCTTTTGGTTTCTTAACTTCTTCCAATTGTTCTAATCTCGTTTCAAAAGCTGATGCAGTTTTTCTTAACTTTTTTTGTTTGTTGGCATAATATGGTTTGGCACCTTTCTGACGAGCATCTGTTACACTTAAATTTTTTGGCTTTTTTGTAGCTCGTTGTGCTCTCTCCTCTTTCTTGATTATCGCTTCTTTCAACTGTTGTTTTTCTTTTTCATATTTTTCAAATGCTGTTTGTTGTTCTTTGACTTCTAGAGCTTTTTGGTTTGCATAATCGTGATAATTTCCTTTATATTCTGTTACAGTTCCATTATCAATTTCCCAAATGTCTGTGCAAAGTGTATCTAAAAAAGTCCGATCATGCGACACGACTAGCAATGTACGTTGCGAATCTAATAACTTCCTCTCTAACCATTCTATTCGTTCCGCATCTAAATGAGTTGTTGGTTCATCCACCATTAGTATTCCAGGACTTTCATTAAAAGCTTCCTGAAGATACATCTGGGTTATTTCGCCTCCACTTTTCTCTACTTCTGATCTTTTCAATTGCGGAACAAGTTTGATAGATGTCGAAAGGTCAATGTCACTTTTTTCTAGCAATATATTTCCTGCAAGTATGTTTAACAGTGTTGTTTTTCCGCTGCCGTTACGACCAATTATTCCGATGCGTTGATGACGATGTATTTTCAATGAATCAATTTTGAATAACAACCTATCCTGTACCTTATAATTTACCGCAGTAGCTTCAAGTAATAACATATTTCCATCTCCTTATTCATTATTCAAAGGGGAAATATAAAAAGCCCCCTACTCTAGATTCAGAATAGGAGGCTCGAAACCGTATAGATGTACCCTAAAAAAACCTACATTTCTTAGGTTCAACTACGTATAACAACCCAATCCTATTCTGAAAATCATCAAACCAAACATCATAAAAAAGCAGTTATCATCTGCCAAAATAAATGTTTGTGAAGTTTTCTGGAAAATAGGATTAGTTGTTCATCGTAATTGGGTCACCCTTTCTCAGTTTATTAATTATAGCTTACTATGTTTTATGAAATAATGTCAAGTTGATTTTCTCTTTCAGAACTTGGTAAATATATTGTTGACTTAAACAAGTCCCCATCGATATTTATTTCAAATGTTCCATTCTGGTTTTCAATGAGACTTTGTGTAATTGCTAAACCAAGTCCGCTACCATGACTAGACCTTGATTCATCTCCCCGTTTGAATCTTTCCATTAATTCATCTTCGGTAATGTTTAATTCATATTTAGAAATATTTTTAAAGCTAATTTGTATGTTATCATTCTGATTAATAATATCAATATATACTCTTGAACCTTCTAATGCATAATTAAAAACATTAGATAAAATATTTTCAATCGAACGCCATAATAGTTTCCCGTCCGCGATGACATATATTTTCTCTTCAGGATAATTAAATTTAAATGTAAGAGATTTTGCTGAGATTTGTTCACTTACTTCACCAATTCCCTGATTGATGAGAGCAACAACATCAATTTCGCCAAAATTAACAGGAATATCTCCACTTGAAGCTTTTGCAGCTGCAAATAAATCATCTGTCAACACTTCCAAGCGTTTTGACTTTTGCTCTAGTATGTCAATATATTCTTGCATTTTCTCTGGATTTGTTTCCGTTTTTAATAAATCGGTATATGTGATTAGAGATGTAAGTGGTGTTCTAATATCATGTGATACGTTAGTAATCAGCTCTGTTTTCATCCGTTCATTTTTCAATTCATTATGAACCGCCTGTTTAAATCCTTCATTGATTCCATTAATGTTAGTTGCAAGTGTCGCAAACTCCCCTTTTCCATCGATATCAATATAGTGATGGAGGTTCCCTTCTTTCATCAATTTGGCACCTTCTTGTACTTTATTAAAATTCTTCACTTGTCTAAGTGTAATAGGATAGAGGATCCAATTAACTAATCCCTATTTAATACCGGTACCTATTTAAATATCTTCAAGACGAAGAACAATTAGTACAGTACTTTTTAATGTTGTCTGTTTTTTTTCATATTCTCCATCTGATTCTTTTATAAGTATTCTATTAAAAATCGCAACAGCTAACGTAAAAGTTCTTTCTATTCAATTATGCAATGGCTTATTTTTCATCCGTAGTGTAAAATTATACTAAATCTACTTCAAGAAATAGCTATATTAGAACAGAATGTAACAAATGACCTTGTTAGGGGGCCTATCATGGAAAATCCTAAAATTATCGCATTCACTATTGTATGCCTCATACTTATTATCGGTTTACTTATTTTATTCTCTGGAATCATACGTTATAAAAAATCTCTAAAATTCATAAGAACAGAAGGCATTATTTTCATTAAAAAGGGATTCCGTTTGGATCATGGAAAACCAAATGTAAAGTATCGTGTGGGAGACCAGACATACACATATACTTCCCCAATCGGACAAAACGTTGCCATGAAACACGGGAAAAAGGTCCAAGTACTTTATCATCCAAATGACCCTACTGAAGTCATAATTGATACCTTCATTCAGCGAGGTGGGAGAAGAATTTTAGGTGGCAGTATTTTGATAACATTTTGTATTTTGTCAATTCCTTTTATTCTTCTAACCCTTAAAGTACATGACTTTATCCCAAACTAAAACGTAGTGATACAAACTCTCTTTATAATAGATTGATTTATCGCTTCAACTATATTGGACAGATAAACATCCAAATCATTAACTGTTCTCACTTTTTCTATCCATTCGATGTGAATGTGTAGTGCAAAAGCAATAGTTAAGAGTGTTGTAAGTACTAAAAACCATCTATTGATACGATACTTCTACAATAGATGGTTTGACCTCATTATCTAGTTAAACTATTTCATAATCATACACAATCTATATTCTACAAACCATTGGAAAACTAACGATTGGTCAACTCATACAACTTCTCATGATGTGTTGAATACATTGCCATTGGCTCTGAAGAATGGTTTAAATATCCATTGGCACTATTTATTGCCATAGGGCCTTCTGTAAAGCCTGCAACAAATAGATTTAATTTATTTGGATAAGTCACTACATCTCCTGCTGCGAAAATACCAGGGATATTTGTTTCCATTGCATCATTGACAAGAATTTGTCCCTCACTCATTTCTAATCCCCAATTTTTTATTCCACCAAGTTCACTACTAAACCCGTGATTCACAAGTAATGCATCCACTTCAATATCTCTTATTTTGCCAGTTTCCAAATTTTCTAATGTTACTTGTGTTAGATAATTTTTCTCGTTTTGTACATCTTTTATAGTATATGGTGTTAACACATCTACCTGTTCTTTCATTTTTTGAACGCTATTTTCAAATGCTCTAAATTCATCTCTGCGGTGAACGACTGTTATATTTTTTGCAATTGAATGTAACTCATCCGCCCAATCTACCGCTGAATCGCCGCCTCCTGATATAAGTACATTTTTGTCTGCAAATTGACCATATTCTTCGACTGTATAATGCAGATTGTGATAGCCATCGTATTCTACACCGTCCACTTCTAATTTCATTGGCCTAATTAGTCCACTTCCTAGGGTTAGTATAATCGTACGTGTCTCATGAACTTCTCCTGTTTGGCTAATTAATCGAAAGTTACCGTTTTCTAATGGTTGTAAATCTGAGATAAATTGACCGCAGACAATTGTTGGATCAAAAGTTTTTGCTTGCTTCACAAGTTCTTTTACAAGGTTCTGTCCTGTAATTTCCTTAATGCCACCAATATCACTAATTGTTTTATCTGGAAAACCCATAGTAACTTTTCCACCAAGTTCTCTACTCGCCTCAATTAACTTTGTTTTCAATCCTCGCATCCCGCTATAAAACGTTGTAAATAAACCAACTGCTCCCCCACCGATTATAGTTACATCATAAACTGCTTCTTGATCTATGTATGCTATGTTTATTTTTGATTCCTTATTTTTACTCACTATATTCTGCCTCCACTTTATAATTTGATAAAAATAGTATCACTATGTGTGAAACTTTTCACTCTACCATTGATAATAATTCTCATTATCAACTAATGATACCTATAGAGGGAATAAGTTTACCTATAAAAGGAATAGACATTAAAAAAACCTCCGAACTAATCAGAGGTACTACAGTTACATAATATATTTAATGTTTATTAATGTGCATTTGCTTTAAGTAATCACTAGGGTTACATCCAAAATGCTTTCTAAAAGCAACAGTAAAATTACTAAAATTGCTATATCCAATGATTGATGCTGTCTCACTTACATTATATCCTTCTACTTTCATAAGCCAAGCAGCTTTTTCCATCCTTTCACTTCGGATTAACCCAAAAATAGTGGTCCCATATAATTGTTTAAATCCTTTTTTTAACTGAAATTCATTCAAACCAACTTTTTTAGCCAATTGTTTAATAGAGAAAGGATTATCTAAACAATGAAGTATAATAGTTCTTGCCTTTTGCAATTTCTTTATATCGATTGAATCCATAGAACGATGTGAAAGTTCGCTACAAAATGCTTCCTCTTGAAAAAATAAAGTAATCAATTCCATGACTTTTGCTTCATAATACATCTGCTTCATCGCACCATGATATGTACATTGAAGTATGTCAAAAACACACTTTTTAATCGATGGAGAAAGTGCGTAAGACATCATTTGGCCTTTTTGATTTTCCAATATTCTTTGTACTCGCACTTTATCATGATGATGTTCAAAATAACGAAGCAACCTTTTAGGTGACATGCGAATTTCAACCGTATGATTTCTGACATTCGCTTTTATATCTAATTGGGTTTTCGTGTCGTGGGAATAATACATATGGCTCTTTGGTTCCACAATTGTAATCTGATGACGATTCATTTCACAAATCGTCTCGCCTGAAAGACAGTAGTTCATTTCAACATAATGACAATCATCTTCAACATAAACTGTTAAGTCGTGCAAAAGTTCCATATCAGATATAATAATTTCTAGGCTCTCTTTTATATTCATCCGCCTAATACTGCCTTTTCCTATCTGATCAGGAATGATAAGATGCTGTTCAGTAGTTATTGGTTGCTTTGAAAATTCATGACTTAACATACTTACAATTTCTTCTACTTCTACATTATGAGAAACGTCTATATTTCTAATACTTTTGTTCATGAACCCACTCCCCACTTCCTTATCATCCTATCCTTGATCTTCAATGTCTGCTTTTATCGTTTCTAAACTAATGGAACTTGAATCAAACTCAATTTCAACCGTACCTTTTTCTAATTGAATGAATCTTAGCAGATTGTACTCTGTTTAGTTCACCTACACTTCCTTATCATTCAATTGACGCAATGTCTACAATACATACCTTGTACGTATTATGTAATTTGTTCTATGTTTGTAACCTTCTACTTTTTACTTTACATACATCATACAATACCCCCGTAAAGTATAGCAAATATAAAAACTCAACCATTTAAATAATGATAACCAATTAAGATTGATGAATATGGATTCTCATTTTATTAATGTAAAATATAGGGGTGGCTGAATCTTATATGAGTGGATGGTTGTCACGGATTCCTTTTCCTAAACGTAGGGATAGGAGATGATAATCATGGAGACCTTCTTGGAGTTTATAAAAGAAGTTTTAAAAGGAGTAGTTCCTGCAATTAGTGCATATCTATTTCAGAAAACCTTTTTAAATAAAGAGAAAACCACCCAGCGCCGTCAGAATGAACTATACCCCAGTTAGTGGACTAATAAAAAGTCCCCGACTGGGGTATAGTTCAAAGTGCCTTGAAATAAAAGGTTCTTTATGCTTTCTATTCTTCTTCCCACAGTAATTTGGTATAATCTCTTTTTCCATATAAAATTCGATAAATACTTATATAAATGTCTTCCATTTTGTAAAAAATTATATATTTTCCACTTATTAAATAACGATAATCTGTTGTTACCTCAATTCTCGAAGAAAGTTTTCGCCCCATCTGTGGAAAGTCTTTTAGTCTTTGATAGCTGTCAATAATTCCTGCCACAACATCTACTGCAGCTTCAGGATTTTCCAATTCTTCAGTAATATACGCTTTTATCTTTAGTAAATCCTGTTTGGCCATAGGGTTTATCCTTAATTCATACATAATTATATACCTAGTTCATAACGAACTTCATCCTCAGACAACCATTCATCACCAGTCAATATTACTTTTTCTGCTTCCATCAACTTTGACAATAGCTTTATAGTCGCTTGGCTCTTTTGATATTCCTCTATATCTAGTATAACATACTTCCCTCTACCATTTTTAGTTAAAAAAACTGGATCACCGACTTCAATATCTCTTAACACTTCATTGTAGCTTCTTAAATCTGATACAGGTTTGATATTTGGCATACCATCAACTCCTTCATTGATAATATTATACCCTAATTTTACTTAAAATAAAACGACTTATTCATCAGCATATATTTTGATTCAATTTCGTAATTCATAGCTAATGGATCAAACACGAATTTTATGTTTGGTGATAACATCGTTTCTTTTCAAATACTCTTTGTAATAGTTGGTGTAATTGAGAAAATGTCATATGTGCAGATACAATTAATCTCCATGTCGCTTTATCAATTTCTAAATTAAGGGTTACCAATAGTTCAAATGCTCATTATTGATAAACAATTTTCCCTGTCAATTCCGATAGTTGCTTTTCGATTGCTGTTTTTTACAAATGTCACATCACCTGCCATTTGCATATAAGCATCGATCATTTCAGGATTAAAATTCATTGCGTATAGTGTATTTATAATAGCTTCTGTCATTATTTTTTCAACATTTTTTAATTCTGCACGTTTCACCTCATAAATTGCTACTGTAAAACGCGTGGCATTGTTAATAAGAACAAGCATATCTTCCGCCTTACGATTTTCCCATACTCTTGTCCAATTTGCCGTCCAAGAAAAAATTGAATCCACGTTTTCGTCTGCTGTGGAACATTCACCTTCATCACTGTTGCTAATTTTTTTATAAGCGCAATTTGCATTTTTACACCACGCTTTTCTGTTTTTTTTTCAAAGATTCTAATATGCAATCGATTATTTTTCAAGTTTCTCTCTTATCATCATCAAACTTTAACACAATATGTCATTTATATAAATTATCGAATTTTCCATGTAAGATATAAAGTAAAATTCGAACTCAATATTAATGCGTGCTCCATTCTAGCTTTAAAATATATCATCCTGTGCTAACATATAATTGAGAAAAATTGAGAAAAAAGGAAACTATTTAATTATGATAGATAGTCATTATAAAGGACAAAAGCCTGATATACCAACAATGCAACGACAGGTTGACAAAATGCAACCAAGATATGATAGAAAAAATATCGATATTTAATACAATATAGATAATACATTGAAAGGAGATAATGAAAATGAATTTTGGCGATAAACTTTTACAGCTTAGAAAAGAAAATGGACTTTCTCAAGAAGCTTTAGCTGAAAAATTAAACACTTCCAGACAAGCGATAAGTAAATGGGAAAACAATCAAGGATTTCCTGAAACAGAAAAACTTTTAATGATTGGAAATGTTTTTGACGTGTCTATTGATTATTTATTGAAAGAATCTACCGAGAATAATAACGAAAAGGAAGAAGGTTATTATGTTAGTAGAGAAATTGCAGAAGGATTTTTACTAAACTCACAAAAAACCGCTAACCATGTCGGTATAGGTTTTGGTCTTTTTGCCTTGGCATTTGAGCCATATTTTATTTTAGGAACATCTTCACTGTTAGGTGTTTTATTAATTATTATCATTGCGACTTTAGGTATTATTTCATTTGCTACATTAGGTTTTACTCAAGATCAATATACAGTCCTTAAAAAAGAAGTATTATTGTTTGATTCAAATCATTTAAAAGAACTAACAACAAGATATGAAAGATTTAAAAGAAAGCAACTAATTTCAACAATATTTGGAGCCTGTTTATTAGCAATCGGATTTTTAGCTTTTGCCCTAGAGAAAAAGTTGGAAATGGGAATCCTAATTCCTTATTATCCAATCTTTGTGCTATTAATCGCTATTGGACTTTCTTTATCTGTTCGTACTGTTACTATGTTCTCCGCTTACCAATTGCTAGTACATAACAAAGAACATACGAATCATGTTCGTTTTAAACTAAAACAAAAGTTAGATAAGAAACTTGATGAGTATTAGATAAATATATATTTTTTATGAACAATCATATCTCAGATAATATTAATAATACAATTTCATGTACAACAACATTTGAAAACAACCGAGAAGTATTATTGCTTCTTGGTTGTTTTTGATTTACTCATGATTCACAAATCTCAAAAACGATATGCGTATTATTCGGAACTCCACACTTTGTCTGCATCTGGACGTGGGTGTATTTGATAATGCATTATCTTTTGTTGTTGGTTCCGTTTTAGGTCCTGAAATGTTAACATCAAAGTATCAAATTAATTATGTAAGACCTGTTATCGGGGAAAAGTTAGTCGCTCGGGCAAATGTCGTATATTCAGGGAAACGACAATCTGTATGTCGCTGTGACGTGTTTTCACAAGATACTGAAGGAAACGAAAAGTTATATGCGACATCACAAGGTACAATTGTAACAATGACTTAAAAGGAGTTGTATTTTTGATAGACAATAAAGTAATGGGAGGAATTATTGGTTTAATAATTCTTTCTTGTATGACAATTTTAAATGTAAATATTATATTTACGAAAGAAGCAATGATTGCAAAATTACTTGCTGGAGGATCATTAATTTTATTATTAATATTAGTCATTCCTAGCTGTGTACAAATTTTTAAATATATAAAGCAAAAACAGATCTTTTTTTAAACATTATTATATTAATGTTTATTCCTTTGTCAACAAAGCAACTTAATTCCACATGCCCTGAAAGGTCAGTAAAAATGTGATAGGAAGATAGTGATTTCCTAGTGGGAAAAGTTCATTTTTTTAAAAAACAGACCAGTCTTCCGTTGAAAACTGGTCTGTAGTCAATCAAAATTAAGCTCGCCTATAACTAGAACCAAGCTCTTGTAATCTTGCTATTCTTTCATCTGAATCAGGATGAGTGGATGCTAAGTTTGCCCATAAACCTTTTTCGCTACCTTCTTCAAAAGTATCAAGTACTTCTGCAAGGCTATCACCATATCCACAATTAAATGCAAATTCATCTGCTTTAAATTCATTTTGCCTGCTTGAATGCATCACTAACATGGTTCCTATTTTTGTCCAAATCCACATCATGGCGACTAGAACTACATCTATTAATATACTCACTATTAAACCACTTAAATTACTATTTGCAAAAGAAACAATTATTCCTGTTATATAAACGATTATCCTATAAATTATAAATATTGCAGTTACGATAAAGTTACCAACTGTAACTATAAGTATTAAATCCGTATCTTTGTGTGAGAGATGCCCTAACTCATGTGCTAATGTAGCTTTGATTTGTTCATCTGAATAATTTAAAAAACCTTTTGTCAAACAAATTGTTTTTCTACCAGTTGCAAAAGCATTAGGTGATTGATCATTACTCATAAAAAGCTGTACATCGTCAGGTATGGAAGGATTTATTCGTTTGGCTCTTGATAATGCCTCGTTAAATAGTGGCTCTAATCTATCTAGATACTCTTTTCTAGTAATCTTTTTACATCCAGTTTGAACCCGTAAAATCCATTCTCCTATAGGTGATAGTGCAATAATTAATGAAATACCATATGTAAGAATACCAAAAAACACACCATTTACTCCCTCATTCACAGCACTGAATAACCATACTATCAATAGGGTATTTAGGATTAAATATATCAATACACCTATATTCTTTTTGTGGGTAAGATTTTTAGCAAAGTCAACAAAGTATGTCACATTATTTTCCTCCTCTTATTTTATATTGTCACAAAACCGATATAACTAGAACTATTTTACTATGTTTATTTAACTATTACAACTCATAAGTAGATAGTTTTCTATGATTATGATTTGTTAGTAGTTTTATTTGAAACAAAAGGATTATTTCGTTATTTTTCTCCAAACACAAATAAGGTTTCCTAGCTTGGATATTCTTTGTAATAGCTAAAAACCTTATTCTATAACAAGTTTTATTCATTTTCTTTTGACATCAATGCTACACTTTCAATATGGGACGATTAGAGTAAAGCTTCCTATTGTCGTTTGCCCTATAAAATTCGCATAATAATCACTTATTTCTTTTGTTCATTTACAAGATTATAAATAATATTAGAAACGACTATAATCCTTCTATATCCTTTTTTAAAAACACTCATCTTTCATTTACCTCCAACTCATGTTTTTTGACATGATAAAAGCCTAGATTGTTTTATCTAGGCTTTTTGCTGATCCCTATTTAATATTCTGAATCACTTACTTTATAGTAAATATCTTCTTCACTAGGCGCTCCAGCTTCAGTAATAGTAAATCTACTTTGATTTGTATCACTTGGAAGGACTGGTTCCCCCAGCTTTATCTCAATATTTTCAGAATAAAAAGTTAAAAGTGGAGGTAATTGATTTTCACCCTCTACACTTACGTTAAAAACATATGATGTTTCATCACTATATTCATTGGAAAAATCTAAGGTTGACTTTCTTCCATCAACATAAGTTAATTCATCACCTTTAATGGTAACTTGACTTCCTTCATGACTATTTTCCCATACTCCTTCAAGCGCTGAATAATTGCCTTCTTGAAAATTCTCATAAACCATTGGCCCTGTTTTATTTTCTAGATTTTCCCATTCAAGTGTCGTAAGATCAAGGTCATTTTCTAACTCTTTTTCAATCTTTTCAAAATCACCTGCCTCATCTGATACGACATAACTTTCGACATACTCCATCGTTTCTTTGTCTAACTCATAAAATTCACCAAATCTTTCTCCCTGACCACTTGCCGTCGTGTAGATAAGATTACCGTTTTTCGTAAGTGAATAGCCGCTTCTTTTCAGCATAGCTCTTCCTGACATTTCGTCTGTGAAAATGGAGACAAGTTCGCCGTCTACAATCGAATATAAATCAATGAGTGAATGACTACCTTGGAGGCCTAGTGTAATAATTAATTCGTCCACACCATCACCATTCAAATCATAATAGGCTGCAGAAACCCCTTCATGAATACCTCCTTCATAAAAATAATAAAGACCTCCACTTTTCACATAGTCAAAACTTGCATTTTCCGCTTCTTCCATAGACATCTCTGTTAATTGTTCATACTCTTTAATGACGTCATCATATAAAGTTAAATCAACTGCTTGCTCTTCTTTGTCATTCTCTTCGTCTACCTTTTGATCTACTTCTGTTTCATTTGTTGCTTGTTCTTCTGTGTTATTTGCTTCTTTTTCCACTGTTTCCTCTACTGTGTTTGACTGACAAGCTACTAACAATAAAATCAGTAAAGGCATTATCATTAATTTCTTCATCATTTGCTCCCTCTCTACTATGTCATGAATTAATTATACACATATTTAACTTTTTCTACGATTGGTTATAAATTTAATATGCTTCAAAATTTTAGCTCATTCAAAAAATAAACAGTCTCCTATAAGAGACTGCTCATCTTAAATATCAATTTCTAAATAAATCGGTGTATGGTCTTGTCTTGGACCAGAATCAATCATTTCTGATTTTTCAACCTTATCTTTCACACGGTCACTCACGATCCAGTAATCAATTCTCCATCCTGAATTGTTGATCTTACTCGTTTTCGCTCGTTGTGCCCACCATGAATAAATACCTTCGACATCTCCATGAATGTGACGAAAAGTATCTGTAAAACCATTTTTTAACAATGTCGTAAAGCCTGCACGCTCTTCTTCCGTAAACCCTGCTGAATTGCGATTATTATTTGGGTTTGCTAGGTCAATTTCTTTATGAGCTACATTAAAATCTCCAGTAGCTAAAACAACTTTCTTCTCGTCCAACTCTCTTACATAAGCAGCATATTTTTCATCCCATATTTGACGGTCTCCTAAACGTACTAGTTCGTTACCAGCGTTTGGGGTATATACTTGCGTGATATAAAAGTCATCAAACTCTAATGTGATCATACGACCTTCATCATCCATCGTTCCAGGTGCATCAATTTTAGGATATGTTACTTCAGGTGTGAAATGATTTTTATATAAAAACATTGTTCCCGCATAACCTTTACGTGCTGGTTCAACAGATGAACGCCATACAATCTCATAAGATGGAAAATGTTCCTCTAATATTTGTAAGTGCTTTTTACTTGGTCCTGCCTGTGGTAATTTTGTCTCTTGAATGGCGATTACATCTGCATCATAGTCTATCACAGTTTGTAATACATCACGTGACATATGTGCACGATTTGAATCACTCGTTAATGCTGCATTTAATGAATCTATATTCCATGAAATTAACTTCATTATTCTACTCCTTTAACTTTTTCTTCATTTTCCCTCGTTAACAACGCCACCAACTCGACATGTGTCGTCACTACTATGTGAACACAATTTATTATCCTCGTTGACTGCATGTGAACACAATTCGTTAGATGTTTTTGTGTTTTCTTTTTTCGCATTTCTTCGTGCAGGTTTAAATTTTTCACCATCAAGACTATTACTTAAACCTGTTTTATATACAAACGTAATCATGGCAGGATCTTTGTTTCCATCTTCATCTATTCCACCTACAATTAATTTCTCAACGACACTTTCAAATACATATCGGTCAAACGTTTCAATCACTTCATTTTGTTCCAATACTTTTTTGAAAGCTAACAAGCGTTTTTTAATATCCTTTTCTTCTTCTAAATTCGTTAAGGATTTTTCTCTTGTTTGTACTTTCTCATTAATCTCTTGCATCAGTGAATTATATTTATCTTCATACGTATCTTTATCGATAATATTCTCCAGTCTCATATCCACTAATTTATTCTTTTTGTTCTCTAATCCTTGAATTTCTTTTTCCACTTTAGCTATTTCCTTATGAATCGTATTAGAACTCAATGTATCTTCCATTCGTTGCAAAAATTCTTCTAATACATCCTTGTTATTATTACACATAATTCTGTAACTTTCTAGAAAGGCTTTTTCAATAGCTTCTTCTGGTATTCCTTTACTATCTGGACAAAACTTTTTGCCCTTCTTAGTACTTGTAACACACTGCCATATCGTTTTATTATATTTTGTACCACTATGCCATCTGCGTCTTGTTAATGTGCTATCACAATAAGCACAATCAATCATACAACTGAACGCGTATTTACGACTAAACTTCTCCCGCTTCCCGCCGTTATTTGCTACTGTATTTCGTCCTCGATTTCTTCTCATTCTGATTTCCTGTGCTTTATCAAATATTTCAGCGCTAACAATTGCTTCATGGTGATTTCGTAAATAATACTGATCTTCCTCACCAAAATTTTCTAATCGTCGTTTTGTAATGGGATCTAATGTAAATGTTTTTCCCATCAAAATATCGCCTTTATATTTTTCATTCTTTATAATTCCAAGTACAGTTGTTTCAGCCCATGTTGGAGTACCTCTCTTTGTTTTGTAGCCTAAATTCTCTAACTCCCTTGAGATGATACTCCCTCCTGCTCCTTCAACATACCTTTGAAAAATATAACGAACAATTTCCGCTTCTTTTTCATTTACTGAGATACTTTTATCTTCTGGATGATAGTCATAACCAAGACATCCTTGAAAACCAACTAACTCTCCACGTTGCATTTTCATCTTTAATCCTTTTTTAACATTTGCAGATATATTTTCAACTTCCTGTTGTGCAACTGAACTTAAAACGACAAGTAACAATTCACCATCCATCGTCAATGTATTAATTTTTTCATCTTCAAAATAAACAGCTATATCTCTTTCTTTTAACATACGAACATATTTCAACGTATCTAATGTGTTCCTTGCAAATCTAGATATTGATTTCGTAATCACCATATCAATATCTCCATTCATACAGTCATTAATCATTCGTTGAAAATCTTCACGTTTAGTAATCTGTGTACCTGTGATGGCTTCATCCGCATAGATATCGGCTAACACCCATTCTACATTTTTCTGAATTAAATCAGAGTAATAAGAGACTTGTGATTTATAGCTACTTAACTGATCTTCTGAATCTGTACTTACTCTACAATAGGCTGCTACTCTAAGCTGTTTTATTTCTTTTCCACGTTTCTGATTGGCTAAGTCACTATTGGCACGAATCACTTCTACCTTTGACATAACAGTTCCTCCTTTTGTGTTCCTATCTACTTTCTATTGTATCGCCAATAGAAACACAATTCAGCCTGTAATATCCGAAATGATGCCATATTCTTTCATTAATTTACTTTTCACCACGTAATATTCTTTTTCGGTAATCAATTTACGGGTTAGCAGTTGTTTTAACATAGCAATTTGCATACTATAAAGAATCAAATTTTGTTTCAAAAAACACGCCCCCTTATAATTAATTAAAAATCAGACGGCTGTCGGTACAGCTCCACGGGAATTTCACCCCTGCAAGTATTTCTTCCAGCCCTACTCATAGCTTGCGACGCTTTGAACGCTCGAACCATGACGGTAGGGGAGTATCATTATCCTAACTGATGAGTTATCGCCAGCAATCCACCACAATTGCATTAGATTCATAGATAATCGCTCGTTTCTCACGAAAGTCGTGGCGTATGAATCGAGTAGCTCGTCATCAGTAGAATGTATCTGATTTTTGTTTATACTGCACGTAGTTATCTTCCGTGCTTTCTTTGTCAAAGAACATCGGCTTGTCAGCCTATCAAAATATACTCGAAACAGCATACTTTAATAGAATGACAAACATCTAGTCAGGAAGCGTGTAACGCTCCAGCACGCTTCCGCGAATGGAGAATTGATTATTTGATTTCAAAAGACAAAATTTTAGTAATCAGTCGAGTTTGCATTCTACCATGTAGCATTTCATCAACAACCATTTGTTGATTCCCATATTCATCTTTCATGGGACGTAAGGAGCGTTTTGAGATATAACCTCTATAATGTTTTACAATGTGATTAATTGCTTCTGTATCACCATCGGTCGCTTTTAAAATAAGAGAGAAGGGAATCATAGGGTATTTTGTTTTCAATCTGTATTCTCCTCCATAAATTTTTTAATAGAAGCTAGTCCACTAGTTCGGTGACGATAGACTGTTGAACGATTTAATTTCAATAACTCTGCAATCTCGGTATCGCTCATATCCATAAAATAATAAAGTAAAACAATGTTACGTTTTTTATCTGCCAGATTCCTTAGTGCTTCACTTAACAAATCACTTTCCACACCAATACTTAAACCGTTCAATCTGAAAATCTGCAAATCACTTGAATAGTTATCGATGGTAGAAAGCTGATTGACTAGATAATCTCCTATATCAGAGAAGGAAACTTCTTGTTTTGAAATACTCGATAGATGTTTGAAATAATTTTTACGTTCATCTTCCATCGCACGCTTACAGATATAATCAAACTGGTTTTCTATGGTTGCTTGAAAAGAAGATGGCTTCATTTTTCTCACCCCCTTTCTCGTCATGAAAGGAAGTGAGCTATGCTCTTTTGTCCCCCTTTGTACTAAGTCCCAATACAAAAGAGCTGTTTGTTGCATATTTGATAAAAAAACTTTTAAAAAAGTTTTCAGCAAACAAAAAAACACATAAACAGATGGCTCAGTCTGTTTATGTGTTTTAATAGTTCGCACTATGGTCTCTAGAAAACCACATTTATAAGCGTTTTTATCTAGGGTGGGTGGATAACCTTTTTTAATAAGGGGTCAGAGAACAAACATTGTTGAATAACAATATATTGCATGACGACTACCTCCTAGGAGCCGTCATCTTTTTAAAAAAGATTAAACTTCGTACACCATCTGTAAATTTTGTATAAAAAGAAAGACGGCGGCTATTTAAACCGTCGTCTGGAAAGGGAATATCATTTTAAGGCATGAAAAGAGCACTGCCAGATAACGGTTTTTTTTATTGCCGTTCGGCAGTATCTTTTGTTGTATAAAGTAAACAATAGGAACCGTGTAACCACATAGTACGTTTTTCTATACCTGTCTCTAGTTTAACAGGAACAGTAAAATGTATAGAGGTGGTTTATTATGCGTAAAAAAGAAGATAAATATGATTTTAGAGCGTTTGGGCTTACGATAAAAGAAGCCCGTACAAAACAAGGTTTAACCCGAGAACAGGTAGGGGCATCAATAGAGATTGACCCACGCTATTTAACGAACATTGAGAATAAAGGGCAACATCCTAGCATACAGGTACTATATGATCTTGTATCATTGTTAAATGTATCTGTTGATGAGTTTTTCTTGCCTGATTCTAAAGTGACGAAAAGTAGCAGAAGAAGACATTTAGAAAAACAACTTGATAGTTTAACAGATCGTGACCTTGTTATTATGGAAAGTGTTGCTGATGGAATACTAAAATCTAAAGAGGTATGAAATAATTAATTTCTTCACTTATCATAGACAATTTACCTTTAGGCTTAGGAATAAATTTTGAAACAAATTATTAATTATGCTTTTATTTGATATACAACAGATTACATTGCTGCCACAATAAGATATTGAAATATATATTGAAATAACTAATCTTAATTAATCTATCTTCACTATAATAACAGTCTTAAAGTGGCAGTTTTACCTTAGTATAGAGCATAACCCCCAAAGAACATTTTTTGGCTGTCTTGACTGCAAAGCGTGACCGTTTCGCCTTCAACCATATTTTGCAAATACCATTAAAAGGACGGCTTTTTCACTTACTCTACTAACTTTTTCAGGTACGTCTTCCGTATGATAAAAAAGCTAAGAACAAACAACAGCAAAATAATTCCTACACCAACCGCAGTCATCTGAAAAAATGCTGGCGAAAGTGCATCACGAATACTGAATAACACGAGAGATAATAATATCGCTGCAAATGTAAAAGGAACAAAAATCAATATTGACAATTCTCTTGTCACAATAGAACTAATTTCTTTAATAGATAGTCCGATTTTGCGAATGCCTAAATATTTTTCTTTTTCTCCCGCCATCGATGTCTGCAAGTAAAAATAGAGAATACTCATGGCTGCACTTAAAAAAATCAGACTGAGCATAAAACCTATAAAGAAGATGATACTCTTTATAAATGACTCGGTATCATATAATGAAATTTTTGATGTGACCAATCGCTCACCTGGTTCTGTCATGATTTGTGATTCTATTTTTTCCGCTACATCCAGTTTCTCTGTCCACTCCTCCAATTCATAGGCGAATACGTGATATTCTGGATAATTGATTTCTTCATAAATCACATCTGGTATAACATAATATACTTCGCGTAAACCTGTTGAAAGTATCAATTGTTCTCCTAATCCTACATACTGAAGTTCTTCATCCACATAATCCTGAATGGTATCTGTACTTGGAGTCCTTCCTTCATTACCTGCTACAACATAGTATTCATTATCATTAAGTGTCATAGCTTGGTGTGTACCAAGTGCATTGAAATTGGCATTCGACATAAAGCCAATCCTGCGGTCTTCATCTGTTTTGAACGCAGATTGATAAGCATCGTAATCTCCCACGTTCTGCTCAAGGGTTGTCTCCATAAATTCAATATCTTGCTGTTCTTGGTCTATTGGATTATCTGGAAGTGAAATGTATTGAAAGCTATACGGATATACAGCTTCCGTATCTTCTTCAACATTATAATACGAACTGTACAAAACACTCGTAGTAACAAATACTGCAAGCAGTAAAATACTAAGTAAATAAATAATATGTGCATGCGAATTGCCTTTGGCTTGTAAATTTGATACAAATAACATATTTGTTTTTCGATAATACGATGTGCTTTTTTGCAATTTTCGAATAGCAAACAAGATTCCTTGGGTCAATACAAAATAAATTGTAATTAATAGGCTAATAAACAAAATAATATAGTAAACAATACCTAAACTTTCAATGATACCTGGACTTACTTTGAAAAATAGTAATAAAACTGCATTCACTAAGATGGATAATAGGAACTTCCACGGAGTTGGACGTATTATTTTTTCCTGTGTTACATCTGCCTTTAACAGTTGTACAGCTTCTTCTTTTTTGATAAATCGTGTCGTAAATTTAGAAACAATTAAAAATAACACACTAAATAAAATTAATGTCATTATAATAGCCTGAACTGGGACATACATTCCAAAGCTATCTGCCTGTAAGACATTTTTAACAATCATTAAAAAAAGAGGAGAAACGATTAATCCTACAACAATTGCTGTAATAATTGCAACAACAGCAATCAACATATTTTCTCGAAATACCATTTTCTGCACTTGCTTCATCGATGCCCCAGAAATGATAAAGACTCCAAGACTTTTGGTTTTCTTCTTTAAAAAAGCCAGCATCGAATAAATGATAAAAATAAAAGAAAAAATATAGACAATAAAACTACAAAAAATCATTATCATTCCGAGTGAGCTATTTGGATTGATTGCATCCATCATTGGATGAAAAGCAGTGATCAAAAAAAAGAAAAAGACTAAAATAGAAAAGACGCTACTTAGAAAATAGGAAATATAGGTCCACTTATCACGTAAAATATTTTGAATGACAATGTGATTAAAACTCATGATGCCCACCGCCTAAGAAGGTCAATGTATCCATAATTTCTTGATAGAATTGTTGCTTGTTTTCACTTCGGTGTATTTCATTATATAAAAGCCCATCTTGCATAAAAATAACACGTTCCGCAAAACTGGCTACATATGCATCGTGTGTAACCATTAATATAGAGGTATTAAAGGTTTCGTGAATCGATTGAAATAGCGTCATCACACTATTAACTGATTTGGAATCCAAGTTTCCAGTTGGTTCATCAGCTAATAATAAACTTGGTTGATGAATAACTGCCCTTGCAATAGCAGCACGTTGCTTTTGCCCCCCTGATATTTCAAAAGTTCGCTTCTTCATTATCTCTTCAATCCCCAAAAACTCGACAATGTTAGCTAAACGGATTTTCATTTCCTCCACATCAACCGCATCTAATGTCAGTGGCAATAAGATATTTTCCTCTACGGTTAACGTGTGAACTAAGTTAAAATCTTGAAAAACAAATCCTAATTCACTACGTCGAAACTTTGCTAATTTCTCATCGTTTAATTTATAAGGATTTTTAGAGTTTATCGTAATAGATCCATTCGTTGGATTATCAATAGTCGAGATACAATTTAAAAATGTTGTCTTTCCACTCCCAGATGGTCCCATTACAGCGACAAATTCATTACGCTCTAGTTGGAAATCAATCCCCTTTAATGCTTTATAATTCACTTCTCCCGTATATTCCTTATGAAGTTGTTTAACATCTAAAAGTACATCTGACATGTAGCTCCACTCCTGATTCTTTTATTGATAGCTTTAGTATAACGTAGTCTACTCACTACTTAACATTTGAAAACATGACAGGAAAGTGACAAAATTGACACATTCAAAACGGTTGCCTTAATTGGCAACCGTCCCAATACTTTTGGATAAATTAATTGTAAAAATTGTTTCATGATGCTGAGACTTTAACTCAAAGGAATGATTTAGTGTAGTCAAAATCTTTTTAACTAAATATAAACCAATTCCTGTTGCCTCACTTCTTTTTCTTCCCTTTGAACCTGTATAGAACAAATCGAATAAGCGATTGATTTCACTTTCAGGGATAGTTTCCCCTCTGTTATGAATCGTTAACTGACCATTCTCGTATTGAATATGAATAGTCGAGTGCTTCTCTCCATATTTAATTGCATTACTAAGCAATTGATAGATAACAACTTTCATCCATTTCCGATCTGAATAAAGAATAACATCTTCCGCTATCTTCACCCTTGGGAATAGTTCTTCCTCAATAAAATAATCTTTTAAATCATTAATAACCTCTTGCACTATTTTTTTTAGAGGCATCGCTTCAATTTTTAAATCCGATAATAACTTGGTGGAGCGACTATAAGATAATAGCTGATTTAGAGAGAAGTTTATTTTATCGCATTCCGCTTTTACTTTCTGCCATTCACCCAATGATTTGATATCGTTCATTTGATTCGACTGAATGAGCAATTGCATAACAGAAATAGGAGTTTTCATCTGATGTACAGTGTGCGATATAAGGACTTGCTGTTCGTCTAAAAAAGCTTGATACTTATCCTGTTCTTCTAAGAGTAGGGAAGAAAAGTCCTTTAATTGATTGGCATATGCTTTTTCTATTGGAGAATGAGGACGATAAACAAGAAAACCAGCTTGATTCAAGTTTTTTTCCCTTAAATGTGTATACATCTTTTTGCGACGGAGGTAGCGAACGGCAAGTAGAATAATCATTAAAATAGTGGTTAAAAAAATAAAATAGTTATAATGATTTTCAAAACCATCTAATTGTTCAATGAAAAAAGGTAGGCCTATAATGCTAATCATATACAAAATAATAAAACTGAGATGATCCTTTAAAAACAACTTCATTCATCTCTCTCCATTAACTGATAGCCAATTCCTCGTATCGTTTTTATTTCTAAAGAAGAATGAACTGTTTCCAATTTCTTTCGCAATCTTTTAATATTTACTGTAAGCGTATTTTCTTCTACAAACCCTTCTTCATCCCAAATAGCTGACAGTAGCTGCTGTCTTGTTACCACATTTGGAAAAGCTTCAAAAAGCATATTACAAAGTTGAAGTTCTTTTACCGTCAACACTTCCTCCTGTGTCGGTGTGGATAAACGAACTGTATCCATATTCAAAGTGGTATTACCTGTTTTTAACATTCGTGGTTCTACGTCTTTTGCGTACTCTCCATAGCTCCGCCGAATTTGTCCATTAACTTTTGCGAGGACAATATCCATTACAAATGGTTTGGTTATAAAATCATCTGCTCCATTTTCAATACCATAAACTTGATCTAGCTCGCTCATTCGAGCAGAAAGGATTATAATGGGGCATGTAGATACCTTCCTTATTTTTCGTGACCAGTAGTAGCCATCAAAAGCAGGAAGGTTAATATCCATAATGACTAGGTGTGGATCTGTTTCTTGAAATGTGTCTAAAACTTTTTCAAAGTCTTCTACTATATGGCATTTGTATTCATATCTCTCAAGGTGGCTTTTTAATGTTTCTGCTATAGTTAATTCATCTTCTACAATTAATATTTTATACATCAAATCTCCCGCTTTCTTGAAATATTTTTTCATGTTATACACCAAGAATAGCATTCAACCAATTTTTAAAAATAAAACAATAAACATTTATCTCGCACTCTACCGTAACTGAAACTTGATTTCAATTAAAGCATCTATTTCAGTCATTGAATATTAAATAGGAATAACAGTCCCTTAATTTTTTTAATGTATAGCCAATTGATTTTAACAATAGATTTTTGAGACGAAATAAAGAACTTTTGTCATAATTGATGACCCTGTCTGCATTAATTCTAAAACTGTGTTGCTTTTGTTGCTTCGTCAATATATTTAACAGTAACCCATTCTCTATTAGCACCTTATTAACCTATCTCGAGGAGTATCATTACCCAACTACGACATTTTAAATTTTTTAGGCAGGCAATTTCTTTATATTAATTCATTAATTAGTCCACTTAACTTTTGACTGTTCTGAATCGCCAAAAAAGATTCAGACCTTTTTCATCCTCCATCTAAATTAGCCTTCTTTTTAAGAATATAATTTCTTCATGCAATTCTTTCCTGGACTTCAAATTTTTCAAACTCTTATTCTTAACTGTATACATTTTAAGACTTTAAACAACGGTTTTATATTGTAAGTGTGAATTCTTTTAAAATAATCATTTAAAATAGCTCCTTCATTTAAGTTTGATAAGAAAGTTTAAATCAATCTAATTTATTTTTTTCCTTTAAAAGTGTCTGAAATTCCTTTTCTAATTCTTCAGAAGGCTCAATACTTAAACGACTGAGTACTTCCGAAATTCTAGTTTCCAATAAGAGTTTTTTATCTTTTTTTATATTTTTCTCTTGACTTGTTTTGGGTGTTTCTAGCTTAAATTGTTGATAGGTTCCTTCAAAGACGTTTATCTTTTTATTTTTAATTTCCATGATGCGATCAGCGATCTTTTCAATAAAATATCGATCGTGAGATACTAAAAGAATAGTTCCCTTATAGCTATTTAAAAGCTCCTCTAATGCTTGCACAGACTCAATATCAAGATGATTCGTTGGTTCATCTAAAATCAAGAAATTTACATTACTCACAAATAATTTTGCCAAAGCTACTTTCACACGTTCACCACCACTTAGTACCTTCACTTGTTTATATACGTCATCCCGAAAAAAATGTAAGCGAGCCAGGATGATTCTAATCAATGTTTCGGATTGAGTAGATGTAGAAGATACATTTTCCAAAATCGTTTGATTTTCATTCAATACATCTAAATTTTGACTAAAATAACCTATTTTAACTGCTGGTGAAATCGTAATACCATTAGCTTGTTGAAGGATTTTCTTTACTAATGTTGTTTTTCCACTACCAATGTCGCCGATTAATGCAATTTTATCCCCACTTTTCACATCTAACCGATTTATTCTCCATAAAATACGTCCGCCTACCTTCGCAATAACATCATCCATCTGTAAAATAAATCTTCCTTGTAACGTATCCTCGTTTACTAAATTCATTTGGATTGGAGTGCTATCTTTAGGCTTTTCAACACTTGGTAATTGTTCAATCCTCTTTTCTAATGCTTTAGAAGAACTTCGCAACTTTTTTTGCTTATTAGCATAATGTGTTTTCACACCTTTAATTCTTGCTTCGGATGCACTAACGTTCTTAGGTTTTTTTGTTGCTCGTTGTGCTCTTTGCTCTGTTAATTCTGCAGCGGCTTTTAGTTGCTGCTTCTTACTTACATATTTTTCATATTCTCGTTCTTGTTCTTTTCTTAATCTTTCTTTCTGTTTTATAAAGTTCGAATAGTTTCCTTGATAAATATTGATTATTCCATCATCAATCTCCCATATACTTGTGCAAAGAGAATCTAAAAATGCACGATCATGGGAAACAATGATAAATGCTCCATTCCAATCATTTAGGATTCCTTCCAATGCTTCAATACTACTTGTATCAAGATTTGTAGTAGGTTCATCTGCAAGTAGTAGGTTAGGTTTTTTATCAAGCGCTTTTTGAATATATGTTTTAGTCAATTCACCACCACTTTTAGTCGAATTCACCTGTTTTAACTGTGGTATAAGCTCACAAGTAGAGTATTGAGTAACAGTCCCTTTTTCCGGAGAAATTGTTTTAGATAATATTTCGAGCAACGTTGTTTTTCCATTGCCATTCCGTCCAACTAATCCAATTCGATCGTTTTGATGAACTTGTAAGTGATCAATATCTAACAATAAACGGTCTTGAACATAATGTTTTATATGAAAAGCTTCTAGTAAAAGCATACAGACATCTCCTTTTATATATTTAGGAGACAAAAAAATGCCTCCTATTGAAAATCAGAATAGGAGGCATCATTCAAATATAGATAGATATACCTAAAAAAGGACAGGTCTTTTAGGCATAACCAACTATAAGAAATACAATCCCATTCTGAAAATGACAATTGAAGGCAACACAAATAAAGTAGAGTTCATCTAACTAATAACCTTCAATTGTTTGATTTCATAAATAAGATTAGTACGCCATTGTAGTTGGTTCACCCTTTCTTATAATTAATTCTACCCTAACTAAAACCCGTACAATTGTCAAATGTTTATGTTTAAAATCATTTCATTTTTAAATGAAGCTATATTGATTTATTATTTAATAACCATCCAATTTATATCTTTTTCTAACGTAAGTATATATTGTGAAAACTGTGTCGCTTTTGTCGTTTCGTCAATATATTTAACAGTAACCCAGACTTTTATTTGATGATCCACTGCCTGAAATACTGGATGGACTAGCTCTGAAAATAAATAATCCTTACCGATAGGTGGTAAGGCATTATTTTTCACATAATAAGCAAGCTCTTTCTCTGTCGCAGTCGGATAAAACGTAAAAAATGTCTCTAAAAACTCCGTAATTTCTTGCGCAGTATCAGAATCAACTGTTCCGTTACTTTCAGGTTGTTGTGGTTTATATACTGATTTATTCGGTGTGCTCCATAAAGTAGGATTTTGTGTAATAACTAAGTTTCCCGCATTATCTTGATGAAGTAAAATTCGATAGGTGGAACGAATCCTTTGGCTATCTTTATCTTCCATAATCTTTTGTTCTACTGCATATACAACCGCATAAGCATTATCCTCTTCTTCTGATACTGACCAAATATCAATATCACTCACATTCGAACTGGTTGGAATATCATCCCTAACCGTATCAATATTTAAAGCTTGTAATTCCTCTGTTAGATAAAGACTTAATTTTTCTTCTCGGCGTTCAATAGACTCTTTATTGTTTTGCCATGTATAGTAGTCTTTCACAAAGTTTTTCGTGAAGCTTTCGATCGCATTCGTATCGACAAGTTTTGTTTCAATCACTTCTTTTTCATGAACTGTATGTTGATCGATGGCTGTAAAGTTTTTATATATCCCAAAGGCAAGACTACTGATTAATACAGTCCACAAAATAATGACTGATTTTTTACGTGTCCCTATGCTTCTTACTTTTGTTTTTGGTGACTTTGATTCCGTCTTATGTTTTTCTTTTTTTCTAATTATATTTTTCATCCATTTCAACCCTTTCTATTGTTTAATTCGGCCAGCTCCAATTAGATGCTTTTGCCAATAAGCAGTCTTTAAATCTGCATAGTCAATCGGATCACCTGCATTGTACATTTGATTATCTCCAAGATAAATTCCAACATGGGTAACATAAGTTCCAGAGTTATACGTTGAGTGAAAAAACACTAAATCACCTGGTTTTGCTTCAGACAAAGAGATGTGTTCTGTCACGTCATATTGTTGTTGTGCTGTTCTCGGCAAATTAATTCCTGCCTTTTGATAACTCCATTGTGTGAGTCCACTACAATCAAAAGAAGTGTTTGGGTTATCACCACCAAATACATAAGGATAGCCTTCATACTTTAACGCTTCATCCATCACTAGTTGCAAAATGTCGCCATCAAATTGCGGAGATTGAAAATATTGATTGACTAAATCAACGTAAAACATATTGCCATATAAATAACGCCAACCACCATTCTTCTTAATAGCAATAGGATTAGAATAAGTCGTTTTACTTCCACCTGACTTTTCCTTTGCAAAACTTTGCGCTAAGTCAAAACTATATTGTTTTCCTCTTTGTGCGACATAATCAATGAAACCAACGCCATAGTTATACGCTTGTATGACCGTATTTCCATCTACACCTTTAGATTCTGCGGATTGTATTAAATCGGCAAAGTATTTTATACCTTGCTTTATAGACGCTTCTTCCGAATCTAACGTATTGGGAGGTAATCCCATTGATTCGCTTGATTGCATCACATCGATTAATCGTCCACCACTTTCCACTTCTATAATTGCGAGTAACGTTGACACATATTCACTGACGCCATATTCTTTCGCATATTTCTCTACCGTTGAGCGATGTTTTAACACGTCTGCTGAAACAGAAACACTTCCACCGCCATCCATGTCAGAGTAATTTCCTCCTAATGAATCATCTTCATTAGAAATGAAAAGTGCTACAAAAACTAACAAGCCAAAAAAGAGTAGAAAGCCTACTCCATACGTAATAAGCATTATTTTTAATCGCATGACCTTCATTGACGTTTCCTCCTATTTGTAGGCGCAGAACGTTTCTGAAGCTTTCTTTTCTTTATTACTTTGATTGGTTTATCTGGATGCTTCACAACTTTTTGTGACTTTTGTTTACGTTCCACTTGAGGACGTTCTTTATAGGTTGATATTTTTCTATTTAATTTCGACTGTTTGAATTGATCCTGTATTCCATAGGTTGAATGTTCTTGTGCGTTTGAAGCTGTCTTTTGTTGTTGTACGGACGTTCCCTTAGTCGGCTCACTTTGAGTAACTGGTCGTGTATGAGTAGACTGATCGCGAGAAGATGCACGTTTTTTGTCCAAGGCACTTCGTTTATCTGCAATTGTTTGTCGATGTTTTACTGAACGTTCTTTTGTTGCTTTTTCTCCTTTTTCTTTCGCTTGCACAACACCTTCTTTAAAATCATAAACAGGTTTTTTCAACTGTTCTTTGCCTTGCATCACTGCATATTTTGTATTCGTTGGTAAATCAACCAATTGTTCTTTTCGATGTTTGATATTTGCTCGAACCTGATTTTTTGCACCAAGCACCTTTCCAGTTACTTGACCAAACTTCTGACTTAATGAAGTTGGTTTCGCTTGTTCGTTTGATTTTTCTTGATTCTTTTTAGGTGACGATGTAAGCCGTTGTAATGGACGGAGGGGTGATGAACTCCCTTTTGTTTTCTTAGACTGGTCAACTAATGCGCCAGCTGTCGCTCCAGCCGCTGCTCCTGCAAGTGTACGGGTAATATTACGTTGCAATCGACGACTCCCACGATTAAACATGCGATAAGGACGACGCATCACTTTACGCCCAACATTCTGTGAGTCATTACTTTGTAAGCTGAACATACTCATGATGTCACCAAGTTTCATGTAAATGCCCGCAAACGTGACAATCTGCAAGAAGGCAATTAAGAAAAATGGATAACTCGTTGTCAAACTGTAAAGCATGGAAGATATACTGAATGCAACTGTAATAATTAATGTGATACCGGCACGAAGCATAATCACATTAAACAATTTCATAATTGCTTGTTTTCCCATGTTTTCAAAAGTTGGAATCATGGATAATAGAAAACTAATCGGTAAAAACATCGCATAAACAATAAATAGAATTTGCGAGAAAATCATAATACCCGATAACAGAAATACGAAAATGGATATTCCTATGTTAAATAGAAATAAAAAGAAGACCATCCCTAAACGTGTTGTGGTCTTCGTTATCGTTAAATTTTTATTGTCATGATCTTCAATTTCCGTTTTAACCGCATTCTCACGTTCCTTTCCGTTATTGGCATCTGGACTAATGGAAACTAACGTTTCAACTCGATCTTCACCAATCGTTTCTTTATCCGAATCATCAAATTGCAACAACATCCATGGCTGTTCTACTTGAATAGAAAAGAGGTTATTCCGTATCATATCCACACTATCTTTTCCTTGGCTAGTAGAGCTTGGCATTAATATTTTTGTTCCTAAATCTAAGCTTGCTTCACTAATATCTGCTGAAAAATCATTGATTTTTGTAATGTATGTTGGTGCGTAAGCGATAAAGGATGCTGATAATAGAAACACGACTAAAAAGTTTAGAATAGCTCTTATCGCTTTCGTTGTTTCTCGTTTCATTAATCCTGTATAAGCCACGTAAATCCCAATGACTAAAATAAACAGAAGCAAGAAACCAACATAAAATCCCGAACTACTGAACCCACTTGCCGTAATCCCCGCTAATGTTTGCATATTTTTCCCGATGGCATCTGCTGTTTGTGAAATAAAATCGAGAGAGTAAGCTTGTTGGATTAAATAACCTGTCGCATTTGATAAATACAAACTGATAATCCAAATGAAATTGGTAATCGTATAAAGTCCATACATAACTTGTTTACCAATTCCATCATTCCAGTTCCAAGGTAGCCAATCCCAACCTGTATCCACATAAAAATCAAGTTGGTAATGATCTAATGGATAAATAGAATACAAATTATCTTCTGATACTGTATCATCGACTAATCCCGCAGCTTGTGCAAATGTGCCAAGTAATAGAAGACATAGAAAAACGGCAGCACCAATGAGTACTACCGTTAAAATTACCTTTTTCAATTGTCGTTTTTTCACATCATCACCTCGTCTTTTTGTCAGTTGTAGGTGGGCGAGTATCGAAGGCATCAAATAAATCTTCAAAGACGGGGTGGACTTGAATAATCCCCACACGCCCATATAAATCTTGAATCAAACATTGGCCATTTTCCAGTTCACGAAGTCGCCTTTGATTGCCTTCATCATCTTTATCGACGCCGAAGAATTCTAATGTCTTTTTGATTTCATTAATATCCCTAGAACGAAAGGCAAACTTCACACCGATATTGTTTTTCAATTTCTCATCCGTTAAATCATCTGCATTTTGCGTCACAAAATATACGCCGGCATTCATGGCACGTCCTGCACGAACTAATTTATTCGAGAGTGTTTTCCCTTGTGCGACTTGCAGGAAACTCCACGCTTCATCCAAATCAACCATTTTAAATACACTTCGATCAGAGTGGATAAAGTCTAATGCAAAGGTAGAAATAACAATTAGCATCGCAACACTAAGTAATTCCATTGTTGTATATTCTTCAAAGCTTGTTTCCGCATCAGGCAATACTAAATCAGCAACTTGAATAATATTTAACTGTTTTTCCAAACTAATCGAATTTTTCACTGTTCCATCTGAAAACAGAAGGTGAGCAAAATCATAATCGGTAAAACTTTCGATATGATCGGCGATGGGACGAGCTAATGGATTCGGATCACTTCTAAGTTCCTGGATAACAAGAAGTAAGCCACGTTCCTCTTGTTGACTGACCGCACGGATCGCTCGACGCAACACGGGGAACTTTTCACCATCCCGACTAGAGATACCTGTAAGAAAGGTAAGAATATCAATTGCTAGGCTTTCCGAATCCTTTTTCTTTTTCATGATGACATATGGATCAAGCAATCCTTTATTTTTATCATCACTTGATAAATTGACCACATTAATTTCATGTGCCATTTCAGGCAATGTTTCTTTCCAGTTGCCACGTTCTGCCTTTGGATCAACAATAAGAGCTTGTCCGCCATAAAGAACAGCATAATATACGAGTAAGTTATTTGAAAAGGATTTCCCGCCACCAAGTGAGCCTAAAAATGCAGAAGCCAAAGCATTTGTGACAGAACCTTTCACACCTTGACTTGCTAAACTCGGATTCAAATACACATTGCGTCCTGTATCTAAGTTATAACCAAAATAAATCCCTTCCGTTTCACCAAGCATTTGAGTTGCCCCAAATCCAAGTCCTGCAAGAAAATCAGATGTAACATACTGGATATAATCGTTCATATACCGTTTACTAGCGGGAATAAATTCACTGTGCAAACCAATCATATCGCCAAATGGACGAACGAGTTTCACATTTAAATCATCATAAAAATCTTTCACTTCATTACACCGTTGTTTGAGTTCATCTAAGGTAGACGCCGAAACTCGGATGACATAACTTAACTTGTACATTGACTCTTTACTTTGATCGAGTACATCTTCTAATTCATTCACTTGTTCTAACGCTTCTAACACATTGCTTCCTGTTTCATTGTTGGATTCCCAAGCATGATTGTCTAAATCTTTTAATTCCTTTTTCTTGTTCCGCACAGTTGATAATGCTTTTTTATTCGTCACGATTTCTACATTCATGGATGTATCAATGGGAAAGGTGAATTGTTGCTGCTGATAATAAAAGATTTCATCTGATGGAAACTCCAAATCCCCAACAATTGAATTGATGGTAAAATAAGCAACATATGTCGTTTGTTCTTCCTGTTCGATCTTTAAATAACGTTGGTTTTCTTCCATTAAACAACGTGTTGGTTTGATGATGTCATAACGCTTCACTAAAGTTTCCTGTTTTAACTTTTTTAGGGGAAGCACATAGTCATACTCTTCATAAGCAATATCTGATTGACCATGTAAATGTTCAATCAAGTATCCAAAATCATTTTTATCTAAGGGACGTATTTTGAAACGCCTTGAAATTTTGTTTTGCAGCAAAGACTCCATTTTAGAAAAGCGTCTCATTTCATCATGAGGCATGGAAACAAAATCCCCCATTAAGTGATGGTTCACATCACGAACAAAAGAAGATAGTGAATTTTTAATTGATTTCCCCATGGATTTCATGCTAACTTCCTCTTCATTCAAGAGCAGCTTAAAACCAATAAAGAAGCGATAGTCTACTTGATGTTCTCCAATCATTGAAACAAGCGCTTCCGTTTGATCATCAATCCGTGCATAAGCAACATCTTTTAATCGACCAGTAACTAAGTTTTTACTTCGTTCTTGAACAGAACGAATACTACTAGCCGTACTAATTTGTAGGGCATGAATTTTTCCGTCTTGATTTTGTGCAATCAATTGTCGAAAGTAATCATGCACTTGAATTTTTTCATCTGGTGACAAAAAAGAATAATTATAGGGAAGCAATTCATAATAAGCAAAACATTCGCCATCATGATTGAAGACCAGATTATTTTCTATATATTTAATCGGATAACGCATGCAGTTCACTCCTCACAGCAGTAATATTTTCTTTCATTTTCACTTGTTGTAATTTCATTGGTTTCCCTGCATAAGTTAATTTAGGGCGCGAAAAGTAAGTGATGACGGATTTTAAAAAGCTATATGGCTTTTTGCCATCAAATGTTTTTTGACTCATAAACCATGTTAAGCCAACAGGAATTCCCACATATTTTAATAACGCTCCATTGATTATAGAGAGTGGGGGAAGATTACCAAGTAACATGACAAGCAGAAGCGAAAGTACAAACCACGACATTTGATTAAAGGTAACGGGGAAGGGCAAGCGAAAATCATTAATCGCATAAATGACTTTTTCAACTGACCAAATACGTGTATAACTTTTTAGTTTTTTCATAGGTTCTCCTTTCAAGAAAAAAACAGCCTGCATGTACACAGACTGTTTTCGCATTTTCATATTTTTATTTATCCAACATATTCAAACACACCATGTGAAGTAACAAGAAAACTCCCGTTTATTTCTAAATCTCTTCCAAGCGCTTGATAATCAATATAATTCTGTAAGTTAGTAGGGACTTCCCCAAGCATCCCCGTTTCTTCCACATAGTAACGAGCCACATCTTCCATATCTTCACAATCCGCATAACAGATAATATCATCTTGATTTTCTAGCAATTCTTCCAAACTATCAAACCAGCAACCTTGAATTTCAGATAGTTCATGATAAATCGACGATCCTTCTAATTCTTCTACCATCGCACATAACCGATTGATCTCAGAGATTGGAGTGTATTCACCAATCTCAAATGGCAATTCATAATCATGTATGGCATATTCTTCATATTCACTATTTAAGCCAATGCGTTCTTTGACGTCTTCCATATCGATTGGTGGTGTAAACCAATCCCCAACCAATTCGCCCTCATTATATTTTCCGAGATTAGCGATATAAACTTGCATGTCCATTTAAAGATCTCCTTTCCAAAAGGATTTTACTGATAGATACACTTTTTCATTTATTGTTGATATTCAAAAATTCCACGTGATGTCATCATAAAATTCCCCGTAGCTTCAAGGTAACGACCATAAGCTTCATAGTCCATATACGCTTGTAAACGCGGAGGGATATCAACACTTTCATCTATAAATATCTTTGCAACATCAATCATACTTTCACTATTTGGATAATAGATAATTTCATCCATATGTTCTATCAATTCTGTAATACTACCAAACCACTGACGCTGAACTTCAGAAAGAACATCATATAAAGGAGAACCTTCAATGTCACCAATTGCTTTACATATTCGATTGATTTCGGAAACAGGTGTAGTTTCTTCTATCTCAAAAGGTAAATCATATTCAAAAATAGCGTACTCTTTATATTGATCATCCAACCCAATACGTTCTTTCATTTCTTCAAAATCAATTGGCGGTTCAAACCAAGCGCCCCTGATTTGTTCTTCTTTATATCGATCAACATTTACAATGAAAACTTGCATCCTCATAGAAAATCACCACTTTTCTAAAAAAAGATATAAAAAAACAGCAGCTCTTTATCTGCTGATACACAAAGTATGCTCATTCACCCCTACCGCACTACCGTTTGGTGCACCATTTTTTTACAGAACATAAGAAGATCACTTATCTTCCGCAAAAAAACGGTATAATTTAAGCCCCTATAATTCGATTAAACAAGTTTAACAATACATCTTTTACTCCACTTGCATTAAAGACCAATCCTACTGCAACCAACGCAACAATTAAAAATCCAATCAATTTGGAGAATTCTCGTTTAAAGCCTAAATAAATACCGATTACCACAATCGCCATCAACACCAAGGATTGCGCATTACTTAAAAACCAGTTATACAAATTTTGTCCAAAGTTCATCTTTCATTTCTCCTTTCAATTACTAATATTTTGTCACTTGACGCATGCATTCGATAAACCATAAAATGATGCCACCTATGATGGTAATAAAAATAAACTTTACGAATTTCATGGAAGCCCTCCAATCTATCATTTAATGACATCTTCTGTTTCAAGTGCCTGTTGCATCAATAATTGTTGATGACGTTTGGTTAATTTCGCTTGATCTAACATATCTTTAATAACAGTTGTTTGATTGATTTCATCTAGTTTAGTTGCAAGTTTCCAAGTAGGGGCGACTTGACGTGCCAACCATCTAAGTGTTTTATCGAATGTATAAGGTTCAGGTTTTGTTGTTAAATAAATTTTTCTATTTTCCCCTAAATCTAAAAAACGTTGCCACTCTGCATTCATTGGCCAACTACTTCGACGTTTCTTCTCATCTTTATCGACAAATCGAATATATCGATTAATGATGGAAAAAGCTGTTCGCCCCGCATCTTCATATGTCATTAAATCAACAACCGCATGATAGGCACGATCATTTTTCAATCGAATTTCAAAACGATTTTTAATGTCTGTATCTTCAAGTGATGCGCCATGTTTCACGTATTGTTCATAATCTTTTTCATACACACAAAAATACACATCACTTTTTAAAGAGCCAATATATAACGTATTTCCCATATCCCGTTTTTCTTCTCCATGAACCAATTCTCCAGAACGATAACTTTTAAAGCTACGAAACACAGAAATACATTCTTCATTTCTACATTTGTTGGTCAAAAATGGAATATCCAATATGCCAGTCTTATCATTGATTGCTAGGTCAACTCGTTTAAAGACACCATTTACTCGAAACACATCCACGAAAAAATCAAACCATGTACGTTGCTGGGCTAATAAAAAGTTTTCAAATTGACGACAACCCTTGCCTTTGAGTTCAAGTAAGCAACCTTTATCTTCATCTGGCGAAACCATGACGACAATATCACCAAAAACATATTGTTCCATGTAAGAATAAAACGCATAGTCTTCATGGATCATGTACTCCATTTTCAACCGTAAGATTTCTTCAATAACTGGCTTTGGGTTCGTTGTTAAAAAACGTATTCTTACATAATCAAATAAAATTTCGAGAGGTGCTTCTGGATTAAACTGTTCTAAAATATTGAACATCGCCTGTTGTAACGTTTGAGTCGGTGTCATTTTTCCTGTTTCAATCTCGCTAATATATTGCCTTGAAATCCCTACATGTACCGCTAGTTTGTTTTGCGATACGCCATATGCCAATCGTTTTGCTTTTAATTGTTGATACCAAGGTACTTCATTCATGTGCATTCCTCCCAACAGAAAAAAGATGTCAACTAAGGGCTTTTAGCTGACATCTTCGTAATATGACTTAAACCCTTGATACATCAGGGTTTTTATACTTTTGAAACAGTTTCTTATTGTTTTTCTACCCCCCTGTTAGAAACGGGGGGTAAAGCGTGGCTGTCGCCACGCAGGCTTTGCCCAGCACAGCGGCTTACGCTTCGCACGCCGCCGCACTGGGCAGCCTTCATGGAGCTAGTTTCTCTATCTCTTTTAAAAAGTCATGATTCTTTGGCACAAGTGGTGTGTAAAATTCAGTAATGACATTATCCCCTTTATCGACATAGCCACGTCCTTTAATCTGTTTTAAGAAAAATTGTTTTTGGACGTCGCTTCCAAACATCATGCCATATCCTAGTTCTGACATTCTTCCTAAAGCAACACGAAAATTAAATTGATCACGAATCCCATCCCCTAAATATTTTGCATCTGGCCGCTGACAGGCAAGAATCAGAAAGAATCCAGCTTGACGCCCTAACATGACAATCTGTTTGAGTTTCGTTAATACAACCGTACTTTCTTTAGAGGCAAGCATTTCCATAAATGCAACGTATTCGTCAAAAACTAAAAAGTGAGGAGCTAAACCCAAATAAGCATAGTTTTCTCCTGTTTTATATCCTTGCATTTGTTTCATTTCTTCACTTCGAGCCATCATATCTTCATAAAATTGGTCAATACATGCCATCATATCTTCTTTTTTATAATAGACATCAGGCATAACCGTATTTAAATCTGCTAAGTCTGCATTTTTTGGGTCTAAAATATATAGCTTTGCATTGGTTTTTAACAGTGCTTCAATCAACGTAAGAATGAAATACGTTTTTCCACCACCTGTTCCGCCAGCAATCAACATATGTGGCAACTGATCATACTCCCAATCCATCGAATTCATGAGTTTTAAGCTACCATTCTTCGCAATGACTTCATCAATCGAAATACGGTTCGCAATCATATCATAGAACAAGACATACTCAACAAAGGAATCGTGTAATTCTTTTGATACCAGTTCACAGTACAGACCACTTTCTAACTTCTTTTCTAAATTTAACAATGGCTCTTGATATTTACCAAGCGTTATTTCTACTTGAATATGAATCATGCCTTTTTCATACCGATAATACATTTTAGGAAAATGACTGATTTTTTCCTTCGCCTTACTAGATGGGATATCTTTGAAAAAACCTTCATTCATCACTTGTTTTGTTTCATACCACTGATTGTCTAAAATCATCTTTGCAAGCTTTTGACGATGCATCAACTGTTTGAGATGGTTATAACGATACCGATAATAAACAAAAGCACAAATTACCACCATGGCCAAACTAATGACTAATGATATTAACCCATACCCACTTACAAAATGTGTTTGAAATGAATCAAGTTCCCACGTTGTCGAAAGTAAAAACTTTACATGAAAAGGGATAATGAAAACGAGCCATACACCAAACAATCCAAAAAAGATAAATTGAAAAAAGAGAGATGCATCACTTGGTCGGATTCGCTTCCCTCTTTTTCGGTATAATTTCATTATTTATCTTTGGATGGAGTGGATTTTTGAGTATTCGTGCTTGGCGATGCTGTTTTCCCTTTTAAAATTAAATCATCTGCCTTGATATACCAATCGACATCCGCACCACGAAAAGTTGCATTTGCGACTGTATCTGCGACAGGATCAATGAGTTCCACTTCCGCATTGTAATCAAAATCTTTTAATGGAACAGAAGCAGGAATGCTTACTTGGATCATACGTCCTTGTTCACGAGACTTTAAATCATAGGTACGTTCTTTTACTTCCGTTGATACTGTCCCATCTTCATTTTGTAGAAACACTTCCCGACGTAAGGAAGAAAACTTTAATAATCTGAATGTCTTTTCTTTATCAATTACAATTCCTTCTGCTAATCTCATGTTTATTTCCCCCTTATGCTTTGACCATATCGTCAGCATGTAAAATATATTTCGTGAAACCACGTTCACCAATTTTATAACCTTCTGCGGTAATTCTAGCATTAACCAACTTCACTTTTTCTTCATGATCAAAGAATTTCTCTCCTGCTTCTTGTGGCAAGATCACCTCAATATCATCTGCCCGTTGAATATCCGAATACAAATTATAACTACGTGCAAGTGTTGTCATACGTCCATTAATACGACGTTGTTCTACCTTACCTTCACCAGCATATTCTAAATTCCCAAACGTTTTTTCCATGTTTGGAATGACATGTTTTAACTCCATAATGTTTTCCTCTTTTCTTTATTATTTTATTTCTTAACTACATAACAAAAACTATACAAGCGGAGGAGAACGTGAATAATAAATAATCATGTTAAATAACCTCCTATAACTTCATTTTCTTAACCAAATACTTGTTCTTTGTATTCTTTTATACAAAAAACAGAAAGGATTCTATAAAAGAATCCTTAAGCTACATAGATTAACTATTTTGAAGCATTTCTTTGTATTTTTGAATATCTATTGTTTCTTCTAAATCGCAAAGACGGCTATCCAAACCTCTTTGTACATCTTCTTCTGAATTACCTGCTTCTCTTAAATCCTTTTCTATTTCTTCCTTTACATTATCATCAAGTAACCAAATAAAAGTTGTAACATTCATAATTATTCTCCTTTTATAATTAACTTGCTGAGTTGCTTTAATTTAACTGTCCAATTATTTCTTGCTCAAGTTGTTTCCATTTGGAATGGGAATAATCCAACAAACAAAGAGAATGATTTCCTATAAACTATCTGCAATACCAGCCATAATATATTCCGCACAAGGTACAGCAATCGCATTGCCAATTGCTTTATATCTAGCATAATCACTTATCACTTCACCTTTATTTCCAAGGGCTGTCCATCCTTCTGGTAATCCCATCAAACGTTCACATTCTAATGGAGTAAGTTGACGAATAAATCCTTCTTTCTCTTCTCCTTCGTACCAAAATGTAAAATAATTTACGGATCCCGCGAGTAAAGTTGGGAATGGATCTCCTTTTCTTCCAAAACTTCCATGAAATCCTTTTTCATTTTTTTCTTTGGCTGTACTTCGCATACGTCGTTCTTGAAAGGGGCGGATGATGGGTATTTTCCCCCTTGCTTTTTGAGTAGATATTCTACTGGCAATGGTGGAGGACATCCTGCTCTTTCCGCTAGACGTAAAAACCGATTGCAAATCTCGGGCTTTAAATAATATTTCTGTAGCACGTCTTCCTCCAAAATCTGCCACGAGAAAGATACGTCTTCTTCTTTGAGCAAGAGTGGGCCTTCCCCAATATTGGGCATCCAACAATCGCCAGGCGATATCAACATCTTCCCCTCGGACCATTCCAGCGTTTGCCCAGACTTCAGAAGCAGGCATTGGAATTTCGGCATTTGTGAACGATTCAAGCACGGCCTTAAAATCCAGCCTGTTATTTGATGAAAAAGCTCCCATGACGTTTTCCCAAACAGCGATAACTGGATATGTTCCATTCGTTGCACACCTCATTTCTTCTATAATTCGGATTGCATGATAAAATAAACTAGATTGACTTCCAGTAAGACCTTCTCGTTTACCGATATTGGATAAGTTCTGACAAGGTGACCCAAATGTAATGATATGAACAGGTGGTATTTCTCCACCCTTTACTTTCGTAATATCTCCTAAATGATGTATGTTAGGAAAATGTCGCTTCGTAATTGATATAGGTGCTTTTTCAATCTCACTTGCCCATATTGGTTGAATCCCATAATGAGAAGCTGCTAATGGAAATACACCAATCCCATCAAATAAACTTCCTAAAGTTAGGTTTGTATTAAAAAGTTTTTCACTCATTGACACCACTCCTAAATAAATCTATAAAAAAAACGCCATCTGTCGGTATATACCGTTCAAATGACGTTTAAAATAAAAGCTACTATTGACATCTAATTTGTTATCATAATAGCTTATATTACTATCCAATTAATTTTTTTATCATCAACAACGTTTAGAATTTACGATTCCAGCAAACCCTAAACATTCTATTGTGTTGCTTGATACTTATAATTTTCCAACTCTATAAAACTATTAACGCTCTCATTTAATTGTAAAAGATAATCAATTATTTCAGTTTTATACACTGATAAATCTGTTAAGGTTGTATCTCTTGCACTATCAATAAACGAAACATTTCCATGAGCCATAGTATTTCTTTTATCTTTAATTTCTTTTAAACCTACACCAACTTTAGACCCGTGATCATTCGGGACATCTAATCCGTGTTTTTTAAAAACTTCCTTAATGGTTCGATAATCAACATTGCCACTCAAATTAATATCCTTCTCGGTAAGGACAATTTTTTCCTCATTAATAACAAATCCTATCATTTCTTTTGCTTTATCTTTATGTTGATTAAAATTAGTAGTTGTATGACCCAATGAATCATATGATACGTTAATCCATATTCTTTGCAATTCTATCCTTATATCTTTATATCCTAATCTTTGAATTGTTATTTCATCATAAACTCTTTGTATGAGTGATCTGACTGTTGATTCAATTAAATTATATAACATTAAATACCCATTAGACTTCAATATTACCATAAAATCAGAATGATTTAATGTATCTTTATCCAATTTATCCTTTAAAACCTTGGACTGCTTTTGATCAAAGAAAACATATAACATCTCTAAGCAAGAAAAAAAATAATCTACTTCATTTACTCTTTTCTGAAATTCTATATCTTGAAATTCAAATGCCGTCATTTTTTATTCCTCACCTAATAATTTGTCACGAACAAACTCAATCCTATTTGCTACCCTTGTTTTTGAATTACTTCCATCAGATGTAGTTAGAATTTTAAACTTTTCACCTTTTAACCATGAGTTTACATCGCTAGGCACAAGATTTTTCCGTTCTCTAAGTGCTAAATTTATACCCACGGATAACGCTTCAAATCTTACTCTTGGAGTAGTTCTAGATGTTTTGGTTTTTCGAAAGCCATATGGAAAATATCTTGAAGCAAAATCGAGCATTTGATTAAATTCTTTTTCCATTACAACCTTATCAAATGAATTCTCAACTTGTTCAATATATTCATCGATAAAGCTTTGCACTCCATGTTTAAAATTCGTATAATTGTTTGAGTATGCGAAGAATCTTAATACAAATTCGATATTTTCTTGCCTTTTCAGTAACTTTTCGGATATTGGGGCTACTTCAAGTAATTTAGGGTTTTTTGCTAATTCTATAACAAAATCCATAAATTCCCCTCCATATGACCCTCTTCTTACTTCGGAATCACTGGCTTTTAGCGAGGATGTATTTAATCTATTAAATAATTCCTTTCGAATATCTTCTTTAGTATTAGACCTTAAAACTATTACGCGCAATGATTTAGAATTTAATTTTCTCTGCTGAGAAGGAGGCAAATCTTTAAAATAAAAGCCATTTATCATAGTTAATTTTTTCAAATCATTTAGCTGTAACTTATTATTAATAAATGAAGATAAGGTACTTATTCTTTGCACGCCATCTACGATTTCTAATTCTCCTGTTGCTGTATCAGATAAAAAAATAAGAGGGATTGGCAACCCTAATAATAATGATTCTATCAGTCGAACTTTATAATCATTTGTCCAAACATATTCCCTTTGATATTCGGGAACAAAGTATTCACCTTTATCAAAATTATCAACAATAAAGGCAATCGGAAAATCTCTAATATCATAATCAACTCTAGATTGTTGTTCTAATATTTGATTTTCCGCTTTTTTGATATCTTCGGCGGTTATTTTTTGTGTCATAATACTTCTCCTTATTTTTAATATATAGAAGGCTAGATGCTTATTTTGTTAAGACACTTTCTAAATGTTGTATTATTGATTCTCCTATAACTTCTCCTAATTTTACTGGAACTGCATTTCCTATTTGTATTCCTAATTGCCTGAATGAAACTGGTTCTAAAGAACTTAAAAATTTATAATCATTAGGGAAAGTTTGTAATAGTGCACCTTCTCTATATGAAATGGCTCTATTTTGCTCTGGATGCCCAAAACGACCATTTCCATATCCATAAAATTTGGTAGTAATTGTTGGTGCCGGTTTATCCCATTCCATACGTCCATATACGGATGGATATGATTTTCCAGTATCCTTTTTATGACAAGCAAGAATCAAGTCTTTATCCCAATCTCTCCATGTTCCACCTGGTATCGATTGTTCTATTCGTTTTAAATTAGTAGCATTTAATTTCACACTTCTATGCATTGGATCATGTTCTGATACCTCTCCACTAGAAATTGGCGGCAAAAAATCTATAGTGTCTCGAACTGTAACGAATTCTTCTTCTTTCAATATCGGGTCAATTAATTTAATAGTCCCTAACTTGGAAGCGAGTAACAAAAGTCTTTTTCTATTTTGTGGGACACCGTACTCTGGGGCAAAAACAACTTTCCATTCAATGGAGTATTGATTTTTTTCTAGCAAACGAATAAAATCAAAGAATACTTCTTCTTTTTCCAATTGCGGAACGTTTTCCATTGATACTATATCTGGCTGCACACTCTCTACTAAATCACCGAAGTAATCTAATAAATCCATCTTTTTAATTGTATTTTCATTTTCCTTATATCGATAACTATAAGATGAAAATGGTTGACAAGGTGCACATCCCATTAATAACTTTATATCGCTATTGTCAGAGTAAAGTGACTTTATTTCCTCGCCAGTTACTTCTTTTATATCTTTATTAATAAATCTTGAGTTATTATTACTTTCATAAGAGAAACGGCAGGACTCATCAATATCGTAACCTGCAATAACATTAATTCCACTTTGCTGTATGCCATAGGTCAGACCACCTACGCCACAAAACAAATCTACAGCTTCAATATTCAAATATTGTCCCCTCCAATTAAATGTATTAAAAATAATTTTATATAGCCTATTCTAAATTATTCTTTATTATATAAAAAGACACATACATTAATTTTAACAATTATTACTCGGTAATACCATAAATTAAACCAAAAATACTTTGCCATATTTATTTTCAAATAATTAGCGGTATATCTAGGGTTATATTTATGCTTCTTATTTCAAAACATTGTTCAATCAAATTAACAAATATAAAAAAATTCGAATTAAAAAGTATTATAAAATAATCTCTTTAATTCGAATTTCGCTTAATAAAAATATAATTCTACAATTAAATATCTTATTTTATTGTGTTCCCACACCCCAGATCAATTACCACCGAAACGGTAATGTGGTTTTTCAGTACTTTATTTCTCGTTTTTTCACCTTCTCCTACAAACACGAAATGCTTGTGAAAGTGTTTAAAACTAAGGATTTCTATATAGTTTCTCTTTGTAGCAACGATACACACTCCACATGATAAGTATGCGGAAATAAATCCACAGGTTGCACCGTTTGTAAGTCATATCCAAACGGGGTTAATTCTTTAATATCACGTGCGAATGTTTCTGGATTACAAGATACATATACAATTCTTTCTGGTTGTGATCTGGCAATTCGGCGCATTACCTTCCCGCCAGCACCTGAACGAGGTGGGTCTAATAATAATAATTCCGGTGTACCGAATGTTTCTAGTACTTCATCAATCCCGTGACGAGCATCTTTTGCTAGGAAATACGTGTTATCAATTCCATTATCTACAGCATTTCGCTTTGCTGAAGCAATGGAAGATTCCACAATTTCAATTCCGGCTAATTTCCCTACTTGCGCTGCAAATGGTAATGAAAATGTGCCAACTCCGCAAAACAGGTCAATCATTTTTTCCGATTTTTTCGGTTGAGCCATTTCTAATGCTAATTCTACTAATTTTTCTGCTTGGCTTGGGTTCGTTTGGAAAAATGTATCGAACCATAAACGATAACGATAGCCGAACATTTCATCGTATATAAAATCACGACCATAGAGCGTATGTGATTCTTCAGATTGTGTGCGGTCGGCAACATCTGTATTGACAAGCCATAATAAACTTTTAACAGTTGGAAAATCTGCTGCAATTTTGTCGATTAATTGATCGATTGTCGCAACAACATCTGGACGATCTGTTGCAAATATTGCTAGCATCATTTCTCCCGTTGCTTGTGAGCGGCGTACCATCACATTTCTTAGCAATCCTTCTTGTGCTTCTTTATTATATCCCGATAGCTCACTTTCTTTTACCCAATTGGCAATAGCAAGTGTTGCTTCTAACATATCATCCCCCATAATATGACACGTATAGAGCGGAATAATATTTTTAAAATTGCCTGGTTCATGCAAACCTAATGAACCATCTGGCGCAAATGTAAATTCCATTTTATTGCGGTATTCCCAAGGGTTATCCATACCAATTGTATCTTTAACAACTGTTGGATCAAAATCCGCTTCTGTTAAAAACTGTTTAATTTGTGCTGTTTTTGTTTCCTTTTGTGCATTATATTCCCAATGTTGCCATGTACATCCACCACATTTTCCAAAATGAGGACAACGTGGTTCGATTCTTTGTTCGTTTGCTTCTATTACATTAAGTACATGTCCTCGATAACGACGTTTTAATTTAGCACCAATTTCTACTTCGACTTCTTCTCCTGGTAATGTATATGGAATGGCTAACCTTAATTTTCGTTGATTTTTCTTCGGTAATGGCTCAATAATATCTCCTTCGCCAACCCCTTTTAAATCAAGTGACTGAATGGTCGTTGTAAATTGTTTTCCTTTTGGACTTAATGCCACTTCCCATTCCCCCTTCATCTATGTTTTTATTCATTTATCTATTATTTTTCATTATTTGTGTCCGAACCTTCCCTATTATACAGGAAAGTGATTCAACTATGAAATTAAATCACTACTACTATAAATAGATTTAAAAATAAAAAATAAGGACCCATTAGGTTTCTACTATTCCTTACGAATCCTCATTATCTTTACCTTGTTCCGCCTCCCCCTCCGCCGAAAGCGCCGCCTCCTCCACCGCCACTGAACGATCCACCGGCACCAGCTGAATAAGCAACGGAATTAGAAATATCAATGGCCGATACAATCGTATGCGCATGATAAAATGAATGCATTTCATAACCTGGATAAACAAAGGAGAATTGTTCCTGCACTTCATCTGCAATTCCTAAAAGAGCAGCCCAAATCATATATTCATCCCACAATTGTATTTCACTGGATTCACGCTCATTTACAATCGAAAAATCTCGTAAATAATTCATAAAACGAAAAACATCTCGTTCTAAACGCTCTCCTTTATCAGTCTTTTCATACGTATCCTTAAAACCAATAATTCGACGTTTGACTAAGTCTTTATAGAAACCTTCTTCAATCAACGTTTTCTTGGATGTAAATTTTATATCTTTTTCCCACGTTTTCATTATGTCTTGTTTTTTAGCAATTGATTTTTGTAAATCTTTTACATCTAACTTCCACGTTCCATCTACCACTTCTACTAATCTAGTAAATAATTCCCGTTCATTTCTATCCTTTATTCTGTTGTTATGCAAAATCTGAATCACCGTTTTAGTTCGTTTAAAAACACCATCCACAGTCTCTTCTTGAATCGTAATGCGCTTTTCCTTAATCCACTTTAATAAATATGCTGCAATGATGTTTTCTAAACTACTAATTTTCGCATCCACTAACAATTGATACATATTTTTAAAGTCATTTTTATAGGGCGGCTCATATATATGTTCACCTTTATGTTTAACAGGAGCTTTTTTCTTTCTTTTCACATAATTAGCTCCTTTAGCAACACTTGAGAAAAATCCATTTACAACCATACGAATGACCAATACGATAGCGAACGACATAATAAGCATAAAAAAAACGTTAGTATCTTTTTTCTCTTTTGTTGCTTCTTCTTTTATGTCGGCGAAAGACTTATCAAGTACATCTGATGTAGCAAATAAATGCTCATCAAATTTCACTAACATAACGGCATAATCAGACTTAGAAAATGGCTTTGTATTTCTTGCAAGGATTTTCCCATTCTTAAATTCAGTCTCGCCATCAAAACCGAAACCCCATATTTTCTCATCGCCATAAGAAAAAGGTTGATCAGATTCAATTTCAATTGTTACATCGACAGGAGGAATATTTGTGTTATCACTTACAAAGTACCAATAGATCATTTGTGCATCGTTTAACTGTTTAATAAAATCTGTCACCTTATATTCAAGCACATACTCATGCTCACCATACACACCGATTCCCCAGACAAGTTCATACCCATTCGATGTCTCGATAATACCATTTTTTAATAACTTATCTTTTTGACTAGCACTAGAATCCCAATCATCGACAAACTCATATGGCAAACCGTATTCATAAACATAAAAATCAGTAATTTTAGACTCGCCGATATTTTCTATCACTAAAAAGTTTTCCGACCCTTTTGATAAGGTCGCATTACGAGTCTCCGTTATCGTTGCTGAACCATCTGCGTGAATATATGTATGAATGTGCAACTCTTCTAATTCATGTTTTTCAGCATACACAATATTTGGTATAAGTATAATAAATATCATTGCTAATATTAGTTTCCTCATAACACAATCTCCTAACCTACTAGTCACCTTTACCGCTTATTCTACATTTCTCTTAATACATTTTAGCATCTACTTGTCTATTTATCGCTAATTTATCCAATACTTATCGCAAATAATAATTGTTTACAATCGTCACACATTTCACATCGATATTCGTTCACTCCATGATACAATAAAAGACGAGTTTTTGAAAAGGAGTTTTATGTATGGGGAAAATGAGCAAAAAGATGATGTATGCCTCTCAGTTAACACAACATAGCGATATATTTTCATGTCCTATTTGTCAACAGGATATGCATGTGGATAATCCATCGCAACTCGTTTGTGAAAGCCATCATGCTTTTGATATCGCGAAACAAGGCTATATTAATTTTTTAAATAAAGCGGTTAAGACACAATATGACAAATCACTGTTTGACGCACGTCAAGCTATTTTAGCTAACACTTCATTATATCAATCTGTTACTAACTCTATAGTTCAGGTCATTGAACAAAACGTAAAGCAACAGAAACGCGTCATCATTGATATGGGGAGTGGCGAAGGATCACACTTAGCTAATATTACGAAGAAGCTAAATGGAGACAATGTCAGTGTTGGGTTTGATATTGCGAAAGAAGCAATTATAGCAGCGACATCGTATAATGGCTCGATTATGTCAGCTGTAGCAGATATTTCAGATGTACCTATTAAGCCACAACAAGCAGACGTACTGTTAAATATTCTTTCCCCTTCTAATTATAATGAGTTCAATCGTATTATAAAAAATGACGGCATCATCGTTAAAGTCGTGCCAAATTCTAGCTATTTACAAGAAATTCGTACGGCTTTATTTGAGAGTGACGAAGGGGATGAAGCTTATTCGAATGAAGCTGTCGTTGATCTTTTTCACAAAACCTATGATGTCATAGCAGAAGAAACGGTTCATGAAATATCTGATATTGACAAAACGACGTTACAACATCTTATAAAAATGACACCACTTACTTGGTCAGCTTCTGATGCACAACTAACGCAATTAGAAAAAAAGCCAATCGCAGAAATTACGATTGACTTACATATACTTGTCGGTAAAAAACGTCTAACATAGTTTTTTCACCTATATTTCTGAACGGACTGTTGCCGAACGGATGGAAAATGAGATTAAAGCAAATATAAATGATCCAATCACAACAATGGATCCAATGTGGGAAACTGCTGTAACGGAGTCGGTCTTTTCGAGGACAATTCCACCGACTGCTGAACCTAAAGCAATACCAAATTGTAATGCTGAATTGTTGAAACTTTGATGTAATGCAGCAGTATCTGGATCTGTCTGAATAATATATTCTTGTTGTGGTGGTGCTAATGCCCAACTTAAAGCGCCCCACAGCATCATGATAACTAAAAATAACGGAAAATTAAATGTCATATATGGCATAATAAATAACACGACTGCAAACGAGCCAATGACAAATAAAATCGTTCGTTGGACACCAAATTTATCTGCTAATGATCCACCAAGTGCCCCTCCTGAGACTGCAGCAACTCCGAAAATTAAATATGTAATACTGATCCAATTTTGACTTAAATTCATCGTCGTTTCTAAAAATGGTGTGAAATAAGCATACAATGTGTAATGACCTGCTAACATAAACATCGTCGCTAAGTGAGCTCCACCAATTTTTATATTGCCAAGTGCTTTAATTTGATGGCGTAATGGCATGACTTCTTCATTTGGTAATGGACCAATATATTTTAATACTAGAAAGAATGCTAACAATGTTAAAATAGCTATGCCTAAAAATACTGTTCGCCAACCAAAATAATTCGTAATAATAATACCTAGAGGAACACCTAATACTAGTGAGGAACTAACACCCATAAAAATAATACCGAGTGCGCGTGCCCGATACGTTGGAATGACTAACCTTGGAGTAATCGTTAATGAAAGTACAATGACTAACGACGCACTGCCTGCTGTTAATATTCTTGCTATCATCATCCATGTAAAGTTCGGACTAAAGTAAGTCGCCATATTCCCAAGAAAAAATATAATTAAAGTGATAAGATATAATTTTTTCCGTTCATATTTTGCTGTTAGTGATAAGAGAACTGGTCCACAAATCGCATATACGAGCGCAAAAATCGTAATTAACTGTCCTGCTGTTCCTGTGCTAATATTCATATCATTAGCAATAATTGGTAGAATACCACCAACAATTAGTTCGACTAACCCTACTGTTATAGCAGCAATCGCTAAAATATAGACATTTTTGTTCATTATATATCAACCTTTATTTAAAATAATCAACCTTTTTAACTTATCACGTTTATAAAATAAACACAAGATGCAGTGATGCTTTCTATGATAGAGCTTTCTTGTACATAATTAGATATATTTTACAAGATTTTTAACTATTTAAAATAGCTATATTTCTATCTTAATAGGATATCTACTGAACAGATGCTTATCTTTTGGTATAATAGATGAGCACTACTTTTTTAATGTTAGTTTTTTGGTGATTAAACATTTTTCACCTTAGAGGAGGAAATAATTTGTCAGTAGGAAGAAATGACCTTTGTCCTTGTGGCAGTGGGAAAAAATATAAAAAGTGCTGTTTAGAAAAGAATAACTTAATTGAATTAGCAACCAAGCGTAGAGATACCTTTTATGATGATAAACAACGTCTGGTTGAAAAAGTCGGTAACTATTTAAAACGTCAAATTCCGCTACATGAATACAATCAATTGAAACGTACCCTCATAGATGATACAGATAATATGGTTGAAAAAGAATTAGAAGAAAGTTTCTTTACATATTGGTTATACTTCTACCATTGTTTCGATAATAATTTACGTGGTATTGAATGGTTTTATGAAGATAATGAAACTGGCTTAACGACAGAAGAAAAAACAATGATTGAAACGTGGGTTGCGATGAAACCTCGTTTCTTACAGGCTGTTGATGTACAAGACCAAGTCGTTATATTTAAAGATATGCTTACAGAAGAAACATTCCCATTATCTAAAGATGCCGAAAATATCGAGCATATCGTCCCATGGGCTTGTACGATTGCGATGATTGAGCCATTTGAAGATATGTATTACTTTAATGGATTCCGTTTTACAGTAGAACCTTTACAAATGTCATATGCATTAGAAGAAGTGGAAAAGCTTGCTAGTGAAAAAGAACAGACGAAAACAGCGATTGTTTTTGAATCACTACCACAATTACTTGCTATATTATTTAACAAAGAACGTATGAAGGAAGAGTATGGTCGTGAAATTGCTGAACATACCATTACATTCGACATTCATGATCAATCTTTAGTATTAGACTTTTTACGTAATCAAGAAGATTATCGAATTGATAAATGGTTAGACAATGTAAAAGAAATTGTTTGGGCTGGAGATTGGCGTGTTTATCATGACAACGAAAATAATGGTCCATTACAGTTAGCTGACGTTTTTGGCCAAATCATTGTCCATGAAGCCGATACGAAACTAACATTCCAAACGATGCATCCTAATAAAATTGCAGACTTACAAAAGCGCTTCGCTCCACTGCAAGATGCATTAACCGTTCATGATGAATCATCTGAGGCGATCGGACATTTTCTAACGAAAGTTCATAATGTACTCGTGTCTATGGAAGATGACATGCCAGCTTATTTTGCAATTTATGCACAAAATTATATTCATCATGAAATCGATACACCTATTCCAGCATTAGATAATTTAACAATTCGCGAGTGTTTAGAACAAGACAAGCGTGATATAGCTGAAACTTGGTTACAAACGGCAGAATTTAATTTATATAAACAAATTTTAGAACGTTTCCATTCGGTTGAAGTGAGTGCTGACTTTAATACGATTCGAAAAGAGTTCAATTTACCGCTCTCTCCTTTCGTATCAGGTGGTACGAATCGTCGTACTGAATTATTACCAATTCAATTAGAAGAAACGACAACTAGGTTGTTAGAAGAAGATATCCCTTATTTAGAAGCTTTAGGTTTTACACCTGATTCACTAGAATCGTTTTATATTAATGATATTCTTCGTTTTTACAAAGAAAAAACAGTTAATAAATCAGATGCGACAGAACGCAAATATCGCAATAGTTTATCCGTTTTACGCCACTTATTAGAACAAAATGATGTACAGTCATATAAAGAAAGTAACGAATCATTTTGGCAAAAACTTGTTACAACAGAGTTTGATGAATATAGACCTGACCATAGTAAAACAGAACGAACAAATTTCATAAGTGTATTACGTGCATTCTTAACTTGGGTTGATCAAACACATGAAACAGAGTATTTTAAAGAAACTACACAAACATTACGTTCAATATAATTTTTACACATTCATACAGATAGGTACAATGCGTGCCTGTCTGTATTTTCATTTAAATCAGCTATAATAGAATTAGTTAGAAACTTATTAAAAAAGGAATGAATATACATGCTAACTCTTGAAGCCATTACAAAATCCTACGGGGAAAAATCATTGTTTGAAAACATACATGCATTGATAGATAAACAGGATCGCATTGGCTTAATCGGTATTAATGGTACTGGTAAATCAACTTTACTAAAAATTATTGCCGGCTTTGAAACCGCTGATGAAGGAAAACTTATTCATCCAAATGATTATCGCATTGAATATTTATCACAAAATCCTCCTTTTGATGAGGAGATTACAATATTAGATTATATTTTTAGCGGTGATGCTAGGATAATGAAAGTGCTTCGAGCTTATGAGCAAGCGCTCTATAATCTTGAGCAAAATCCAACGAGTGAAGATGCACAAACGCTTCTGATGGAAACACAACAAATGATGGATAAACATCATGCTTGGGATGCAAGTACTGTCGCTAAAACCGTATTAACTAAAATGGGGATTACTAATTTTCAACAATTAACGAATAAATTATCAGGTGGACAGAAAAAGCGTGTCGCCATCGCAAAAGCACTTATCCAACCAGCGGATTTACTCATTTTAGATGAGCCTACTAACCATTTAGATTATGATACAATTGTTTGGTTAGAAAAACATTTAACAACATATCCTGGTGCCCTCTTACTCGTTACCCATGATCGCTACTTTTTAAATCATGTGACAAACATAATTTTTGAACTTGATCATGGCAGTTTGTATGAATACAAAGGTAATTATGAGTATTTTTTAGAAAAGAAAGTAGAACGGGAAGCTATAGAAGTACAATCACAACAAAAACATCAGAACACGTTGAGACGAGAACTCGCATGGTTACAACGTGGCGCACGTGCCCGTTCAACAAAACAACGCGCTCGAATCGAACGAATTGATGATCTAAAAGAAAAAACGTTTCATACTGATAAAGCGAATGTCGAAATCCAAGTTGGTTCACAACGATTAGGAAAACAAGTAATTGAATTAGAGAATGTCAGTAAAACGATTGCTGATCAAGTTCTCTTTGAAGATGTCCACTTATTAATTACCCCTGGTGATAGAATAGGGATGATTGGACCGAATGGTTCCGGAAAATCAACTCTATTAAATATTATTGCAAATAGAATCACTCCAGATTCAGGTATCGTTCATATCGGAGAAACAGTGAAAATTGGTTATTACACGCAAGGCGAAGAAGAACTTGATGATGACATGCGTATTATTAAATATATTAAGCAAGTTGCTGAAGTGATTCAAACAAAGGACGGAAATATTATTACTGCAGAACAAATGTTAGAACGTTTTTTATTTTCTCGTCCAAAACAGTGGTCTTATATCGGTCAATTATCTGGTGGAGAAAAACGTCGTCTCTATTTATTAAAGATTTTAATGCAAGAGCCTAACGTACTTTTATTAGATGAACCGACAAATGACTTAGACATTCAAACATTAAGTATTTTAGAAGAATATATCGAACATTTCCCTGGCGTTGTCCTCACCGTTTCACACGATCGTTACTTTTTAGACCAAGTAGTCGATGAGTTGTTAGTCTTTGATGGAAACGGACAGATTGAACACGTTTATGGTAATTATACTGATTATATGGCAACCCAAATCGAAACAAAAACAGCCGAGAAAAAACGTCCGAAACAACAACCTAAACGACAACAAGAACGAAAAAAATTATCATACCATGAACAAAAAGAATGGGAAACGATTGAAGACTACATTACAGCATTAGAAGAAAAACTAGACAGACTAGCTTCTGAAATTGTTGAACATGGAAGTAACATAGAAGAAGTGCAACGATTATATGAAGAACAACAGCGAACGGAACAATTATTAGAAGAAAAAATGGAACGTTGGGAACATTTATCATTATTAATTGAAAGTTTTCAACAATAATTAAAAACACCTACTCGTTAACTAGCATAAAAAGATATGCTAGAAATACGAGCAGGTGTTTATTATTGTTAATGAGTTTCTTGATAGGTGTAAACAATTTACATAAATCCACTAAGTTGCTATACGTTCTTCAACATTTAAATGATTTTATCTTCTACTATTCGGGTTTTCTGCTAGCTTATAGACAACACTGCCGAACATAATTTTAACTGGATATAATGATAATATGATTGCTACAATTACACTAATTGTCTTGATTACTCCAGTGAGCTGTAATACATCATTTATCAAGTAGCTAGCAAATTGAATGAGACCAAATGCTATAGCGACTGATACAATAAATGAAAATAAGATTAGAACTATTTGAAATATGGGCATCTGTTTTATCTTGGCTAACTTTTTAATACTCCCATCATTAATTGAAAAGGATAAATATGCAATCGGAAGTAATAACAAATACCAATTAGAATAGCCAAACATTATCCACGAAACACCCATCCCCACAAGTATAAACCATCCAATTACGTTAAATATTTTTTCACTCATATAATAACTCCTTTTGAAAAACTAAATAATGATAGTAAATAAACTGTTTGTGAGATAGATTTTTTATAAGTCTTTAGATTTTACTTCTCCCGTTTTTTTATCCACCACATACCAACCGAGCGTAGCTATGTGGTCCGAATGATTTTCAAAGACTCGTACGTTTAATGCTCCTTCCTCTTCTCCATCTACCATTGCGTTCACTTCATCATAATCCTCATGTTCTTTTACATATTCAAGTACGTTATCGATCGCTTTTTCTTCACTTATTTCATCATTTTCTGTACTACTTTTATTAGTTTTCTCCTTATCTTTTCGACTATCAAGAAAGCCTGTAGAATTATAATTTATTTCGTATCCCATTGGCATATTACTTTGATTAACATCATCTTCATTAATATATAGATGCTCAAAAGCGATGACGCCCACACCTTCTTTAATCTTGCGCTTTTCATAATATTCACTGTCGCTCGCTTCATAAGTGACTGTATATATCTTTTGGTCTCCATCCTTTTCTATCGAGTCGATTGAACTTTCTAATGATATCTCTTCTCCTTCAGAATTTTCTTGTTTTTGAACCCATTTATTCCCTTCAGAAAGTGGTAATCTTATAAGCTCTATTTGAGAAAAGTTATTATCCATCATCGTTTCACTATCAACCGTTTGCGTTAGTCTATCTTCCGTTACCGTATAAGTTACATCAAGGGAAAAGTCTTTCTTAGATTCACCACCTGAGACGTCTTCTACTTCACCTTCTACAGTGTAAAGCACTTTTTCATCTAATTTTTCTATTGATTTAAGTTCCATTTTGTGTCCGTACTCTATCGCTCCGTCATAATCCCATGTATATCCTTTTTTATAAGGGAGAAGTTCGTTTAATGTTAAGTCTTCTTGATCATGTTCGTTTTTCTCTGAATCATTATCTTCAGTTATATTATCATTTTGTGTGCTATCACTTTGTTCTGTTGAATGATTACATGCAGTTACAACTACCGCTATTATGAGTACCGTTATTAGGACAATAACATTCTTTCCATTCATTGTTTAATACTCCTTTTTCATTTGGCTAAAAAAGCATTTCTTCTTTTTCATTTTCCCTATAAAATAAAGCTAAAACATGACTAGTTAACTAAGTGATCTGTTCGTCGAATGACTTAACTTGTAAAATAATAATCCTCTAAAATGGATAATAAAAAGCACTGCAAAATTATACTGCAGTGCAAATTAATTGTAGAATATAATGTGTTTTAAGGTGCATTTGATATGTTATTCACTATGATGATACATTTCTGTTATATTAATGGAACGATTTTACTCATTTTTTTCATTCGGATTTTCGCATGATCCATCTGCACAAGCTGCACCTGCATCAGTTGATAAATCTTCAAATGCGGGTTTAGGCTGTTCTTCTTCAAATACCTTTTCTAATGCTTGTGTAAATGTTTCTACTGGTTGCGCTCCGTTAATTGCGTATTTTCGATTAATTAGGAAAAATGGTACACCCGTAATTCCAAAGTTTTGTGCTTCTTGGATATCGGTATTTACTTCGTTACGATATGCCGTCTCGTCTTGCAGTGTCGTTAAGGCTTCTTCTTTATCTAATCCTGCTTCCTCAGCAATTTCAGCTAATGTTTCGAGATTACCAACATCTTTAGAGTCAGTAAAATTTGCTCGTAACAATTTCTCAGCAACTTCTTTATCTTTTCCCTGTTGTTGTGCAAATTTATTCAAACGATGAGCATCAAATGTATTCGTTGGCTTCATCGTATCGAAATTAAATTCTAACCCTACCATTTTTGCTTGCATTGCAATGCCTGAAGTCATTTCCTTCGCACGCTCTACGCCACCAAACTTAGCTCCCATACTTTCATAAAAATCTTGTCCATGATATTTTTCAGCTTGTGGATCTAGTTGATAACTTTTAAACTCAATTTCTACTTGATCTTTTCCTGAAAAGCTTGCTAATGCTGTTTCTAAATTACGTTTACCTATATAACAAAATGGACACGTATAATCTGACCAGATTTCAATTTTCATACGAGCACCTCTTCTTTATTCATTTGACTTTTACTATATCACGTTGCCTGTATGAAACGAATGAATCTGCTTATACTAAATCGTCCGTTAAACGGATAAATTCTTCGACATCTGCAACCATTAAATCAATACCAGCTTGCCAAAAATCTTGTTGCGTTATGTCTACGTTTAAATGTTTTTTCGCTAATGCTTCTACTTCCATTGCTCCTGTATCTTTTAATAATGCAATATACTTTTCTTCAAATGCTGTCGGATTTTTTACATACTCTGCGTATATTCCTAAACTAAATAAATATCCAAACGTGTACGGGAAATTATAAAACGGTACACTATCAATGAAAAAGTGCAATTTACTACTCAAAAATGATGGATGATAACTTGCTAAACTTTCTCCATATGCTTTTCGTTGCGCTTTTTCCATTAATTCATTTAAGCGTTCTTGTGACACAATTCCATCTGCTCTTTCTGTATAAAATGCATCTTCAAATAAAAATCGTGCATGAATATTTAAAAACATCGCCGTAGCCGTTTCTAATTTTGCACCTAAAAGCATTACTTTTTCTTCATCGGAACGAGCTTGATTAATCGTCGCATTATCGATAATTGTCTCGGCAAAAGTACTTGCTGTTTCTGCTACATTCATCGCATAACGCTGATGTAAATAAGGTTCATCTTTTAGTACATCACTGTGAAACGCATGACCTAATTCGTGTGCCAATGTACTAACATCACTAGGCGCTCCAGTAAATGTCATAAAAATTCGTGATTCATCCCATTCCGGTAAAGATGTACAATAGCCGCCAGGACGTTTATGCGGACGATCTTCTGCTTCTACCCAGCGATTTTCTAGGGCTTGTTTTGTAAAGTGACTTAATTGAGGCCCAAATGACTCGAAATGTTCTAAAATAAATTCACTTGCTTCGTCGTAAGTATATGTTGTTGCACTCACATTACCTAAAGCAATTGGTGCATCGACATCTTGCCATGCTAATTTTTCCATGCCGAGTAATTGAGCTTTGCGCTCTAAATATGTCAGAAAGGCTTGCTTATTATCCGCTACAGCTCCCCACATGGCATCTAATGTTTCCCTAGTCATTCGGTTATATTCTAAAGGAACTTCTAAATGATGATTGTATCCGTGCGCTTTTTGTAATGTTAAACGATATCCAGCTAAATGATTTAACGTATCTGTAAAAATTGGCGCATGTTTATCCCAAGCTGCTTCCCAATTTTCAAAAAGTTGTTGACGAACAGCCCTGTTTGAATCTGCATACATACGATTCATTGCTTGTCCTACCGATAATTCTGTCGTTTTCCCTGCTTCATCTGTAAAAGGAATCGTCATAATAGAAACAATTGTATCGTATAAACTACTCCAACCTGCTAGACCATCTGGGTTTAAATCTGCTATTAACGTTTCTTCTGCTTCTGATAAAAGTCGCTTACCTTGATCGCGTATTTCATTAAGACGAAACGATACCTTGTTTACTCGTTCATCTTTTAATAGATTTTTCCAAGTGTCATCGGAAATGGCGATAAGTTTTTTCGTAAATGTATTTGCTAGTTTTTGTAACTCACTTGATAGTTTCATAATTTGCCCCATTACGACATTTGCGTGCGTATCATTCATGTTAGCATCATGTGCCATCGTAACAAAAGTACGTGCTTGCCCTAAACTTTTAACAATGGATTCATTTTCGACTAATAGATTCATTAATTCATCTGAATTAACTTCTTCTGTTGGATTCCAATTCGTTAAATTCGCTTCATATGTATTCATGCTTTGTTCAGTATTCTTTAGCTTTTCTTGTAATGCTGAGGATTTGGTTCCTCCAGCAAAAATACTTTCTAAATCCCACGTGTTTTCATATCTCATTTTATTCCACACTCCTTATTTATAGTGTACTTGTTTTTTTAAGTCTTTGTAAAATTATTATGAGCTGCGACAACTGTCGATGAGCATGAGGAAATATGTCAGGATGGACAGGTTTATTTGCCAGTAAAAAAAGATAGTTGCCTGTTAAAGTTTGTGCAACTATCTTAGTTTATGTTTATGTTTATGTTGTTTTTAACCATGACACAGCCATTGTTCCATATCCAGCATGGACGCCTGCGACTGGTACTAATGTTTCGATTGGTACTTTTATTTGTTCATTAATTGCTTGAATGTCTTCTTTCCATTTTAATGCTCGTTCTTTTGCTCCTGCATGCATAACGCAGATCTCTTTTAATTGATATTTATCAATCGCTTCAGTAATTATTTGGAAAAAGCGACTTTCAGCACGTTTTTTCGTACGGACTTTATCTTCTACGATAACAGTTCCATCATCAAATCCTAGAATGAGGTTAATATTTAGTAAACTAGCAAAAATCGCTTGTGGTGTACTCACTCGTCCACTTCGTTTCATCTGTTCTAAACTAGATGGTAATAAAAACATTTCTGCTTCATCAGGATAGGTATGGAGTTTGGCAACGATTTCTTCATAACTTTTTCCTTGTTCTTTTAACTCTATGCCATTACGAATCATTTTTCCTAAAGCGTATGCTCCCATTTTTGAATCAATGACTTCAACTGGAAAACCTGTCTGTTTTGAAGCAACTTTAGAACTTTCATATGTTCCTGTTAATGCTTTTGAAGCGTGAATCGCGATTCCATAGTCATACTTTTCTTTTAATTCCTCGTAAAGTTCAATAAACTCTCCAAAGGCCGGTTGACTCGTCATCGCACCTTCACCATGCTCTTTTAACTTTTCATAAAATTCATCTGCAGTTAACTCGATATTTTCTTTATATGATTTACCGTTAACGATTACATTCAATGGTAAAACGTATATATCATGTTGTTTAATAAATTCCTCTGAAAGACCACATGTACTGTCTGTAATCCAAGCACATTTTTGCATCTTTACTCCCCTTATGTCGAACACTATATTTGATGTTGCTTAATTACAATATATAGATTTTTTTAATTTTTATCAATTAACAATACCGTTTTCAGAACCTAGTTGAAAAAGTCATGACAAATGTCATGCTGTTAATGCTTTTTTTATAACATTATTTTTTAAAAAAGTAAAACCATATTATATACACTTTCTAAGTTGTTGTGCTATAATTATCTAGTTCAAAAAAATTACTCTAACCCATGAAGAGTTTATTAATATTAGATAGGAATGATTTAAACTATGTCTGATCAACATGATTCTAAAGAATATGAATTTTTAGCAGATGATCCGAAAGTAAAGGTATTACCGATTATGCTTTCGTTAATTATTGGTGCTTTTTTTGCGATATTAAATGAAACATTATTAAATATTGCTTTAACTACTTTAATGAAGGAATTTAGTATTACCCTTCCTACTGTACAATGGATGGCGACAGGTTTTATGCTTGTTATGGCTGTTGTTATTCCAATCTCAGCTATTTTATTACAATGGTTTACGACGCGGCAGTTATTTTTAGGTACGATGACTGTGTTTACAATTGGTACGATTATTTGTGCAACAGCAATCAATTTTCCGATTTTATTATTCGGACGATTAATTCAAGCAGTCGGAACTGGATTATTATTACCGATAATTTTCAACGTATTTTTACTTATTTATCCACCGCATAAACGTGGAAAAATTATGGGTATTATCGGTTTAGTTATTATGTTTGCACCAGCAATTGGTCCGACGTTATCTGGAATTATCGTACAATATTTAGGTTGGCGCTATTTATTTATTAGTGTCATTCCCTTTGCATTGTTTTCAATTCTTTTTGCATGGAAATATTTAATTAACGTATCAGAAGTAACGAAACCTAAGATTGACGTTATCTCGATTATTTACTCAACAATCGGCTTTGGTGCACTTGTCTACGGATTTAGTTCTGCAGGAGAAAGTGAGGCAGGTTTTTATAGTCCTAGTGTATATCTTACTATTTTCGTTAGTATTATTGCGCTCATTCTATTTTCACTTCGTCAATTTAAATTAGACGATCCTGTTATGAATTTACGTGTCTTTAAATACCCGATGTACACACACTCTGTCTTTATGTTTGTCATTATTATTATGGCAATGTTCGCTTCAGAAATTATTTTACCAATTTATATGCAAGGATCATTAGCTCTGTCAGCTGCAACAGCGGGATTAATTCTTTTACCTGGAAGTATTTTAAATGGAGCAATGTCACCTTTTATGGGGCATATGTTTGATAAATTTGGACCTCGTGTATTAATGATACCAGCAACGTCTGTGTTAGCGGGAACAATGTTTATGATGAGTCGTTTAACAACAGATTCACCATTATGGATGATTGTTGTCGGCTATATTTTATTAATGTTATCTGTTTCTGCAATTATGATGCCTGCTGAAACGAATGGATTAAACCAATTACCAAAACATCTTTATCCACACGGAACAGCTGTCATGACAACATTACAACCTGTTGCTGGAGCAATTGGAGTCTCAGTTTTCGTTAGTATTATGAATGCAAGACAACTACATTTCTTAACGAACGCAAATAATCCTGAACATCCTGATACAATAGACCAAGCAATGGTTGCAGGAGTTGAACTCGTTTATTTAATTGCTTTTGCTATAGCGATTATTGCAGTTATTTTAGCATTATTCGTTTACCGTGCGACACCTTTAAATTTAGAAGATAAATAAAGCAACTGAGACTAACTATATAAAGTCAAACAATATTTTAAGCATTTTAAAGTAGAAATTTAAGCGTGACAAATAAGCCTGATGATAGCTTCATTTTAAAAATGGAGTTATCTATTAGGCTTCTTTATATGCTTGTCCCTTTCGAAGT
>JAPFDT010000050.1 GCA_026169815.1 Pseudogracilibacillus sp.
CGAGAGAGCGTTGGAAAAAAGGTTCCTTTCTCGCATTAATTATTGTGCTAAGTATTCCGTATGTTATGATGACAAACAACGTCATTGTTAAAATAATGCCTGTAGGAAAAGAAAGTGCTATTGCTGAAATACAAGACAGCGAAATTGTAAAATCGACAGGACGTCGTGTATTAAGTAACACTTATACATTAACCTATACATTTCAGGACAACAATAATGGAGTGTATAAAACGAAGAAAGATGTTTCGAGTTACACTTATTATAAATATGTCAACGCTTCTAACATTCCTATTATGTATCGTAAAAGATTCCCTTATGAGACTTTCATTGATACACAGTCGATAGGGGAAGTTATTAGTACGCTAATTAGGTTTTCCAATTTCCCATTGTTAATCAATGCAGGTCTACTTGTTTATTTTATTAAAAAATTTATTAACAAGTGGGGCATTCCTTTTAAAAGGAAGAAATAGGCGTTTTGTATAGTGAACTAGAATAAGTATGATTCTATAATCTTTATAAAATAATGCAAATCTGTACGAGTCTAATGACAATCTATAATTTATTTTAAAGCATCGGTATGATAGCCGGTGCTTTTTTCTATAGATGACATTAACAAAAACGCTAAGTTTTAGCTTTGCTAAGAAAGGGAAAATTTACAGTAAGATATTTTTAAAATCAAAATAAACGAGGAGTGTAAACAATGAAGCGAAAAAATGTAATTGTTCTCCTGAGCCTATTTTTAATCGTTATTTTTATAGCTGCTTGTAGCAATTCATCAGAGCAAAATGATGCCGAACAAGAAGATGAAGTAACAGACAACGATGATACGTCTGAAGTAGAAACTAATGACGCATCCGAAACGGAAGAAAGCAATACACATGAAGAGGAAGCAGAACCAATTGATATAACGTTAACCGAACTGCTCCCTTATAAAAAAGGCTATGTTTGGAACTATGATGGTGCCATCGAATATGGGCACGAAATGGAACTACAAACAATCGAAAAATCAAATGAACAATCGGTGTACACTGTAGAAGGGGAAGTAGAAGATGTATCAGGTGGTGAGTCTGGCGCGGATTATTCCCTACATGTCACCTATACGGTAACGGAAGATAGCATCACACAACATGTTGAAAGTGACATGATGATGGATAATGTTTTTCCCGAATTAGAATTAATCCATGCACCTCTTTCAGAAGGGACGGAGTGGACGCAAACACAAGAAAACAC
>JAPFDT010000035.1 GCA_026169815.1 Pseudogracilibacillus sp.
AGTAAAAATGAGGTGATTAACATAATAAGAACACTAAACCTAAACCGCCAAACAACCGCAATACTAGAAAATGCATATAATATCAGTTACGAACGAGAAGCTAATGCCATTTGGCAAGCTTCTTTTTCTTTGCCTTTAAACGATCCAAAGGTCGAAAAGGTAGAAATGCTACATTACGTGGAGATTACCGACGATATTAACGATGAATACGTTGGTCTATTTCGCATCATGCCAAAGCGTACGCGTAAAAACAGCGATTCTAACTATGTAACATTCGAATGCGAGCATGTCCTATCAACTTTACTGGACAGCTCGCTATTTAAATACCATCAATTAAGCAATTATGATACGACTTATGTATTGGAGTATCTACTCAATCAGCAGAATCATAAACACTGGAAACTTGGCACAATCGAATTCACACGTTATTTCCATTATTCGTGGGAAAATGAAAATGTATTATCAGCATTATTAAGCGTACCGAAAGCCTTTGATGAGCCGTATGTATTTACGTTCGATACGCAATCTTATCCATGGACACTAAATCTTGTTAAACCATCAATGGAAGTAGTTTCACGTATTAAAGAGGGTTATAACTTACGAACAATCGAAATTGAAGAAAATCCAATGTCATCGTATAACCGTATTTATCCTCTTGGTGCAGGAGAGGGAGTAAACCAACTAACGATTGAATCGGTAAATAAAGGTGTACCTTATTTAGAGGATAGGGCGCCAGGAGAAGAGATACGTGAAATCATATGGCCAGACCAACGATACACTCATGCCGAATCACTTAAAGCAGGTGCACAAGCAATGCTTGATAAACGTAAAACACCACAAATGACTTGGGTAGCAAGTGCAGCAGATGTATCAAGTATCACAGGTTTGTCTATTGATAAATTAAAACAAGGCAATGTTGTTAGAATGGATGTTGATGGATTCCCTAAAGTCGATTTACGAATCATGAAAGAAAAGCGTCCAGATATTACAGGTGATCCTGGTAACGTTAATTTAGAGATTGGTAATGTTGTAGAAGATTTAGGTGAAACCAACGCTGACTTAGAGCGCAGACAACAAATAAATGAACTGTATAGTCAAGGTGCAACAAATATTATGAATACAGATAGAACAGATAATGCCGATCCCGAACATCCTATTAAATTTACAGTAAGAATTCCTGAAGATGCAATTAACATTAATTTCATGGAACTTACTTGGGAAACTGATTACTTCAGAGGA
>JAPFDT010000047.1 GCA_026169815.1 Pseudogracilibacillus sp.
ACAGGACTGTACTTTTGGTTGATTTTAATTTATTAAATCATAAGAGGTTAGGACAAAATATACTCAAGATATTTTGTCCTAACCTCGTTTCTTTTAGTGTGATAGAGGAGTGAAGTGTTAGTTGAAGAAAACGGATCGTGTGTAGTGTTAGAATACTAAATTAAAAGAGAAGTCAGTTAGAACCTTTTCAGTAACCTTTTATTGTTAGTATTTTATTTTAGGTTGTACTGTGATGAAATTGAATTATTCATGAAAATTCAAATACAGGTTGTATGCCTTATTCATTATCACCTTTTTGATGAATCCACAAAGCTACTTGTAAGATTAACGCATCTTTAAATTCCCTCGGATTATATCCGGTATATTCAATCACCTTATTTAAACGATAAATCAATGTGTTTCTATGGATATATAGTTCATCTGAAGTTTTTTGTATGATAAGGTTATTTTTGAAAAATGCTTTTAATGTCTTTATTTTTGTTTCATCAATGTTTTTAAGGATACGTTTCATAAAATGATTTGTTATACTTGTCTCATTTTGTAAGATTAAAGACATTATTTCTATTTGTTCAAACGATATTAACACTTCTGTATCCTCGCTCAATTGTAAGGCAATCTCACATTCATTATAAGAATGATTGAACCTCTTTATATTATCAAAAGTTAAACTATATGCTAAACGAAATGTAATGCCCATCTTTTTTAATAAAACGTAAATTTCTTGTATTTTATTTTTAATAGACTGTTCTGCTATCCCATTAAGTGCTATGAATAATCTATTGATATTAATGAAGCTAATGACCCCATTGTGTAAACCTTCCGTTTTCTCTAGTCTTTCAATTAAAAGTCGATTAGGTATTTCACTGTTTAAGATCTGGATAATAACTGAAGTGTAAGGAGGTGAAAAATTAATATCTAATAACCCTAAATTTCGCTCAATCGCTGAAACAGATGAATTTGTTTTTAACAATTGATCAACTAGCATTTCTTTTGTTCGTTGCTTCCATTCTTGTTGAGAATCGATAAACTCCTGTTTCACCATGAGTTCCGTCGTCATTTTTACTAGTTCACTAATATCTTTTATATTATCTGGATTTCCGGTTACACCGATGACTCCTATAATTTTTTCCATGAAAACAATGGGTAAGTTCACGCCAGATTGAGCACCTTCCCACACATCATTACTTTGCTCTTCAATAACTAAGCTTTTCCCTGTCGTTATAACTTCTATGGCTCCTTGATGAATCGATCCAATTCTTTGTTTATTAAAAGAAGCAATAATAATTCCATTTGTGTCCATGATATTAACATTTCGTTGTAAGCGAATAGAAGTTTCCTCTACAATTTCTTTAGCTAATTTTTCAGTAAGTATTGACAAGTTTAACCCCACCTTTAGACGAAGTGCACAAATTTCACCAATGTTTTCATCAGTTATTTAGATGTTACAACTATAGACTAATAAAGTAAACACATTTATAATTTAAGTATGATTGATAGCGTTTTCAAGGGGAGAGTTTTAGTGAAGATAATTATAGCAACAGATTCATTTAAAGGAAGTATTAAAGCAACAGAGGCCGCACAAGTGATTGATAAGGGGGTAAAAAGAACATTTCCTAACGCTGAAACCGTGTTATTACCAATAGGTGATGGTGGTGAGGGTACAATGGAGGCCTTAGTGCTAGCAACTGGAGGTGAAGTGAAACAAGTTAAGGTAACTTCACCGTTACTTCATGAAGTTGAGGCAGAATATGGTGTCTTAGGGGACGGCAAGACATGTGTTATCGAATTAGCATCTGCTTCAGGTTTAGACTTAGTTGCTGAAAGTCAGTTGGCTCCATTAAATACTACGACTTATGGAACAGGGGAATTAATTAAACAAGGTTTGGATGATGGATTTTCTACATTTATTATCGGACTTGGTGGTTCAGCAACGAATGATGGAGGAGTCGGGATTCTTCAGGCTTTAGGTATGAAATTTTTGGATAGCGAAGGAAATGATATTGGCTATGGTGGAGGAGTATTGGGCAAGGTTCATTCGATAAATACTGAAAACTTTGATAAGAGAATTAAAGATAGTCATTTTATTATAGCATCTGATGTTCAAAATCCTTTAATAGGAAGAGACGGTGCATCATATATTTTTGGTCCACAAAAGGGAGCTACATTAAAGGAAGTGGAAATTCTCGATAAAAATATAGAGCATTGGGCAGATGTTGTATATAATGTCACAAATGTTAAGTTACATCACAAGCCTGGTTCTGGTGCAGCAGGTGGAACGGGCGGTGCTTTTCAAGCATTTTTCCCTATGGAAATGAAGCGTGGTATTGATGTTGTGTTAGATTATATACAATTAGATAAAGAGTTAGTGAACGCTGATTTAGTTATCACAGGAGAAGGCAGAGTGGACAGCCAAACAATTTATGGAAAGACGCCTCTTGGAGTTGCTCAAAAAGCAAAAGAAAAAGGAGTACCTACAGTTATTTTAGCTGGTTCAGTCGGTCCTGGAACTGAAGAACTTTATAATCATGGTGTAACAAGTATTCACAGCATTGTTAATAGTCCAATGACTTTAGAGGAAGCAATGAAAAATGCGAAACATTTATTGGAGTCATGTAGTGAACAAGTAGTTCGTTCCTATTTTCACGAAGAAATATAAGAAGGAGGTTATATAATTGAGAATAAAGGATTCAATCGAAAAAGTTCCAGGAGGTATGATGGTAGTTCCTTTGTTGTTAGGAGCCACATTAAATACACTTGACCAATTACATATACCATTTATAATGAATATTTTGAAAGCACTTGGAACAGCACCAACAGATGAGGGCTATTATGAATTTTTAAGAATTGGAGGCTTCTCACAAGAACTGTTTAAAGACAGTGCATTAGTTTTAATTGCTCTATTTTTATTTTGTGTAGGCAGTCAAATGAATTTGAAAATTGGTGGAAGAGCACTTAAGAAAGGAGTTTTATTAACAAGCTCAAAGTATTTAACAGGACTGGCTGTTGGAATGGTATTTGGTCTTATCTTTGATCCATGGACAGGCATCTTTGGACTCTCTACGATGGCGATTATTGCAGGAATGACAAACAGTAATAGTGGTATGTATGCAGCTCTAACTGGTCAATATGGAAACAGGTCAGATGTAGGTGGACTTTCAATCTTGGCAATTAATGATGGGCCTTTCCTGACATTAGTCTCACTAGGTTTACTAGGAACAGCATTGCCATTTATTGCATTTATAGCAGTTTTATTACCAATTGGTATTGGAATGCTACTAGGGAATTTAGATCCTAAAATGAAGGAGTTTTTGAAACCGGGTGAAACCCTTACTATTCCTTTCTTTGCATTTGCTTTAGGAGCGGGAATGGACTTGGCGAACTTTTTTAATCCTCAAGTCCTTACAGGTGGTTTGATTATTGCGTTGTTAACATTCTTTTTAACTGGTGGTGCAGGTATAGTAGTTTTCAAATTATTCAAAGAAGAAAGCTTTATTGCACCAATTTCAGAAGCATCAACAGCTGGAAATGCAGCGGCGACACCTGCAGCGATATCAGCTGCAGCAGCAGTGGCGGTGAGTGCAGGTACGATGACGGTTGCTGAATATGAAATGATTGAAAGCATTGTTCCGATTGCCACGGCTCAAATATCTATTTCGACAATTACGACTTCCTTACTCTGTCCATTGGGGGTAATTTTAATGGATAAACATCAAAGGAAGCGAGGAATTGTTGGAACACTCGATGACTTAGGTAGAGACAGTAAATAGACTTGTATTAACAAATCTACAGTGTGTGAGAATTCATACCAATTAATAGATGAGATTTTTTATAAGAAAGGTGGAGTATTAAAATGAAAACAGAATTACTGTACGGAAAAGATGGCATCTCATTGGACTTGCCAGAAGATGTATTTGTTATAGAACCAACTAATCTGTCTAAAATGAAAAATGAAAAAGAAGCGATAAAAGAAGCGTTGAGGAATCCAATTAACTCTGCATCACTTAAGGATTCAGTAAAATCAACAGATACAGTTTCTATTGTAATCAGTGATATCACCAGACCGACACCAAACCATATTTTAGTACCAGCTTTATTAAAGGAGTTAGACCATGTTCCGCTGGAGAATTTTGTGATTATTAACGGAACAGGGACGCACCGTGATCAAACGAGAGAAGAGTTCGTAGGGATGTTAGGTGAGTGGATCGTTGATAATGTGCGTATAATAAACAATAATTGCCATGATAAAGAAACCTTAGTAAACTTAGGTCAAAGTAGGTATGGATGTGACGTTTATTTGAATAAGGATTATGTCGAATCAGACTTTAAAATTGTCACAGGTTTTATAGAACCTCACTTTTTTGCAGGTTTTTCTGGCGGGCCTAAAGGGATTATGCCAGGTATTGCAGGAATTGAGACAATTATGACGTTTCATAATGCACGAATGGTTGGTGATCCGCTATCGACATGGGGAAATATGACAGATAATCCTGTTCAAGATATGACAAGAGAAGTAAATGCGCTCTGTAAACCTGATTTTATGTTAAATGTTACCCTAAACAGGGAAAAGGAAATTACAGCTATTTTCGCAGGAGAATTGTATGAGGCACATGATATTGGTTGTGAATTTGCAAAAAAACATGCTATGTTCCGTTGTGATGATCGTTTTGACGTTGTGATTACTTCGAATTCAGGTTATCCGCTTGATCAAAACTTATATCAGGCAGTCAAAGGAATGAGTGCTGCACATAAGATAGTTAAGGAAGGAGGAGCAATTATTGTTGCTTCGGAATGTTCAGATGGATTACCAGACCATGGAAACTATGCGAAAATATTTGATATGGCAGATACACCTCAAGAATTATTAGATCTGATAAATGACCCGGAATTTAAATTATTTGACCAATGGCAAGTGCAAAAACAAGCAGTTATTCAAGTCTGGTCAGATGTGTATGTTTATTCTAAGTTGACAGACGAACAAATAAACAGTGCGATGTTAAAACCCACTGATGATATTGAACAGACATTAGATGATTTAAAAAAGGAATAT
>JAPFDT010000059.1 GCA_026169815.1 Pseudogracilibacillus sp.
ACCATGAAGGACGACTTTTCCACGTTTCAACATCACAAGATCTTCACATAATTCTTCTACATTATTCATCTGATGACTCGAAAAAACAATTGTCGTTCCAGCAGCTTGGAGATCAAATACTGCTTTTCTCAACATATCCGAATTTATAGGATCAAGACCACTAAATGGTTCATCCAAAATCAAAAGTTCAGGTTCATGCAAAACACTTGCAATAAATTGGATTTTTTGTTGATTACCTTTTGATAACTCCTCTACTTTTTGATTCTCATACTCTTCTATATCAAACTTTTTCAACCATTTACGTAAAGCATTAATAATATCATTCTTTCTCATTCCTTTTAGTCGCATCAGATATATAATCTGTTCTCTTACTGTCAGTTTTGGATATAGTCCTCGCTCTTCTGGAAGATAACCTATGACATTTGTACGCTCGTATGAAAGAGGACTTCCATTCCATGTCACAGAACCTTCTGTTGGATCTAGAAGGCCTAATATCATACGAAACGTCGTTGTCTTACCCGCCCCGTTAGCTCCCAATAATCCAAATATACTTCCCTTTTCTATTGTAAGTGTGAGACCTTCCAACGCTGTATGTTGGCCAAAAACCTTTTTCACATTATCAATCATTAATGTCATCCTATTTACTCCCCTTTTTCTATCAAACTTGCTTAACCCTTCTAAGGTTAATACACTTATTCCCATCTACTAAGTAAGTCACAATTCAAGTAATGATTACTACTAAAAATAGACGCACCTAAACACTCCTGCAATATAACCTTTCACATTCATATCAAATACTTATATTATTTTGTGAAATATAAGTAGATTGAAGGTTACCTTATCCATATTATTTATGTATTAAAAATCATGCATTATTTACATGAATCACTTCAAAGCGTTCACAAACAAGAATCATATCTTCCCAGAACATGTCGCAGTTTTAATTCCTACTATAACTAGTTCTGCAAGAGTATTAGACTCAAACCCAAATTACCATGCGCTGAAGGATTGAGTTGTGTGTTGATTACTCCAGTACAATTGAATAGTTTGATTCACGATGTTCCCCCATATTCGCTTCTATATTTGTATTTTTAAACATAATATCGATAAAATAGACTGTTTGTTAATAAATTTATCTTAACATATTTACCGCAATATTTAGTATGAACAAGAGAAAATAATATTATTGTTTAAAAAAACCTAATTATTTTAATAAAAGTTGCACTCAAACCTATTGTGTAATAATATGAATCTCAGTAAGAATGGAGGTCTGTATGCAATGAAAAAATGTGTGTTAACTAGTATGTTACTGATG
>JAPFDT010000015.1 GCA_026169815.1 Pseudogracilibacillus sp.
GATTTATATACAGACTTTCAATCGGTTGGTTTAGGGAATAAAGAGTCCTTATATGAATTGAAACAAGTTAGCAAAAAAACTATCCCTATTCCCATTCCAGTTGCGAACAGCCAGATTATCACTGCTGAAAAATTTGCAGAAGATATTCAGACAGATTATCCCAATGCTGAAGTAACGACTACAGGTCATTCATTAGGAGAATATCTAGCTCTATATGTTTCAGCGGAAAAGGGTTGGGCAAATGTTGGTTTTAATGGTCCCGATCCTTATGACGTATTATCTCCTGAGGCAAAAAAATGGGTTAAGGAAAATTCTCACATGCTTTTTAATTATCGGAATAAAGCAGATATACTTGGGAACTTTGGAGGAAATGGTACAGGTGCTGGAATTCCAGTTGATATGGATATGGCTGAAATGATATCTAGGGAAGAGTTAAAGAATATAAACATGATAGATTTATTGTCTAAGATAGATGTAAATAATTTAAAAGGAATAATAGATAGCCATCGTTTATCTGTTTGGGAATTTGATGAAACCGGAAATGTAGCAATTAATAGTTCATATGATAATCGATCAGCTATTCAAATACAAAGCGAAAAAAACTTGTATGCAAAAATGGCTGAACTATCACTTCTAGCCAATAAATTAAAAGCAAGTCGCGGTGGGCTATCTTCTAATGGAGTGATGTTTTTAAACAGTTCACAGACATTATTGACTGTCGAACATATTACTGAATCTACAAAAGTAGCAATCGAGTCCATTGTAAATATTTATAAACAGGCAATAGATGAATTAGAAGAAATATGGGAAAAGAATATTCTAATTGCACAAAGTATCGGCACAAGCTTAAGTTACGGTGAAATTCTAGAAGCTTTAGAGGCAGGAGGAGTGACGAAATATTCAGTTGTATTTGAACCAATGGCTTATTATCGAGAAAAAATAACAGATGCCTTGAAAATCGGAGAAAGCTTTGACAACCTTGCTTCTGACATAAAAGAAAGTATTGAAAAAATAATCGAAACCGATGAAAAATTAGCAGATCAAATTGCGCAAGGGGTGTGAATTGATTGGATAGCCAAGAAACATTAGAAATAGAATATCGTTTAAAAAGAAAAGAATATGAAGAAAAAGAGGAAGACCTGTATCGACAAAGAGATAAGGCAATTTCTGTAATAGAAGAAGTTCAAGAAAGAAGTCATTATTACTTGAATAAAACTTCCCAAGATAATGAGATTCATAAACAAGGTTTCAAGCAGACAGAACATTTGAAGGATGACATATTTGATTTAACTAGTGAAAATCTTCAAGAATTATCAAGGGAAATAGAAGATTTGGAAGAGGAATATTATCATAATCTACGAAAACTAAACAGAAAGTAAAGAGGGGTTTTGTCATGTCAGTACCAAATATGTTACGTTTAAAAAAGACAGCAGAAACATTATATATTAAACATGGACTTTCTAATGCTATTATTAGTCAATTAGAAACAAACAAACAGAAAACTAGAGAATCTGTGCAAAGGGAAGTATCCACACTTAAAGAAGTGTTGAACAATAATACGGACAGATTAGAAAAGTCAATGAAAGGTCA
>JAPFDT010000036.1 GCA_026169815.1 Pseudogracilibacillus sp.
AGTGTGGGCCACGAGTGTGGATGTACTCATCTGATAATTTATATCTATCTTCATTACTTACGCTCACCCCGTTTATGGATGCTTTATCAATGTTTTTAGCGTAGACTAAAATATATTCATGCTTAACGGTGAAAAATTTACTATCAGACTTTCCGCCACCTTCTTTATTTTCCCATACTAATGTGGTTAAAAAGTTTTCCTCCTGGAAGATTTCATCCATTAGTACTTTTAGATAAGCATGTTCATTATTATCAATATGTACCATTATTAAGCCTTCAGAAGATAGTAATTCTTTTGATACCGTTAATCTATCTTTGATGAATGTAAGCCATGAACTTCTATTAAATTTATCATTATATTTAAAGCTATCCTTGCCAGTATTATAGGGTGGATCAATATAAATCAACTTCACTTTCCCAACATATCTCTCTTTCAACGTATGTAATGCAAGTAAGTTATTACCCTTCATGATTAAGTTGTCATCTTTATTAAAACTCTCTACATCATGTACACCATTTTCATCGTACTTCTTTGCGTTAACTAAAATTTTCTCGTCTAGTAACACGTCAATTTCTTCTTTGGCAATGACTTCATTTAAAAATGGTTCATCAGGTCGTAAATCATCTTTGTCCGTATCTTCTTTACTCATGCTTGCTTTTAATACGGTGTCTTTGTAAGGGAAATCTAAAACAACGTCTGTCGATTCATCTATAAATTTCCCACCAGCTGTTAACCCAATCTTTTTCGAGTACTTTGTATAAGAATCCTGCCAGTACTCATCCGCTTCAAATAGTTCGATTAGTTTGTTTGTCTGCATGACAATGTTTCCTGCAATGTCGATTGTAAAATTCTTTTTAATCGTTTCATTAGAAATGAATGATTCCAGTAGTGGTGCATCATAACCATCTAAGTCTTGAATGACTTTGCTTTTGTTCACAACATCCTCAATGAAATATTTATCTCCAAATTGTTGTAGTACATGTTTAATTGCATCATTTATTTTCGTTTTCAAGTAAATTCCCTCCATCTATCTTCCTATTAAAATTATAGCACATGCGATTGCAACCCCTAAATGAATTGAATTTAGGCCTCATCAGAAGTTCTAGCCTATTTAACACTGTCTAAATTAACCATTTAAAATTATCATTCATCTAATCGTTTAATTGAAAAAGTTACATCCACATGTATGGGGGAGAGATTATGTTTTAAATTTTTAAAATAGGTGGTTTTAGTGGTATGTAAACTAGAAAACAAAATTGACTTTAAAGTAGGTTGTAGAAATTAAAAAGATTTTTTAAAAATACAGACCCCCTACGCCACTAATATATTTATTACTAAACTATTAGAATGATGCGATTTAGAGCACTGCTGATTATAATAGTAGATAATAAATCATACGTAAAAAGAGGGGGGTTAGGGGCATGAAAATATCATATTTAAAATATAAAAGAGTTTTAAGCAATGCATGCCACTAATGCCATGAAAAAAAGTGTGTTTATAGGATTAAATTTAATTTTAGATATATAATTATGAAAAGAATAAACAGTAAAGTGGGGGGCTAAGGTAATGGAATACTTGAGAACGAAGCTTCTTTTAAAAATAAAGTTAGAAGTTAGGAGATTAGTTGAATTAGAATTAATTTATTATGAAGCGATAGAAAAGAAAAAGCAAACACTTAAAGCCATTGCGGTAGAAGAGGCTGTACAAGTTGGGGAAAATATAAGGGGAATTATCTTATCAAATAATGACTTAAGAGAAGATTTAATCGAGGAGTACAAATTGTATAGTGATGAGTTATTACGGACAAATTATTTTAAATTGCTAATGTTTGATGAGGTAAATAAATATTTAATGTTTAACGAGGGTCTGATAGAAGATGAAAATACGGAGTTAAAAAACATTCCAGATAACATATTGAAAATAATGGATCACTTAACGAAGGTTACAAATAAACCAAGTGGTCAAATGGGCTATCAATTTGAATTAACTAAATTTGCTACTCAATATTTGATGTATACTATTTCAGAAAAAGATAATATATATGATAATGAATTTCAAAGTAGAAAAGCACTATATGAATATATCTATGACCCTAAACGTGATGAAATACTAGCAAATAAAAAAGCTGTCAGAAGTATGATAGATAAAATACAAAAAGATTATCCTGATTTATTTCCAAATGTAGCTGATGCTGATGTTAATTATGAAAACTTCAAAAAAAGAGCACAAGAAATTCTTCCGACAACCCATAAAGCAGGTAGTATGGATCAATCAGAACCATTAAATACATACGAGGCATATGCGATACTTATTTTATTTTTTATTTATCCTACTAGATATAGAAGGTTTTTAAGTAATCCAGAGAGTAAGAATGTAAAAGTACCAGATTACTTTGTGTTAGAAAGTGTCAGAGAGTCAGTAGAAGATTTGTTTATGACAGAGCCATTCAAAGCCTTTCCTAGTGAGGTATTTCAAAAGAATGTACTAGAAGATACCTTGCATATCCGATTATTTAATGCTGTAACTATATACATAATGGAGCTAATTAAAGAATTTGATGAATTATTAAGTCTAGCAAAAAATCAAAATACATTGAGTACACTCTTTGTTTTAGATGAGATGATAAAAGATATCCCAAATATTAGGATGACGTGGACTAAAAAATATGATGAATTAATTGATTTAGTGGATTTGTATTCTAAAGACTCGATTACTAAAGAATTAGTTGATGAAGCAATTAAAGAAAAGGAAAATAATAAAAGCGATATGAACTTTGTACATGACTCATTATTAGATTTACTAGAGAAGTACAGTTCTATCGATTCTGAATTTAGAAATACATTAGAGGATCGAAAAACAGATAAAAAAGATGAATATTTAGATACAGTATCTAATGAAATTTTTAAGCATATCGTCAAACTGTATTATAGAAAAACTGATGATAAGCCTGCATATCATAAATAAATTACGTTAATTTACATGCAAGATAGGAAGCCTACAATCAAAATGATTGTAGGTTTTTTAATGTTTTTATCAAAGGAAAACACAGTAAACATTGATATGACCGAGGGGAAACTAGAACGTTAAGTAGAGTATATATTTCTATTACATATCAAAATATAATGCTAGTTAAGTTTGAGAGGCAGTTTAGATTGCACTTTCAAAAAAATATAAAGGGAGATGAAGAAGCAATGGCAATTAAAAAGAGAGCTGTCGCAGGTAAAGAAACACCAACAGTTCCTGATCATGACGGACTAAAAAAGAAATCAGTGCTAAGCGAGGAATTAACGAGCAACAAATATTATCAACACGAAGCACCAACTCAAAAAGATGCATTTGCGGAAGCTTTAGTAACAGCAGAGAAAAATAAAAAAAGAGTAATGGAAATTCAAGTTGAGGAAAAGAAAGCACAACCAAAAATCAAGGAAGGTCGATTCATAGCTATTACAACAGAAGCAAAATTAGAGCAGAATATCGAAAGTAAGTACGGGACTAATGATAGAGTTACAATCACCTTTGAGGTTTTACTAGATCAAGATGGCGAGGACAGTGTGACATTGATAGAAAAGTTTTGGGTTTCTAGAAGTGATAGTTCAAGATATTACCAGTTACTGTCGCAATTACTGAAATTTGATGCAAGGCAAGGATTTCATATTAAGGATTTAATTGGCGTAGCATGTGAAGTTATCGTTGTTCACAATGAAATATCCAGTGGCACATATGCCAATATTTCAGATTTAGAAGTCATTAGTATGGAGGGAAATAATAAATAGGGGGTGATACTAATGTTTAATCAAAAAAGTATGGATTATTTATCAGGCTACTTGGCAATTGATCAAAATGAACAAATAGAGGCGATTTTGCCAGAAGTACCATTTTTCAAGTGGTTTTTAGATGATCCAGCAATAGTAAGTGATGAGTTGATAGGTTATATTGCTGAAATTATGTATTACTTTTCAGATGAGGCTGCTAATTATGAAGCAGCTCTCATCCCCAAAATGAATGAATATCAAAAGGCGTTATATATTGAAAATAAGCAAGAAGGTGAAAAGTTAAATCACTCATACGATGTTTTAATGGCATTTAACTATCATCCAGCTAAAACTGAACCAACGGAAAATTCTCCAATTGAGTATGTTAGACATTTGCAGAAGAAAGTCAGACTAGTTGCACGTGGTTTTTATCATAATGAACGAGGAACATTGCTTTTGGAATCAAATACATTCGCAAGTTATTTTTGTAGTCGAATAAAATTAATACAAAATGAATCAGGAGATAAATTTCATTACCGAGATGGTGTGTATGTATCTATAAAGGATAATATCATTAAAAAATTAGCTAGGGATGTTGTGAATGAAATTAGTCCAACAACATGGAACAGAAGGTATGAAGCAGACTACATGGCTGCACTTGATCATGAGATACCATTTGTTGACTCTTTTGATTCGAATCCAGATATTGTGAATTTTAGTAATGGACTACTAAACATAAAAACAAGGGAATTCAAGGAACACACTAGCGATTATTACTCTACAAATCAATTAGCCTATGATTATGACTCGAATGCCAAATGTCCAAGCTTTGAA
>JAPFDT010000057.1 GCA_026169815.1 Pseudogracilibacillus sp.
AGCTATTTCTAGAAACATGATTCAGAATATCGTCATTGCAGTAGGTGTCGTTATTATTTTATTATCCGGTTTACTATTTAGTGATTGGATGAACATGTCGATTGGGATGTTAGCTCATGAAGCAAGTATCTTCGTAGTAGTACTAAACGGAATGAGATTACTCAGCTATCGTTTGCCTAGAAGGTAACGTTTATAAAAACATACAAAAACTTGATATACATCAATTCTTTTATAGGAAAATTCATTTATAATTGAATCAATTTCATAATTCATTTTATTATTTTAAACACGAACTTTACGTTTGAGGGTAGCTCCGTTTACTTTCATTCCAGTCGACTGCATTCTGCGGGCATGGCCTCAACTCTTAAATCAACACTAACGTATTGATTCAAGGATTTTCGGACTCATGGGTTTCACTAGCGTTCACCCACCGAAGAACTTTTGCTTTTCCCGCAAGAGTCAGTCGGCTTCCATTCAAGTAAACTTAGTTACATGAGCTTAATACGTACGATTAAAAAAAATTATAATTCAACATTCGTGTTTTTAATTAAATTATTCTATTATGAAATTGAATCAAGTAAAGAATAACTAGATAATAATTAATGAATAAAAAAATGAGGAGAGATAATGATGAAACAAGCAGTTATTAATTTGGAAAGTTTATCCTGTCCATCATGCTTACAAAAAATAGAAGGTGGCTTAAAAAGATTAGACGGTGTAGAAAAGGATAGTGTTGAAGTGTTATTTAATTCTAGTCGAGTAAGAACTAACTTTGATGCAGATGCTGTTTCAATCGAAGAAATTGAAAAGTCGATTGAAGATCTCGGTTATCCAGTAGTTCGCTCACGTGTAAAAGCTGTTTAAATAGTGAACGAACTGTATAGATACATGCGCAAAATCCTTTCTCACATTTGTGTGGGAGAGGGTTTTTTTGTTTTTTTAACTTGACAATTAAAATGACATCCCATATAGTCATATATATAACTATATGACCTTATAGTAAATGGGGTGCCTAATAATTGAAAAAATCGTTACATGATAAGAAACCTATATTTCTTCAAATAAAAGAAGTGATAGAAGATCAAATTATTAATAACCAATTACAAAATCATGAACAAATTCCATCTATAAATCAACTCGTACAGTTTTATAAAGTAAATCATATTACTGTTTCGAAAGGGATTAATCTTCTTGTAGAGGAGGGGATTATTTACAAGAAGAGAGGGGTTGGCATGTTTGTAATGGAAGGAGCGAAAGGGAAATTGCTACTTCAACGAAGAGAAGATTTTGCCGAGGGATTTGTTTTGCCAATGTTAAAAGAAGCGAAAAAACTTCAGTTATCAGATAGTGCTATTATGGAAATCATGGAGAAATTGAGAGGAAGTGTGAAAGAATGACCGTTAAAGTGGAGGCGAAAAATATAAGTCTTGTTTATAGAGAATTTGAAGCATTGAAAGATATTAATTTCACGTTGGAAAACGGAAGAATTTATGGATTAATTGGTCGAAATGGTGCTGGTAAAACAAGTCTATTATCCCTGATAGCCGCATACCAACAGCCTACTAGAGGGAAAGTGAAAATAGACGGGTCTATTGTTTTTGAAAATGAAGAAGCGATGACTCAAGTTACATTTGTTCACAAAACAGATTACAAAGATGAGTATGGTACAGTAAAGCAATTTATTGAATTTGCTATGCGTTATCGTCCTAGTTTTGACTTACAATATGCTGAGCAATTAATCTCGTTATTCCGTCTACCGACAAATAAATCAATAAGAAAATTATCAACGGGCATGCAATCTGTATTTAATGTCATAATCGGACTAGCAAGCCGAACGCCAATCACGATTTTCGACGAGGCATATAACGGAATGGATGCGCCGACTCGGGAGATTTTTTATCGTGAGATATTAGAAGAACAAGCTCGTCATCCGAGAATTTTTATTTTATCTACTCACCTAGTATCAGAAATGGACTACTTATTTGATGATGTTATTATTATTGATCAAGGAAAAGTAGTCGTTCAAGAAGACATAGATTCCCTCTTACAAAAAGGATTCTCTCTGACAGGTTCGATTAGTGATGTAGAAGAAGTAGTAGATGGACTTGTTGTATTAAATGAAGAACAACTGGGTGGAACAAAGAGCGTTATAGTATATGGGGAATTACCAGAGGAAAAAGTAGCCACAATAAAACAAAAGGGGTTAGAAATAGGAAATGTGACACTTCACGACTTGTTTATTCAATTAACAAAGGAGGTAAATTAAAATGAGAGAAATGGGAAAGAAAGTGGCTGTTGGTTTATACCTTGAGCAAATGAAGTGGGTTTTGTGGTATTTACCGATTATATATGTATTTTACTTTATCTTAGTTCGATTTGTAAATGAACCAGAAATAAGGTCAATATCGATACTTACATTTACATTTCAAACCGCAACAATTTTCATGTTAGTTTGTGGCATACTTTCAAGCTTTGTATTCTTCTCACAGTATGTAAAATACGGTGTTACTAGAATATCTTATTTTCAAGGACTGTTTTTATCTGTAATATTTTTAGCAATTACTATTAATGGCATAAGTCTTATCTTAGCTTGGGTGATTAGTTTATTTAATTTAAACCTTTTTAAAGATGTTACGTTATCATCATTTGGTGAAAATAGTTGGGCATTAACTATGTTTACTTATACAATTATTGTTATGATTTACTATTTAACTGGATGGTTAGTCAGTATAGCATTTTACCGTTTTGGAGGTTTTGGTGGATTAATATCTGTTGTAGTTGCTTTTGTAATAATAGTTTTAAATGATTTGTTATGGGAGTTTAGCACACCTAAACCATTTATCGGATTTTTGCAATTTAATAAAGTGGTATCTCAAGTTACGATTGCACTGGCAGGATCTATTATTATTGCGGCTATATTAACTATCTTAGTGTATAAAATTATAAAGGAAACGCCGATTAAAGTAACGTAACAAAGGAGCACTAAACATGACTAAACAAAAACCAAAAAATATTGAAAACTATGTGTCGCAATTTCCATTAGCGACTCAACAGACATTAAATGAATTGTTATCATTTCTCTCTGAGTTAATACCAGAAGCTGAAAAGGAATTAAAATGGGGTGTACCCGCATTTACTTATCGGAGAGTATTGTTCACTATTGCCGCATTTAAGCATCATATAAACTTTTATCCTACTCCTACTACGCTGTATCACTTTAATGAAGAATTAAAGAGATTTTCGACAACTAAAAGTGCAATACAGTTACCATTAACGGCTCCTTTACCACTTGATTTAATCCTTGAAATTGTTATACATCGATATAGAGATGTATAACAATGATGTAAAATGGATGTGAATATGAATGTTTCACTTCAAACAACAAGTAAAATACATGATATAATTTACATGAAGGTTACGATGAATGAGGTGTAAAGATGAACCGAATATTAATTGTTGAAGATGAAGAGAAGTTAAGTCGTGTTATTCAATTAGAATTACAATATGAAAATTATGAAACAGCAATCGCCAACAATGGAAAAGATGCGTTACGATTAATAGAAGAAGAAACGTGGGATTTAGTGTTATTAGATATTATGATTCCCCATTTGAGTGGCTTAGAAGTGCTTAGAAGGGTACGTCGTAAAGATAAAGCGACACCGATTATTTTATTAACCGCACGGGATGAAGTGCATGATAAGGTGAGTGGACTAGATTTAGGGGCAAATGATTATGTGACGAAACCTTTCCAAATCGAAGAGTTATTAGCCAGGGTACGTGTTCATTTACGTAATCAGCAACCCCAGGTACAGCAATCAGAAAAGCTAGCAATCGGTAACTTATCTGTAGAAATTGCGACACGTGAAGTGGTAAGAGAAGAAGAAACAATTGAATTAACACCTCGCGAATTCGATTTACTCGTATATTTAATGAAAAATAAAAATATCGTACTAAATCGTGAGCAAATTATGGAACAAGTATGGGGTTACGATTATTTTGGAGACACGAATGTAGTAGATGTCTATATTCGTTACTTACGTCAAAAAGTTGATAAGCCATTTACTGTTGCTTATATTCAAACAGTGCGGGGTGTTGGATATACGATGAAGGACACTACCGAATGAAACTGAAAACAAAAATTCAATTGTTTTCAACACTGTTTATGTTAGTTATCGTTGTTTTAGTCAATGCATCGATTTATTTTTTATTTTATAAAATAACGACAGATAATGAAAAAGATGCTCTACAAGAACAAACGAATACGATTGTCGAAACGATTAAGGATAGTCCAGATTTATCTAAAAGTGGTTTGTTACATGCATTCCTACCATCAAATGGGATTATTCGTGTTGTAAGTGCTGAAGGTGAGGAGCTTATCCCAACGATTGCGAAAAATGCGCAATACCGCCATTTGGACTTAATATTTACAACTAAAGAAATACAAGAAATTATTAAAAGTCCAACAGGAGAAAGGGTTGCCGTCGTTTCAAAACCAATTATTTGGGAAGATGGTCAAATAGCTACATTACAAGTAGCAAATTATTTACTTTCAGTAGAAGAAACGATGAACACTTTATTTTATGTACTCATTTTTGCATCTTTAATGATTGTTATACCAACATTTATTGGTGGAAATTTGTTAAGTAAATTTGTGTTAGCACCAATTAAAGAGTTAATTATGACGATGAAAGCAAACACCGAACCAGGAAAATGGAAAACAATCGAACAAAATAAACGTTCACGTGATGAGATATATGAAATGGAAGAAACGTTTAATGACATGATCGATCATTTGAAAGATACGTTTGAAAAACAAGAAATATTTGTATCAGACGCATCCCATGAATTAAAAACACCAATAGCGATTATTAAAAGTTATGGTCAATTGTTAAAGCGACGTGGTAAAAGTTATCCGGAAGTATTTGACGAGGCAGTTGATGCAATTGATTCAGAATCAGATCGGATGCAACAACTTGTGGAACAGATGTTGCTGCTAGCAAAAAATAAAGAATCAGCTCCATATGAGCAAATCGATATAGTATTGTTAGTGAAACGGGTTATTAAGACATTTACGAAAGCTTATGAACGTGAGATTGCTTTGACTCCTGGTGCACAGCCAATTTTTATAGAAGGAAATATTGATCAGATTGAACAAGTTATATATATTTTGTTAGATAATGCGATTAAATATAGTGAAGAAGCTATACAAGTTCGAGTATTAAAATCAACGCATAATGTAAAAGTACACGTAATAGATTCGGGGCAAGGTATGACTGCAGAAGATACTGAACATGTTTTTGACCGTTTTTACCGGGTTGATAAATCGCGAGCTCGTACATCTGGAGGGGTAGGTTTAGGGTTAGCAATTGCGAAAAGTATAACGGAACAACATGCAGGAGCGTTATCTGTAAGTAGTGTTCTAGGGGCAGGTTCTACTTTTACATTAGAGTTTCCTTTACACAAATAATCTTACATTTCTCAGTGAATTCTAATCTGAATCACCATTGCTTATCATCTTACTAAGTTAGTATAAAGGTAAGATAACGTAAGGAGGCTATTTGTATGAAAAAGAAAACATGGTTAATGATAGGTGTACTTTTTATTGTAGGATTATTTGGTTTTGGCATGTATCAATCAAGTGCATCTCAGGGCGCACCAACATTATCAGCAGAGAGTATAAAAGAATTAATTACATCTCAGTATCCAGGAGAAGTGACATCACTTGAATTAACTCAAGGCAAAAATGGTGCTGTATATGAATTAGAAATTGAAAACGATAATATCGTGTATGAGTTGAAAGTAAATGGTCAATCTGGAGAAATATTATCTTTAAGAGAGAAAATGATGTTAACAGACAAAGGAGAAAATAATCAAGATACTTCGAAACAGCAACCGGAGAAGGCGACTGAACAGGATCAAGAATCTAAAACTCAGCAAGAGACTAAAACAGATCGAGATACAAAGTTAGAAAAAAAGGATACACAAGACAAAAAAGATGTAGCCCAATCTAATGATACTGAGAAAAACGAGAAAAACCATCATGATGGAGAGCGTAAACAGGATACAAATCATAAAAATGATAAACAATATGACGAGCCAAAACATAAAGAAAATAAAAAACAAAAGAATCAGAAAAAAACAGGCATAGACATACAACAGGCAATTGATATTGCATTAGAACATTTCCCAGGCGTAGTAGAGGAAGTAGAGTTAGAAAAGAATAATGGACGATTAATATACGAAATTGAAATTGAGGCAGATGGAGAAGAAGCAGAGTTTGAAATTGATGCATACACAGGTGAAATTCTCATCGTTGAAATTGATGATTAACAAAAGGTTGGAAAATGACATGTTAACAAGTCGTTTTCCAACCTTTTATAATTTAGATCCTGAATAGCTGAATCACTTTTCTTCTTTTTTACGTATAATTTGTGGGCGTTCATTTTTTTCTAATAAAGCTAGTAATCCAGGTAGGAGCACGCCACGAATTAAAAATGTATCCATTAAAATCCCAATCGCGACAATAAAGCCAAACGTTGATAATACTTCAACAGGTTGTGTCATTAAAACAGCAAAAGTAGCTGCTAAAATGATACCAGCTGATGAAATTACTCCACCAGTGTTAGCTACAGCATTCGCTATTGCGTCTTTTACTGGCAGTCGTTTCTTCTCCTCTAAATATCGAGATACTAAGAAGATATTATAATCAATCCCTAGTGCGACTAAGAAGACGAAAGCGTAGACTGGTACACGATTACTAATTGCATCAACACCGAACAATAAACTAACTAAAAATGTACCAATCCCTAAGGCGGCTAAGAAAGAAAACAGAATCGTTCCCATCATTAAGCTAGAAATTTTAACAGATCGTGTTAAAAAGATTAACATTAAGAAAATGAGTAATGTTTCGGCTAAGACAATGACAACGATATCTCGTTTGTTGACGTTTCGATTGTCGACTGAAGCGGCTGTTTCTCCTGCGAAAAATAATTCCCCTTTTACCTCTGCATCAGCAATGATAACTCCTTCTTGTTCCATTAAGTATTCTAACGCATTCATTGATTTCTCATTATAAGGATCTTCATTAAATGTTAAATCATATTGTACAACTTGATTATCTTCCGTGACGTTTGATATACGCACATGTTCGACGACTTTTTCATCTGCCAGTGCATCAGCTAGCTTTTCTTGGTCATCGTCTGTAACAGCTGTGTCACTTTCAAAAATAACTGTTGTTGCAGCTAGTGTCCCTTTACTGAACTTATCTTCTAAAACTTCGTAGCCAACACGTGAAGGCATGTCATCCGGGAAAGATTTCATCGTATTATATTCATAAGACATTGTAAAAATATTACTCGCTGAAATTAACAAGAAAATGAATATGACAATGACAGATAATCTAGGCTTCGTCGTGACGAATTTCCCAACTTTTCCCCACAATGAGGATGCTTTAACTGTTTCATCACCAACGTGGGGGATTTTTGGCCAAAATGACCTTCTCCCGAATATCGTAAATAATGCTGGTAGCAGAGTAAGTGCAGAGAATAGCACGACGAAGACAGCAATACTAAAAATCGGTGCGAAATTTTTATAATCACCAAAATCTGCGAAAAACAAGACGAGCATAGCGAGTAAAATTGTCGTTGCTGAATAAAATATCGGAATCCCAATTTCACGCATCGCACTTTGCATCGCTTCATATTTATCTTCTGTTCGTTTCAATTCTTCGTGGAAGCGTGAAAAAATAAATAACGAATAATCAATGACGACCGCAAATAGTAGAATCATCATGATAGATAGTGATTGACTCGCTAGCTCCACTCCATTTAATCCAAGTAAACCTAAGAAACGATCTGCTACTGCATAAACAAATACCGCACCTAACAATGGTATGAAAGCTAATAGGGGAGAGCGGTATGTGATGATAAGTAAAATTAGAATAATCCCGACCGTTGAAAATAGTAACACGAGATCAGCACGGGCAAATAAATCAGTCGCATCTACTGCAATTCCCGCAGGTCCTGTAACGTGTGTAGTAAAAGAATCATGTTCATCAATAATAGGCTGCATTTTGTCTAGACCTTGGTTAATTTCTGTTGATGTTATATTTTCCTCAAATAAAACAGGTAAAAATAATGCCTCTTCATCTTCAGATAAAAATGATTCTATCGCAACAGGTGGCATTTGATGTAAGGGAATAACGCTTTTCACATACGGAATATCACTTTCTGAAAATTTTTCTGTTACGTTTTGGATTAATTCAATATTGAGTGTTTCTTCCTTTGTTTCAAAGACGAATATAGCAGGTAATCCATCGTCATCTGGAAAATACTCATCAATCTTTTGTTCTGCAATGACAGAAGGACTGTTTTCAGGATAGAGCTTCGAAACGTTGTTGACAGCATGGTCTTTTGAGCTAGGTGCTATAACAGATAATACAATAGCGAGCGCAATCCAAGTAATGAGCGTGATCCAAGCTCCTTTTCTTGTTGCTATTTTATCTGTAATAAAATGAATAAATGAATGCATAAGTAAACTCCTTTCATAAGACAATTTTTATTTCATTTCTTGTTGTACAAACCAATCGTAAAGCTGTTCAATGACGGATTCATTAACGTGGTTTAGTTGTACAGAATTATTTCGTATTGTGAGCTGACAAGTAGCAAGCTTTACTTTGCGTTGAATCCACGATTGATGGATTTGTAACATCGTTATATGTTCCCGTTTGACTAAATGTAGAGTGGGTGAGAAAGCGCCGCTACGTATTGCAATTACATTAGCTGACCAGTTGTAATATTGTTGTCTCGTTTTAACGACTCGTTTAACAATAAGGTATAATGCATACAAAATAGGAACAAACCATAATTCCGGCCAAAAGAACATAATGAGAAATGTAACGATAACTAATAAGTAACTAGGTTGAATAAGTTCAACAAAGTAAGCCTCACCAGCTAGCGATAAAGAAGGCTCTTGGATACAATAATCAGGTTGAATTTCTTCGATTAATTGTTTACCTCGTTGTTCTTGAATGAAAGGAATTAACAGAGCAGTTTGTATCTCTTCACTTGTGTATGTCGCTGTGACATAATCTAATTTGATAGTTACAAGTTGAAATGGGCGCTGTGTAATCGGTTTTTCTATAGTAATACATTGTAATGCAGAGCGTGGAATCGTGAGATATTGCTCGTTTGTGCTTCTTTTACTTATATAAATGTAATGTTGATCTGAAGCAACTTCATAGTGGCGATACTTTATGTGTAATATAATCATACCAATAAAAACTGCGATCAATGCGAGAATCAAGGTGAAAATTATGAAAGAAAAGATTGACTGGGTTAATATATCAACTAGATTAACGATAGGTGTATTAAAAGAAAATATATCATCTATTTTATAAAAGATACCAATAAACAATAGAAATAAACCAATTGAATAAAGAGAGTGGAGTGAACCGATGAATATTTCCATTCGTGTCATCCAATAGTGAATCGTCAATGGAGTATCGTTGTTTCTTTTTAAATCTTGCTGTAATTTATTTTTATCCATGAGAATCATCAATTTTCCATTGTTTATGAACAGGTATTCGTTCAAGAATCCTTTTACGTATATATACAGCTTCGGTTTTTAAAAGACCTGGAATATGTATAGATGATGTCAATGTTTTAATCGTCATTGTTACTAAACCACATTTACGTAATATTGGACCATCATATGTTTGGACGTTGATTACATGTGCCATTGGAATAATAGTATGTTGAGTATGGAAAAAGCCATGTTTTGTTTGAATGACATGTTTATTTATTTGAAAGCGCCATGTTTTGTGTAAAAGTATTGGATAGATGGTTAGTTTATAAATAGCTTTAATAATGATACTTCCTAAAATTATATATAATGAAAGACGAATCCATTTTTCCCAATAAAATTTATGGGAAAAATAAAGTAAGCTAATTAAAATAATAAGTTTTAAACTAGCTAAGAGAAAATGACGAATACGCCAAACTTTCATTGTTTTAGGGGAGATTTGTTCGGTTAGTTTAGGAATCTGTAACATAGGACACCTTCTTTCTGTCATCAACAGTTGATGTATATATTTTACCAATAAATCTCAATTTAATGAAATGGAATGTTGGAAAGAAGCTAGATTATGTCTAACTTTAGTGGATGTTATCATTGGATGGAAGAAGTAATATATTTAAAGCGGTAAAATTCTGTAGTAACATATTGGTTGAGCTACAGAATTTTAGTTAGAGTTATTGTTTACTCGGATAAATTATCGTGTTCTTATTGATGGTCAAGAATTTCTTTGAGCACTTTTGCTTGGTTATGTTCTTTATCTTTCGCTCCGTACAATAAACAGATATTTTTGTTATGTTTTTTTGTTAGTTGTTTTAATTCTGCTAATGCTTTCTGTTGATCGCCACTTTCGAGTTCTTTTTTGTAATGCTTTTTAAACTCGTCGTATTTATTAGGATCATGGTCAAACCATTTTCTTAAATCATTAGAAGGGGCAACATCTTTAAACCAATGGTCTAATTTAGCATCGTCTTTTGATATTCCTCGCGGCCATATTCCATCGACAAGAATTCGCACACCTTTTGTTGATGTGTCCTCTTCATAAATACGTCTTATTTCTACAGGCATTATATTTCCTCCTTCATATTGTTATTCATTATATACCCAATCCGTTTATAAAATAATCTAGTATCTCAAAAAAGCATATTTCTCAAATAGATGAGAAATATGCTTGTGGATTAATCTCCTTTTGATGGCATGAGATCTGTTAACTGAAAATCAATTTCCTTTTGCTCTTTTTCTTCATAACCTTTTGCATATTGTAATCGACGTTGGGCTGCTGTTGCAGACACTTGTTCATCAGCATGATAAGATGAACGAACAAGTGGACCAGACTCACAATGTTTAAATCCTTTTTCCAATGCTATTTCTTTTAGCTCAGCAAATTCATCAGGATGATAATAACGTTCAACGTCTAAATGTTTAGGTGTTGGCTGTAAATATTGTCCCAATGTTAAAATATCAACATCGTGTGCAAGTAAATCATCCATTGCTTCTAATATTTCTTCTTTCGTTTCACCTAAGCCGAGCATCATACTAGATTTTGTCGGTGTATTTGGCGCGATATTTTTAACACGTTGTAATAATTGTAAAGAACGATCATATTTCGCAATCGCTCGCACACGTTTCGTAAGGCGACGCACTGTTTCAATGTTATGGTTGAAAATATCTGGGCCAGAATCCATTAAATGATGTAAACTATCATAATCACCTTTCATATCAGAAGGTAAAATTTCAATCGTTGTCCCAGGGTTTTGTTTACGAATTTGACGAACTGTTTCGGCAAACACAGCTGCTCCACCGTCTTTTAAATCATCACGTGCAACAGCAGTAATAACGACGTGTTTTAATCCCATGATTTTTACGGATTCTGCGACTCGTGCTGGTTCATCCCAATCTAATTCATTTGGTAAACCAGTTTTAACAGCGCAAAAGCGACAACCACGGGTACATGTATCTCCTAATATCATAAATGTTGCTGTTTGTCTTTCACTCCAACATTCATGAAGGTTAGGACATCTTGCTTCTTCACAAACTGTATTTAAGTTTTTTTCACGCATTAATTTCTTTAGGCTTTTATAAGAATCTGACGTATTAATTTTAATTTTTAACCAATCTGGCTTTCGCAGAAACTCTTTTTGTTTAGACATCTTATATGCTCCTTGACGTTTTATTTTTTGCTTCATTCCAAATTTTCGCGCGGTATTTCGTTGTAGCTAAATAATCTATATATTGTTTTTGTTCATTCGTTAAAGTCATTATTTCTGTCTCTATTTGTAAACTGTCTTGAAAACCTCGTAAAAACGCGTCACGCATGTCTTCGTATGTATGGGAGCGTCCTGTAATATCATTAATACTAGTTGCTTTTGATGCGAAGGCTAATTTTTGTCGCTGACGTTTTTCTTCTGATGAGAAAAGAAATAAGTCAAATAACATATCGGCATCAAATTCGAATGGAATAGATCCATGTTGTAATAATACACCTTGTTTTCTCGTTTGTGCATTGCCAGAGATTTTCTTTTTGTCAACAACCATTTCGTATATAGCTGGCTTTTCAAAACAAACAGCAGAGCGATCACGTTTTAATTCGCGTTCAGGTATAGCAAAATCAGCTGGTACGCCTAACAGGTGATAACCTTCTAGTAATCCTTGTGATAAAACGTAATATGCTTCGTTCACTGATGGTGGAATTTTATGATGTTTTTCACTGACGATGATGCTGTAAGTAATTTCTTTATCGTGTAATACAGCACTTCCACCAGTTAAACGTCGAACGAGTTCGCATTGATGTTTTTCTATGCCAGTTAAGTCAATTGTTTTCTTGATGTCTTGGAAATATCCAACAGACAGGCTAGGACGATTCCATCCGTAAAAACGTATAGTAGGGGGGATTTCACCTTTACTATGCCATTGTAGGAGAGCCTCATCTGTCGCCATATTTGTCGCCGCATCACCATACCCACAATCGAGTAGACCCCAAGTTTCTCGCAAACTATTTCACCTCAACTATTCAGAATTCGTATAATATTTAGTGTATAAATTATATTATAACATAATTTAAGTTAGCAGGATGAATATTGCTATGAATGATAAAAATAATGGTAGTTTTCAGTTATATGTTAATTATCAGATACTAATAAGAACGCACGTTCATATAGATGGTTGTAAGCTCATGTAGTATATAGGTTTATTAGTAATATTAACAAAGTTATCCACCTTATCCACAGTATCCACAAGGTTATCCACAAAAAGTATAAACAAGCATAAAGATTGATATAGCAATTTCAAATAAAATTATTAACAAAACTGTGGAAAGGCTTGTGCATAGATTGATAGAAGAGAATAAATATAATTAGAAAATAAAAAAAGCGTATGAACAATGAAATCTTGGTCATACGCTTTTTTCTAAAATTTTTATTCAGTTGTTCCTACTTCTTGTCTCGTTTCAAATTTTCTCTTAAACATGACAATAAAGTAAGATAGTGTTAACAACATAAATCCAAGAGCAAACGCGATTAATATACCAGCGTTTTGCCACATTGCTGTGTAATCTCCACTTGAGATGACTGCTTTAAATCCGGATACGGAATATGTCATCGGGAAGAGCATATTTAATGGTTGCAATGCTTTTGGAATCAGTTCTAATGGGAATGTTCCTGCACTTGTTGTTAATTGAATGATTAAAATGATGATCGCAATAAAGCGACCAGGGTCATCTAAACAAGTGACAAAGAATTGAATGAGCGTAATAAACGTCAAACTTGTAATAATCGCAAATAGGATGAATAAAGGAATGTTTTGTACTTCTAATCCTAAACCAAGTAATAAAAAGCCACTTGCAATAAGTGCTTGAATAATACCAACTGCGATTAGTACACCAAATTTACTGAAGAACCAGTTCAAACCACTTGTAGGAGTTCCAGCAGGTTCTCGTAATGGGAAGACGATGGATAATAATAACGCTCCAACGAATAACCCAAGTGATAAGAAATATGGTGCGAAACCTGTTCCATAGTTAGGAACTTTGTTAATTTTATCGTTTTTCACTTTAACAGGGTCAGCAATCATATTATATGTGTCTTCAGTTGTTTCAATATCATTCGCTTCTTTTGCAGCGTCATGCATTTCATCATTGAACTCTTCTGTTCCGTCAACGAGAGTGAGCATACCATCTGATAATGTTTTAGAACCATCTGCTAATTGATGAGCCCCATCATTTAATTGTACGGAACCATCTTGGAGTTCAAACATACCACTGTATAGCGTGTTCGTTCCATTTAACAATTCGAGAGCTCCGTTGTTAGCAGTACCCATACTAGTCGTAAATTTATTCATATTTGCAACGTAATCATCTTGCCCGCTCGTTAATTGTTGTGAACCAGATTTTAGTTGATTCGTTCCATCAGCCAATTGATTCACACCTGAGTGTAATGCTTTTTGACCGTTATTTAATTCATCTAATCCTGTTTGGAGTTGACCAATTGGATTATTTAACGCAGACTTAATTTCGCTTTCTAGCGTTCCTGTAATGCTGTCTAGTTCTTTTAATAAAATAGCTTCATATTCATCTAGTTTTGTATCGACTCCATCTGTAACTTTCGATAAAGCCTTTTCTACACCAGCTTCTACTTGTGGTACAGCTTTTTCCTTAATGATTGCTTCTAATTGTTGTTTCTGTGCTTCTGTAATTTCTACATCTTCTAACGCTTTACTGAATGCATCTTGAAGTTTGGTTTGTAATTCGCTTTCTAATTTATCATAGTTAGGTGATAATTCTTGTAGTTTATCATTTACTTCTTTAATTGTTTCTTCTGATACTTCAGCATCGGTTAAAATGTTAGTAATATCTTCGGTAATTTTGGCTTTTTTAGCAGCTTCAAACTCTTTGACGTTATTAATTAGTTCAGTTGCGATGAGATTTGACGCACTATCAGGCGCGATATCAATTAATTGATTTGCTTCATCTACTACAGAACTTGCTGCACTTGAGGCAATTTCATTTGTTAATTTGTTTGTAATGTCTGGACTTCGTGCATGTAATTCTTCGTTTACTGTCGTAGTAATTTGTTTTCGTACAGGATCTTTATATTCCATCACGCTGTTAGAAACTTTTGCGGCCATTTCTTTCGGTAATTCATTATGAAATTGGGTTAGTCCTGCATTTACTTGATTCGTTCCGTCAATAAGTTTAGGCACATTTTCTTTCACTTCGTGTATGCCGTCATCAGCTTGTGTAATTCCATCTGCTAATGTATTCGCACCAGTCTTTAAATCAACGGAAGCATCACGTAATTTATTACTATTATCATATAATTCGCTTATTCCACTCGTTAAAGTTGATGTACCATTTTGTAATTCACTTACACCATCTACTACACTATCAACTCCATCTGAGAATTCTATCGTCTTACTAGCTAGAGTAAATAAATTTTCCTTTAATTCATTGGAACCATCTTTTAGTTCTGTCGCACCGTCATGTAACTCTTCGGTAGCTTCACTGGCATCTACTAGTCCTTCTGCTACTTCTTCAATATTTTCAAAGATAGTTTCCGCATATGTTTCTGTAATTTTCTCTTCGATAGCTGCTTCGATTTGTAACATGGCAGTTTCACCAATTTGAGAAGCTAAAAAGTTATAACTTTCATTTGGTTTATAAATTAAATTAACCTTTTCAGGAATATCATCCATCATTGTCGTTGTTTTTTGTGAAAAGTCTTCTGGAATTTCAATTAAAATATAATAATCTTGATTTTCAAGTCCTTGTAAACCAGTTTCTTTATCCACGAAATGAAAATCAAAGGCATCTTCTTCTTTTAAGTTATCGACTAGTTCATCACCAATGGATAACATTTCTCCTTCAAATTCATAACTCTTATCTTCATTGACAATCGCAACAGGGACATCTTCTAATTGATCATATGGATCCCAGAAAGCCCATAAGAACATACCCGCATATAAAATAGGTACTATCATTACAGCAATAATAGCGACAAGTAATGACCGTTCTTGTAATATTTGTTTAAACTCTTTTACCATTGTACTCACTTCTATAAAACCTCCTGATTAAATATATGACCAAAACATTCATTTGGTCAATTTGTGGGATAAATAAATGACTAAAGGACATTTAGTCATTGTAAGTCTTACGTTATTATATGAAGAAACTTAAATGCTATGTTCAAAATAAGTGTTTATTCAAGTGCGATTCCTTTTATCATATACAAGTCAAACAAGTTTGCTATCGTTTCTTTTGTTAATGGTTCTCGTCTTTTTTCCCAATCGAAAATTAGTGCAATGTATAATTTAACTAAAACAAATGCTGTTAGTTCAGGATCACAATCTTTAATTTCGCCTTTTTCAATCGCTCGTTCAATTTTATTCTTAATAATTTGTAAAATCGTATTTTCGACTTTTTGCATGACATCTTGAACGATAGGTGTGCCAATGTCGCGTTCTTCTTGAAAAAGTTTAATCGTTAATTGGTGCTCCATTCTGAATTCTAACATTTCGTATAAAGAAAGATGGACATTTTCTTGAAATGTATTTGATGAACGAATCGCTTGATTAGCAGCTACTTCCATATCACGAATCATATTAGTTACAATCTCATCAAACAATTCTTCTTTATTTTTAAAAAAGGTATAGATTGTTCCTTTGCCAACATTGGCAAGCTTTGCTACTTGATTCATCGTTGTTGCTTTATAGCCAAATAAGGAAAAGGACTTTGTTGCTGCATCTAATATATCTTGTCGTCTGTCAGTAGACATTTGTTACCTCCAATCTGACCAAAATAACGTTTCGGTCATTTGTTCTTAACAAAGATACCATAAGTTAAAATATAAAGCAAATGAATTAATTTCTTGATAGATGTTTTTACTTAGACGTTCCTATTATGAAATTAATTCATTATAATAGTCTATATTTTATTTTCATGAAGAAATAGCGACAGATATGTTATAATGAAGAACATATTATAAATCGACAGAATAATAGGTCATTTTATTATTATATAAAGAGAATGAACAAGAGGAAGGGGAATAGACTAGTGCCAATTAAAATACCAGAAGGTCTACCAGCTCGGAAACGTTTAAAAGAAGAGAAGATTTTTGTAATGGATGAATTAAGAGCGAAAAATCAAGACATCCGACCATTACGGATAGGGATTTTAAATTTAATGCCTGAAAAGGAAAAAACGGAACTACAACTATTGCGTTTATTAGGAAATACTCCTTTGCAAGTTGATATTACGTTTGTTCATACTGCAACCCACGTATCAAAAAATGTCAGCAAGTCTCATTTAGACACATTTTATACGACATTTGACCAAATTCAAGATGAATGGTTTGATGGCTTTATTATTACCGGCGCTCCGATAGAACATTATAATTTTGAAGATGTGAATTATTGGGATGAACTTGTACAAATAATGGAATGGACTAAAACAAATGTAACAAGTGTTTTACATATTTGTTGGGGTGCTCAAGCAGCTTTATATCACCATTATGGAATTGATAAGTTTGAGTTACCAAAGAAATGTTCAGGTATTTTTGAACATACAATATGTGATCCGACATTAAAAATTGTTCAAGGATTTGAAGATGTCTTTCATGCACCACATTCACGATATACAGCAAATTCATTAGAAGAGATTAAACAACATCCAGACTTAACGGCAGTTGCGACATCAGACGATGCAGGTTTATTTTTAATGAAATCAAAAGATGATAAACATATTATGGTTACAGGACATTTAGAATATGATGCAATGACGCTAAAAGAAGAATATGATCGTGATGTTGCTAAAGGCTTAGATATTGAACCACCTGAAAACTATTTTCCAAACGATGATATTACAGCACAACCATTAAATACGTGGCGTGCACATACACATTTATTGTTTTCAAATTGGTTAAACTACTATGTCTATCAAGAAACACCATATATATGGAATAAAGTAAATAAATAAAGCATACAACCTCTATTACTAGATGATTCAGTCTATTAATAGAGGTATTTTATTTTTATCTTAAAAAGTTTAGATTAAAGTTTAAATGTATATAGATAGGGAATACTCTAAACTGTAGCAATGAAATAAAGAAAGGTTGATAATAAATGGCAATAACAAAAGAACAATTAATAGAAAAGTTAAATTTAGATTTATCACATGAGTATGGTGCAGCAGTTCAATATACATACAGTGCAGCTGCCGTATCAGGTTTATATCGTCCTGCTTTAAAACCATTATTTGAAGAAGAAATAACAGATGAATTAGGACATGCTTTATATTTAGCTGAAAAGATTAAGTCATTAGGTGGCGTTCCAACAACAAAAGTTGCAGAAGTGCCGCAGCCAGATCAAGTGAAAGATATTTTAAATGAAATAGTAAAAGCAGAGTCAGATACGATTGTACGTTATAAACAGCGTATGGAAGAAGCGGAAGAACTAGGGTTAACAGAACTTGTTATTAAACTAGAAGATATGATAGCAGATGAAACTGGCCATAAGGAAGAAATGGAAAGAATTTTACAAGATCCTCACTTTAAATAATTGAAAAGAGTATAATGAACACAATAGTAATAGTGCTAATGAAAAATTCATTAGCACTATTTTGCTGACGAAAACCTTATTGTTGACAAAACAAATTACATTTAATATAATTAATATGAATTCGAGATAAAAGTAAGGATGAAGCGTATGGAAAAAAATCAAGAAAAACAATTGGACGAACAACTATCTTTAAAGTTATTTGTCGTATTATCAAGAGCGCTAGAATCTGTTAAAAAACAAGTTATCAAAGATATAAAAAGTTATAACGTTAATTTAACAGAGTTTGCCGTATTAGAATTTCTCTATAATAAAGGCGAACAACCAATTCAAGTTATCGGCAAAAAAGTTTTACTCGCAAGTAGTAGTATTACGTATGTCGTAGATAAATTAGAAGAAAAAGGTTTTTTAGAACGGATTGCTTGTCCGAAAGATCGCCGAGTTATTCATGGAAGATTAACGGAAAAGGGAACATCGTTTATGGATGAAATTTTTCCACAACATGAAAAAGCAATGGCAGAGATTTTCGCAGATTTATCAAAAGAAGAAAAAGAACAAAGCATTGAATTATTAAGAAGAATAGGGCTTTACGCAGATTCAATGTAATTTTTTTACTATTATATCTCTAATTAGTAATATCTAAATTAGAAGTAATGTGTGAAAAAATATACTATAGGGAATAGTTAAAAATATATCAATAGATAAAAGGAGCATGTTATATGTCAAAAGTAAATTTAGCAGTAATATATTATAGTTCAACGGGTACAAACCATCAATTAGCAAAGTGGGCTGAAGAAGGTGCACAAGAAGCTGGAGCAAATGTTAAAGTGCTTAGAGTACCTGAGTTAGCGCCAGATGCAGCAATTGATGGTAATCCTGAATGGAGAAAGCATTATGACGCAACGCAAGATGTGCCTGTAGCAACATCTGAAGACTTAGAGTGGGCAGATGCGATTATCTTTAGCGTACCAACACGTTTTGGTGTCATGGCTGCACAAATGAAGCAGTTCTTAGATACACAAGGTGGTCTATGGGCAACAGGGAAAACAGTAAATAAAGTAGTAAGTGCAATGTCTTCTGCACAAAATACACACGGGGGACAAGAAGCGACTATTTTATCATTATATACTGCAATGTTCCACTGGGGAGCAATTGTAGCAGCACCAGGTTATGCAGATGAGTCAATGTTTGCATCAGGTGGAAACCCTTATGGTGTAAGTGTAACAACTGGAGAGCCTGGATTATCAGAGGAAGTAAAAGTATCTGCTAAATTCCAAGCAAAACGTACAGTTGAAGTCGCAGAAAAAATGATTAAATAAACTAGTAGCTCATATTACGCTTAATACATCCATATATTCGATTAAATAATTACATCTTCCATATAGAGTTGAAAATACTTTATATGGAAGGTTTTTTTTATCATAATGAGGGAAGTATAAGTACAGATTTTTTTCATTGGAAAAATTAATTATACTGAAGTTGGACCAATTACAACAATTCAACGACCAGATTAAAAGAGTAGATGGACTTCTGATTAGAAGTTCATCTACTCTTTTAAGCGTGTTTTATTTTTCTGTCTACGATAAGAATAATAATAATAGACACAATCATAATAATGGCACAGACTAAAAATGGTAATCCTAAAATATCAGCGAATAATCCCGATGCACTTGAACCGGCAACTGCACCAAGAGAAAAGAAGGCATAAAAAACGCCGTAAGCTTTTCCTCTGTCTGTTTTTGAAGATGCATCTGCAATAATCTTGTTCATCGATGGGAATATGAAAGCGAAACCTAAGCCATAAATAATCATCGCGATAAAGTTAGTAGAAAAGGTCGTTGTAAAACTTAAGATAATCATACCTATTCCGATAAATAACAGTCCACCTGTTACAAGATGAACAGCAGAGAACATGTCATAAATCTTGTTAATAGGTGTTAAGAAAACAATTAAAGCAACAATTCCGAATGTACTTAATAACATTCCTGTCATTTCCGTTGAGTTCCCCATCGCTTCGACGTTCAAAGGCAGCGCAAATGCAAGTGTTCCGTTACTAACCATTAATGCAAATGCAGATATTGAGGCTAAAATAATTAAAGGGTGTTTAATTAATGGTACAAATTCTTTAAAATTAAACTTACCTTTCTCAGTTGTAACAAATGATTCTTGAACAAAGAAATGTACAATAATAATACTAATGAAAAATAATACAGCAACGAGAATGAAAACTGATTCAATCGATGCTCTTGCAGCTAATACTCCACCAACAGCTGGTCCGACGATGGCAGATATACCTATACTTGCCCCTGTAAATGCCATTGTTTTTCCACGTGAACCTTCAACAGATTTATCGCCAATATAAGCGAAAGCTGCCGGAATTAAAATACCTCCAGCCAATCCGTGGAAGAATCGAGCAAAAAATAATTGCCATCCATTTTGCGCTAATGGATAAAATAATAAAATGATACATACAAATACCATACCAGTAACCAACATCTTCTTGCGTCCAAATTTATCAATCCAATGACCGCCTAAAATATTTCCAACCATATTCGTTAAGGAATAGACGGCTACAATTGCTCCAGTTAATGTATAAGACGCTCCTAACTCTAATGAATAAGGTGTAATAATAGGTAATTGAATAAATGTATCTAAAAATGCTACGACAATAATGATATACATAAGCCTTGTCATTTACTTATCCCTACTTTCATTGTACATTATACATAACTTTAATTAAAAAAACGCTCAAATGCACTTGTAAATTGTGGCCGAATTTTAACAACTTTGTTAAATAATTAAATTGTGAATAATAAATGAAGAAATAATATTTTTTTAAAGAGAAATATGTTATCTATGAACCTAGTAGGAAGCATAGACTTTTACATGGCAAAGTGCTATACTAAAGTAGTGTTTTCAGAAAATTATAAGTGTTACATTAATGTTTTTAATTCTGTAACAACTAAAAACAGATATTTAGGGAGGAATAGGGATGAGAAAGTGGTTATTACTTGTTGTCATTGCATTAATGTCAATGTTTGTACTAGCGGCGTGTGGTGACGATAATGATGCTTCAACAGATGAAGCAAATGATACAGAAGATTCAGGAGAAACAGATGGAGAAACGTACGTTGTAGGGGCAACGCAGATCGTAGAACATCCATCTTTAGATGAAGCATATAAAGGGTTCCAAGAGGCATTAGAAGATGCGGGATTGAATGTAGAATATGATTATCAAAATGCACAAAATGACCAAAATAACGTTAAAACGATTTCGGATAACTTTGCAGCAGATGATGTGGATTTAATTTTTGCTAATTCAACACCAAGTGCATTAGGTGCATTAAATGCTACATCAGATATTCCAATTTTATTTACATCGGTAACTGATGCAGTAGATGCAGGGTTAGTAGAATCTATGGACGAGCCTGGTGATAACATTACAGGAGTGGTTGATTTACATCCAGACGCAATCGAAAGTACGATTGATTTTATAGATGAGAATTTTGAAGGGGCAACTGTAGGGTTAATTTACAATGCAGGTGAAGCAAACTCAGTGGCACAAATTGATGCTGTGAACGAAGCTGCTGAAGGGACAAGTGTAAAGCTATCTGAACGTACAGTTTCAAACTCAGCAGAAGTACAACAGGCGGCTTCTACATTAGCAGGAGACGTTGACGTATTTTACATTGTAACTGATAATACAGTTGTCTCAGCATTAGACGTAGTTGTTGGTGAAGCAAATGAACAACAAATTCCATTAGTTGTAGGGGAAACAGAATCACTTGAAAAAGGTGGCTTCATGACATTTGGAATTAACTACCATACGATCGGTTATGATACAGGTGAGATGGCTGTAGAAATTTTAACTGGTGAGAAGACAACTGCAGATCTACCAGTTGAATATCCATCTGAAATTCAATTATTTATTAATAAAGATGCGGCAGAAAAACAAGGCGTTGAGTGGGATGACGCTTGGGATGAAGAAGCAGAATTTATTGAATAAAATGATTTAAAGAAATTTGAATTTAAAACATGTCATTAAAAATAAGAGAGGAAGTAGGTTATGATACCTGCTTCCTCTTAACGCTATAATAAATTGAAACCTTTAATGGTAAGGTGTTTTTGAATGGGGGAAGACCATGTTTTTAGCTTTGTTTGGTGCGGTAGAGTCTGGAGCAATTTACGCAATTATGGCTTTAGGTGTATATTTATCTTTTAGAGTATTAGATTTTCCAGATTTAACGGTAGATGGAAGCTTCGTGACAGGAGCAGCAGTAGCGGCAATTTCAATTATTAATGGTGTTCCGCCAATTGTTGCGACTATTTTAGGAGCTGTCGCAGGATTTGTTGCAGGATGTATCACAGGGATTCTTCATACAAAAGGAAAGATTAATGCTTTATTATCAGGTATTTTAATGATGATTGCATTGTACTCAATTAATTTACGGATTATGCAGTCACCACAACTATCTTTGTTAAATGAAACAACGATAAAAACACAAATAACAAATGCATGGGAGAAAACAGGCATTGATCAAATGTTTAATCAAGTTTTATCAGCGATAGGTTTAGAACGTTTTCCATCAACATGGAGTATTGTAATTGTTATGTTAATTGTTATTTTTATTATTAAATTTATTGCTGATTATTTCTTGAAAACAGAAGTAGGAATAGCTTTACGAGCGACCGGAGATAACCAGAAAATGATTCGCAGTTTTTCCGCTAACACGGATATGTTGATCATTTTAGGAATTGGTATATCTAATGGACTTGTAGCATTATCAGGTGCATTAATCGCTCAACATGGTGGGTTTGCCGATGTTGGAATGGGAATCGGTATGATTATTATCGGTCTAGCTTCCGTTATTATTGGAGAAGCATTGTTCGGTAGTAAAACAGTTGCTCGTGCTACTCTGGCGGTCGTATTAGGAGCTATTATTTATCGTATCGTCGTAACATTAGCTTTACGAGTTGAGTTTTTAGATACGGGTGATATGAAATTAATTACAGCGTTACTAGTTATTGTTGCTTTAGTTGCTCCAAAAATGTTACAAGCTCGTCGTGAGAGACAACACCGTTTGAAAAAACGTTCCAAGCTACAAAAAGGAGGTACTCATAATGCTTAATTTAAACCAAATTTCTATGACATTTAATGAGGGTACTCCAGATGAAAAACGAGCATTACGTAACATTAATTTACAGTTAGATAAAGGTGAATTTGTTACTGTAATTGGGGGAAATGGTGCAGGGAAGTCAACTTTAATGAACATTATTTCCGGAAATTTAATTGCTGATATTGGTACAATTTCCGTAGATGGCAAATATGTTGACCATTTACGAGAGTTCCAGCGTTCCCAATATATCGGACGAGTTTTCCAAGATCCAATGGCAGGAACGGCTCCTTCTATGACAATTGAGGAAAATTTAGCTATCGCATATTCTCGTAACAAAAAGCGTACATTACGTCTCGGAGTAAATAAGAAGCGTCGTGATATTTTCCGAGAATATTTACAAACATTAAACTTAGGATTAGAAAATCGCTTAACAGCAAAAGTTGGTTTGTTATCTGGTGGAGAAAGACAAGCACTATCTTTATTGATGGCTACTTTCACAGAACCAAACATTTTATTATTAGATGAACATACTGCAGCACTTGACCCTGCTCGTGCAGAGTTAATAACAGATTTAACTTCAGAAATTGTTGAAGATTTTGAGTTAACGACATTAATGGTAACTCATAATATGCAACAAGCTCTAGATATGGGAACACGACTAATTATGATGGATGCAGGGCAAATTATTTTAGACGTACAAGGCGAAGAGAAAGCAGCCTTAACAATTGAAGGTTTATTAGAAGAATTCCAACGTATTCGCGGACGTCAGTTAGACAGCGATCAAACAGTACTTGGATAGAAAAGAGTGTTTATCTTACTAAAGATAAACACTCTTTTTCATGTGAATCTTTATAGTAAAGGTATAACAGTGAAGTAACTAGTATCAAGCAAAAAATTGTACTTTCTACTAAGCTGAAAAAGGTGTAATTTATATTATATAGTTAGAGAATAACCATCGCAGTCTGAATATATTCCGCTTTCTTACGATTAGTCAAGTACTTTTTCTATATTTATATGTTTTGTTTTTTTATATAGGAGGCGATATCGCCTCCTATATAAAAAAGCGCATTCCTAATATGCTTAACGAA
>JAPFDT010000022.1 GCA_026169815.1 Pseudogracilibacillus sp.
ACTTCAAATTTTGCTCTCCCACTTCAAATTTTGCTCTCCCACTTCAAATTTTGCTCTCCCACTTCAAATTTTGCTCTCCCACTTCAATTTTTGCTCTCCCACTTCAAATTTTGCTCTCCCGCCTTGAATAAGTATTCCAAATAACGTTAATATAAGCTTATGTGATAATATGTAGTAAGGTATAATTTTAACGAAAAGTGATTCAACAATATAGCAGTAGTAGAGGTGATGGGATGCGTAGGGTTGGCCAGTATTTATGGTCATATAAATCATTTATTTTATTAGTGTTTTTCTTTATATTCATTCAATCGTTGTCGCAATTATATTTGCCAACATTAATGGGAGATATCGTCGATAATGGAGTTGTCGTTGGGGATATTCCTTACATATGGAAAATTGGCTTCTGGATGTTGCTTGTAGCGGCGATTGGTGTGGCAATGTCAATTTTTGTTAGTCATTATTCTTCAAAAGTTGCGATGTCGGTAGGCCGCGATATTCGTCGGGATGTTTTTACCCATGTGAGTGACTTTTCGCTACAGGAATTTGATGAAGTTGGGACTGCTTCACTCATTACACGAACGACAAATGACGTGACACAGTTGCAACAGGCTACAGTAATGGTGCTCAGAATGTTTTTAGCGGCGCCATTTATGTTAATTGGTGGTGTCATTATGGCATTATCAAAAGATGCTAGACTTTCGAGTGTTATTTTTATTGCGATTCCGTTCATTGTGTTAACGATATATTTTATTATGAAAAAAGCGTATCCACTTTTTCAGGCAGTTCAGAAAAAATTAGATCGACTTAATTTAGTGTTTAGGGAAAATTTAACGGGAATTCGTGTCATTCGTTCTTTTGCGAAAGAGCCAGAAGAGCAAGAACGTTTAGAAACTGCGAATGAAGATTTAACGTCAGTGTCGATCAAAGTAAATCGTTTAATGGCGTTTACGATGCCGCTTATGATGTTTTTAATGAATGTGACAACAGTATTTATTATTTGGTTTGGTGGATTGCGAATTGATGCTGGAAGTATGCAAATTGGTGATTTGATGGCATTTATTCAATATGTCATGCTCATTATGTTTGCGTTAATGATGGCGTCGATGATGTTCGTGATTTTACCACGTGCTTCTGTCTCTGCTAATAGAATTCAAGATGTACTTGAGTTAGAAGCGTTGGATTTAGTAGAGGGAAAAAAACGACTAACTGAAAAACAGAGTACATTACGATTTGATGATGTGACATTTCATTATCCTGGTGCAGATGAACCTGCTTTATGTAATATTTCTTTTACTGCTGAACCAGGAAAAACAACTGCTATTATAGGTGGAACGGGATCAGGAAAGACGACGTTATTACAACTTATTCCACGATTTTATGAACTAACATCTGGTACGATTTTTATTAATGATGTACCAATAACAGATACGACGTTAGAAGATGTTCGTCAGCAAATCGGGCTCGTGCCACAACAGGCATTATTATTTTCCGGAACGATTGCGGAAAATATTCGCTTCGGTAAACCTGATGCAACAGATGAGGAAATTCGCCATGCGGCATCGATTGCCCAAGCGCAAGAATTTATTGAAAAAATGCCAGAAAAATATGACACGTTCATTGAACAAGGTGGCGCGAATTTATCAGGTGGGCAAAAACAACGCTTATCTATTGCTAGAGCGCTCGTCCGACAGGCAAATATTTATTTATTCGATGATAGTTTTTCAGCCTTAGACTATAAAACAGATCGTACATTAAGAGAAGCGCTCGAACATGAAACAGTGAGAGCTACAATGATTGTCGTTGCTCAACGTGTTAGTACGATTATGGATGCAGATCAAATTCTCGTATTAGATGAAGGAAAAGTTGTCGGAACTGGTACACATGATGAATTATTAGAGTCAAACGAAGTGTATCAAGAAATTGTTAGGTCACAATTTGCAGAGGGGGAGATCGCATGAGTAAGAAAAAACAAGAATCAGCCCCTCGTGGTCATGGTGGTATGTATGTCGGCTTAGATAAACCAAAAGATTTTAAAGGTGCTTTTCGTCGGCTGTTACAATATTTACGTCCGCGTCGTACAGGATTAATTATCGTCTTTTTAGCAGCAGTTTTAGGAACAGCATTTAACGTCATTGGTCCAGCAGTAATGGGACAGACGATTACCGTATTATTTGATGGTGCCTATGAGAAAATGCAAGGTATTGCAGGAGCGGCAATTGACTTTCCGAAAGTGGCGCAACTTTTATTATTATTAGCAGGTCTCTATGTGTTTGCAAGTTTATTTCAATTCATTCAACAATATATGATGGCTGCAATTGCGCAACGCACAGTTTATGATTTACGAGAAAATGTGTTTGAAAAAATGAATCGCTTACCATTATCGTATTTTGACGGACGTTCGCACGGAGATATTTTAAGTCGGGTGACGAATGATATTGATACGATTGCAACGACATTGCAACAAAGTATGACCCAATTTATTTCCGCTTTTGTGACGATTATTGGGATTATCATTATGATGTTATGGATTAGCCCATTATTAACGGTGATTGCGATTATTAGTATTCCGTTATCGATTTTTGTTATCAAACCATTAATCAAAAAATCCCAAACACATTTTAGTGCGCAACAAAGTGAGCTTGGAAAATTAAATGGCCATGTAGAAGAAATGTACACAGGGCATCAAGTGGTCAAGGCGTATGGTCAAGAAACACAATCGATTAGAGACTTTTCCGAAGTAAATGAGGAGTTATATGATGCTGGACGACGTGCGCAATTTATTTCAGGTGTCATCATGCCACTGATGTCATTTATCGGTAATATTAGTTATGTGCTAATTAGTATTATTGGTGGGATTTTAGTTACACAAAGAGTGATTACAATTGGAGATATTCAAGCATTCATTACGTACACGAGACAATTTTCACAGCCGATTTCACAAACGGCAAATATTGCGAATATCATCCAGTCAACGATTGCAGCAGCGGAACGTGTCTTTGAACTGTTAGATGAAGAGGAAGAAATACCTGTAAAAGAGCCGAAAGTGTTAGAAAAAGTCGCTGGAAATGTTCGATTCGAGCATGTAAGTTTTGGCTATGGTGAAACCTTATTAATGGAAGACGTTGATATAACGATTGAAGCAGGGACTACAACAGCTATTGTCGGACCAACTGGAGCTGGTAAAACGACACTCATTAATTTACTCATGCGTTTTTATGATGTAAATGACGGTAAAATTACGATTGATGGCGTCGATATTCGCCAGATGAGACGTTCCGATTTACGTCAGGCGTTCGGAATTGTGTTACAAGATACGTGGCTATTTAAAGGAACGATTAAAGATAATATAGCATACGGAAAAACGAATGCGACAGATGATGAGATTTATCGAGCAGCTAAAGCGGCACGAGCGGATCATTTCATTCAAACATTGCCAGACGGCTATGAAACGATTCTAAATGAGGAAGCATCGAATATTTCCCAAGGACAAAAACAGTTATTGACGATAGCACGCGCGATGTTAGCAGATTCTCCGATGATGATTTTAGATGAAGCGACGTCAAGTGTCGATACACGGACAGAAATTTTAATCCAACAAGCGATGAACGAATTGATGAAAGATCGCACAAGTTTTGTCATTGCTCATCGCTTATCAACGATTAAAGATGCAGATACGATTTTAGTAATGGATCAAGGGGCGATCATTGAGCAAGGTTCGCACAAGGAGTTAATGGAACAAGACGGCTTTTACGCTTCATTATATCAAAGTCAGTTTGCAGAAGAAGATGTCGGGTAAAAGGATTCCTATAAATAATCGTGAAAAGGAGCAAGTACTTATGATTAAAAAAAGTTGTAAAATCTTCTTAGTTGTTATGTTCATTACTCTTATTATTATTTGTGGAGACGATGAAACGAGAGATTTTCTAAAACGAAAATTAAATAAAACGACATAATGTATGCATTGCATGATGGAAAATCAGAGATATACTTCGTTATATCTCTGATTTTTTTATGGAAGTAGTAATCTTTCCTTGAAATAGGGGACTGCTTCAAGCATTTTTACTCCATACCAAAACATTTCCCCGTCGACGATAATCGTCTTAGCTCCATTCGTCATTTCTTCAAATGTTGCAAGATGTTTTTCTTGAAATGGAAAGGGTTCTGTTGCTAATAGTACATAATCAAGTTCAGCTGTTTTGAAATCTTCTGCTGTTACTTCTGGATAACGTCCCTCAAGTTCTGTAAATGGATTAATAAATCCAAGTTTATCGAGCAAGGACTGAATGTACGTATGTTGTCCAACGACCATGTACGGATTTTGCCAAATGACGTAGGCGGCTCGTTTTCCGGTGTACTTTTTAGGGAAATTTGCAAAAGCTCGCTCGATATCATGACCTAATGCATCGGCTTCTTGCGTGCGATTTAAAATTGATCCTAACGTTTCAATCATGTTTAGTGCATCAGCGAACGTTTGAATCTCAAAAACAAAAACAGGATAATGTTGTTCTAATTCGGCGACCATTACTTTTGTGTTTTCTTCTTTTTCAACGATAATAAGATCAGGATTTATTTCATGAATACGTTCGATTTTCATATCTTTCGTACCACCAACATTTTTCACCTTTTCGATACTACCTTTCGGATGAATGCAAAATCTAGTTCTTCCTACAATGTTGTTTTGTAACTGTAAACTGAATAAAGTTTCTGTAATCGCAGGTGCGAATGAAATGATCTTATCTGGTGGATAATTATAAGTTACGCTACGTCCAAGATTATCGGTCACTGTTTTCATATGCAATCCCTCCTTCATCTATCGTATCATATAATAATTAAATTGTCGGACGATTTTTAGTAGTGAATCATTGCGAAATTGGAAAAAGTAGGCGATAATTTTATTAGTAAAGAAATGGAGGAAGTTATTTATGAGTCAAAAGGTATCCGTCGTTTTTGGAACGACTCAAGAAAAAGCAGCATCGTATATTGAAAAAAGTAGTGGCGATTTTAGTCCGATTTTTTCAGATGGTAAATTACAATTCGTTGTAAAAGAAGTAGAAGAATCTAAACAAACATTAGAAAAAGTGCGCACGATTGCAGGGAACATTGCTAGAGATGTGAAAGCGCGCAAAATTGATAAAATATATGTACACGAACAAAAGTTACAACGATTTTTTACAGCCTTAGATGTACGTGAAGCTGTAGTTGCATTTGTTGAAGGATGGCATTTAGGTGCCTATGATTTTGATACGTATAAATCCGAAAAAGTAACTCGAACAGAATTAAAATTTGTAAATGAAGCGGCTGTGAAACATGAAGTAACAGAAGGAAACATTCGTGCAGCAGCAACAGCTTTTTCACGTGATTTAATGAATGAAATTCCGAGCGTTTTAAATCCAGAAACGTTCCCGACGATTTTACAAGAAGAATTTGCTAATACTGACGTAGATGTTGTCGTTCATGACAAAGCAGCATTAGAAAAAATGGAAATGAACGGATTGTTAGCAGTGAATCGCGGAAGTAAGTATGACCCAGCTTTCATTGAATTACATTATGAAGGAGATGCGTCAAAACCATTAGTTGCACTTGTCGGAAAAGGAGTTACATTCGACACAGGTGGAATTAGTTTGAAAAACGCACGAGATTTAAGTGATATGCGTATGGATATGGGAGGCGCAGCAGCTGTTGCAGGAGCGATTAAATTATTAGCTGCAGCAAATGCTGACGTAAATGTTGTTGGCCTTATTCAAACAGTAGAAAATATGCCTGACCAACATTCAATTTTACCAGGAGACATTATTTCATACAAAAATGGTAAAACAGTACAAGTTGGAAACACAGACGCAGAAGGTCGCCTCATTTTAGCAGATGGACTAATTCGCGCAGGTGAGTTAGAAGCAGAATACATTGTCAATATCGCTACATTAACAGGTGCAATTGTTGCAGCATTAGGGCCAAAAATAGCAGGGATTTTCGGTGATGATGCATTAATGAATGAAATGAAAGCAATTGGCGAAGAAAACGGAGATCACGTCTGGCCAATGCCCCTTGTTGAAGATTACGATGCAACATTGAAGAGTGATTACGCAGATTTTAAAAATATTAGTACACAAGCAGGCGGCGGTTCGATTACAGCAGCGTTATTTTTACGTCGTTTCGTACCAGAAAATGCAAAATGGATTCACGTCGACATGGCTGGTGTTATGGATAGTAAGCAAGGTGGTTATTACGGCAATTCTGCAACAGGATTCGGAGCGCGTCTTTTAGCAGATTATACAACAAAAATTTCAAAATAACTTTGGACTAGAAACTTCCATTTACCGAAAATCTCGGTTAAATGGAAGTTTTTTTATGTTTACGTTATGGAAACTGTGGAATATATACGAATATAAGAAAGGAGATGTTTTAAATGTTATGGACACTCATCGGGATTCTGATTCTTATGTGGATTCTCGGATTTTCATTCGACATTGCCGGTGATTTAGTGCACATACTACTCGTAATTGCGTTAGTTGTATTAATTATTCGCCTCATTACCGGAGGAAGAGCCCCATAGAATGAGTTTTAAAACGACTGTGTTCATTTGCAGTCGTTTTTTTGAGCGGATGTTTTGCATAAACGTAATCGAAGCGGCATAAATTGTGCTCACACCGCATATCACAAATCGACAGCACACATCTATCACGCACACTCCTTCTTTAAATAGCAAAAAACCCCGCATGACTTTTAAAGTAATACGGGGTATGAATAAGTTATGTAATTTCTCTAAAATGTCATATCGGTGAAAAACTCTGCTACAAGCATCCAAGCGGCGATTAGAAATAGGAAAACGGAGATAAGTGTCATCCAGCGAAACTTTGTGACGAACCCACCGATTAAAGCTAGTAAAGCGATGATTGCTACGATTATAATTGATATAGAAATAGACATGTCTTCTTCTCCTCTCACGGCAACAACATTAAACAATATCTTTATTGTATCAGAAAACGCATTCATGTAAACGTTATACTACTAAATGTAGAAGAACGAGTGCAAATAAACAAAAAGCTAATGTTAGATGAATGTATCGCCTCTTGACGGTCGTTCGATACCAGCGTAACCACCCGAAGAAAACTACGCTTGCTAATGTGACACCTGCGATAAAGCCTGAAAGCATTTTCCAATTGGAAAATTGCCAACCGAAATGATGAATGACTAAACTTCCATGCACAATAATAAGTAACAGCGCTGTGGAGCCTATCCACTTATGAATAGGTAGAACACGTTTTGATAGATTTGCATATTTAATTTTTCGTGTACGGCTAATATCTGAACGAATAGTTGCAAATACAGCGTGGCGTGACCAATTAAAGAAGACAAATAATAGACCAAGCGCACCAAAAATAATATGAATCCCAATATATCCAGTGAAAATCTTCCATGCTGCATACAGTAAGACGACAGCATTAATGAAAAACCATATACTCACAATGATCCTTCCAATCTTTTATAAAAATCATACTACTTAAATCATACCACATTCTAGCAATCTCTCATGAAAAAAAACAAAACGATATGCTTCAGGTTTTTCCCATTGATACCTTTCATCATTATAGTAACGTGTAGTACAATAGAAATAATATAGAGAAGGAGGCGCCATTTATGACAAATCGAAAAGGGATTCGCCGGCATGAAGCATTACAACCATTGTCTCGTCATCATATGATGGGCTTACATGTTGGTTTAAAGTTATCTCGTGCAGGTACGGAAGAAAGTAATATTCCGACTGAACAAATCATTGAAGATGCGATGGAATTTTGGTGCTTAGGCGGCCAAGAACATTTTCGCGAAGAAGAGGAAGTTTTACTACCAGCTTATGCTTTATATGAAGATATTCATCAACCAGACATTGTCGAAATGCTCCTTGAACATGTATTAATTCGCAGTGGTATGGACGAGCTATGTCGTGGGAATATATCTGAAGAACAAATGGGAGAGTTAGGCGAATTGCTTCACGGGCATATTCGTAAAGAAGAACGAATTTTATTTCCAATGATTGAAGCAGCTTTGCCAGAAGAGAAACTGCAAGAACTAGCGCCATATTTACACGACTAAGCACTTTATACACAATAAAAAAGGCTTGTCCACTTTATATGTGGCACAAGCTTTTTTAGCGTATGAAAGTTTGTTTTACACGTTGGGAACGACCGAAATAAAAAATCCAGCCGACCATCATAATTAAAAGTAAATAATTAATCGGTATATTATACATATACATAACGACGTACCAGATCGACATTAATGCAAAATAGGTCATCATTAATATTGGAAGGATTTTCTTTCGTAATATCCAAAAAATATACGTAATCGCTAAATAAATTAAATTGACAACATCGATCGAATAAATCGCTAATTCAATACCTTCTAATTCATTAGGATTTTGGAAGATTATCATTATAATCGAACCAATAAAGGTAAGCAATGTCATAATAACTGGAAATATAAGCCAACCATAAAACGGAGCATACCATGGGCTTGTATCAAAATTAGGTTTCGTACTCCTCACTGATTCAGACATAAATTAAAACCTCCCTCATTAAAATTATTTCCGCATTTCTCTAATATACCTTTCCATTCGTTTATCATCTTTATTATCTTTCACAACTAATATTGCGTGTAATGCACCTGGAAACCAGAAGAAAAACGTTAAAATAACATTTAAAATTGCTTGAATAGGTTTTCCGGACAATAACACAGCAACAGGCGGTAAAACGAGAGCTAACAAATACATCATTACTATATCCCTCCAATACTTCCGCTCAAAAAGATTACTACCTATATTATAACAAAAAAATCACAGTACACACGTTAAAACAACATTTTAGAAAGTATGCTCACTTGCACATGAAATAATGCCCTTGTGAATATGTTTATAGTGAACATGCATTTTTATAGGAGGAAGATAGATGATTCAATCATTATTAGAATTATTTACAACTGAAGCAAAAGCGACTGAAATGTTAGCAAATCCCATTATTGAATTCATATTTCTCGCATTATTTCTATTGTTTATTATTACGGTTATGTTACACTTTACCCTTTTCATAAAAATTAAAAACATCCGTAACTACGTAAAATCAACGTCTCGCCTAGATATTGAACCATTACAATCACTACAACGAGAATTTACCTCGCGAACAGAACAAGAACAAGTACAAATTGATACATTCATTCAGGAAAAAATTTCTAGTTGGCATGTATTTCGTATTCCGATTGTCAGCTTATTAAAAATGATTCAAATGACGATTTCTGTATTTATTTTACTTGGGGTACTTGGGACGTTTATCGGGCTTACGATTTCATTAGGAAGTATTGAGACAAGTGGTGATCAACTTGTAGAAAATGTCGCAGGAGTTTTATCTGGTATTGATGTCGCTTTTTATACGAGTATTGTTGGAATGGGTTGCTCTTTAATCATGACAGTGCTTGTGCGTGTTTTTAATACGGAATATGTATTGACAGATATGATGCTCCAACTTGAATCAACTTTAGAAGGACAATCACAGCATAGTATTCCACAAATTATCGACATCTCAGAAAACATACACAAGGCTATCGTCCATTTACAAACGACGAATGAAGCGTCACTACAAGGAATTGTTCAAGCATTCGACGGATTTAAAGATTACACAGCAGGTTTACAACAATCCGCAAAAGATTTAGCAGCTTTTAATGACGGACTAGCCGATAATCTCACGACATTCCAAACATTATTTGAAAAAATGAAAACAATAACCGATGACTTTTCATCAGGCACTTCTGAATTAAATAAAAATTTTACAACATTGTTTGCATATTTTAAACAAAGTGATGAGCGTAACGAAAGAATGCTACATACATTTGAAAAAACAGCTGAAACAACACAAAAAGTTCAAGCCGCACAAATAACGAGTTTAACAACGTTTGATACAGCTGTTGATGATCTGAAACATTTCACTACGAACATGCTAGAAGAACAACAAACAATGCACAGTACATTTGATGAAATCGCCGAAAAAATGATTATCTTTACGACATCGATTCAAGATCATGAAACAGCTTTAACGACAGTCATGACAGACACATTACAACCAAGTTTACGTGAATTATCAAAGCAAATGGAAGCATCTGAGAAGGGTTTTGCAGTAATTGGAAAAAATATTACGACATTACCAGAAGCTCTAAAAGTAATCAATGACACCCATCAAGCAAACAAAACATTATTAGAAAATCGCATGGCAGAACTTACAGCCTTTAACGAAACATTTAGCGAACATATTCAAAACCATGCAACAGAATCGTACACATTAGATGAACAAGTGCGCCAAGCAGCTACTTCATTCGAACAGATGAATCAGACCCAGCAAAACTTACTGCAAGAAATGAATCGAGCACAAGAACAAATGAAGAATAAATTTACCGAACGAGATCAACAACTTAACACAAACGTTACCCTCGTTAAAGATACATTAACGAATTATGCAACCAATTTAGAAGGCACTTTAGGCCAAAAACTAGATAATATAATGCGTCAATTCGATAACCAAACGTATCAAGTAAATGAAAACATGAACCGGGAATGGGCAGACATTAGGCGTCTTACAGAAGACAGCCAGCAACAGCAAATACGTATGAATCAACAGTTATTACAAGATTTAACGAGAGAAATTCAAACATTATCACGTCAACTAAGTTTTATCGGAAATACCCCACAACAAAATCGAGTGATAGGACCGCCACCACATGAACTATAAATATGACAAGTTATTTAAACAAGAAGAAGATGACGGACGTTTTTGGCCATCTTTTACCGATTTATTAACAACGATTTTATTATGTTTTATGCTTATATTTATTATTATGATGGTCATTAAATCACTTGAAATAAAAGAGATGAAAAAAACACTCGATCAAATTATGGGCGTACGAGCAAATCTAGTTGAACAATTACAAGAAACATTTGATGAAACAGAACAAGGTATCGAAGTAGATGAACAAACAGGAGCGATTATTTTTGATACAGAAATTTTATTCGCTTATGATAAAGCAACATTAAAATCGAATTCACACCATTTTTTAGATGAGTTTGTGCCGATTTATTTAGATGTTTTATTAGAAAGTGGCTATGAAGATTATATTGCCGAAATAATAATTGAAGGACATACGGATAAAGACGGCGATTATTTATACAATTTAGAATTAGCGCAAGACCGCGCCTATAGTGTAGCAGAGTATATATTAGGTGATGACTTCCCGTATAAACATATTCAAGATCAAGTCGAGGAAAAGTTAACAGTAAACAGTAAATCATACAGTCATTTTCGCACAGATGAAGCAGGGGGATACGACGCAGCATCATCACGTCGTGTAGAGTTTAAATTTCGCTTGAAAGATGAGGAAATATTGAAAAAGACGAGGGAGATGTTGGGTGATTGACAACTTACTGAGAGCGGGAGAGCAAAATCCGAAGTGGGAGAGCAGAATCTGAAGTGGGAGAGCAAAATCCGAAGTGGGAGAGCAAAATCTGAAGTGGGAGAGCAAAATCCGAAGTGGGAGAGCAAAATCTGAAGTGGGAGAGCAAAATCCGAAGTGGGAGAGCAAAATCTGAAGCGAGAGAGCAAAATCTGAAGCGGGAGAGCAGAATCTGAAGTGGGAGAGCAAAATCTGAAGTGGGAGAGCAAAATCCGAAGTGGGAGAGCAAAACCAAATAAGGTGAGCAAGTTTTGTGCGTACACATTTGCTTATTCACACCTTTCTTGTATTAAATACAATAAATGTTATACTAGAAAAATCATATAAAATATTTTCATATAATAGCGTGAATATGGCGCGCGAGTATCTACCAGTTTACCGTAAATGAACTGACTATGGGAAGAGATAATTGGGTGTGCGCTTACTTAATAGTAATTCGCCATCTTTTTAAGTAGTATATTCGGCTTGTAAACATACTCTGCTCATAATAAGGGCGCTATGTTTACGAGCTTTTTTATTAAAAACAGATATTGCGGAAAGGGACATCAACATGAAAAAACTACAAGAAAAAATTTTACAAGAAGGACAAGCGTTAAACGAATCTGTATTGAAGGTAGATGCTTTTTTAAACCATCAAATAGATCCAGTGTTAATGCAACAAATTGGAAAGGAATTTGCTACTCGTTTTAAAGATGCTGGAATTACGAAAGTACTTACATTAGAATCTTCAGGTATTGCGCCATCTGTTATGACAGGGCTTGAGCTCGGTGTACCAGTTATTTTTGGACGTAAACATCAATCACTTACATTAGTAGATGATTTATATACGACATCTGTTTATTCATTTACGAAAGAAACGTCGAATGATATTGCCATCTCAAAAGAATATATTCAAGCAGATGATGTTGTGTTAATTATTGATGATTTTCTAGCAAATGGACAAGCAGCATTAGGTTTAATTGATATCGTGAATCAAACAGGCGCAGATCTCGCTGGAATTGGTATCGTTATTGAAAAAGGATTCCAAAATGGTGGGAAAAAATTACGTGAAAAAGGTTATCGTGTTGAATCACTTGCGATCGTTGAAAGTATGCAAGCAGGTGACATAACTTTTAGAAACGGAGAAACACAATAAACATGAAAACAATGACTTTGAGTATCCAACACTTGCTAGCAATGTATGCAGGAGCTATATTAGTTCCATTAATTGTAGGAAATGGTATTGGATTAGACTCAAAACAACTTACTTATTTAGTTTCAATCGACATATTAATGTGTGGAGCTGCAACAATTTTACAAGTTGTGAGAAATCGTTATTTTGGCATTGGGCTTCCTGTTGTACTAGGATGCACATTTACAGCAGTTGGTCCAATGTTACAAATAGGAGCACAGTACGGTATTTCTTCAATTTATGGAGCTATTCTAGTCTCAGGATTATTCGTAGTAGTGATTAGTCGCTTTTTTGGAAGTTTAGTTCGTTTCTTTCCACCAATCGTTACAGGAACAGTTGTGACGATAATCGGTATCACTTTAATTCCAGTTGCCATGTCAAATATGGGCGGAGGAGAAGGAGCAAGTGATTTTGGCTCACCAACAAATTTAGCATTATCCTTTGGTACATTAGTTTTCATTATTCTAATCTATCGTTATTTCGTTGGATTTATGCGCGCTATCGCTATTTTGCTCGGACTGCTTGCAGGAACATGTGCAGCAATGATCCTTGGTGTTGTTGATTTTGCACCAGTGAAAGAAGCTTCTTACTTACATATGATTCAACCGTTTTATTTCGGTACACCAACATTTGATTGGCCAGCTATTATTACGATGATTTTAGTCGCAATGGTTTCGCTCGTTGAATCAACAGGTGTCTATTTTGCATTAAGTGATCTAACAGGGAAAAAGCTAACTGAAGATGATTTAACTCGTGGCTACCGGTCAGAAGGTATCGCTATTTTCTTCGGTGGAATTTTCAACGCATTTCCTTACACAGCATTTTCACAAAATGTCGGTTTAATGCAGATGACGAGAGTTAAATCACGTAAAGTTATTCTCATTACAGGCATTATGCTCGTTACGTTAGGATTCGTGCCAAAATTAGCAGCACTTACAACGATCATTCCAACTTCTGTATTAGGTGGGGCGATGCTCGTTATGTTTGGGATGGTCGTCGTACAAGGAATTAAAATGTTAAGTAAAGTCATTTCTGATTTTCCAGAAAACGCCATGATTGTCGCTTGTTCAATCGGAATGGGTCTTGGCGTAACGGTTGTACCAGAGTTGTTCGAAAGTTTCCCAAGTAGTGTACAAATTTTAACAAGTAATGGTATCGTTGCAGGAAGCGTGACAGCAATTGTCTTGAATATTATATTTAACATGTCGACACAAAAGAGAAGAACGATTCGAGAAAGAGCAGCAACAGAAACAGAACAAGTACCTGTGAAGTAAAAATGACAAATGAAGTAGTAAAATAATAGATAAACACGCACGATGAATTTCTTTAAGAGAAATGTTGTGTGTTTTTTTGAGGGGATATTTATATCTTTGTAAAAAAGAGAGAGTATAATTCCGGTTTATACTGTTCATACGTTACGAGAACCATATGAAATGATAGGTACTGTGTCTGCTCAAATGTTCGGAAAGTTTAAGGGTAAAACGTTCGACTTAACACCACTCAGAAAAGAAGGAGAAAAGCTAGGAGCAGATGTTGTGATAGGTATCATCGTTGAAGAAACGGTTGAGTGAGTGGATTGATGGTATTATAAATATAATATAAATAACGCCATATCAACTATGTGATATGGCGTTATTTATGTTGAATTTTTATTAGTAGTACATTTTCCGATAATAGAGAAGAAGTATTACTTATCTTCTTCCTTCTTTTCATCTTTAGACACCTTTTCAATGTCATAATATTCAGAGCGAGCGCCTAGTCCACCCTCACCAATAAATTTAGAGATGTCTTTTGAGCGTTCTTCCTCTTCTCTATCAATCTTGATTTTAGGTCTATCATCTTTTTTCGACATATTTACCCCTCCTCTTATATATTATTTTATCAGAAAATTTAGGAAGGTCAAAGGGGAAGAAGTAGGAGGTTAGCTTTGACTAGGTTTATCTTGAAAAAACTATCGAGGATAAGTAGTATTAGTATGCAGGAATAAAGAATTATTTTTTAAAAATTATTAAAACTAAAGGATGAATCTCATGACAAATAAATTGGAAGCAAATGAACAACCAATACATAAAGTATTTTCTGATGAGTATTTATTTGAAATTCCACCTGTACAAAGACCTTATTCTTGGAATGAAGAAGTTTCAGCAGATTTATTAAATGATTTATTAGATTATATTAATCATCATTCAATAAACAATAAGAATTTTAAAGACATTGATGAACCATATTTTTTAGGAAGTATCGTTTTAGTAAGAAAACAAGAAAATATATATGAAGTGTTAGATGGACAACAAAGATTAACTACATTAACAATATTATTAGCCGTATTACGAGATTATTTGGGAGATAATTATGCTGAGAGCATTAAAAAGATGATTGCAATGCAAGGGGACCATGTTTTACAAACAAAGGATAAAGTTAGATTAGAATTAAGGAATGTAGATCAGTATTTCTTTAAAACTTATATTCAAAATGATGGTGGTACTGCAAAGTTGCATAATTAGACTGAAGTGAAAACTGATAGTCAAAAATTAATAAGAGATAATGCTTTATATTTTATAGAGAAACTTAATGACATAGATGAAGATGTTGTTCAAATCTTACCTACAGTAATAAGTTTACTTTGTTACTTAGTAATTGTTTCAACACCTAATTTTGATTCAGCCTTTAGGATATTTACTGTCCTTAATGACAGAGGACTTGAATTGTTAGCAAGTGATATTATTAAGGCTAGAGCAATAGGAGATGTTCCAGAGGAAGAACAGAATGATTATACAAGTAAATGGGAAGAAATTGAAGTTTCACTTGGTAGGGAACGATTTAATAAGTTGTTTGATCATATTAGGTTTATTATTCAAAAGCGTAAGGTTTCAAGCAATATTAAAGAAGAATATAATTCTATTTTAAATAATATTGATGGAAAAACTTTTATAGATGATTATCTGATACCTTTTAGTGATATTTATATTAGACTGGTAGACTATCAGAAACATTATAAAAATGAAGAGGATATAATTAAATTATTAGGTTTATTAGATCGTATAGATAACTCAGACTGGGTTCCAGCTGCAATATATTATATTCATGTTAATAAAAACTTGAAATTAAAAGATTTCTTACACAAGTTAGAAACATTTGCTGCTACAAGTATGATGTTAAAAAAATACTATAATTGGCGTGTTTCAAAATACTCTCAAATTTTAAAAGAAATAGAAGAAAAAGCGGATGTTTTGTCTGACTCGTCATCATTAAATATAGCAGAGAAAGATGTTAAAGACTTAATAGAGTTGTTAAACGGAGATGTATATTTGGAACTGAAAAATAGTGCTAGAAGGTATCTTTTATTAAGATTGGATTCGATAATGACAGAGGGAGAACCAATATATAATTATTCAATAATAACTGTTGAACATGTTTTACCTCAAAATCCAAGTCACGACAGTGATTGGTTAAAGGTATTTAAAAATTATGAAAAATATGTTCATAAATTAGGTAATTTAGTATTATTAACTCGGAGAAAAAATTCAAAAGCCCAAAATTTTGATTTTAAAAAGAAAATAGAATCTTATTTTCAGCCTAATAAAAGTTTAACTACATTTGCAATAACTACTAGTATTTTTAAAGAAAAGGAATGGACTCCTGAAGTAATTATTCGAAGACAAGAACAATTGTTAGAATTGTTATTCACAGAATGGAATATTACATATCAATAATAATAAATGATTTTATTAGACTATAAATTTAGGCGGAAAAATTTAAAAATTATTAAAATGTTAGAAGGAGATGCATTATGAATACTTTTTGGAATTTTCCTGCAACAATTGGTGGTAATGTTAGTTCAATTAATAATGCAGGATTAGAAACATTCAGGGGAAATGCACTTGAATCCTTAACTAGAGAAATTTGTCAAAATTCCCTTGATGCAGTAAGAGATAAAAAAAATCCAGTTATAGTAGAGTTTGAGGAGTTTACTATACTTACAAAAGATTTTCCACAAAGAGAAAAGTTAAATGAATCATTCGGCTATTGTAGAGAAACGTGGAAAGGTCATAATAAAAAAATTGAGGATTTTACTGACCAAGCTCAAGAAATATTGAACAGCGATAAAATGAACATCTTACGTATTAGTGATTTTAATACAAATGGTTTAGAAGGTGCCAGAGATGCAGAACTAGGATCCCCATGGTCATCATTAATAAAAGAAGCGGGTTCGTCAAATAAATCAGATAATTCCGGTGGTAGCTTTGGTATCGGGAAGTCAGCTCCTTTTTTGAATTCAATGTTACGAACATTATTTTATTCATCTTATGATGTAAAGGGTTATGAATCTCATATAGGTGTTGCAAATATCATGTCATTTAATCTACCAGACAATAAAACAACAACAGGAGCTGGTTATTATACGAATAGTGAACATTCCTTAGCAATTCCAGGACAATTACAATTTCATAATAATTTTCAAAGGACAGAGTCAGGAACAGATATCTATGTAACAGCTTTTTCACCCAAAACCAATTGGGAAGATGAGGTAATTAAATCTGTTTTATTTAATTTTTTTATTACTATTAAGAACAAGGAGTTAGTAGTAAAAGTAAATGGGTTTACTATTAATGATGAAAATATTGTAGATTTAATTTATAGCTTAGAGCATACAAAGGAAAATCAAGAATTAAAAGAATACTGTGATGTTATAGTTTCAGAAAATACTATAACAGTAAAGTATCCAGAGAAAAAATATAAGAATGGAATTCACTTTCAAGAAGGTGAAGCAGTTCTGTATTTATTAGATGGCGAAGATTTAAATCGAAAAGTTTTAATGACTAGAAGTACTGGTATGAGAATCTTTGAACAGAATCGTATTAGTGGAAGCATCTCATTTACAGGTATTTTAAGAATTACTGGAATTAATATGAATACTATTTTTAAAGACATGGAAAACCCAGAACATAATAAATGGGAAGCTAATCGATACGAGGAAAATCCGAAGTTAGCTGATAAGATATTTGCAGATTTAAGAAGATTTATTCGTGAAGAAGTAAAGAAACATTATCAAGAAGAAATAAAAGATCAAATTAATGCTATAGGTTTGGGTGATTTTTTACCAAACATGCAATTGCAAGAAGATGGTGATAATCAAAAACGTGAAACATTAACAACAAAAGTAAAGTCAATAACAAAAAAGAAAGTAGATAAAAGGAAAAAACAACGTTCTAAATCAAGAGAAAAAAATATAGAAGAATTAGAGCAGGAATTAGAAGGCCAATATGGTATATCTGATGAAGGTGACAAAGGTGGTCATGGTACTGGTGAACATCGATCAGGAGGAGAAGATGGAGCAGGAGTAGATGAAGAAGATGGAAGAAATAAAGTTGATGATGATAAGGAAGGTTCGAATAATTCAGAAAGAAAGAGAAAACCGAGTAAAAATCCTATCTCTATAAATGAACGTTATGTTTGTATGAATAAAAACGAAGGAAAGTATCGTTTTGAAATCTCCTCTGATAAATCACTTGATTCAGCGCGTTTAGTATTTCGTGTGAGTGGAGAACAATCAGATTTCGATATGCCAATTAAAGATGCCAGAACAAATGATAATAATATAATCATTGATGATGTAAATAATAATATAATCTATTTAAATTCTATAAAAAGAAATAAACCGTTTTTATTAGATATTGATATTAATTATGATGAATATTGTGTCTTGGAGGTAACATTGTATGAAAATTAATACATCCTATCCATATCCAGTGCTCGATAAGAATAACGATGATTATATCGATTCTACGTTTAAAGCAATCATCGATGCTAGAGTAGAATTTGGGGATTTAATTGTTGAAGTTACATTCGATTTAAATAATGCCAAGATACAACAATTAATAAACTCACAAGATTGTATATATGCCGTTCACATTTCATGTTCTCCGACAAGTTACAGAAAGGTATTTAAGACGATAAATAAAAATCTATCGATTAGAGTTCCTATTAAAGAATTACGTGGAAAGATTGATATAAACACTTTCATTCTAGCTAATAATAGTATTGAAAATTATACGAACAATTCATTGAATAACTGGTATCAAGGTATTCCATTAACCCTAGAAAAAGGTAATCTTGTAGCAATTGGAGATGCAATCCAATCGACATTATTTGAGGATGACATGGAGCTATTAGACTTGCCTTCGATTATAGATGTTGCACGAACTGATAAACATGATTTGATGGAAGTAGAGTTAGGGAGTAATCAAATAACTATTTTCTTACCCGAATATGAATATACAAGGTATGTTCATAATGCAAGTTCGTTATTTATAAATACAATAATGTCTATGGTTATTTTTCCTGCATTAATTCAAGTGTTTTCGAAAGTAAATGAAAATCCTGTTGATTATGTAGAATATACTTGGTATCAGGTACTGGAGAAGATATTTGAAGAAAATAACATGCGATTTGAAGATGTTGGAACCGACTCCTTATCGGCATTGACCGCAGCACAAATGGTACTGAGGAAGCCTTTAAAGGAAAGTTTCGGTGAGATTGAAAAAATTAATAAATTAAGAGAGGAAGAGTAGGTTGAAATTACAGTTTATTTCAGAAGAAACGTTAGCTGATTTACGGAATAACTTTGAAGACTATAAACAATATTACTATAACCGTGATGATGATTGGTTTAATCAATATTTTAGCGAACCTGGACGTGTACTAGAATCGAAAATTGACTTTGTTCTTCCTCAATTAAATATGGATAAAGATTATGCTATTAGTGACCGAGAAAATGTAAAAATATTATATGAATCTCTAGACCATTTAACAGAATCACAAGCGACACAAGAAAGGCTTTGGGCGGGTTTGGCTCATTTGCAATTACGAGATTTTGCCTTTTATAGAATGAGAGAAGATATCGAGTTAAAAAATGATAAACGTATTAATACCTCTTTGTTTTATCCATATGGGATTAAGAGATCACTTTTTGTTCATATATTAGCTCGTCTTTGGTGGGTAGGTTATATGACTTATGACCAAAAAAATAATGAAAACCCATACTGGTTAACAGACTTTTTAACTGAAAGAGCCTTTTCATCACGTAGTTTATTGCATTTTTCTAATGACTTTACAGCTAATAAAACAATTTCACAAGGAGTACTAAAAACTCTATATAATTTGCAACAAAATGGTCTTGAGATTAAAAGAGAGCATTTTGTAGAAGCCAATAAACATTTGAATGTTGTTGGTGGTGCAATGATACTCGACTTATTAACAGTTGATGATGTAGAAGACATGATTACTGCCCATTTAGAAAAGCAGTTTAATCTAGGATTAAAAAGTGCGAGTTTTTCAAGTTGAGCAGTTAAACTAAAAATGTATAAAATAAAACAATAGCTAAAACGTGTAAAAACAAGATACAGTTAATTTTATTCTATATATTTATATGATTGGTATAAAACTATCCCCAAGCTGAATACAATAACTTAAAAATGTGTTATAATTACAAGTTGACTTACTTGGTCTTTTTAAGATTTTTAAGTAAAGTAAGTGTAGACAGAGGTGGAAATAATATGAATGATAAAAAATCATTACGAGTTGTAGAGTTATTCGCCGGGGTAGGCGGATTTAGATTAGGGCTTGAACAATCTAATAAAGATTTATTTAATGTGATTTGGGCTAATCAATGGGAACCTTCTAGAAAGTCGCAAGATGCGTTTGAAAATTACGTTAAAAACTTTGATTCTGGTGAACATAGCAATGAAGATATTGCAACAATCACAGATGATTTCTTTGCAGAATTAAAACCAGATTTACTAGTTGGTGGTTTCCCATGTCAGGATTACTCCGTAGCTAGAACAAAATCGAATGAGATGGGAATTCAAGGTAAAAAGGGCGTTTTGTTTTGGGAAATTGCTCGAGCTTTAGATTATGGTAGGCCTAAATATGTTTTATTAGAAAACGTAGATCGTTTATTAAAAGCACCTGCGGCTCAACGTGGTCGTGACTTTGCAGTTATGTTAGCTAGTTTAAATAGTTTAGGTTATGATGTTGAGTGGCGTATGTTGAATGCTGCTGATTATGGTTTTGCTCAACGAAGAAGACGTGTATTTATTTTCGCTTATAGGCGTTCTTTAAATTTTGCAAAAGAACAAAGAGCCTTATCTGATCGAGATATAGTTTTTAATAAAGGCTTTTTTGCAGAATCATTTCCTGTCGAGGAAGAACCTTTTAAAAAACGAATAAACGAAGGACAATTATTAGATGATATAGTTGAAATATCAGATACATTTTCATTTGAATTTCATCCTGCTGGTGTGATGCGAGATGGGAAGATATATTCAGCTCAACCAATACCAATAGAGCAAGAACCAACTACATTAGGTGATATTTTACAACCTAGTAGTGAGGTGTCAGATGAGTATTATTTAACAGATGTGCAAGAAGAAAAATTTGTATATTTACGCGGTGGAAAACGTGAGAAACGAGTTGCTCAAAATGGACATGAATATATGTATACTGAAGGAAGTATGTCTCCAGTAGATGACTTAGATAAACCAGGAAGAACGATGTTAACGAGTGAAGGTTCAAATAATAGGAGTACACACGTTGTTGAAATAGATGGAAGAAAAAGAACTTTAACACCAATTGAATGTGAAAGATTGAATGGTTTTCCTGATAATTGGACAGATACTATGTCTAAGCGTATGAGATATTTTTGTATGGGAAATGCATTAGTTGTAGGGTTAATTGAGATAATGGGGAAACGAATTGAAGAGATAGAAGCAAAAGAAGTCGATTATAAAGAACAGATTACACTATTTTAAAGAGAAGAACTAACGAAATTCGTTAGTTCTTTTTTAGAATTATTGATTGAAATTGCTAAGGAGTGATATTACATGAAAGAGTTTAAAAACAAAACCGAATTACTTCAATACGCTGAACAAGCAGAAACGTTAACTTTCGGAGAAATTGCTTCAAGTGATAGATTAGATAATGTTCGTCTAAAAGGTGGCCTAGGTCAATTTATAGAAGAGAGTTATTTTGGCTATGAAGTGAATTCTAATAAAGAAGCTGATTTTGCTAATCTAGGAGTTGAATTAAAGGTAACGCCAGTTCGAGAATTAAAAAGTGGAAAGCTATCAGCAAAAGAGCGTCTTGTATTAAATATCATTAATTATGAAGAAGAATATTTAAATGCTTTTAAGACTTCAAGTTTTTGGGTTAAAAATTCAGAACTTTTAATCATGTTTTATTTATGGCGATCAGAATGGAAACGATCAGAATATCCAATAATTAAATCCATGTTACATACTTTTTCTGAAAAAGATTTATTAATAATCGAACAAGATTGGAAGATTATTATTGATAAAATTAAAGCAGGGAAAGCACATGAACTATCTGAGGGTGATACGAACTATTTAGGTGCTGCAACAAAAGGAAGCTCTAATAAATCACTCCGTAAACAGCCGTTTAATAGCGTTCAAGCAATGCAACGTGCTTATTCTTTAAAACAAAGCTATATGACAGCTTTGGTGCGTTCAATAATCACTAAACAAGATATAGCTAATGCAACAAGTTTAAAAACGAAAGCAAAGATAGTTGAAAAATTATCTCCTGTTATAAAAGATATAGAAGTCTTACGTCATAAAAATTTTGATGATTACGTAGTAGAATTATTTACTAAGTTTAAAGGGTGGACAAGAAAGGAATTAGTAGAATATTTTAACATTATTAATAAAGATGGAAAAAGACCGAAACATGTAAACTATTTAATTGTCCAGCAAATTCTTGGGGTAGGAGGAAATAGTCAGGAAGTTCACGCACAAGAGTTTGAAAAAGCTAACATAGTAGTAAAAACAGTTGAATTAAATAATGGGAGTACTCCTATAGAAAGCTTGAAAATATGTGAAATTATAGATTTTAACGATATAGCAAATGTGGAGTGGGAAGATTCTCCTTTATTTGAAAGGTTAGAGTCAACAAAGTTTTTATTCGTTGTTTTTGATAAAATAGATGATAAAATAGTTGTTTTAAAGAAAGCAAAATTTTGGTCGATGCCTGTTAGTGATCTAGAGGGCACTGTAAAATATGTATGGAATCAAGAAAAAAGTAAATTAAACAAAGGTGTTCAATTAACATACAAAAAAACAGCAAGTAAAAAGGGTTATGAAATATTTAATAATCTTATTGAATTAAAAGATGATCAGATTATTCATATACGACCAAGTGCTGCCAAATCTCAATATTGCGCTCCTTATAGAGATAATGACAATAAGTTAATGAATAATGCAAGACAGTTACCAGTCTCAGCAAATTGGATTGATAGACCACCAGAATTAATGAATGAATTACAGGATGATTGGATGACGAAACAAGCATTTTGGTTGAACAATAATTATATATTTGAAGAGATTAAAGAATAATTGTTAGGAGTTTTACTATGTCAATCTTTAGAAAAATATCTGCATATAGTGATGAATTTATAACTACAAAAGAAAAACATATAAATGTTTTTGATAGCTTTAAAAACTATGCTGAATGGTTAACAAGTACTGCTGGTAAGGCAAGAGATGGTACAAGTGGAAAAGGACACTCTTATGCAAATTATTTAATAAGATATATTATTCTTTATAATGAAAAATTCAATAATAATGTTTTAGATTTTACAAGTTTTGTCACTTTAAAAGAATTTGAAAAGTTAACTAAGTTAGAGGGATTTACAGAATTTAATAAAAAAGAAGGAAATTTTTATTCGGCTACACTCAGCTGTTATACTTCTTATGTTACCCATTTACAAAAAATGCAGGAAGAGGACGAGGATAACGATCTTAATAGAAAAATAAATGAAAACCCAAGTATTATAAGAAATCTTAATTATAGTCAACTTATTCAATCTCCTAAAAAAAGAGAAGCAAAAACTAAAAATTCTAATGGTTATACATACCCTAGAGATTACCTTGAAAGTTTAAGAGCAAAAGAAAATAGTAATTGGCAATGCGAAATTGATAAGAATCACGTGACTTTTATAAGTAATAGTAGTAAAAATCCATATGTTGAAGCTCATCATTTAATACCAATGGCAGCACAAGACTACTTTGATAACACTATTGATTTTGCAGATAACATTGTTTGTCTGTGCCCTAATTGTCATCAGAAAATACATTTGGCTGTAAATGATGAAAAACGTAAAATTATTGAATTATTATTTGATGAAAGAAAGTATTTGTATCCTAAGTATGGAATAGATGTAGAACTTAAAGAAATATTGAGATTCTATGAAATTGTATAAATTAGTATTAAAGATAAAAATCACCATCCAAAAGCTTATTTTGTTTTTTGAATGGTGATTTTAACTATATTTAAAAAGTTAGTAATAAATAATTATTTATATTACTCGCTTACACCAATAATTATACGTTCATTACGTTAATTTTACGCATCAACTTATCTTAAGTACAATATTCCTGGAAACAAAAAAATCCCACTAAGCAGGGGGCGCCTAGTGGGATTTTAATCAATTATTAGTTTGCAATATCTTGTTTTGGACCGAAGAATTCGAAGTTAATGTCTTCTTCAGCAACGCCGTAGTCTTTTAGGTGGCGATAGACTGCTTGCATGAATCCTTTTGGTCCGCAGAAGAAATAGTCTGCGTCTTTTCCAGGAAGTACAGAATCTAGAAATTCATAGTCGATATAACCTTGTTTGTTATATTTTCCTTCACACTCTGTAGTTGGTTCTGCGTAAATTGTGTGTGATTTTATATTGTGTTCGTTTGTAATTTCTTGTACTCGTTCTCTCATTGCGTGAACATTTCCGTTTTGTGCTGCATGGATGAATGTCACATCACGCTCAGGATTTAAACTAATAGTTGTTTCTAGCATACTCATCATTGGAGTTAAGCCAACACCACCACTAATTAAAACGAGTGGACGTTCTGTATTTTTTAATACGAAGTCTCCAGCTGGTGCACTTACTGGCAGTACTGATCCTTCTTTTACTTGATCGTGTAAAAAGTTAGATACTACTCCTTTAGGGTTGTCGCCAATTGCTTCTTCACGTTTGACACTAATACGATACATCCCTTCAGTAGGCGCACATGATAAACTATATTGACGCTGATGTTTGTAATCTTCGCCTGGAATATCAGCAATAATCGTAATATATTGTCCTGCTTCATGAGTTGCAATTGGTTCTCCATCTACTGGTTCTAAATAGAAAGAAGTAATAACATCACTTTCAGGTACTTTTTTAACGACTTTAAAATCACGATAATCTACCCAGCCACCTTCTTGGCGCTGAACGTTTTTATACATGTTTTCTTCAATGTCAATAAATACATTAGCAATTTCTCCGTAAGCTTTTTCCCATGCTGCGAGGACTTCGTCTGTTGCAACGTCTGCACCAAGTACTTCACGCATACCTGCTAATAAATTTTCTCCAACAATTGGATAATGTTCTGGTTTAATGTTTAAGCTACGATGTTTTTCTGCAATTGGCATAACAGCTGGCAAAATCGTTTCTAGTTGGTCGATATTTGCTGCAGCGGCATATACTGTGTTTGCTAGGGCATTAGCTTGTTCACCTTTTCTTTGGTTTGTTTGGTTAAATATATTTTTTAATTCTGGATTATTTTGAAACATACGTTTGTAGAAAGCTGTTGTAATTTCGCTTCCTCTTTCCTCTAAAATTGGCACCGTTGATTTAACGATATCGATAGTTTGTTGATCTAGACCTTGTGTAGTTTGCATAGATTTCATTCTCCTTTTAAATATAATAAATCGGAGTAGATTTCCTAAGAAAACATACTCAAATTCTAAACATGTATTTAAAATACATGTTTAACTTACATTTTATGTTATCATAGAATAAGAGTTGAAAAAGAGATGTTTGTGACAAAACATTGACGATTGGAGAAAAGATAATGCAATTAAAAAAATATACAGATTATGCGCTTAGAGTATTAATTTTTGTTGGGATGAAACACGAAGGGGAATTAGCGAGTATTAAAGAAATATCGGAAACGTACAATATATCGCATAATCATGTTAGTAAAGTTGTCCATGAGTTGAGTAAAGAACAATTGATTGAAACAGTGCAAGGTAGATATGGTGGAATTCGTCTTGCAAAACGTGTAGAAGAAATTAATGTTGGGGAAGTTGTTAGAAAAATAGAACAGGATTTTGTATTACTAGAATGTTTTGATCGTGAACAGAATCATTGTATTATATCTCCAGCCTGCAAATTGAAACATGCCCTCCACGAAGCACTTGAAGCATTTTTTGCTGTATTAGATGGTTATACATTAGAAGATTTAATTGTAAATGAAAAAGAATTGTTAGCGTTGATGGGATTGTAAATAGTGAGTTTTAGGAGGAGTTAATATTGGCTAAATTAAGTTTACGTAGTATATATGATGAAATCGGTCCTGAGAAAATTGATGAATTAGTTCGTGCATTTTATCCGAAAGTTTATGCAGATGAGCATTTAATTCCGATTTTTAAATGAGATATAAATGAGATTATGGAAAAACAGCGTTTATTTTTGACGCAATTTACTGGTGAGCCACCTTTATATAGTGAAAAATATGGTCGTCCAATGATGCGCAAACGTCATTTAGTTCATGAAGTGACACCAACTAGAGCAAAAAGCTGGTTACTATGTATGAATGAAGCGTTTAAAGAAGTAGGATTAGATAAACATCCAATGGGGAAAGAGTTTTTTCAACGGTTAACAGAAGTAGCTAGTATTATGGTGAATACAGAGGAATAATGATTTTTAGAAGCAAAAATCTATTAGAAATTAAAATAGAGGACGCTTCTTTTTTGTTGTTATTTTAGCAATTTTTGAATTGATTTTTAATTGTTATCGATATATAATATGACATATTGAACTAACTTTTGACATCCTCATTATTTTCATAAAATAAAACTGGTTAGTTTACATCCTCTTTTAGTATATTCATTTCTTACAATTTTACGTTGCTTAGTAAACTATTTTTTTATTACCCAGCCAAATTAATATTCATTAGATGTATGAAAGGTAAATTATATTGAAAAGGAGGTAGGCAGAGATGAAAGAAGACAAATTAGATTTAATTTTACATGAGTTACAGAGTGTAAATACTAAATTAGATAAAATGGATGAACGATTAGGAATAGTTGAGCAAGAGGTAGGATCTCTTAAGCAAGAGGTAGGAGGTCTTAAACAAGAAGTAGGCTCTATTAAAGACAGATTAGACAGTTTAGAGCAAAAAGTAGACGTTGTTTATGAGCAAGCAGCACTTAATACAGAGAAGATTATAGAAGTGCAAGAACTGCACAAACAACAAGATCTAACACTTACTATTTTATCTCGTCGTTCACTCGAGCAAGAAGCAAAACTTCAATATCAGAGTATTATTTAATATGAAACAAGCTTTACTAAGTAGAAATAGTGTACTTAGTAAAGCTTGTTTTTTCTTCTTTAATTTATAGGAATATCACTACGATTAATCATTCGTCTTTCTTCTTTTGTTAATGAATCACTATTTGTTTGTGATATTCGATAATCAAGATTTTTAATACAAGTTGTTGCGATTTGCTTGGCTAAGCCGGCATTACCAAATGTATGATTTCGATTGTGGTATAGTTGTTCGTAATGTTTTAGTAATACAGTCTGAGCTTCAGTAGAGAGTTGATACTCGTTTAAGTGTAACTGGGTAATTTCCATTAATTGTTCTGGAGTGTAATCATCAAAGATTAATGTGTCATCAAATCGACGAGCTAGTCCAGAATTACTTGCTAAAAATTGTTGCATTTCTTGTTTATATCCTGCCGCAAGTACCATAAATTCTCCTGCTAAATCAGACATATGCTTTAATAAAACTTCAATAGCTGTATGACCTGGGTCGTGTTTATCTTTGTTTGTTAATGCATACGCTTCGTCGATAAACAATGTACTTCCTAAAGCTTGGTTGATTTTTTGTTTTGTTTTTGTTTCTGTGCCGCCGCGATATTGATCGACTAATCCGGTGCGATCGACTTCGATGAGTTCTCCGCGCTCTAATAAACCGAGTGCTTCATAGATACCTGCTAAAATACGGGCGACTTCTGTTTTTCCTGTTCCAGGATTTCCGACTAATAATAAATGGTTTACTAATTGTTTCGTGTCGCGTCCTTCTTGTTTATAATAGCGATTTAATGCGACAAGTTCGTTGATTTTTTGTTTTACGTTGTCTAAGCCGATTAGTTGCTCTAATTCAGTTAATTTTTCAGTTAAAAGTTCTTCATTAATTGGGACATCAAAAGGATTGTGTTGATCTTTTGCTAATAATTTTTCGATATCTTCTGGGATGATTGTAACCATAATATCATCATTCCATTCTTCGCGTGGCATGCTTGCTATACGAGAAGAGTGAATTGTACTAATCGAATCGAACATATTACGCATTAGACGAGCATTACTAAATGTGCGGTCACGTTTTCTATATAATTCCGTTAGTTCTTTATAAAATATTTCCTCTGCCGCTTCATTCATCATATAACCATTATCTTTACATACTTTATGAAAAATATGTAACAATTCGTTTGGGTTATAATCAGTGAAATGGAACTTTTCTGTGAAACGGTCTTTTAATCCAGGGTTTGATGCTAGAAATTTGTCCATTTCTTTCGTATATCCGGCTACGATAACCATGAGTTCGCCACGGTGATTTTCCATAGCAGGGACAAGTGTGTCGATTACTTTTTTTCCAAAATCGTTTGTTGTTCCTGATGGGGATTGGGCAAGTGAATATGCCTCGTCGATAAATAAGACACCACCGACTGCATCTTGAATGTGTGTTTTTGTGTTTTTTTCAGTATGACCGACATATTCTCCGACTAGATCCTCACGTTTTACTTCGATTAAATGTCCTTTCGGTAATAATGACATCTCTCGGAAGATTTGTCCGATTAATCTTGCAATCGTTGTTTTACCTGTACCAGGATTACCTGAAAATACGATATGCGGAGCTACAGGTGTATTGGCAATAAGCCCTCGTCTTTCACGCTCTCGGTGAACTTCAACTGTGTTCATGAATTCAGTAATTTTTTCTTTTACATTTGCTAGGCCGACATAACTGTCTAACTCTTGTATGAGTTCGGTTAATTTATTATTGTTCTCTGTTTGTTGTTTCGTTTGATTTTGCTCAGTTGGTTTTTCTACCTTTTCAGGAAAGCCATTGTCAGTAAGCAGGGGAGCACTTTGTTTATCTACTTTTATTGCTCCTTTTTCATGTCCTTCTATGACACATTTTTCTATGACTGGTTTAGCATGAATGACTTCAATACCGTAATCTACTCCGTTAATAATCCGGTTTCCTTTTAAAATGACTTGTTGAGCATGGCTAATCGAAATTTGTTTTTCACCTGTATTGTCATTAAAGTAACAGTATTCTACTAATGATTTATTCGTTGTCTGTAGTAATAGGCCGAGTGCGTTGTTATCATACACTTTACTATCTAAAATGGATAAAGACGCATTGTCTTTTACAGCAATGACAGGATATTCTACGTCTACATGGTTGTAAAAATCACAATTTTCTGCTTGCACGTTTGCTTCATTACGCATTAGTAGTCCGTTCATGTGTCCTTTATGAATGTTGCTATTATGGAGTGTGCCATAACTTTTTCCTTCAAAAGTTAATTGTGCCGCTTCATGAGTAGCCAATTGACTATTATAAATAGTAGCTTCTGCGTTTGTAATGACACATCCGTAACTTGCACCGTCGTATAAGTAGCTATCTTTTAATGTTAAAAAAGCTTTTTCTTCTGCTTTGATTTGCGCTTGTTCATGATGGTGAATCGTGCTTTTTGAAACTTTAGCTGTTGCTTTATTCATTAGGAAAATACCGACGTTTTTTCCATGGTGGACGTGACTTTCCTGTATATGTAATGTGCTTTTTTCTACTGTTATTTGTGGCTTTGTGGCATGATCATAAATATGAGATTGTTCGACTAACGCTTGAGATGCATCTCGGATATTGATACCAGTCGTTTGTCCAGAGAATATTTTACTTTGTTTCATATGTAATTTAGCGAAGCGTAATTTTATTTGATCGGCTTGATGTGATTTAACGACACAATCATGTATGTCAGTCTCGGCATTAAACAAATAAATTCCGTATTTCCCATTTTTAATGGTGTTTTTATTAAGTGTTGAGTGACTACTATTTTTTACTTCGATTTGGGCTTTTTCATTATGTGATAATGTACAATTTTCAATAACGCCATTTGTATAATAATCAAGTCTTATACCGACTTGTGGGCTGTTCTCAATTGTTGAATAATGAACATGTACAGTCGCTTCATTTTTACCAATTATTTGGGCGCTCGTTTGTGTTGTTGAGTAACTATTGTTTGTAAAAGTACAATGATGAATGTTAGCAACAGATGCTTCAGTACGCACTCCGTGATGTGCTCCATTGGAAAAGGTAGATCGCTCGAGTGTAGCGTGTGAATTACTCACTAATTCTAATTGAGCTACTCCGTTATTTTCATTTATTTGGCTATCGGTAATATGTGCTTTACCACCATTGATGACGTATAGACCAATTGAGTTGCTTTTATTTACTTCAGTTGTTTTCATATCAAGATTACTATGATCAACATAAAGTTGCGGAAAAGTTTCATGATCAGCAATATAACTTGATTTTATTGTAGCTGATGATGCTTTTTCTAAGAGGATACCGTTTTCTTTTCCGGCTAAAATATAACATTTATTTAATTTAAAATGTGCGTTATTAATGGCATATAGTTGTGGTTTGTTATGTTCACGTATCGTTGTATTATTGATATGTACTGTAGATGAGAGTGATATTATACCACTTTTTGAGCCCGATTCGATTGTACTGTTGGCAATTGTCGCGTCGCTCTCTTTTTGGAAAACTAATTGTGATTTTGGATGCGATGTTATCGTACTGTTATTGATTTTTAAAATACTTTTTTCAGTTGAACGGATGGCTCCACTTGTACCTTGTTCAATTGTCGTTTGATTTATATGTAAGTTAGCTTCTGAACGGCAGTAGATTTGATATGGGGAAGTGTCAGAACTTCCATGTTGTGCGATATGACAATGATTTATTTGTACGTCAGAATCATGAATAAAAAGCGCACCTTTTTTGCCACTATGGATGTTGGCATGTTCTAGTTGGACGACACTTTTATCTTCTATATGAATTTGTGTATCGTCATGTTCGCTAATGTTACATTGTTGCAGTGTCGCGTTACTTCGTTTAATGAAGATACCTTTATAAGCTCCTGGAAAAATATTGCTCTCGATTAATTTGACGGAGCTGTTTTCTAATACGGTTAGTTGAAATTCTTTGTTGTTCCGAATATTGGTTGAGTGGATTAATCCATTGGCTCGTTTAAGATAACCAACACCGCGTTGTCCATTTTCAATAGTAGAATAATAAATATCGGTCTGTCCATTTTCGCCAACTCTAATTTGACACATGCCGTTATTCTCTGAGAAATGTGCTGAGTCCACTGTAGCTTTACCGAGTATGTTCATACCGATATCATTATTTTCAATAGTAGAATTTTCTAAAAGAAGTTCTGTATTTTCAAATGCGGTAATACCAAATTTTTTATTATGTTTTATGTGACAGTGATTGATGTGGACGTTGCCATGAATAATATCGACTCCACCTGAAGGGGAGCCTTTAATTGTGATGTTTTCTATTTTTACTTTACCGTTTGTTTTAATCCGAAGTCCATTCATTAAGTTAACGTCTTGACGTTTGCCGATTCCTTTAATACTTAATGATTTATTAATAATAAGTTTTTCTTCTACGTAAACATCTGGCTCTAACTTGATGATATCACCGTCATTTGCTTCATCAATAGCTTGTTGAATCGATGTAAACGAAGAAGCCATCCGATCGACTACTTTTAATGTTGTCATTAAAATCGCCCCTAAATAAACAACTATTTTCTATTATTATGCCACTCCCATTGAGAGAGAGCAAGAGGAATAATGTTAATTTCGCTTGCTTGTGGCAAAATGTGCAATTATGCTGAACTTGTTCTTGTGACACGGTAAAAATTGCGTTGATGCAGCAAAACTAGTGTGTGCATTGAGTAATTATTTCGCACAAAAATTTTATTTTCACTTATCTAGACAAGATTCGTGGTAAACTAAATATATATTATGGACGGATATTAGGTGATATGAATGCAGAAGATTTTAGTTGTAGAAGATGAACGAGCAATTCGTGAAGTATTGCGTGTTTATTTGCAGAAAGCAAATTTCGAAGTTGTGATGGTAGAGGATGGTGAAGAAGCTTTTGCTGCTTATTTATTTCATGAACCTGATTTAGTGTTACTTGATGTGATGTTGCCCGGAAAAGATGGTTGGGACATTTTGCAGCAAATTCGCTCACATAGCCCATGTCCGGTTATTATGTTAACCGCTTTAAGTGATGTGGAGCATCGTTTGATGGGGTTAAATGAAGGGGCAGACGATTATATCGCAAAACCATTTGCAGGAGAAGAGGTTGTTGCTAGAGTGCGTGCTGTTTTACGTCGGTATGAACCACAACAAGTACCTGTTCGCCGCTTTGGTTCTTTAGAAGTTTTTTATGAAGCACATCGAGTCACCTTAGATGGTGTGGAAATAACGATGCGACCACGTGATATGGCGTTGTTATTATTTTTATCAGCGAATCCGAATCGAACCTATACTCGTGAGGAGCTAATTGAGCACGTATGGGGTTGGGATTATGAAGGAAGTGATCGGGCGGTAGATTTGTCAATAAAACGTTTGCGACAAGCCTTACAAGAGTGGCCGACTTCAGAAGGTGAGCTTAGAACAGTGCGTGGGATGGGGTATCAACTTTATGCAGCAACGTAACTTAAAAGGAAAAATTCCGTTACAACGTTATTGGACAACGCGCTATGCATGGACATTAGTGATCGGGCTGTTAATTGTTACCTTTGTTTCCGCATGGTGGATTCGTCAGACGACATTGCAAGATCGTTTGCAAATTATGGAAGTAATGGCAGATGAAATTGCGAATGAAGTTGTCAGTGGAAAGCCTCGAAATGATCGTGATTTAGCCGATGTTGATGTGCATGATTTTTTAAATGATCCTGGTAAGTATATGAATATAAATAGTAATCCGGCGATATTGATTACAAATGTTGACGGAAAGTTATTGTATCAAAATCAAGCGGGGAAACAAAGATCGCTACAATTAAATCCAGTTATGTTGATGGAAGAAGCTGATATTACAGAAGTTTCTCTGTCTACTAGTTCAGAAGTTGTTTATATTGTCAAAAAGCCGGTTACTGTTAATGGAGTATTGCTCGGCTGGGTTGTGTTATTAGAAGAAAAAGCGCCGCTTCAAGAAGTGAATCAAGAATACAAACAATTATTTCTCATGGTAGGTGTCGTAGCATTATTTGGTTGGTTAGCTATTTATATTGTTTCTAAACGGTTAGCAAAGCCGATTACGGAAGTTGCGCATGCAGCGGAACAGATTAAAGATGGTAATTATGATATTTCGTTGCAAGAAGATGTTCGTGAATTAGAAGTGTATGAATTGCTAGAAGCGTTTAAAGACATGTCACAACGGTTAGAACATTTAGAGAAGTTAAGAACAGAATTACTGGCTGGCGTGACACATGAATTGAAAACACCAGTTACGTCAATTAGTGGTCTTGTTCAAGCGGTAAATGATGATGTTGTTACAGATGATGAGGCGAAAGAGTTTTTAACGATGGCATTACAAGAAACAAATAAATTAGAAAAGCTTGTCGAAGATTTATTAGCGTTTAATTCATTTGCGACGAACACATTACCATTAGAAATCGAAGCACGTGCGATTAATGAAGTAATTACAACAGCGATTGAAAAGTGGCGAATTACGAGAGGGAATGAACATGTCCAAGTAAATATTCGTGCATTACAAAATGATGTATCTGTTAAGGTAGACGTCATGCGTGTCGAACAAATTTTATTTAATTTATGTACGAATGCGGCAGATGCTCAAATGTCTGAAGCGATAATCGATGTAGACATAACGGAGAGTGAGGATACTGTTTATATTGATATAGCTGATGCAGGACATGGTATTGATGTGGATGAACAACCCTTTATTTTCGAGCGTTTTTACCGTGGCAAAACAAAACAGACGACTACGAGTGGATTTGGGTTAGGGTTAGCTTTTAGTAAAATGATTGCCGAAGCTCATCATGGTGATTTACAATTAAAAGAAAGTTCTGAGCAAGGCTCTACTTTTCGTTTAACATTATTAAAGAAATAATTTTTGTTGACATCATCCTGACACATTGACATGGTATAGTAATTAACAAAGGATGAAAAGAATATGCAGAAAGAGGATATGATATTATGGATGAACAAAATAAGTATAATAATCGTTCGGAAGATGACGATATAATGGAAGAAACGGATGAGGAAATGACAGATTCTGAACAAGAGAAAATAGAAGATGTACATGCTCATCCTGAGGAAACAGCAGCAGTTCAACAAGTAGCTGCGACGAATACGAATGATAAGCAGTCTAAACGAGGCTGGGGTTTTATCCAGATGATTATTGCGGGTATAATTGGGTCATTGTTAACACTAGGTGTCGTGACACAAACTGACTTTTTAGTCCAAAATGAACCTTCATCAGATGTACAAGAGGTGGGTAAAGAAACATCATCATCAAAACCGACAAAGGTATCGACTAATGACATGGACTTGAGTGATATTATTGAACAATCGACTGAAGCAATTGTCGGTATTACAAATTTTGGTGAACAACAGCAAAGTCCTTTTCAACCGGAAACAGGTGAAATAGAACAAGGAACGGGTTCTGGTGTTATATATGATGTGACAGATAAAGAAGCATATATTATTACGAACCACCATGTTATTGATGGAGCAAATAAAGTGAGTGTGTCATTATACGACGGGGAAACAGTCGAAGCGAAATTAGTTGGAACAGATCCATTAACAGATACTGCCGTCATTAAGATTAAAGGTAAATACGATATTACACCATTACAATTTGGTGATTCTGATGCAGTGCGTAGTGGAGAAAGTGTTATTGCAATTGGAAATCCATTAGGTCTTGAACTGTCAAGAACGGTTACACAAGGAATTATTAGTGCAGTTGACCGTAGTATTAACGTTCAAACGGCTGCTGGAGAGTGGGAATTAGATGTTATCCAAACAGATGCGGCAATTAATCCTGGTAACAGTGGGGGAGCGTTAATTAATAGTCAAGGAGAGTTAATTGGAATTAACAGTTTAAAAATTGCGAGTAATAATGTAGAAGGATTAGGTTTTGCGATTCCGAGTAATGATGTTGAGTCAATTGTGAAGCAATTACGAGATAACGGACAAGTAGAGCGTGCTTATTTAGGGGTTGGCTTACAAGACATTCGTACATTACCATCATTTTACATGCCGTCATTACCTGATGATATTAAAGCAGGGGCGCTCGTTATGTCAGTTGATTCATCATCAGCTGCAGGAAAAGCTGGATTACAAGAAGAAGATGTTATCGTTAAAATGAATGATTATGAGATTGAAAGTGATAAAGATGTTCGTAAGTTTTTATACAAAGAAGCGGAAATTGGTGATGACATTACGTTAACAATTTATCGAGATAATAAAAAGGAAACAGTTAAATTGACGTTAACGAGTAATTTAACAGATGAAATTTCCTAAATATAAGTTTTATTCAAGTAGTGCAAGTGACTTTCCTCTTGCACTACTTTTTTACCTTTTGTTAATGATTAATTGAATCAAACCGAGCCATGATAAGAAAATTAGCGATCCTGTATAGACAATGATACTGCCAAAATATAGTAGAAAAGCATAAACTAATCCACCTGTATGGTCATCGGACGTATTGGATTCGATGTGTACATCTGTGTAAAGACCGATAATGAAAAATGTTAAGGGTATAGTGGAAAATATTATTAATGAGAGGAGAAAGTACAATTATCTTTTCCAAAGTAAAATAGAAGCAAGAAGTAAACCGAGTAAACTTCCGATAATCATACATAACATTGAAACACTTCCTTATTGACTGAATTCGCTAAATTCATCTACATAAAGTGCGACATACCCACAGTTTGGGCAAAGTGCTGCTTTGGGTTTAGCAGAAACATTATTAAAGAATCCTTTACGTTTTTGAGTAATTTTAATTCCATAAGCGCCTCCTTCCACATTTACTGTGCAGTCTTCTATCATTTTAGTTTGACATTGATGACATAAACGGTTCATTTTTACCCCTCCTAATTCTTATCCTAACATAATAACTGAACGACACAATGAGTTTTTAATAGTAGAAAACGTGGTAAGATAGTAGTAAGGGAAGTAGTTTGATATGGAGGAGGATATATATGAGGTCTGAGCAGTATTCATTAAAGCAACGAGCAGAAGTTCATATAGATGATTTAAGAAAGATTGTCGATCCAACTGTATTTGAGTTTCAAACGACAGAAGAAGTACCTGAGTTAAATACAATAATTGGTCAAGAGCGTGGAAGTACTGTGATGCGTTTTGGCTTACAAGTACAAAAAGCAGGCTACAATATTTATGTATCTGGCATACCAGGAACAGGAAAAACAACTTTTACTCATTCAATAATTGATGAAATAGCAAAAAAAGATGTAGAGTTATTTGATTGGTGTTATGTATATAATTTTTCTAATAGTTATAAACCGAAAAGTTTACAATTACCAGTCGGTTATGGTAAGCGATTACAAGCAGATATGGAAAAATTAGTCGAAAATATGTTAACTGACATCCCGTCAGCATTTAATGAAGAGGCATATCAAACCGAACGTGCCTCGATTGTACGTGAACATAAAGAAGCGAGTAGGAAAGTTTTTGAACGATTAAATGAACTAGCAAAATCGCATGGCTTTGTCGTACGTCAGTCAAGTTCAGATTATGTTTCTATTCCTTTAGATGAAGAAGGAAAGCCGATGAGTGAAGAGCAATATAAATCGTTAAGTGAAGAAGAACTCTCAGCAATAAAAGCAAAATCGGCTGATTTAGAAGTAGAAGTGTTGAAATTTTCAAAAGAATTTCAAGATGTAGAAGAAGAGACAGAAAAAAGAATTGAACAACTAGATGAACGAATAGCGCTCAATGCCATTGGTCATCGTATTGAGAAAATGCGCAACTCATATGCTGATTGTCAAGTAGTGTTAGATTATTTACAAGAAGTAGAAGATGACATTTTAAAAAATGTGAGTGATTTCTTAGTTGATGACGAAGAACAACATCCACTTAATGCATTGCTTTCAAGTAAACAGCAATCTGATTTTACGATTAAATATCAAGTTAATCTACTTGTAGATCATAGTGAGACGAGTGGGGCTCCTGTCATTACAGCAGACAATCCAACATTTTATAATTTAATTGGTCGAGTAGAATATGAAAATCGAATGGGTATGATGGCAACAAATTTTACGAAAATAAAACCAGGCTTTCTCCATGAGGCAAATGGTGGCTATATCATTATTCAAGCGAGAGATATTTTAACGAGAAGTTACGCATGGGAAGGCTTAAAAAGAGCATTGCATACGAGGAAATTATCGATTGATAATATTGGAGAGCATGCAGGCTTAATGACAACAACATCACTTAACCCTGATGCGATTCTATTAGATGTAAAAGTAATTATTATCGGAAATAGAGAAATTTATCAAGTGCTTCATTTTTATGATGAGGATTTTAGCAAATTGTTTAAAATTAAAGCTGATTTTGACGTAGAAATGGATTACAGCGTGGAAAATATGAGCCGTTTAGCGAGTTTCATCCATACACATTGTAAGGCAAATGATTTACTTCACTTTGATCGTGAAGCTGTAGCGAAAATGGTTGAATATAGTTCACGAATTGCCGGACATCAAGATAAATTATCGACACAATTTAATCATATTGTAGAAATTATTTATGAAGCGGATACGTGGGCGAAAATGGAAAATGCTTCGTATGTAACAGCTGATTTAGTCATTAAAACGATTCGCGAAAACGAATATCGTTCGAATTTAATCGCTGAAAAAATGCAAGAACAAATTGCCGAGAAACATATTTTAATAGCAACAGAAGGTTCAACAGTCGGACAAGTAAATGGACTTGCGGTATATAGTACAGGTCAATATATGTTTGGAAAACCTTCTCGAATTACGGCGACGACTTTTGTTGGGCAGAATGGAGTTGTCAATATTGAAAGTAAAAGTAAATTAAGTGGAAATATTCATAATAAAGGAGTCTATATTTTAAGCGGATATTTAGGTGAACAATTTGCGCAGACACATCCACTTGCATTAACTGCGAACTTAACTTTCGAACAGTCATATGGTGGTGTAGATGGTGACAGTGCATCAAGTACAGAGTTGTATGCATTATTATCTAGTTTAGCAGATGTACCGATTGATCAAGGTCTCGCTGTAACAGGTTCAGTGAATCAAAAAGGAGAGATTCAACCAATCGGTGGCGTAAATGAAAAAATTGAAGGCTATTTTGAAGTGTGTGAACAAGCTGGTTTAACGGGTAGGCAAGGAGTGCTCATACCACATCAAAATGTGAGAAATTTAATGTTAAAACGACATGTTGTTGATGCTATAAAAGATGGCATGTTCCACATTTATGCAGTGAAAACAATCGAAGAAGGTATCGAATTGTTAACAGGCATGAAAGCAGGTACTAAATCAGAGGAAGGTAATTATGAATCTAGTACGGTGTTTAATAAAGTAGCTACTAAATTAAAACGTTATTTAGATCATGCAACGGCAGCGAATGGTATGCAAAATAAAAAGGAAGATTAGTTATTAGTTAGAGTATCTTTTTCATTATAAAGTGCGTATGATAGAAAGTAATATTAAAAGTGCTAACTAGACCGAAATTAGAGGTGTCAAAATGATTTATGAATTTAAAATTACTTTAACAGATGTCGGTGTACCAGTTTCGCGTACGCTGCAAATTGAAAAAGATACGTTTTTCTATGAATTTCATGAAACTTTACAAGTCGTTTTTGATTGGACAAACAGTCATTTGTTTTCTTTTTTTATGAATGTGTCTGATGGGAAAGTGCAAAATAAAGTAACGATTACGTTAAAGGAATCAACTATGTTTCAAGGTCCGAGTGGTGGTTCATCATGTGATGTAGAAGAGGCACGATTATCAGATTGGTTTATTTGGCCAAAAGACAAAGCATTGTATGTGTATGACTTTGGTGACGATTGGACACATGAAATTGAACTTGTGGACATTATTGATAAACAAGCAGGCATAGAGTATCCGATTTGTACGGCAGCAGAAAATTTTGCTCCACCAGAAGATAGTCGCTTTGAATTGCTAGAAGGTCAACTAAATTTAGTTGCAAAAAACAATGAACAACTTTTAAGAGAAATTAATAATGAATTAGATGAATATAAAACAACTACTGAAAATTTCTTCGTTGATGATGAAGATGAATTTATTTGTGCAGAGGAAAATGACGCACCAACTTCCACGCAAGAAATTATTCCGCCAGCAGATATTACTTATAATGAAGTATGGGAAACAACATTAGCTCAAGCAAAAGAATTTTTACAAAAAAAGCCTTGGGAAGTGTTAGGGGAAGAAGATATCTTCGTTGTGAAAGAACCTGAGGAAAATACGTTTTTATTTTGTAGGGTGACTGGTGAATCTGGTGATGATTTTGGTTTAGAAATATATTTTGGCTGGGAAGGATTCTTTGCTTTACTTGAACGACTATCAGGAAATGAAATTGCTCTTGACGGTATGCAGCATGAACAAGTGTTAATCATGACGTTTGAAGATCGTACTGATTTGGAAAAAGTAGAATATAATTTAATAAAAACACATTCGACAACATTTCGTGGTAAGAAATCGTGGCCGGTATTTATAAGTTATCGTCCTAGTTTTTTTCCGTGGCAGATGGATGAAAATGAGGCAGAATATGTTCGACTTGCGATGCGTGAAGTAATGCAAGTTCTAGAGGAACAAGCGGCAGGTTTAGAAATACCTCATATTGTAGATGAAGAGGAAATTTTACTTCGAGAAGTTGATAATACGGAAAATGATGATACAGCATTTGTAAGTCATATTGTTGATGTAGAACAATTAATTGAGGAAGAAGAAGAGGACGAGATAGTTTTATCAGAATTAGAATTAAGACGATTAAGTAAAATGAAAGAAGGATTAGTAGTTTCGATTGAATTTACAATTTTACCGCTTGAGATGCCGTTACAAGATGAAGATGGCGGACGTGTATTCTTTCCGTTTTTATCTTTAGCAGTGGATGCTAATTCTGGGGAAGTGTATTACCATGAAATATCAGATTCACCGATTACGATATACAATTCTCAACAAGCCTTTTTACGAGCGCTTGATAAGTTAGGTGGTATCCCAAATGAAGTGATGACAGACCCACTTACAGCACGAGCTATCCTCCCTTATTTAGATATATGTGATTTCAATTTTTCAATTGAAGAATCGTTACAGATGACAACAAACGTAGTAGAAGGATTAATGGAGTTTATGTTAGATGGATTTGATGGTTCAGATTGAGTGATTGAGGAAATAAAATATTTCCCTCCACCCGAGTGAATGCGAATAATCGTATTTACTCGGGTTTTCTGTTATGTTTTGTTAAAATCGCTTCATTCAAAGCTTGAATAATGTCGATAATTGCTATGACCCGGGAAATTGAAAAGGAAGCTGCTCTCACATCGTAATGATTGAGATTGCTCTACAATTAACTCTACATATATTCTCGCGCTTTTTCCGTGTTTTTAAAATGTAATTTGGCTACACTATTTAATGATTGCTTACCTTTTGTGCGGATGATTTGGGCGATGAGTTTGTCTACTTTTACTGAAGCACCTTTTAACAAATCAAATCCGATCTCGTTAGATAATTTCTCCATTTCTTGAAGAAAGCTAGCACGAGCGATAACGGAACCAGCAGCGACAGCGATGGAATAGCTTTCCGCTTTTGTCATAAAATAGGTTTTTGGTGCAACTTGTTCATTTTCGCTCTTTAAATAATTCATGTACACATTCGGTTGGCAAAATTGATCAATTAATATGCCGTCATATGGTGCCTCACCAATTTTATCGAGTAAACGATTAATAGCACTATGGTGTAACATTGCTTTCATTTTTCCTTGCGACCAACCTTGTGCTTGGATTTGGTTGTATTTTTCATTATGTAAAATCATAAGTGAATAAGGAATATTTAATGTCGCAATTTCTTTCGCTAATTTTTGTACCGTTTGATCGTTAATAGCTTTTGAATCTTGAATGCCTAAAGCTTTTAAATGACTAATTTGTTCTGATGTAACATATACAGCAGCCGTAGTAACGGGACCGAAGTAATCTCCTGTACCAGATTCGTCAGATCCAATATGGTTACTTGTAAACAAAGAGTTAGGTGGTCGGTATGATGTATGTTGTTGTGTCGTGCGCTTCTGTGATGGAGCAGATGCTGTTGAGAGGCTTTTTCCTGTTTGCCATTTATTAGCTTCTGCGTTTACATCACTACCTTGAAATAAAACTTTTCCAGAACGATATGCGGTAATTACTGCCGCCTCTGTTCTAGCACGAAAAATAGCACCTTGTGGGGATTTGTCTAAGCTTTTTGCATAATATGTTTTCATTTTTTTGATTGTTGTTTCATCCATTTTTATTGTAAGTTGACCCATTATATTTTCCTCCAAATTCATTCTACACATAGAAAAAATCGATACTGTTTCCTAAATGTTGTATTTCATGTTAAAATTAATTGTACCATTATTAGTATAAAAGTGTGTATTATATATAATATGATAGCTCAAATACATGATAGGAAAGATTTTTTATGTGGATGTTATTTGGATCACTAGGAGGAACATGAGGTTGACTGATAAAAAGCGAACGAGAATAACAGTTGAAATTAGAAATCGTGAATATACGATTGTCGGTACGGAATCGAGAGAACACGTACAATTAGTCGCTAATTTAGTGAATGAGAAAATGACAGATATCCATCAAGGTAATAAACATTTAGATGCGACAAAATTGGCTGTCTTAACGGCAATTAATACGATGAATGATTATATAAAGTTAAAAGAGGAATTTGATGAACTTTTAACAATGATTGAAGAGGAAAATAAATGATTTCACTACTATTATTATTAATATTATTATTTGGTTTTTTAATGGGGTTAAAACGTGGCTTTGTTTTACAATTAATGCACTTAGTCGGCTTTATTATAGCATTTATTGTAGCAGCAGTTAATTACAAAAAATTAGCAGGCTACCTTGCCCATTGGATTCCATACCCAGAACTTAATGAAAGTGCAATGTGGGCTGTGTTTAACAGTACAATGCCGCTAGAGAGTGCTTTTTATAATGGAATAGCATTTGTGTTGATTTTTTTCCTAACAAAAATCATCCTACAAATTATTGCTTCGATGTTAGATTTTCTTGCACAATTACCTGTGCTTCGCCATATCAATAAGTTGTTAGGGTCTATTTTAGGGTTTTTCGAAGTGTATTTTATAATGTTTATTTTATTATCACTAATGGCACTTGTTCCGATTGATAAAGTGCAAACACTTATTGATCGTTCGTTTGTGGCGAAGGTCATTATTGAAAAGACACCGTTTTTATCAAGTGGGCTTGAATCATTATGGTTTAGTGAATTGTTAAGTAAGCTCGTATAAAAGAATGGGGAAGACTGATTTCAGAATGCATGATGATGAGCTGAATCAGTCTTTTTCCATGGAAGGAGAACAGTAATTATGCAAAAAATGACGAAAAAAGATATTATCCGTTTACTAGAAGATATTGGACTTTATTTAGAAATACAAGGTGAGAATCCTTTTCGTATTTCTGCTTACCGAAAAGCCGCCCAAAGTTTGGAAAAAGATGAGCGGTCTTTAGCAGAGATTGATGATTTTTCAACGATACCAGGCATTGGAAAAGGTACGAATGACCTTATTACAGAATATATAACTACTGGAAAATCATCTACATTAGAACAGTTGCAACAAGATGTACCAAGTGGGCTTATCCCGTTGTTAAAATTACCAGGACTAGGCGGAAAGCGTCTAGCAACTTTATATAAAGAATTAGCAATTACCGATGCAGCTACGTTACAAACAGCATGTGAAGATGGTAGGGTGGCTGAATTAAAAGGTTTTGGTAAAAAAACTGTCGAAAATATTTTACAAGCACTACAAGAGCAGTCTTCACGTCCAGAACGTTTGCCAGTAAGTTATATGTTAAAATTAGCACATAATATTGAAGCCCAGTTAGAGAAGATTCCTGATATTTCACGCTTTAGTTTAGCAGGTAGCTTACGTCGTATGCGCGAGACGATAAAAGATATTGATTTTATTATTGCAACAGATAAGCCAGAACCTGTAAAAGAAGCGTTATTGCAAATTAATGATGTGAAAGATGTTATCGCAAGTGGGTCAACTAAAGTGTCGGTTACATTAGCAGATGAATATGATGTCAATGTCGACTTTCGTTTAGTAGAAGATAGTGCCTTTACGACGACTTTGCATCATTTTACAGGATCTAAAGATCATAATGTAGCTATGCGTCAACTGGCTAAACAACGTGGTGAGAAAATTAATGAATATGGAGTAGAAGTTGAAGCGACAAATGAAACACTCCAATTTAAAAAAGAAAAAGATTTTTTCGCTCATTTTAAAGTAGATTTTATCCCCCCTGAAATGCGTGAAGATATGGGAGAAGTAACAGAGTTTCAACAAGGCTATCAACCGTTAGAGCGTAATATGATTCGTGGGGACTTACATATGCACTCAACGTATAGTGATGGTGCAGAATCAATTGAAGAGATGGTCCAATATGCGCGCAAGTTAAACTATGAGTATATCGCGATTACGGATCACTCGAAATTTTTACAAGTTGCGAATGGCTTAAATGAAACTAGATTACGAAAACAACGTGAAGAAATTGCGATGTTAAATGAAAAATATCCAGATATCCATATTTTAGCAGGTGTGGAGATGGATATTTTACCAAATGGTGAGCTTGATTTTTCGGATGATTTTTTACAAGAGATGGATCTCGTTATTGCGGCGATTCATTCGAGTTTTAATCAATCAGAAGCGGATATTATGAAACGGCTTGAAACGGCAACAAATAATCCATATGTCGATATTATTGCCCATCCGACTGGAAGACTTATCGGACGTAGAGATGGCTATGACGTTAATGTGGAAAAATTAATTGAACTTGCTAAAAAGACGGATACAGTACTTGAACTTAACGCCAATCCGATGCGGTTTGATTTAGCGCCACATTGGTTACAGCAAGCGCAAGAAGCAGGCGTAACTTTAGCGATTAATACAGATGCACATCGAACGACGATGTTAGAACATATGGCATATGGGGTTCAAGTAGCGAATAAAGGCTGGATTAACAAGTCATCTGTTTTAAATAGTTGGGAATTAAATGACTTACTCACACATTTAAATCGTAATAAATAATCCGATTACAAGGAGACAGTTAGATGAATGAACGAACTTTACACGTGTTAGAATTTCATAAAATAGTTGAATTACTGACAAATGAAGCAGCGACAAGTGTTGGAAAAACTGTTACGGAAAAGATAACACCAAAAACAACACTTGCTGATGTAGAAAAATTACAAGACGAAACCGATGAAGCGTTACACATATTACGACTAGATAAAACAGTACCTTTTTCAATCGTTTCCGACATTACAAGTAGTTTAAAACGTAGTGAAATTGGTAGTACTTTAGATATCCAAGCATGTCTAGAAGTGTTGCAAGTGCTGTACTGTGGTCGAAATGTAAAGAATTTTATCGAAACAATTGAAGAAAATGCGGATTTATTACAAGCTTTGATGGAACAGTTAATACCATTACGTCATTTAGAAGATAATATATCACGTAAATTCGATGATTATGGGGATATTGTTGATAATGCTTCACCTGCATTACGTTCTATACGTTCCTCAATTCGGTCGTATGAAGCAAGTATTCGTGACCGCTTAAATCAATTTACGCGCTCGAAAAGTTCGATGTTGTCTGATACGATTGTAACAATTCGAAATCAACGGTACGTATTACCAGTAAAGCATGAATATCGTGGTGCGATCGGCGGGATTGTCCATGATCAATCTTCATCAGGTCAAACATTATTTATTGAACCACGGGCGATTATTGAATTAAATAACCAAATTCAACAAGCACATATTAAGGAAAAACAAGAGATTGAAAAAATCTTACAAAAGTTAACTGGTGAAATTGCCGAACATGCCGAACAATTACGGATTAATTTAGACGTTATTTCTGAGTTAGATTTTATTTTTTCTCGTGCGAGGTTAGCTGAGAAGATGAAAGCAGCTAAGCCGACATTGAATGAAGATGGCTTTATTAATATGAAACAAGCACGTCATCCATTAATAGCACAAGAAGATGTTGTAGCAAACGATGTTGAGTTAGGAAAAGATTATCATGCAATTGTTATTACCGGTCCAAATACAGGTGGTAAAACTGTTACTCTAAAATTGATTGGACTATGTGTACTTATGGCGCAATCAGGTTTACAAGTGCCTGCACAAGATGGTTGTGAAATAGGCGTATTCCGTCAAGTGTTTGCAGATATTGGTGATGAACAGTCAATTGAACAAAATTTAAGTACATTTTCATCCCATATGACTAACATTGTATCCATTATGGAGCAAGTGGACGCAGAATCACTCGTATTATTTGATGAACTAGGTGCAGGAACGGATCCTCAAGAGGGAGCAGCACTTGCCATGTCTTTATTAGATAAAGTGATCGACCAACAAGCTCGGGTAGTTGCTACAACACACTATCCAGAATTAAAGGCATATGGTTATAATCGAGAATCAGTTATGAATTCATCTGTTGAATTTGATGTCGAAACCTTACGTCCAACTTATCGCTTATTAATGGGCGTTCCAGGGAGAAGTAATGCATTTGAAATTTCAGAACGACTTGGCTTAAACGAAGAAATTATTGAGCATGCCAAACAATATGTCGGTGTTGATTCTAAAAAAGTTGAACATATGATTGCGGCATTAGAAGCGAGTAAAAAAGCTGCTGAACAAGAATTAGCTGACACAAATGACATTTTAAAAGAAAGTGAAAGGTTACGACGACAATTAACGACAGAATGGGAAGCATTTCAATCAGAGCGTGATCATTTGTATAAGCAAGCTGAAGAAAAAGCCGAAACAGCTCTACAAAAAGCTCGTGAAGAAGCGGAAATTATTGTAGATGAAGTACGTCACATGCGAGATCAGACGCAATGGAAAGAACATGAGTGGATTGAAGCAAGGAAAATGTTAGAAGAAGCACAACCTGATTTAGTGAAAGAAAAAGAATCAACTACAAAAGCAGAAACTCGTGAATTAGAAGTAGGCGATGAAATTAAACATCGTACGATTCAGCAACCAGGACATATTGTTGAAAAGAAAAATGAACATGAATATGTCATTCAAGTAGGGATGATGAAATTAACAGCCAAACGAAAAGATTTAACCTTTATTAAAAAGCAAGCAGATGCAGAGCAAAGTGAGCCAGCTGTAACTCATATGGTAAGAATGAGTTCCAATCAAGGGGTGAAAACAGAACTTGATTTACGTGGTAAACGTTATGAAGATGCGATGTCAGATTTAGAAAAATATCTAGACGAAGCATTAATGCAAGGACATAACCGAGTAACAATAATTCACGGAAAAGGAACAGGCGCACTGCGTAAAGGTGTTGAAAAGTTCATTCGCAATCATCCACATGTTACATCATCTCGCCTTGGGGCACAAAATGAAGGTGGGAGTGGTGTAACGATTGTTGAATTTTAAACAACTTTCTCTGATATATTCCGCTTAGCGCAGCTTAAGCGGAATATATCCAACGGGAGAGCAATATATCCAACGGGAGAGCAATATATCCAACGGGAGAGCAATATATCCAACGGGAGAGCAATATATCCAACGGGAGAGCAATATATCCAACGGGAGAGCAATATATCCAACGGGA
>JAPFDT010000019.1 GCA_026169815.1 Pseudogracilibacillus sp.
AATTCCTATAGCTAATATAATAAGAGACATGGCGATACCGACCATCCAAAATTTCCATTCAAAGGTTACAGTACTCTCCATATATTGCAATATATTGTCATTTAATAATGCGCTTGGCATCCATTTATAAAGTTCGGTTAATCCTTCGACTCGACGAAAAAGTACATTTACGATACTATCTGACATCGTATAGATGACCAAGACAATTACAACCGTGTACGCCTCACCAATTCGGCTCATTCTGAGTGCATGAATAAGGAAAAATCCACTCACAACTAGTGGGAACATATTGACACAAGCAAGGAGAAAGTTTCGTAAGGTCTCCTTATCAGTAGGAAATAAAGTTTCACCAAGTCCTACCATGAGTGCCATACCAATCAAACATAATAAAAAGAAATATCCTAAGGTTAACAACAACTTAGACCAAAAAATTGTCTGTCTTGATATTCCAAAAGATACTGATTGCTTTAAAAGTGATAGATCTTTTCCAGTTAATGCCCCATTCACTAATAAAGCAATAATGAAAAGGAAAACTCCTCCACCTATAACATTGCTATAAAAGAAAAAGCTCGTTGCATACGGAAAGTCGACTTCATTTCTGCCAAAATAATTGAGTATTAAAGCTGCTCCAATAATTAAAGCACAACAAATCACACTTGTTAGGTGTAACGTTTTCTTGCGCATCAGACGATATTGTTCACTTTTTAAATAATTAATCATGATCGCTCTCCCCCACTAATTCTAAGAAATATTCCTCTAACTTATAGGATTCGATACGGAATTCCGCTCCGCGTACATCATGATCAACGAGCTAGCGATTTATCTTACCCGCTTCCTCGATATAATTGTAAACAATAATCAATTGTTCTGGCATGACTTGATATTGAATCGTTGGATATGTTCTTTCTAAAAGTTGTACTGCTTTCGCTTGATCATCAACAGAAATACAAATTTGTTTTTCACTCTTTTTCTCAAGTGCTTCTTTTGAAATATCCTCCGCAATTTCTCCGTCCTTCAGAAATACAAAACGGTCAGCGATAATTTGTAACTCTGTCAAAATATGACTAGATACTAATATTGTAATATGATGTTCTTGATTTAATTTTAATAAAAGATTTCGTATGTCCTTGATTCCTTCTGTATCTAAGCCATTAATTGGTTCATCCAAGACCAAACAATCCGGACTACTTAATAGACAAAGTGCTATTCCTAAACGTTGTCTCATTCCCATTGAATAAGCATTAAATTTCTTCGTCTTCTGCTCCGTTAACCCAACTAGCTCAAGCACTTCATTAATACGACGTTTTTCCGTAACACCTCGTTGCTGACGAAAATACTCTAAATTTTGGATTGCTGTAAAGTCCGGGAAAAACTCAGGAGCCTCTATCATAAATCCCATTCGTTTTTTACTATCGTTCAGCTTATCTTTACTTTTACCAAACAAATACATCTCACCTGAACTAGGATATATTTGACCAGCAAGCATTTTAAATAAGGTTGATTTACCTGCACCATTTTTTCCTATTAAGGCACAGATTTCCCCTTCATTTAATGTAAAATTTAATGATTTAATTACTGGTTCTTTTTTAAATTGTTTACTTAATTGTTTCGTTTCAATAATTGTATTCATGTAATAACGCCACTCCCCACTACATTTACTTTATATATGTAGTGTAGTTTAATAATCATTAATTTACTTTAAGCAAAACATAAAGAAATCATAAAGATAATTACACTAACATAAATCCGATACCCCAAATTGTTTTAATATACTCGTCTCTAGTAATGGTAGCTATTTTTCTTCGTATATTAGAAACGTGCACACTTATCGTATTGTCATCTCCAACATATGGGCCCGTCCAAATCCGTTCGTATATTTCTCTTTTTGAAAAGGCATGTTCAGGTTGTTGGATAAACAAAGACAATATATCAAACTCCGCATTTGTTAAATCTAGTGTCTGTTCATTCAAGCTGATTAGGCGTTTTTCGCTATCTAATTGTAAAGCACGCCAAGCTTGTTCGCTCCTTTCAACTAATGTTGATTTTCTAAACTGAACTTCTATACGCGCTAACACTTCTTCTTGGTTAAACGGCTTCGTAATATAATCATCTGCACCGCTTTTGAGTATGTCCACTTTATGTGCTACATCTACTTTTACAG